>CACBIY010000001.1 GCA_902539445.1 uncultured Pelagibacteraceae bacterium
TACTCCAGGCAAATCCTTAACTCGTCCACCTCTGATTAAAACAACTGAGTGTTCTTGTAAATTATGGCCTTCACCTGGTATATATGCTGTAACTTCAAAACCATTTGACAGTCTTACTCTAGCAACTTTTCTGAGTGCAGAGTTAGGTTTCTTTGGGGTAGTCGTATAAACTTTGACACAAACACCTCTTTTTAAAGGTTGTTTCTGTAGAGCGGGAACTTTATTCCTCTTAACTTGTTTAACTCTCTTCTTTTTTAACAACTGATTAATTGTTGGCATAAATTCTATATTAATTATATTTTTGATGAAATAACTGACAGATCAATTATGGCAGCGTTTAGTACATTCAGTTAGTACTACATTCCAACCAAAAACATCGCCAAAATACTTATAAATTGAATTTTGTCAAACAAAACCTGTGATTTTAGTCTGTTTTTTCTATTGATTTGCTTGGGTTTCTGAGGCTTCAATCTTTTCCTGCTCAGATAAGAATTTGTTATCATCTTCAAGCGCTTTTTTATTCCATCTATTTTTGATATTTCCAGTTCCAGCAGGTACCAACCTACCAACGATAACATTCTCTTTTAATCCATTTAACGGGTCAATTTTACCTTTAATTGCAGCATCAGTTAAAACTCTTGTAGTTTCTTGGAATGAAGCAGCGGAGATAAATGACTCTGTCTGTAAAGAAGCTTTTGTAATACCCATTAAAACTCTTTCACCTAAAGCAGGGGTTTTATTTTCTGATTTGAGTTTTTCATTCATATTTTCAAATTTTATTCTGTCAACTATTTCACCCGGTAAATAAGATGAGTCACCTGATGATTTCACTTCTACTTTCTTCAACATTTGTCTTAAAATAGTTTCGATATGTTTATCATTTATGATAACACCTTGTAGTCTGTAAACTTCCTGAACCTGATTAACAAAATATTCAGTCAAATCTTTTATACCCATTATCCTTAAGATATCATGTGGTAAAGGTTGACCATCAAGCAGATATTCTCCTTTTTTAATTTTTTCACCTTGGTTAAAGTTGATATGCTTTCCTTTGGGAATTAAATAATTTGATGGTTCGCTTCCGTCTTCAGGAACAATTGAAATTCTTTGTTTACCTCTAACCTCTTTTCCAAAGATAACTTGTCCATCATTTTCAGCAATTATTGCACTATCTTTTGCCTTTCTTGCCTCAAATAATTCAGCAACTCTTGGTAGTCCTCCAGTAATGTCTTTTGTTTTTGTTGTTTCTTTTGGAAGCCTAGCAATTACATCACCTGCTGAAACTTTTTGTCCATCTTTAACTGATAGAATTGAGTCTGGAACAAGATAATATCTTGCTTCATTATCATCTGCTTTTTTAATTACATTACCTTTTTCATCTCTAAGAGTAATTCTTGGTTTTAAATCAGTACTTTTTGATTGAGCTCTCCAATCTATTACAGACTTAGATGATATACCTGTAGCATCATCAGTAGTTTCTTGAATTGAAACTCCATCGATCAAATCAACATAACTTGAAATACCACTCTTCTCAGCAATAACAGGTGTAGTGTAAGGATCCCATTCACAAATTTTAGTATTTGCTTTTACTTTATCACCATTTTTAAAAAAAAGTTTTGATCCATAAGCAACTTTATAAACTGCAATTTGTACACCATTGTCATCTTCAATAGAAAGCTGAGTATTACGTCCCATTACAATCAAATTCTTTTTAGAATCCTCTAAAATATTTGAGTTTAAGATCTTTAAAGTTCCCTCACTTTTAGTTACTATTTGTGAATCTTGTTTTACTGAAGCTGTTCCACCAACGTGGAAAGTTCTCATTGTAAGCTGAGTACCAGGCTCTCCGATTGATTGAGCTGAAATCATACCAATAGCCTCTCCGACATGAACCATTTTACCTCTAGACAAATCTCTTCCATAACAAGTAGCACAAACTCCTTCTTTTGAACTACAAGTCATCACTGAATAAACTTTAAGTGATTTTATTCCAGCAGAGTCAATTTTATCACACCCAGCTTCATCTATCATGGTAGATTTTTTTAGAATAATTTCTCCTGTCAAAGGATGTTTTACATCTGAAGCTGTAACTCTACCTAAAGATCTCTCTGATAAACTGACAACAACATTTCCACCTTCTAAAATTTCAGAGAGTTCTATAAATCCTGGATTATCACAATTCTTTTTGGTAATTGTCAAATCTTGTGCCACGTCACATAATCTTCTAGTTAAATATCCTGAACTTGCAGTTTTTAATGCTGTATCAGCTAAACCTTTTCTTGCTCCGTGAGTAGAATTAAAATATTCTAAAGCAGTTAATCCTTCTTTAAAATTTGATGTTATTGGACTTTCAATAATTTCACCAGAAGGTTTTGCAATTAAGCCTCTCATACCAGCCAATTGTTTCATTTGAGCAGCTGAGCCTCTAGCACCACTGTCAGCCATCATAAATACTGAGTTAATTTTCAAGCCCTCCGATGTTTTTTCAGTTGCAGAAATACCTTTCATCATTTCACCTGCTACACGATCAGTACATTTTGACCAAGCATCAACTACTTTATTATATTTTTCACCTCTAGTGATAAGTCCCTCAGCATATTGAGTTTCATAATCTGAGATCAATTTTTTTGTATCATCTATTAATTGAGTTTTACTTTCTGGTATGACTAAGTCATCTTTACCAAAAGAAATTCCAGCTTTAAACGCATGTTTGAAACCTAAATCCTTTAGTTTGTCACAGAAAATAACAGTTGTTTTTTGACCACAAAATCTAAAGACAATATCAATTACTTCAGAAACAACTTTTTTTGGTAATAATCTATCAACCAATGAAAATTTAATATCTTTATTTTTTGGTAATAAATTTGCTAGTAAAAATCTTCCTGCTGTGGATGTATATTTTTCAAACTTCTTGTTTCCTTTTTCATCAACAGTTTCAAATCTTGATATAATTGTATTATGAACTTTTAGTTGTCCTGAAGACAAAGCGAATTCTATTTGATCTGCGTTTAGAAAATATCCTGTTGGTTTATCAGTTAACGGTTCTTGAGATAAATAATAAATTCCTAAAATCATATCCTGACTTGGAACAATAATTGGTTTACCGTTTGATGGTGATAAAATATTATTCGTTGATAACATTAATATTCTTGCTTCTAGTTGAGCTTCTAAGCTTAAAGGAACGTGCACTGCCATTTGATCCCCATCAAAATCAGCATTAAATGCTGCACATGTAAGAGGGTGTAACTCAATAGCATCTCCTTCAATCAATTTTGGTTCAAAAGCTTGAACACCTAATCTATGAAGTGTTGGTGCTCTATTCAATAAAACTGGATGTTCTCTCACAATTAATTCCAAAGCATCCCACACAGCATTAGTCTCCTTTTCAACAAGTTTTTTTGCTTGTTTGATTGTTGAAGCCAATCCTAATTTATTTAATCTCGCATATAAAAATGGTTTAAATAATTCTAATGCCATTTTTTTTGGTAATCCACATTCATGTAATTTTAAGTCAGGTCCGACAACAATCACAGATCTTCCAGAATAATCTACACGCTTACCTAAAAGATTTTGTCTAAATCTTCCTTGTTTACCTTTTAACATTTCTGCTAAGGATTTTAATGGTCTTTTACCAGTTCCAGTTATTACTCTTCCTCTTCGACCATTATCAAATAATGCATCAACCGACTCTTGTAACATTCTTTTTTCATTTCTTACAATAATGTCAGGAGCTTTTAGATCCATTAATCTTTTTAAACGATTATTTCTGTTGATAACTCTTCTGTATAAATCATTTAGATCTGAGGTAGCGAATCTACCACCATCCAAAGGAACTAAAGGTCTTAGCTCAGGTGGAATTACAGGAACAACTGTCATGATCATCCACTCTGGTTTTTGACCTGTATCAATAAAGGACTCTATTAGTTTTAACCTTTTAATAGCTCTTTCCTCATTAACTTTTGATTTTGTCTCTTTAATGTAACTAACTAAATTTTTTTTTTCTAATTCTAAATCAAGGTTCTTTAACATTTCTAAAACTGCCTCAGCTCCTATTCCAGCAGAAAAAGCTTCCTCACCAAACTCATCTTGATATTTTGCTAATTCTTCCTCATTCAACAGCTGATTTTTTTTCAACCCAGTTAAACCAGGTTCAATTACAATGAAATTTTCGAAGTAAAGAACTCTTTCGATTTCCTTCAATTTCATATCAACTGCTAAGGCTATTCTGCTAGGTAATGACTTTAAAAACCAAATATGTGCTACTGGAGTGGCAAGATTAATGTGACCCATTCTTTCTCTTCGAACATTTGATTTTGTTACTTCAACTCCACATTTTTCACAAATTATACCTCTGAATTTCATTCTCTTATATTTTCCACAGAGACATTCATAATCCTTGATTGGACCAAATATTCTTGCACAGAATAATCCATCTTTTTCTGGTCTAAAAGTTCTATAATTGATTGTCTCGGGTTTTTTAATTTCACCATATGTCCAAGATTTTATTTTCTCCGGACTTGCTAAAGAAATTTTTATGCTATTAAAATTTTGAGCCTCTGCTATTTCTGAATTTTTGAACAAATCTGTTATTTCTTTTTTCATAATTAATTCAATTCCACATTTAATGCTAAAGATTTTATTTCTTTGACCAATACATTGAAAGATTCAGGTATACCAGACTCAAAGTTTTCTTCACCTTTAACAATTGTTTCATATACTTTAACTCTTCCTGCTACATCGTCTGATTTCACGGTTAATATTTCTTGTAAAGTATATGACGCTCCATATGCCTCTAAAGCCCAAACTTCCATTTCACCAAATCTTTGACCACCTAATTGTGCTTTTCCTCCTAGTGGTTGTTGCGTAACTAAGCTGTAAGGTCCAGTAGATCTTGCATGAATTTTATCCTCTACTAAGTGATGTAGCTTAAGCATATAAATAATTCCAACTGTTACTGGTCTATCAAATTTTTCCCCCGTTCTTCCATCCCATAAATAAGTTTGTCCTGAGCCCGGTAATTTAGCTAATTCTAACATTTCTGTTACATCTCTTTCTTTTGCACCATCAAACACTGGTGTTGATATTGCAATTCCATTCCTTAGGTTTTCACATAAATCTTCAAACTCTGTTTTGTTTAACTTGTCAACTTTCTGATTATAGATTTCTTCACCATAAACAGATTTAAGAAAGCTTGATATCTTTTCAGTTTTTTCGACCTTTTTTTGGTTTTCATTAATTAAATTTTTTACTTGCTCACCAAATTCTTTACATGCCCATCCTAAGTGTGTTTCTAAGATCTGACCTACATTCATACGGCTAGGAACTCCTAGAGGATTTAAAACTATATCAACTGGTCTTCCATCTTCTCTGTAAGGCATGTCCTCAACAGGAACAATTTTACTAACTACCCCTTTGTTTCCATGTCTACCAGACATTTTATCTCCTGGTCTTAGTCTTCTTTTAATTGCAACAAAAACTTTAACCATTTTCATTACACTTGGTAAAAGATCATCACCACTTCTAATTTTTAAAACTTTATCCTCGAATCTTTCAATAATATCCTGTTCCGCTTTATTGTATTGGTCTTTTAATTGGGCAATTGCAGCATCATTCTTTGAATTTCCATCAGTAATTTTAAAAACATCAGTAATTGATAAACTATTGATAGTTTCAAAATCAAGTTTAGCACCAACATCAATATTTTTTATTTTTTTTGTCAAAGATGAGCCTGATAAAATTTGAGATGCTCTTTGCTTTATACTTCTTTCCAATATTTCCTCCTCAACAATTCTATCTTGTTGAACTTGTTCAATTTCAGCTCTTTCAATTGTTATAGATCTTTCATCTTTTTCAATACCATGTCTATTGAAAACTTTTACATCAACTACTGTTCCACTGCTTCCTCTGGACATTCTTAAAGATGTATCAGTTACATCTATTGCTTTCTCACCAAATATTGATCTAAGTAATTTTTCCTCAGGTCCTGAAGCTGAGTCACCTTTTGGTGTAACTTTACCAACTAAAATATCACCAGCATTCACTTCAGCGCCAATGTAAACGATACCAGACTCATCAAGATTTTTTAAAGCCTCCTCATTAACATTCGGAATATCTCTGGTAATTTCTTCCTCACCTAGTTTAGTATCTCTTGCCATTATTTCATATTCAACAATGTGAACTGATGTGAATACATCATCTGTTACACATCTTTCTGAAATCAAAATTGAGTCTTCAAAATTGTATCCTTGCCAAGGCATAAATGCGACAGTAACATTTTTTCCTAAAGCTAATTCTCCTAATCTAGTTGATGGGCCATCAGCAATTATATCACCAGTTTTAACTTTATCCCCTACTCTAACTAACGGTCTTTGATTAATACAAGTATTTTGATTTGATCTTTTAAACTTTTGAAGATTATATATATCAACACTAGATTTAGTAAAATCTGTTTCCTCAGTAACTTTAACAACAATTCTTTTTCCATCAATTTTATCAACTATTCCATCTCTCTTTGCTACAATTGTTACACCTGAGTCTAGTGCAACATCGCTCTCAATACCTGTTCCTACTAATGGAGCCTCTGGTTTTAACAACGGAACTGCTTGTCTCATCATGTTTGATCCCATTAAAGCTCTGTTAGCATCATCATTTTCTAAAAAAGGAATAAGAGAAGCTGCTACTGATACGAGTTGTTTTGGAGATACATCAATATAGTCAATAGTTTCAGGTTTCGATAATAAAAAATTTAAATTTTGTCTACAAGATACAAGTTCCTCAACAATTTTATTGTTTTTATCAAGTTTTGTGTTTGCTTGTGCGATTGTATATTTAGTCTCCTCCATCGCAGATAGATATTCAACTTTATCTTGAACTACTCCATCTTTAACTCTTTTATATGGACTTTCAATAAATCCATATTTGTTAATTTTAGCATATGTTGATAAACTATTAATCAAACCAATGTTTGGTCCCTCAGGAGTTTCAATAGGACATATCCTTCCATAATGAGTAGGATGAACGTCACGTACCTCAAAGCCTGCTCTTTCACGAGTTAAACCACCAGGTCCTAATGCTGATACTCTTCTTTTATGAGTTATTTCAGATAAAGGATTTGTTTGATCCATAAACTGAGATAGTTGTGAACTTGCAAAAAAATCTTTTAATGAAACTGTTAGTGGTTTAGCATTAATTAAATCTTGTGGCATTGCGGACTCGATATCAAGAGTTGTCATTTTTTCTTTAATTGCTCTTTCCATTCGATAAACACCAATTCTGGCTTGATTTTCAACAAGCTCTCCTACAGATCGTACTCGTCTATTTCCTAGATGGTCAATATCATCTACTTCGTCCTTTCCATCTCTAAGATCAAGCATCTTGTGAATTATTGCGATGATGTCATCATTTCTCAAAATTGTAATTTTATCAGAACACTCTAAGTTCAATCTAGAATTCATTTTCACTCTACCAACATCAGATAGATCATATCTATCAGAGCTAAAGAACAGATTATTAAATATTTGAGTTGCTATTTCGATTGTCGGTGGTTCACCTGGTCTTAGCATTTTATAAATTTCGGTTATTGCCTCATCCTTGGTATTATTTTTATCGTTAAATATTGTAGTTAATAAATAACCTCCCTTGTTGATTGAGTTAGTAACTGAAATATCGAGAGTATGAATTTTTGCATCTAATATTTGTTGAATTATGGTTTCGTTTAACTCAGTTCCAATTTTGAAAGTACCACCCTCTTCTTCATTTATCTTAATATCCTTATGTAAAAATTTTCCATACAAGGACTCTTTTGATACCAAAATATTTTTTAAACCATCATTAGATAATTTTTTTGCATTTAAATAATTTATTTTATCACCTAATTTTATAACAACTTTTCCAGTGTTAGCATCGATAACTTCTTCTGAAAAATTTTTAGCTTTATAATTTTCTGGATTAAATTTTGTTTTCCATTTTTGTGAATTAGTGTCATAAATAAACTTTTCATTTTCATAAAACTCGTTAGCGATATCTGATTTAGTAAAACCTAGAGCAAGTAATAAAGATGAAGCAAGAATCTTTTTTTTCCTATCAATTTTAAAATATAAAAAGTCTTTTACATCATATTCAAAATCTAACCATGAACCTCTGTTTGGAATTACACGACAATTAAATAATAATTTACCGCTTGCATGGGTTTTGCCTTTATCATGATCAAAAAATACACCTGGACTTCTATGCATTTGGTTTACAACAACTCTTTGCACACCATTAGTTATAAAAGTTCCACTGTTAGTCATCATTGGAACTTCCCCCATGTAAACTTCTTGTTCTTTTGCAGATAAAATATCTTTAGTATTATTCTCTTGATCTATTTCATAAACAACTAATCTAAGTGTACATTTTAAAGCAGATGAGTAAGTCAAACCTCTAGCGATACATTCTTCTACGTCAAACTTTGGTTTTTCTAATCTATAAGAAACATATTCCAATGTTGCCTTATCATTGAGGTCTTCTATTGGAAAAATACTTTTGAAAACTCTATCGAAACCTTTTGTTAATTCTAAATTTTCAGCATTAAAATCTGTTAATTCTTTATAGGAATTTTTTTGGACTTCTATTAAGTTCGGTATTGATAAACTCTCTTTAAGTTTACCAAAACTTTTTCTAATATTCTTTTTTTCAGTAAAAGATATTTGCATCAATGTTTAACACTGATTAATAAAATTAATCAGAGCTAAAAAAATCCTTTTTAATTTATTTAAGTTCTACTTTAGCGCCTGCAGCTTCTAACTTAGTCTTAATTTCTTCAGCTTCTTTTTTAGGAACACCAGTTTTTACTTCTTTAGGTGCACCTTCAACTAAATCTTTAGCCTCTTTTAGGCCTAGTGAAGTTGCTGCTCTTACTTCTTTAATAACGTTAATTTTTTTATCTCCTGCAGAAACTAACATGATCGTAAAGTCATCCTTATCTTCTGCTGCTGCCGCTGCGCCTGCTGCTGCTGGTGCTGCTGCTGCCATTGGGGTAACGCCCCATTTTTCTTCTAATTGTTTTGAGAGATCTGCTGCTTCAGCAACAGTCAAACTTGATAAATCTTCTATAATTTTATTTAGGTCAGGCATTATTTACTCTTTAGGTTGTGTTTCAGAATTTTCTGGGGGTAAACTACTCATTTTTTCCGATCGTGCAAGCAAAATACTGACTAATTTTGATGCAGAAGCACTCAAAATACCAACAATATTTGCTCTTGCTTCATCTAAAGTTGGTAAACTTGCTACATTTAATACTCCAGCTTGATCTAAAACCTCATTATCCATGATTCCACCAATTAATTTTAGATTCTCATTATCCTTAGCAAATTTCGATAAAATTCTTGCAGACATAATTGCATCCTCTCCAAATGCTACTGCTGTAGGTCCTGTAAATAATTTTGATAAATCCTTACATTTAGTTTTTTCTAAAGCTAATTTTGTAATTCTATTTTTAGTAATTTTAAAAACTATTCCGTGTTCTCTCATCTTTGATCTTAATTCATCAAGTTGGGGCATTGTTAAACCTTGATAATGAGTTACCATAACTGCTTTACTATTTTCAAATTGTGCAGTCATTTCAGATATATAATTTTTTTTTTGTTCTTTGTTCATCATAAAAATTTAAATACTTTTTCCTAATTTCAATTTATAAGAGACACCCATAGTTGAGGTTATAAAGGCTGACTTAACTAATTCACCTTTCACTGTATTGTTAGATTTTTCTTTTTCAAGAGTTTCAATGATAGCATTATAATTCTTAATTAATTTATCATCAGCAAAAGATTTTTTACCTATACTTACACCAATATTTCCATCTTTATCGTTTCTTATTTCTGCTTGTCCAGATTTTGCGTCTCTTATTGCAGTTTTTAAATCCTCAGTAACAGAACCTAGTTTTGGATTAGGCATCAAACCCTTTGGACCAAGCACTTTACCTAATTTAGATAATTTAATCATCATTGAAGGTGTACAAATTAATTTTTCGAAATTAATTTCTCCATTTTTAATTTTTTCGATGAAATCATCACTTCCAACAATATCTGCACCTGCGGATTTTGCATCTGCGGATTTTGCCTCCTCACAAACAACCGCAACTTTTACCTTTTTACCTGAACCGCCTGGAAGATTTACAACTGTTCGAATATTAATTTCATTTTTTTTTTGTTTATTATTAATTTGTAAACTTAAATCAATTGACTCATCAAATTTTGTAGTACAATTTTTTTTAACTACTTGGATTAATTTTTCAATACCCTCTGCAGATAATTCTGATGTTTTTTCTGGAAGTTTTTTAAATCTTTTTGATGTCATTAATCTTTTACCTCAATACCCATAGATCTTGCTGAACCAGCGATAATTTTTACTGCCTGTTCTAGATCTATCGCATTTAAATCGTTCATTTTTTGTTTAGCAATTTCTTCTGCTTGTTTTTTTGTAATTGAGGCAACTATATTTCTTCCTGGTTCTTGTGAACCACTTTTTAGCTTTGCAGCTTCTCTGATGAAGAATGAAGCTGGAGGTGATTTAATTTTAAAATCAAATTTTTTATCCTTGTAAACAGTAATTTCTACTGGAACAGGTTTTCCTGCTAAGGATTTTGTTTTATCATTAAATGCTTTACAAAATTCCATTATGTTAACGCCTCGCTGACCTAAAGCAGGACCAACTGGTGGTGCTGGATTAGCTTGGCCACCTTTAATTTGTAACTTTATAAATCCACTAATTTCTTTTTTTGCTGCCATTAACTTATTTTCTCCACTTGATTATATTCCAATTCAACTGGTGTCGGTCTTCCAAATATAGAAACAGAAACTTTTAATCTTGATTTTTCCTCATCAATTTCCTCAACCATTCCACTAAATGAAGCAAATGGTCCATCTACTACCTGAACTTTTTCTCCAACGCTGTACTCTATACCAGATTTTGGCTGAGCCACACCATCTTTTATTTGACCCAATATCTTCTCTATTTCTTTGTCTGATACTGGGACAGGTATACCCTTTGTTCCTAAAAAACCGCTTACTCTCTTTATATTCTTGATCATATGATAAATGCTGTTGTCCATTTCACTCTTAATTAAAACATAACCTGGAAAGTACTTTTTTTTTCTTTGAACTCTTTTGCCCCTTTTAACCTCAGTAACATCATGAGTTGGGACAATTATTTCATCAAATTTATCAGAAATCTTTGCTTTCTCTGCCTCTTCCTTTATTAAACCAGCAACTTTATTTTCAAAACTTGAGTGAGATTGAACTATGTACCAGTTTTTCATTATAAACTCACTTTAAGTAAAAGCTCCAAGAAAAACTTTAAAACTTGATCAAGCAAAAGGAAAAATAATGACATCACCACTGCCATAGCAAAAACCATCAAGGCACCTTGTACAGTTTCTTTGCCAGTTGGCCAAGTAACTTTAAAAGCTTCTTGTTTTACCTCTTGAATAAATTTAATTGGGTTTTTCATAATATAATTCAGTTTAGTTAATTGGCAGGAGCGGAGGGACTCGAACCCTCAGCCTCCGGTTTTGGAGACCGGCGCTCTACCAATTGAGCTACACTCCTATATAGAGTTTACTCTATAATTTTAGTTACAACTCCAGCGCCTACAGTTCTACCACCCTCTCTAATAGCAAAGTTTAGTTTTTCTGACATTGCAATAGGAGTAATTAATTTAACTGTAAATTTAGCATCATCACCTGGCATAACCATTTCAGTACCTGCTGGTAATTCAACTTCACCCGTTACATCTGTAGTTCTAAAATAAAATTGTGGTCTATATTTAGTAAAGAAAGGAGTATGTCTGCCACCCTCTTCTTTTTTTAACACATAAGCTTGTGCTTCAAACTTTGTGTGAGGTGTAACTGAACCTGGCTTACAAAGAACTTGACCTCTCTCGATGTCAGTTCTTTCTACTCCTCTTAAAAGAACACCAACGTTATCACCTGCTTCACCTGAATCCAAAAGCTTTCTAAACATTTCTACACCAGTACAAACTGATTTTTTTGTTTCCCTGATACCAACTATTTCCAGTTCATCACCAGTTTTTAATACACCAGATTCTACTCTTCCTGTTGCAACCGTACCTCTTCCAGAGATAGAAAATACATCTTCTACAGGCATTAAGAAATCCTTATCTTTTGGTCTATCAGGTTGAGGAATAAACTCATCAACATTTTTCATTAATTCCAAAATTGATTTCTTTCCTATTTCCTCATCTCTTCCCTCAACAGCAGCAAGTGCAGAGCCTTTTGCTATTGGAGTTTTATCACCTGGGAATTTATATGATGTTAATAACTCTCTTATTTCCTCTTCAACAAGGTCTATCATTTCTTTATCATCAACTTGATCTACTTTATTTAGGTAAACACAAATTGCAGGGACACCAACTTGTCTTGCCAAAAGAATATGCTCTCTCGTTTGAGGCATAGGTCCGTCAGCAGCATTTACTACTAAGATAGCACCATCCATCTGTGCTGCACCCGTAATCATATTTTTAACATAGTCAGCATGACCTGGGCAGTCTACGTGAGCATAATGTCTTTTTTCGGTTTCATATTCTACGTGAGCAGTAGATATAGTGATACCTCTCTCCTTTTCTTCTGGAGCTTTATCAATTTGATCATATGCAATAGCTTGTGCACCACCAGTTTCAGATAAAACTTTCGTTATAGCAGCGGTTAAAGTTGTTTTACCATGATCGACATGACCAATTGTACCAATGTTACAATGTGGTTTATTTCTTACAAATTTTTCTTTCGACATTACTTTTTTTCCTCACTTTTCAAATTTAATTTTATTTTCTTGGAGCGGGTAAAGGGAATCGAACCCTTACATCCAGCTTGGAAGGCTAGCGTTCTACCATTGAACTACACCCGCACAACCCCAAGAGTAACACTCCAGTATTGTTTAAAATATATTGAATGGTGGAGGGGGAAAGATTCGAACTTTCGAAGACCGAAGTCAACGGGTTTACAGCCCGCCCCATTTGACCGCTCTGGAACCCCTCCCTTAGGGGAAGTGTCCCCTTGTTCAATAAAGCTTCAAACAACATGCGTTTTATATATTTTATTTATCCAAATGCAACACGTGATTTAATAGGAAAATATTCAAAAAAACGTGTAAAACATAGGATTATTTATGAATAAATCATCATTTTTCATTGTTGGCCAACACGCTGTTATTGAGGCTCTCAAAAATCCAAAAAGAAAGGTGCTGAGAGTTTTTTTAACAGAGGAAAGTAAAAAAAATATACATAGAAAAAGCCCAAACAAAAACCTTCTAAATGAAGTTAAGGTTTATTTTAAAACTAAAAAAGAACTAGACAAATATAGTACTAAAGAGAATTTGTTACATCAAGGATATGTTGCTGAGATAGAACACTTGGAAAAACCAATTCTTAAAGAATTTATAAAAAAAAAAGATAATATCACTTTAGTTTGTTTAGATGGAGTGACTGATCCTAGAAATATTGGTGCTTTAATAAGAAGTGCAGCATCTTTTAATATCGATGGAATTATTATTAAGGATAGACTTTATCCAAATGAAAGTAAACTAATGTTTAAAGCTTCAAGTGGAGCAATTGAATATATGAATATTTTTGAGGTATCTAACATTAATTCTACTTTAAAAAACCTTAAGGAAAAAAATTTTTGGGTATATGGTTTTGATGGAAAAAGTGATAAAGATTTCACAACAATAGATTGGAAAGGAAACAATATTCTTTTATTCGGTTCTGAGGGATTTGGTATGCATCAACATACATCCAAATATGCTGATTTTTTAGTAAGGATTGACATTGATAGTAAAGTTGAAAGCTTAAATATCTCAAATAGTGCTGCCATTGTATTTCATCACTTAAGTTATTTAAAAAAAAGAGTTGATTAATTAAAAAATTATTAATAATTATTGCGCATGCCCTTGTAGCTCAGCTGGTAGAGCAATTGATTTGTAATCAATAGGTCCGCGGTTCGAATCCGTGCGGGGGCACCATAATAATTATCTTTCATATAAATTTGAATGAATGAGTCTGGTTTTTATTCTATCAATTATTTTAAAATTATTTTTTATCTTTGTTTTGCAATCAAAATATACCTCTGGCATGTAACATAAAAACCAAAAACTATTAATATTATCTTCTAAATTATTAAAATGATAGAAATTTAATTCTTTTTGAATATCTGGTTGAATATTTGACAAATAATTCATTATGAAAATCGAGGTTCCTCTTGGATTATATAAAACAATATTATTATTTTTTTTTTTTATTTCGTTAAAAACAAAATTAAACTCTGGTTTAGTTTTTGGTCTTTCAAAAATTTCTATTAAATGATTTCCTACTGTCAATAAAATTAACAATGAAATTAATGTTCTTCTTAAGTTGAGATTTTTTAACTCGGTGAGCAAACAAGATATCAATATCAATATTGGTATTAAAATAAAAATAATATATCGATCATGTAAAACTGGGGTTTTCAAAATTCCATAAATTAGGGGTATTAAATAGGAAAAAAGTATTAAAATTAATAAGAATAGATAGTTATTGTTTTCTAAAAATATTTTTTTCCTATTTTTAATAACTAAAAATAATAATAATAGTAGATAGAAATATCCCATAATTTTGGATCCAAAAAATCTTGGAAAATATAATCCATCTATAATATTAGTTATATCTGATGAGAGCATGTAGTTTTCAAAAGAAATCTGAAACAAAATATAATTATGATTTAATAATAAATAAAAAACACAAATAAATGGGGCAGAAATATAAAATGGAATGTACTTATCTTTTGAAAAAAAGTATTTATAACAAATAAAAAAAATCTGCGCAAAAAAAATAATTAAAGAAAATGGATTTACAGAATAGTTAGTTACTGAAAAAATAATAAAAAAAAATGTATTCTTTTTATTATTTTTGTTTTTACTTAATACTTTAAAAAAAAAATAGATATTTAAGGCACTAGTTATTAACAATAGTGAATATGGTCTAACTTCTTGTGAATATTTTATTATATAAATACTTATACAAGCAAGAAAGGTTGTTAATAAAAATGTATTATCTTTTTTAACCTGATATGTAATGGGGCCAATAATTATTAAAAATAAAGATCCAAATAATAAAGGTAAATATCTTGCAATTTCAGGATTATAACCGAAAATATTTAAAAAATATTTCAAAATTAAATTAAAAAGTACTGGATTATGATAGTCATAGTTTTTATGTCTCTGAAATGTTTCATCCCATGATAATTCTGGATCAGAAATCCAAAATGATAACATCTCATCTAACCAAAAATCCTCAAAATTAATTTGATATAAAATTGTAAGAAATCCAATTAAAATAAAAAAAAAATATAAAAAATTCTCTTTAAATTTAAGTTGCTTAAGCATCAAATAGATTTTTAAAAAGTTTCTCTTCTTAATTGTTCAATTTTAATTTTTTTTTGAAGACTTTTATTTTTATTATACATTAGATTAAATTTTATACTGTGGTTAGTTTTAACTATAACATTTTTAGCATTTCTAACTTCTATATTGTCAGCAACAGCACTTATTGGTCTTTTTTTGGGATTTAAATTTTTAATAATAATTTTTGATTTATGACTTACTATTTTTCCTTTCCACCTTCTAGGTCTAAATGGACTTATTGGAGAAATAGATAACTTTTTTGAGTTTAAACTTAGTATTGGCCCATGTACTGACAAATTATAAGCAGTGCTTCCAGCTGGTGTTGAAACAAGGACACCATCAGAGACTAGTCTTTTTATGACTTGTTTAGAACCATGATTTATTGACAGTGAGGCTGCTTGCCTGCTCTGTCTTAAGATTGAAACTTCATTAATTGCCAAATATTTTCTAATTTGATTTTTGTTATTTTTAACAGTCATTTCTAAGGGAGAAATAGAAATAACATTGGATTTGTATAAATTTTTAATTATTGTTTTTGAAGAAAATTTATTCATCAAAAAACCATAATTTCCAGAATTTATTCCATAAAAGAATTTTTTTGATTTTTTATTTTTTTTTAATGTCTTAAGCATAAATCCGTCACCACCTATAACTATCGTAATATTAGATTTTAGATTTTTAGACTTGGTTAATATTTTAACTACAGAATTCTTTATTTTTTGTGATTTTAAATTTTTATCAGAAATAATTTGTATATTCTTCATTTAATGGTGCCCTCGGCCAGACTCGAACTGGCACTCCGCAAGCGGCAAGGATTTTAAGTCCTTTGTGTCTACCAATTTCACCACGAGGGCATTAATGAATTTCATGAGTGTTTATGCTAATATTTATAATTGAACAAGTGGAATAAGTAAAATTTATTCAATCTTATATTTCTATGTGCTGGTCTTGTACTGGTTATCCTATGAAATCCTGCGTATATTTTTAAGGAATAGTTATCTAATTAAAAAATAATTTAAAATTGAATTGCGTATCTTAGAGTTAGTGCAGAAATATCACCATCTTCTATTTTATAATATTCATAGCCAAATTCCATCTGCTCAGATCCAAGACCAATACCAAAAAATGGGTCTGTACCCGAACCTAGCGCATCTTTTGAGCTACCTAAACTAGCTTTAACTGTTGATGAAAAATCCCAACTGTGCATACCACCTTTAACATAAAAGCCTTCTTGACTAAATTTTACCGCACCAGTTACACCATCGCCCGTTATATCTGTTGTTACACTTTCAGTTGGTCCTGTTAATTTGGTGTTTATTGTTAAAGTTCCATAATTTACATAACCACCTTCAATAGAAAAATTTGGAGCAATTTGAGCACCAAAACCAATATCAAATCCTACACCTGTATTGTCAGTGGAACTCGTAGATGAACTAAAACCTAGAGCAACTAATGATGTATTAATTTCTTGAAGATCACTTGTTTCAATTCCATAATTAAATATTTTAGCCCCACCATACATGTATGTTTCAGCTGAATAAGCTTTAATTTGAGTTGATAAAATTATAAATGTGAAAACAAGAAATTTTTTTAAATTCATAATTAATTATTCTCATAATTAATGATTTAAGTCTATCAAAAAATGTGCTGGTTTTGTGCTGGTTTTTACAAATTAATTAACACTTATTTTCTAATCTAAATTGAAAGTTAAATTAAAGTTAAATGATTTTATGGGATGTTTTAGACTACCTTGGACTACTATGGACTGACTTTAACTTCTATCCCTCGGCTTTTAAGTCCTTTGTGTCTACCAATTTCACCACGAGGGCATTAATGAATTTCATGAGTGTTTATGCTATTATTTATAATTGAACAAGATGAATAAGTAAAATTTTTTTATCTCTTTAGAAATGTTGAAGCTAAGATATTATCTTTAGTTTAGGTAAAGGAAATATTAGTTTTGTACCAGAATTTCTCATTTTGGTTTCTCTTTGCACGATTTCATTTTTAAAATGCCATGGTAAAACAAAATAATAATTAGGTTTTAGCTGTCTTGATTTTTTCTCTGATATTATCTGAATGTATGTACCTGGAGTGAATTTATTGTATTTAAGTGGATTTCGCTCAGCAATATAATTTAAATGTTTCCTATTAATACCAAAATATTGAAGTAAAACATTTCCTTTAGTCGACGCTCCGTAGCCATGAACTGTCTTTTGAGTTTTTACAATCTTATTTAAAAGATACATTATTTTCTTTTTTATAAGATTAATTTGCTTAAAAAATCTTAAAAAAGTCTCTTTTTTTTCTAGTCGAAATTTTTTCTCTTCCTTTAAAATTTTTGAAATTTTTTTAACTTTTGTATTATATTTTGAATTATCGTGTGTAATAAAATATCTGGTGCTTCCGCCATTTATCTTGCTATTTTTAATATCAAACACTCTAAGTTTATTCTTTTTCATCAATTCGATAATTATCTTAGAAGAATAATATTCTAGGTGTTCGTGACAGATAGTATCAAATAACGAATACTTCAATATTGATAAAAGATCAGCGTGTTCTAAAATAAAAACTCCATCATCATGTAAAATTTTTTTAACATCTTTTATAAAAGAATTTGGATCTTTTAGATCATAAAACATTGAAAGAGCTGTAATAATTTTATATTTTTTATCTAAATTATATTTTCTTAAATTTTTGATAGAAAAAAAATTAGAAATCTTATAGTTCACTTTTTTATAAAATTTCTTATATTTATTCACTAATGGATCAATACCAACAGTAATAAATTTATTTCCATAATTATTTAATAAAGTTCCATCATTACTTGCTATATCTAAAATATAATCTTTTTGTTTAGGTTTTGACATTTTTATAGCTTCCTTAGCAACTAATTTTACATGATTGCTCATAGTTGAATTAATTCCTGTCCTATAACCATAATCTTTACCATATAAAAAATTTGGATTAAAATTTCTGTCTAGTTGAACAAGTTTACATTTATTGCATAATATTAAATTAATATAATCTTTCGCGACTTTATGATTTAAAGAATTTGGAAATTTTCCAGTAAAAGATTGTTTTCCCAAACTAAAAAGTTTTGAAAATTTTTTGGAAGAGCATATTCTACATTTATTAATTTTCATAAGATATTAGTTTATAGTTCTTTACCTTAAAATGTAAATAACAGCTTTCAATCAATAAATAGAACAATTTCTAACATTTAGAATTATTATTTAATTTTGAAAAAACAATAATTTTTTTATTAGAAATTTTTTCACACTTTGAAATATCCTCGGGAAAAATATTATCAAAAAATTCATTTCTATGTAGAAAAATTAAATTTGGTTTAAATTCTTCATCAATTTTACTTGTTTCAAATTTTCTTTTTAATCTGTTAATTTCATTTAGTGGAATTGCTATAGATTGGACTATGAGTGGGCTTGTTCTTTTTATCATACTCATCTCCTCGGGACTAAAATCTTCAGAATTTTTGTAAGTTTGAAGTTTACTTGCAGAATATCTTCCCCAAAAAAATAATTTTGTATTTTGGTTATTAATTCGCCATGACGAAAGTCTATTTTCAAAAAACTTTGAAAAATCTTCGTAATCTAATTTTAAAAATTTGAAACTATCAATTAAGTCATCTTCAATCATTGAGTGAGTTTTTGGAACAAGTTGACCACTTAAAGGTTTAATTTCCTCAATATCGTTTAGAATTGCCCACACCATTAACTTTGAGTCAAACGTCAGTAAACTAATATTCTTATTTTCCTTAATCAAATTTGTTACATTTTTAAATCCTTCTCTATAAGAAATATAATCTTCATCTTGATTTTTTTGACCAAATTTTTTGTATAAATCAAAATTATAAACACATACAATTAAAAAAATACAAATGTAATTTAAATAATCTAATCTAAATTTTAACACTGATTTACTTTTCAAAAACGATAATGAAAAAATTAATAAATATAAGAATGCACAAATAACTATTAAATTTGTAAAATGATAATTAAGACCAGTTTTATTAGATATTAAAATGAAAAAAAAAGGTGAAATCAAAGATGAAATAAATAAGAAGAATAATATGTTTATTTTTTCATAATTAATAACTTTAAACTTATTTGCATATATATTTAAAATTGTAATAGTTGAAATTAACAAAATACCCTTAAAACTAAATAACTTAGAAATTAAATAATTAATCAAAATGATTTTTTTTTCTATCGTTAAATCAACAACATACATTCTTTCCATATAATTAGGATCTGAGGTAAAAATAAAATAAATAAAGGGTACAGATAAAAAACTAAAAATAATTATAAAAAAAAAGAAGTTTTTAAAATTTTTATAATTAAAAATCTCAAATAATTTTAATTTGTAAAATACAAAAATTGTAAATGTTAAAATTTCAATTACAAAAAAATAATAAAAAGATGAAAGTGAAAAAATTAAAATCAAAGCTAAAAGGGAAATATTTTTTTTTAGAAATAATTTCTCTTTATCCATTGAAAACAAGAAAAGTATAAATAAATAAAAAAAAATATTTACAATTAAAGGCCTTGGAAATCTTAAACTGTATATATCAGTTAATGAAACTAAATATGGCAAAGAATCAACTTCAAAAATATTTAGTAATGTTGGAATAAAGAATAAAAATATTGCCAATAAAATACTTGAAGAGTTTGAAAAATTTAATTTTTTAAAAATTTTACTGATTACAAAAAGAAAAAGGAAAATAAATATAAATTCTAAAAATAAAATTGAATAACTTCCAAAAAGTTTAAATAAAATTGCAGGGAATAATACAGCATAAAATGGAGTTGGAATATTTCTTAAATCCTCAATGGAACTATCAAAAGACTCATTAAAATTTAAATTTAAAAGTGCTTCCGTGTAAACATAATAAAAATATCCATCACCAGGAGTATCAAAAATTATTTTTAATGAGATATCGTCCTCAAAAAAAAAGTATGAAAAAATCCATTTAAAAATGAAAATTAAAAAAGTGCAAAATAAAATAATATTTATGTGTTTAATATTTTGCATTAAATTATTAATTCTTTTTTAATGTGCTCTTTCTGTAAAAAGTATTTATTTAGTGCATTGGATTTTTTTTTTTTTGTAAATTTTTTTTGACCTATCGAGTAAAAAAAACCCTCATAATTAAATCTTTTTAGTATACTGCCAATACGTTTTTCATCCTTGTTCATTTCTACAAGAAGAACAGGTTTATCTTTTTTTATAGTTTTAATTAATCCTTTGATAATTGATAATTCAAAACCATTGGTATCAATTTTAATTAAATTTATTTTTTTTTTGAATAATCCAATCTTTTTAATAGTTAGAACACTACTTGCTATAGATAAATTGCTTCTAAATTTAAAATCTAATAAAAAATGATCCATCAATTTTTTGTCATAATGAGCATAAGAAATTATGTCATAATCTTTATTTAAAAAATTATATCTTGGAAAATATATTTTTTTTTGGATATTTCTATTCCCAATAGCGTACGGTTTAATAATAACGTTTCTTTGATTCATTCTTTTTAAAATTTTTAAAAAATATTCATTGGGTTCGTAACAATATATTTTTCCTACGATTAGATTATTATTGAAAAATTTTGATGCAATACCATCACTTGCTCCAACATCTATAATATTTATTTTTTCTTTATTAATATTTAAAATTTTTAATCCATCAAAATCTTTTTCAAAAATATTTGTGAATTTTATCAATTTTCTAAAGATTATATAAACTGCAGGATGAGCACGTACGATCTTTTCTAAAACAGAAAAAATACCCTCATGAGTTTCGGATGATCTCATCTATTTATTTTAAGACTTTTCTTTGAAAAAACATTTTTAACAAGTAGAAAAATGAATTGATAATATGTTTGAATTGCATTTTAGATTTACCAAGTTTTCTATAAATTAATCTTACAGGTAGTTCGTAAATACTATATTTCTCTAACTTTATTAAATATGTTATCTCCCAAAAAAAAGCATAATCATTATTTTTAGATTGAGAAAATATTTCTAAAGGTATTTTGTTAGTCATAAAACATCTATATGCACCTGAAGCATCATAAGATAAACCTAAAAATAATTTAATCAAAAAATGACGTGTATATGTAATTATTTTTCTCTCAATTGGCCAATCCTCAATTAGATTTAATTTCTTGAACCTACTTGTTATTACATAATCATATTCATGAGCCTTTTTAATCATTGATTTGAAATATTTAGGATCATGAGTTCCATCAGCATCCATTGTTATAATTAAATCATACTTATTTTTATAAGCATACTTAATCGCATCTTTATGAGCAGAGCCTATCCCTTTTTTGGTATTTCTAAAAATAAATTTAACGTTTTTATTCTTGTTACTCAGTTTTTTGATAATTAGTCTTGATTTATCTGTTGAGTTATCATCAACAAAAACTATATCTAATTTGATTTTAGTATTTAGTATCTTTTTATATATTTTATGAATATTGTTTTCTTCATTTAATGTTGGGATTATAAGACATAGCTTCATTAATATATTTTATATTATATAAATATTAAAATGACACTAAAAACCATATTACATTCATTAATAATATTAATATTAGTTCTATTTTTATTACAAAGTGATTATTTAAAAAATTTTATTTGGGCTGCTACAGACTTATTTGTAGATTTCAAAATTCCCCTTGAATGGCTTAGGTGTCATGATCTGGGAGTAAACCTTTTAACTCTTGAAGCTTTAAATTGTGGAGATAAGGTTGTTTCTCAATTTAATTATGGATATATTTTTTTAAGTTTACCCTACAATGAATTTTTAGACACTATTTATAGAAATTATGTACCATGGATTTTAATTGTATTAATAATTTTTCTATCAACTTTCACAATTAATCCAAAAAATAAAATTGAATTTATTATTCTATATTTATCATTTTTAAACCCATCAAGTATGCTTTTATTTGAAAGAATGCAATTAGATGCCCTATTTTATTTGACAATATTGCTTACAACATATCATAGAGTTTATTTCATTACATGGATATTAGGTATTATTTTTTCCCTTATAAAATTTTACCCTGTTGCAATTTTAGGCACTGTTTTTTTAGAAGATAAAAAAAGAAATTTAAAAAATATTTTAATAATTTTGTTATCATTATTATTTTTGATTTTCTTTTATATGTTTATTAACTGGGAGAGTTACTCATTTATGTTAAATAATATGTTACCAGGAAAAGCTGGTTATCATTTTCTTTTTTCATTAAATGGAATTGCAAAAATTTTAAATTATATTTTTGAGATTAAGTACCAGTTTTTTCTTCTTACAACCTATTTATTTTTTTTCTATCTACTGAAAAAAATGATATCAAAAAACTATTCCTTATATGAAATATTTAAATCAGAGATCTATGAACCAAAATCAAATATCTTTGTAATTTCAGGATATTTTTTGATCTTTTTGTTTATATTTGTCTCAAGCTATGCCTATAAAGAAATATATATAATATTGCTATTACCGTTTATATTTAGTTTTCAAAGAAAATATCCAAACAATATTTTTTTTAAAAATCTAATTAGATTAATTACTCTTAGATATATATTTTTATCTATATATGGATTTTTAAATGTTCATGATGGAATAACTTTTACTAACGGTGAAAGAGTTTTTACACACTATTTCTTAACAATAATTTTTATAAAAAGTATTTTAGATTGGATATTAATGCTTATGATATTCTCAATTTTATTTTTAAAGACTAAAATAATTTTTAATAACAAATTTAAATCAAATTGATTAAAAAGATTAAATTTAAGTATTTTTTATAATAATTTAAATAATGAAAAAAAAATTTACAATTGTAATTTTTACTGATTTAGACGGCTCTCTTTTACATAGAGATACTTTCCAATTCGATACCATCAAAGATTATATAAAAAGTCTTGTAAATAAAGGTATAATTATTATTCCAAATTCAAGCAAAACAGAGAGAGAGATTGAAAAATTCAATGAAGAGCTTGGAATAAATCTTCCTTATATTTCAGAAAACGGATCATCTATTCATGGATTAAATTTAATTACCTCTAATTTTCCAGATAAACTTATTCTCAGTAGAGAAAAAGAGGAACTATTTAAGATTTTTGAAAATAAAGTTCCTGAAAAATTGAAAGAAAAATGTTTTCAAATTTCAAAAATGAGTAAGAAAGAGCAAGAGAATATATTAGGACAAAAGGATGTAAAACTCAAAAATGCTTTAAATAGAAAGTATACTTTACCTTTTTTATTTAAAGGAAACAAAAATGAGAAAAATAAATTATTAAAAGTTTTAAATTCCAATTCATTAACGCTTCAAGAAGGTGGTCGTGTTTTAAACCTTTGTGATAATATTAATAAAGTTAAATCCATGAATAGAGTTATAAAAATTTTAAAAAAAACTGAGGATAAAATTAAGACAATAGCAGTTGGCGACAATTACAATGACCTTGATATGTTAAAAAGTTGTGACATCCCTTGTTTAGTATTCAATGATCAATTTATTCAAGATCAAATAAACATTGATAATCTTATATTTTCAAACAAGCCATCACCTGAAGGCTGGGCTGATGTGATCAAAACGGCACTACTTAAATTGGACTATTAGGATAAAAAGCCGCCATGGGTGACTTTTCACAAAATGGAATAATCTCAACTTTACATGACTTTGGGACTAAGTCTACATCAGTCATAGAAAGTGAATTGTCAAAATTTTCCAAACAAAGAAAAATGGAATTAATTTTACCATGTCTTTATTCTGAATTGGAGGGAGAAGCTTTACCAAAAATTATTGATGAAATTAGTAAAACTAAATATTTAGATCACATAATTATTGGATTAGATAAAGCAAATGAAGCTCAAGCAAAAAAAGCTTGGAAATTTTTTAAAAAATTAAAAACCTCTTTTTCCATCCTTTGGAATGATGGTCCAGCATTAAAAAAACTCGATCAAGAATTAAAAAAAAATAACCTTGCTCCTAGTGAATTAGGAAAAGGACGAAATGTTTGGTATTGCATAGGCATGTGTATTGCAAGAGACAGTGCTCGTTCAGTTGCTTTGCATGATTGTGACATCAAAACTTATGATAGAAGAATGCTTGCAAAACTTTTTTACCCAGTTGTAAATCCTCTTTTTAACTTTGAGTTTTGTAAGGGATATTATCCAAGGGTAGCCAATAACAAAATGAACGGTAGAGTTGCAAGATTACTTGTTTTCCCGTTATTAACAGCTTTAGAAAAAACGATTGGTAAAAGTGATTACTTAAACTTTATGAAATCATTTAAATACCCCTTGGCTGGAGAGTTTTCATTTAGACGAAATGTTTTACCAGAGTTAAGGATTTCGTCTGATTGGGGAATTGAAGTAGGAATTTTATCTGAAATGCAAAGAAGTTTCTCACCACAAAATATTTGCCAGGTTGACTTAGCTGATACCTACGATCATAAACATCAGGTTCTATCTTTAGATGACGAAACTAAGGGATTATCCAGAATGTCTATAGATATAATTAAAACATTCATTAAAAAATTAGCTACCCAAGGTAATACCTTTAGTAGAGAAAAATTTAGATCATTGAAAGCGACATATTACAGATCTGCCTTAGATCTAATTGATATTTATAGAAGTGATGCAGCAATGAATGGTCTAGAATTAGACTCACACACGGAAGAAAAAGCTGTTGAGTTATTTGCAATAAACATAATGAAAGCTGGAGAAGCATTTATCCAAAATCCAATGGATACTCCTTTTATACCTACATGGAGCAGAGTAAAAAGTGCTATACCAGATTTTCTTGGAAGACTTGAAAAAGTAGTTAATGATGATAATAAAAAACATTCTTAATGCTATTTCAAAAAAACCAAAAAAAAATTAGTTCTATACTAAGGACTATTTACAAACCCTCTTTGAATGAAAGAGATATTGATCATTTAAAAGATCAAATAATACAAATAATCAAAAAATTTAATCAAAATAATTCAAAAAAAAAACTTACTCTCTCAGAAAAAACTTCATTAGTAATATGTTATGGGGATAACGTAAATTCAAATCAAAAAAGTTCTATTCAAGTTTTTCAAAATTTTTTTAAGAAAAATTTAAAAAAATACTTTGATGCTATTCATTTTTTACCTTTCTATCCTTCCAGTAGTGATAGTGGTTTTGCTGTAAAAGATCATTATAAGATTGAAAAAAGAATAGGTAGTTGGTCTGATATAAAAAAGATTTCAAAATCTAGTCATGTAATGGCTGATATCGTAATTAATCACTCATCAGCTAGAGGTTTGTGGTTTAAAAATTTTCTAAAAAAAAAAAGACCTGGTAAAGATTATTTTTTAACTGTTAATTCTAAGTTCAACACATCTAAAGTGGTAAGACCAAGAGATCACAAATTATTAAAAAAAATAGATATCTTTGGAAAATCAGATTTTTTATGGCGAACTTTTAGTGCTGATCAAATAGATTTAGATTTTAAGAACCCATCAGTGCTTCTTAGATTTATTAAAATCATGGTTCACCTCGTTAGCAATGGAGTCACAATTTTCAGATTAGATGCTATTGCTTATCTTTGGAAAAAAAATGGTACCAACTGTATAAATTTAAAACAAACTCATGAAATAGTAAAACTGTTGAGACTTATCAGTAATATCTTAAACGTTGAAACTATAATCATTACAGAAACAAATTTGCCAGAAAAAGAAAATTTAAGTTATTTTGGTAAAAATGATGAAGCTAACTGGATTTATAATTTTTCTCTTCCGCCCTTATTAATCCATGCTTTTTTATTTGAAAATAGTTCTTATCTCAATAAATGGAGTAAAAAACTTCCCAATGCTAAATTCCAAAATAGTTATTTAAATTTCATTGCATCACATGATGGTATTGGCATGAGACCTACTGAAGGAATATTGAATGAAAGATCATTAAATAATTTTCTTAAAAGATTAAAAAAAAATGGATCAAAATTTTCGTATAGAAAAATTCAAAATAAATCTAAAAAAGTTTATGAAGCTAATATCACTGTTTTTGATGCATTAAAAAAATCAGATGCTGATCCTAATGGGAAATTTTTTTTAGAACGATATATTGCAGCTCATGCAATAATGATTTCTTTTGAGGGTGTTCCAGCTATTTATTTCAACTCTTTGTTTGGCAAATCTAATGATGAAGCAAAATATGTAATTACAGGTAATAATAGAGACATTAATAGATATAAATGGAGTTATGAAAATATTACAAAAAAATTAAACAATAAAAACTCTAAACAAAGTATTTTTTATCAAAATCTTGGAAAATTATTAGAAATAAAGAGAAAACAAAAAGCATTCCATCCTAATGCTAAAAGATTAAATATTAATCTAGGATCTAAATTATTTTGTTTTAAAAGGACCAGTCTAGATAAAAAACAAACAATTATATCAATTACAAATTGTTCCTCAGTAGATCAGTATCCAAAATTAAACAAAAAGTATTGTAAGTGGAAAAACATAATTAATCCTAAGATAAACTCTTTAAACAAATCTTTTAAACTAAAGCCGTTTGAGACCATGTGGTTATCAAATAAATAAAAAGTTTATTTATTTGATAATGCTTGTTCTAAATATTTTTGATCAAGTTTACAATCTTTGTATCCACGCTTAACCACATTTAAATATCTTTCTGTTGGAAATCTAAAGCTGGTTTTTTGAACCATTGTATAAGTCATAACTCTCTTTCCATAGTGTGAGAAGTAATACTTTTTATATAAAATTGGATAATCCTCATAAACATCGAGTTTTTTTTCATCGCTCTTAGAAATTTCAAATAAGCCACCCGGTACTATGGAATTTTTTTTTGGTTCAATATCAGCAGCTCTATATTTGCTTCTAAAAGTTAATCTAAAATCCTTAAGATTAATCTTTTTAATAAAAGTACTATCTTTACATCTTCTCTTCATTTGAAAATGATGAAGATTACTTCCGTAAGCAAAATAAAGCATTTATCTATCGACAACTTCTATTTTTTTATCACTAACAAATTTTAATATTTGAGAATTACATTGATCGATTTTAGATTGATTCTCTGAACGAAGCACTATTGAAACTCCAAGTTTGCCAGCATGGAAAAATGGATAGCTTCCTATCTCAACATCTTGATTTTGCTCTTGTACTTTTGTTAAAGAGTTTGCAATTTCACTTTCTACTGTTTTTAAGCTAATAGTGTGACTTAAGATAGGGTCACCTCCAACAATCTTATTTTTTAGTCCGCCCAACATTGATTTCATAATTGATGGTACCCCTGGTAAACAAAAAACATTTTCAACGCTAAAACCAGGAGCTCCACTTGTTGGATTAAGAATTAAATCTGCATTTGCTGGCATCCAAATCATTTTTTGTCTTCCTTCATTAAACTCACCTGGCTGGTAATAAGCTTCTAATATTTTATATCCTTCTTTATGGAGTTCGTATTTAAGACCAAAAGCTTTTGCTACTGATTGAGCGGTTATGTCATCATGTGTTGGGCCGATACCACCAGTTGTGAAAACATAATTATTAGATTTCCTCAAAAGGTTTAGTGTCTCTACAATTATATCTTCCTGATCAGGAATTATTCTTACTTCATTTACTTTTACACCAATAGAATTTAACCATGTTGCTAAAGTGCTTGTGTTAGTGTCTTGAGTTCGACCAGAAAGAATTTCGTTACCGATGATTAATATCGCAGCATTTACTTTTGTGTTTTTACTCATTTTATATGTATAATTCGAATATGGAATTTACCAAGTCTTTATTAAAAGGCAAATTAATCAAAAGATATAAGCGTTTTTTTGTTGATGTAAATCTAAATAAAGAAATTGTCACTGCGCATTGTCCAAATACTGGATCTATGAAAGGTTTGCTAGATGAAGGTAATGAAGTGCATTTATTCAAGCATGATGATCCAAAAAGAAAGTTAAAATATGGTCTAGAAATTATTAAGGCCAAAAAAAACTTTGTTGGAATAAATACCCATAGAGCAAATAAAATTGTATACCACGGATTAAATAATAACCTCATCAAGGAATTCAAAAATAACGATAAGATTAACTCAGAAGTTTTTTTTAATAAAGAGACTAGATTTGATTTTTTAATTGAAAAAAAAGGTCAAAAAAGTTTTCTAGAAGTGAAGAATGTTACTCTTTTTAGAGATGAAAAAACAGCTGAGTTTCCAGATGCTATAACAACTAGGGGATCAAAACATTTACTTACTCTTATTGATGCCATAAAGAAAGGCTATAAATCTTACTTAATATTTTTAGTGCAAATACAAAATATGGAGTATTTTAAAATAGCAAAGGATATTGATAATAAGTATTATGAAAATTATTTGATAGCTAAAAAAGCTGGGGTAAACTTTTTGGCCTATAGATGTAACATTAGTTCTAAAAAAATTTATATAGATAAAAAAATAAAAATTATTGATGAGTAATTACACTGAAAAATTTGAAAAAATGAGAATAGCTGGAAAGCTAGCTTCACAAACTTTAGACATGTTAACAGAAAATATTAAAGAAGGTGTTTCGACAGCTTACATAGATAAGCTTGGCTATGAGTTCATAAGAGATAATGGTGGCCACTCTGCCCCACTTTACTACCGTGGTTTTACTAAATCTTTATGCACATCTCTTAATCATGTTGTGTGTCATGGTGTGCCTTCAGAGGATAGAGTTTTAGTTGAAGGAGATGCCCTTAATGTAGATGTAACTGCTATCATTAATGAACATTATGGAGATACAAGTAGAATGTTTTGTATTGGAAAAACCTCGGTAAAATTAAATAATTTAATTGATGCAACTTATCAGTCTATGATGAAAGCAATCAGCATCTTAAAACCTGGTATTAAACTTGGAGATATAGGACATGAAATACAATCTTATATTGAAGAGAAAGGATTTTCTGTAGTTAAGGATTTTTGTGGTCATGGGATAGGTACATCATTTCATGAACCACCAAACATTTTACATTATGGAACAAAGAACACTGGTATGGAATTAAAACCTGGGATGACATTTACAATAGAACCAATGATTAATGCTGGTAAATTTAATGTAAAAATGCTTAATGATGGGTGGACTGCAGTTACAAAAGACAAATCTTTATCTGCACAATTTGAGCATACTGTTGGAATTACTGAAAATGGTTATGAAATATTTACAGAATCTGCTAAAGGTTATTTAAAGCCCCCATACTTATAATTAATGATTAAAAGATACTCTCGAAAAGAATTAACAGATATTTGGTCTGAGGAAAATAAATACAAAATATGGTTGGATGTTGAAATTGCTGCAGCTCAAGCAATGGAAAAACTTGGTCAAATTCCAAAAGGTGTCTCGTCAATAGTTAGGAAAAAAGCTAGAATAAATGTAAAAAGAATTCATCAAATTGAAAGTAAAGTTAAACATGATGTAATTGCTTTTTTAACCTCCATAACTGAAAAAGCAGGAATTAAAGCTAGATACCTTCATCTTGGCATGACTTCATCTGATGTAGTAGACACAAGTTTTAATATTCAATTAGTTCAGTCAGGTAAAATTATCTTAAAAGACATAGATCAAATTTTAAAAGTATTAAAAAAACAAGCTAGAAAATATAAATTTACTCCTTGCATAGGTCGTAGTCATGGAATTCATGCTGAGCCAATAACATTTGGATTAAAATTAGCTTCCTTTTATGAAGAGTTTAAAAGAAATAGAGAAAGATTAGTTTATGCTATAGATCAAATATCAACTTGTGCAATTTCTGGAGCTGTTGGAACATTTGCAAATGTAAACCCTAATGTTGAAAAATATGTTGCAAAAAAACTTGGATTAAAAGTTGAACCAATCTCTACTCAAATAATCCCAAGAGATCGACATGCATTTTATTTTTCAGTATTAGGAATTATTGCAGGAAGTATAGAAAGAGTTGCTATAGAAATAAGACATTTACAAAGATCAGAAGTTTACGAATTGCAAGAATACTTTTCTAAAAGTCAAAAGGGTTCATCTGCGATGCCCCATAAAAAAAATCCAATTTTGAGTGAAAATTTAACTGGACTAGCAAGAATGGTAAGAAGTTCAGTTGTTCCAGCGCTTGAAAATATTGCGCTTTGGCATGAAAGAGATATTTCACATTCAAGCGTAGAGAGAAATATTGGTCCAGATGCAAATATTACTCTAGACTTTGCACTTGTAAGATTATCAGGTGTTTTAGATAATATGATTGTTTATCCAAAAAAAATGCTAGAAAATCTTAATCTAACCAAAGGACTAATTTTTTCTCAAGAAGTGATGCTAGAACTGACAAAAACTGGTATCACTAGAGAAAAATCCTATAAGTTAGTACAGGGATATGCAAAAAAATGTTTTGCTGAAAATTTAGATTTGTTTAATGTTATTCAGTCTGACAAGTTAATAATGAGTAAAATTTCAATCAAAAAACTAAAGTCTATTTTTAGTTATTCTAAACACTTTAAAAATGTAAATCTTATTTTTAGGCGGGTTTTCAAATAATGAAAAAAGGTAAAAAACTTTACGAGGGAAAAGCCAAGATAATTTATTCGACCTCAGATAAAAATTTAGTAATCCAATATTTTAAAGATGATGCCACAGCATTTAATAATGAAAAAAGAACTACTATTGAGGGTAAAGGAGTATTAAATAATAGAATTTCTGAACATATACTTACAAATTTATCTCAAATTGGTATTGAAAATCATTTAGTCAAACGACTAAACATGAGAGAACAATTAATTAAATTTGTAGAAATAATTCCAATTGAATTTGTTATTCGGAATGTTGCGACAGGATCTTTAACTAAAAGACTTGGAATAGAAGATGGTACTGTACTGAAAGAACCTTTAATTGAATACTGTTTAAAAGATGACAAACTTGGCGATCCTTTAATTTCAGAAGATCATATTTACGCATTTGATTGGGCAAATAAAAAAGAAATTGAAAAGATAAAAAAAACTATTTTTAGAATAAATGATTTTATGATTGGAATGTTTAGAGGAGTGGGAATAAAACTAATTGATTTTAAATTAGAATTTGGACGAACTAAAATTGATGGAAGAAAAGAAATAATTTTGGCTGATGAAATAAGCCCTGATACTTGTAGATTGTGGGACTCTGCAACTGATAAAAAGCTTGATAAAGATAGATTTAGAAAAGATTTAGGAGATTTATTACCTGCATATACCGAAGTTGCCAAAAGACTTGGAATTCTACATGAGCAGTCCAATGTTTCTGCAGTAAATGTAACTAAACTATCTTCAATTAAAAAGAAGCGAAAATGAAAGTCTCTGCAGTAATAACTCTAAAAAAGGATGTTTTAGATCCACAAGGCAAAGTAATTCATGAGACATTAGACGGTATGGGTTTTAATTCTGTGAATGAGGTTAGACAAGGAAAATATTTTGAAATTGATGTTAAAGAAAATGATCCAAAAAAAGCTAAAGATCTTGTGGAAGATATGTGTAAAAAACTTTTAGCTAATCTTGTTATTGAAAACTACAAAATTATTGAGACACAATAATTAATGAAATCATCGGTTATAACCTTCCCTGGTTCAAATTGTGATCGAGATATGGATGTAGCTCTTACAAAATTTGGATTTAAAAATAAAATGGTTTGGCACAATGATCAAGAATTACCTAAAAGTGATTTAATTGTTTTGCCTGGAGGTTTTTCTTACGGTGATTATTTACGTTGTGGCAGTATGGCCTCAAAGTCAAAAATTATGCATTCAGTGATTAATTATGCAAAATCAGGTGGATTGGTTATGGGAATTTGTAATGGTTTTCAAATTTTAGTTGAGTCCGGATTGGTGCCAGGAGTATTATTAAGAAATAAATACCTTCAGTTTATTTGTAAAAATGTCTACGTAAAAGTTGAAAACAAAGAGAACACTTTTTTTAAAAACCTCGATAAAAAAGTTTTGGAATTTCACATAGCCCACAATGAAGGTAATTATTTTTGTACAAGCGATCAACTCAAAGAAATTGAAGATAATAATCAAATAGCAATTTATTATTGTGATCAAAATGGCAATACAAATGATCAGATAAATCCCAATGGTTCAATAAAAAATATTGCAGGTATTTTTAATAAAGAAAAAAACGTTTTAGGTATGATGCCTCATCCTGAGAGAATGATAGATGAAAGTTTATCTGGGGAAGATGGATCCATCTTTTTTAAAAATCTTTTAAATAATATTAAATAATGTTGGTTAACGAAAAAATTGCAATTGAACATGGTTTAAAATCAGATGAGTATAAAAAGATTTGTAAATTATTAAAAAGAACACCTAATATTACTGAGTTAGGTATATTTTCTGCAATGTGGAACGAACACTGCTCCTATAAATCTTCAAGAATTCATTTAAAAAAATTACACACTAAAGGAAAAAAAGTAATTCAAGGACCAGGAGAAAATGCTGGAGTTATTGATATTGAAGATGGAGATGCATTAGTTTTTAAAATCGAGAGTCATAATCACCCTTCATTTATTGAACCCTATCAAGGAGCAGCAACAGGAGTTGGTGGAATAATGCGAGATGTTTTTACAATGGGTGCAAGACCTATTGCTAACTTAAACTCAATCCATTTTGGTTCAACTCAACACAAAAAAACAAAAAATTTATTAAGAGGTGTTGTTCATGGAATTGGTGGTTATGGAAACTGTATGGGAGTACCTACTATAGCAGGACAAACATCTTTTGATAGATCATACAATGGAAATATTTTAGTAAACGCGATGACTTTAGGATTAGTTAAAAAAGATAAGATATTTTACTCTAAGGCAGCTGGCTTAAATAAACCAGTTATATATGTCGGATCAAAAACTGGTAGAGATGGAATTCACGGTGCAAGTATGGCCTCTGCAAGTTTTGATGAAAAAATCGAAGAAAAAAAACCAACTGTGCAAGTTGGAGATCCTTTTACTGAAAAGCTTTTATTAGAGGCGTGCTTAGAATTAATGTCAGGAGACTCAATTATTGCAATTCAAGATATGGGTGCTGCAGGACTAACCTCTTCAAGTATTGAAATGGCATCAAAGGGAAATTTAGGTATTGAAATTAATTTAAACAAAGTTCCATGTAGAGAAACCAAAATGACCCCTTACGAAATTATGTTATCAGAAAGCCAGGAAAGAATGCTTATAGTTCTTGAGAATGGTAAAGAGGAAATAGCCAAAAAAATATTTGATAAATGGAATTTAGATTTTGCTGTAATTGGAAAAACGACCAATACAAAAAATATTGAATTATTTTTTGACAACGAACAAGTAGCTAATATTCCAGTTAATACATTGGTTGAAAACTCTCCAATGTATGATCGAAAATGGAAAAAATCAAAATTACCAAAAAAAAATAAAATAAATAAAACAATATTTAAAAGTCTCAAAATTAAAGATACGTTAAAAAAAATCTTATCCAGCCCAAATGTTTGTAGCAAAGAATGGATTTGGCAACAGTATGATCACACGGTCATGGGTGATACCATACAAAAACCTGGGGGAGACTCTGGTGTAGTAAGAGTTCATAAAACAGATAAAGCTATAGCTGCTACAGTTGACTCATCTGCAACTTATTGTTGGGCACATCCACTTACTGGGGGAAAGCAAGTCGTTTGTGAAACTTGGAGAAATTTAATCTCAGTAGGTGCTAAACCTATAGCGGTTACGAATTGTTTAAATTTTGGAAGCCCAGAGAAAGAGGAAAATATGGGTGAGTTTGTCGAATGTGTTCAAGGTATCAGTGAAGCATGTAAGTATTTAGATTATCCTGTTGTCTCAGGAAATGTATCTTTTTACAACGAAACTAAAGACATCGGAATTAAACCAACTCCTACGATAGGAGGTGTAGGTTTAATTAAAGATTACAAAAAAATGATCACAATGAATTTTAAAGAAATCGACAACATCGTATTAGTAATTGGTAAAACAGAGGGTCATATAGATCAAAGTTTATTATCAAGAATAATATTAAATGAAAATAATGGACCCCCACCTGAGGTAAATTTATTTAATGAAAAAAATAATGGTTTGACTCTACTAAATTTGATTGAGAAAAATTTCATTCAAAGTGCTCATGATGTATCTCTCGGTGGAATAATCACAGCGATAAGCAAAATGTGTATAAAAGGAAATAAAGGTGTGCAAATCAAAAAGCCAAAATTTTTAATTAATGAAATTGAATACTTTTTTGCTGAAGATCAAGGAAGATATTTGATTGAAATAAGTCCAAAAGATTTAAAAGAAGTCTCTAAAATTTTAGATAAAAATTCAGTACATTATGATGAGATAGGTAAAATCATCGATAAAGAGATGATAATTGATCAAAAGACGAAACTAACAATTGACGAATTAAAATCATATAATACTAATTGGCTTAAGAGTTACATGGTTTAATTATGGCAATGGATTTAAAAGAGATTGAGAAATTTATTAAAGAAGCAATGCCAGATGCTTCAATTGAAATACAAGATTTAGCTGGAGATGGTAATCATTATTCTGCTACTGTTACATCATCTCAATTTGCTGGAAAAAGTAAAATTGAACAACACAAAATGGTTTATAATTCATTAAAAGGCAGAATGGGGAATGAATTACATGCCTTAGCTATTAAAACAAAGGAACAATAATGGATGATAAAACAAAAAATATAATTCAAAATCATATCGACACTAATGATGTATGTTTATTCATGAAGGGAACTCCAGATGCTCCACAGTGTGGATTCTCAATGGCAGTTTCAAACATGCTAAAAATTTTAGAGGTAAATTTTAAAAGTGTAAATGTTCTTGAGGACCAATCAATTAGAGAGGGAATTAAAATTTTTAGTGATTGGCCTACTATTCCTCAACTTTACGTTAAAAAAGAATTTGTTGGTGGATGTGATATTGTAAAAGAAATGTACGAAAGTGGTGAATTAAAAAAAGTTTTTTCTGATAAAGGAATTAATTTTAAAAAATAATTATTATCTTGAGTAATATTCAATTACCAAGTTTGGCTCCATTACCACAGGATAAGGAACTTCTTCAAATTTTGGAATTCTGACAAACTTAAATTTTTTATTTTTTTGATCTAATTGAATATATTCAGGTGCTTCTCTCTCTTTACTTGCTAAAGCTATATCAATGATTGCAAGTTGTTTGGATTTATCTCTAATTTCAATGCTATCTTCCTCTTTAACCAAGTAACTGGAAATATTCACTTTTTTTCCATTAACTTTAACATGTCCGTGGTTGATTAACTGTCTAGCGGAAAAAATCGTTGTAGCAAACTTAGCTCTATAAATTACTGCATCTAGTCTTCTCTCTAAAAGACCAATTAAATTTTCACTGGTATCTCCTTTAAGCATAGAAGCCTTTTTATAAATATTTCTAAACTGTCTCTCATTAATGTTTCCATAATAAGCTTTAAGTTTTTGTTTTGCTTGTAATTGAATACCGTAGTCTGAAGGTTTACCTTGTTTAGTTTGACCATGCTGACCTGGTCCGTAAGCTCTTTTGTTGAATGGGCTTTTGGGTCTGCCCCATAAGTTGACCTTTAGTCTTCTGTCAACTTTATGTTTAGAGTTAATTCTTTTTGTCATTTGATATTCGGTCTTATAAACTTACTCTTTTGTTTGTCAATCAACGTTTTTTACCTAAACTTGCAAATACACCTGATAATATACGTGTTTCTTTATCAGATAACTCCATTTTATAAAAAATATTTCTAAGGTTCTCAAGCATTTTAGGTCTCTTTTCCTTGGGTCTAAAAAAATTTATTTCATCTAAATTTTTAATACAAAGACTTAACATTGATTGAATTTCTTTTTTAGTAGCTGATTTGATTTTTTTTGATTTTTTAAATGGAGTATTTTTTAGTTTGATGAGGCTAGATACGTATTGAGCAATAATAATCAAACTATGGGATAAATTCAAAGATTTAAAATCAGGGTTGCTAGGTATTTGTAAAGTATAATTAGCATAACTGATTTCATCATTTGATAAACCTGACGCCTCAGAACCAAATAAAAAACCAATTTTCTTTTTAAAATTTATTTTTTTTAAATCGTCTAAGTTTATATGTTTGACATTTTTATTTCTAAATCTTGCAGAAGTAGCGATAACAATATCAATTTTACTTATTGCATCTTCTAAATTTTCATAATTTTTACTTTGTTTGATAATATCTTTAGCTCCAACCGATGTAGCTAGAATTTTATCATTAGGAAAAGTAGGTTTAGGGTTTACCAAAATCAATTTGTTAAAATCAAAGTTTTTTATAGCTCTGGCACAGGCACCAATATTTTCTGATAGTTGCGGTTTATAAAGAATAAATGAGATATTATTTTGACTCATTTATTTACTTGCAGGCGCATTATCTTTAAATAATTTATAATCCAAACTATCAATTAATGCTTTGAACGACGCTTCGATAATGTTTGTTGAGACACCAATTGTAAACCAATTTTTTCCTTGCGAGTCTGTGCTTTCAATTGAAACTCTTGTAACAGCCTCAGTTCCTGTATTTAAAATTCTTACTTTATAATCTACTAGTTTTAAATCTTTTAAATATTTTGAGTATTTTGCTAGTCTATCAACGTTTTGTCTGATGGCGTTATCTAAGGCATTTACTGGACCATTCCCTTCTCCTTCACACATAATCTTTTCTCCATCAACTTCTAACTTAGCTTTTGCAGAGGAAACTATTTCGCCAGAATTATTTTTTTTTACTGAAACGTCATATTCATTAATAGAAATATATCTTGGTATTTCTCCAATTATTCTTCTAGCTAATAATTCAAATGATGCATCGGCACCATCATAACTATAACCAATGAATTCTCTGTCTTTTACTTCATCTAATAATTTTTTAATTTTTGGATCATTTTCTTGAATATCAATTTTAATACTTTTTAATCTAGAGATAATATTTGACTTTCCTGATTGATCAGAAACAACAATATTTCTTGTGTTACCAACTTCCTCCGGATTGATGTGTTCATAAGTTTTTGGATCTTTTTGTACAGCAGATACATGTAATCCTCCTTTATGTGAAAAAGCTGCTGCGCCCACATATGGTAAATGTTGGTTTGGTTTTCTATTTAAAATTTCATCTAAAAGTCTTGAACAATCAGTCAAATTTTTAATGTTTTTTGATTTAATTCCAATTTCAAATTGAGATGAAAAATCATTCTTTAAAAAAAATGTTGGTATTAACGACATTAAATTTGCATTTCCACATCTTTCACCCAATCCATTTATTGTACCTTGAATTTGTCGAACACCAGACAATACTGCTGCTAATGAATTAGCAACCGCGTTACCAGTGTCATTATGTGCGTGAATTCCTAAGTTTTTTCCTGGTACTACTTTTGTAACCTCGCTAACTATCTGTGTAACTTCATGTGGAAGTGTACCTCCATTTGTATCACATAATATCACCCACCTTGCACCTTGCTCATAGGCAGCCTTAATACATGAGAGTGCATATTTTGGATTTGCTTTATAACCATCAAAAAAATGCTCTGCATCGAACATGAATTCTTTTTTTGCTTTAACAAAATGTTTTGCACTTTCAGAAATATTATTTAAATTTTCTTCATTGGTAATTCCTAAAGCAACATCGACATGAAAATCCCAAGACTTACCAACCAAACATACTGCAGAGGTATTAGAGTTCATGAGTGCAGATAAACCAGTATCGTTTTCTGCACTTCGTCCAGACCTTTTCGTCATTCCAAAAGATGTTAGTTTTGAATTTTTAAAATCGTGTTTCTTTTGAAAAAATTCTGTGTCGGTTGGGTTAGCCCCGGGCCAACCTGCTTCAATGTAATCCACTCCCAAATTGTCTAAAGCTAAAGCAATTTTTTCTTTGTCTTCCAAAGAAAAATCGACTCCTTGCGTTTGAGCTCCATCTCTAAGAGTTGTATCAAATATGTATAATCTTTCTTTGCTCATTTAAATTTCCAGAGTGTTTTACCATCTTTATCTTCTATTAAAACACCTTTGTCCAAGAGCTCATCTCTAATTCTATCAGCTTCTTTATAGTTCTTATTTTCTCTAGCTTTGTCTCTTAAACCAAGCATATTTTCAATTTCAGACTCGGTTAAAGATACTCTTTTCTTTTTAAATTCATTCCATTGCTCGCTAGTTTCATTCATCAAGCCAATAAATTTGCACGCTGAAACAAATAGGTCTATGTTTTCACCTTTGTTAGCTTTTTCGAATAACTTGTGAAGGTTAGCTATATATCCAGGTGTGTTCAGATCTTCATAAAGTGGTTTTAGAATTTCGTCTGAAACTTTGACAGATTTAAGATCAGATGAATATACTTTATACCACTTATCTAAAGTACTCTCACAATCACTTAATAATTTATCGTTCCAATCTAATGGTTGCTTATAATGTGCACTTATTAAAGCCAATCTGATTATTTGGCCACTAATTTTATTTTTAAAATCTTTTATTTTTAGAATGTTACCTTGTGACTTAGCCATTTTTTCATTAGACATAGTAATAAAAGCATTGTGCACCCAATAATTTGCAAAAACTTTTGTATCATTGGCACATCTAGATTGAGCTATTTCATTTTCGTGGTGAGGAAAAATAAGATCTATACCTCCACCATGAATATCAAATTCATTACCTAAGAATTTTTTTGACATAGCTGAACACTCTAAATGCCATCCTGGTCTACCGCTGCCCCAGGGTGAATCCCAAGATGGTTCATTATTATTTGATGGTTTCCACAGAACAAAGTCTTCAGAATTTTTTTTATTCTCACTGATATCTACTCTAGATCCAGCAATTAAATCTTCTAAATTTTTATTTGATAATTTTCCGTAATCAGGAAATTTTTTAACCTCAAAATAAACATGCTTATTATTTTCATACGCAAATCCTTTTTTAATTAAATCGTTTATCATTTCAATCATTAGATCAATATGTTCTGTTGCTTTTGGCTGATGAGTAGGACTCTCACAATTTAAAAACTCACAATCTTTAAAAAAACTTGAAGTTACTTTTTCTGTGAGCTCTTTCGTAGAAATTTTTTGTTCTTGTGAGGATTTGATTATTTTATCATCAATATCAGTTATATTTCTCACATATGTTACTGAGGGAAATTCGTTTTTTAATAATTTAAATAAAATATCAAAAATTACTAAAGGTCTTGCGTTTCCTATATGAGGATCATCATAAACTGTAGGTCCACAAACGTACATTCCAACATTTTTTTTTACTTTTGGAATAAAGAGTTCTTTTTTATTACTTAAATTATTTGTTAAAAAAATATCCATATCATCTGATTAAGAAATATACCTTATTTAATGATTTGTTAATCTAATTGATTAACTGGGAATCTTGCAAACTGGAATTGGCTCCATTTTATGCAAGTTTTGATTTCTAATTTTTTCGTATTGTTCTCTGTGAGGAGAATTTGGGTTTCCCATTGCGTCTTCAAGTTCTGAATAATTGAATCCTAACTGACCTTCATCTGTTCTTCCATCATCCCATAATCCGTCAGTTGGTGGAGCGTCAATAATTTCTTTCAATATACCTAATTCTTTACCAAGCTCCCATACTTCGGTTTTATTGCAATCTGCTATAGGAGATATATCAACACCACCATCTCCATATTTTGTATAAAAACCTACTCCAAAATCCTCTACTTTATTTCCTGTTCCAACTACAATACCTTTATTTGCTGCTGCAACTTGGTAAAGAGTAGTCATTCTAAGTCTAGCCCTAGAGTTAGCAAAACCATGTTCATTATCAAATTTGTTAAGGGTTGTTGAAAATGTTTCAAAAAGTTTATCTAAACTTAAAGTATGCGCTTCAACATTTTTAAAATTTTTTACCAACCATTGTTGATGCTTCAAACTAAGATCATGTTGATTTTCTTTTTGTTTAATCGGCATGGTTAAAACAATAGTTTTAATTCCTGTCATCGCACTCAGGGTGCTTGAAACAGATGAATCTATACCACCAGATATTCCTATGACTAATGATTGGGCCTTGTTTGGCATTTGATCAACATATTTTTTGATCCAATTTGAAATAAATTTTACTTTTTCTGATGGTGTCATAACAAATATCTAACTATCTTCAATTTTTATGCAATAGCTTAAGATGCCGCTTGAATAGCATTTTTAGAATAGCTGCTATTCTTTTTAATCTCATCAGAAATTAAAAATGCTAATTCTAAAGCCTGGTCTGAATTCAATCTTGGGTCACAATGAGTGTGATATCTACTCGATAAATCAGCATCAGATATTTTTCTAGCTCCACCTGTACACTCTGTCACATCTTGGCCAGTCATTTCAACATGTAAACCACCTGCGTATGATCCCTCAGACTGATGGACACCAAAAACATTTTTGACCTCATTAACTACATTGTTAAATGGTCTCGTTTTAAAACCAGTAGTTGATACAATTGTATTCCCATGCATTGGATCACATGACCAAATAACATTTAGACCTTCTTTTTTAATTCGTCTTATTAACTTTGGTAAAAACTTTTCTACATTTTGATGACCAAATCTTGAGATTAAAGTTATTTTACCTTTTTCATTTTTTGGATTTAATACTTCACAAATTTTTGCAATCTCCTCAGGTTTAGAAGTAGGACCACACTTTATTCCAATAGGATTTTCTATTCCTCTACAAAATTCAACATGTCCACCATCTAACTGTCTTGTTCTATCACCAATCCAGACAAAATGAGCAGATGTATCGTGATACTCACCGGTAGTAGAGTCTACTCTAGTCATACTTTCCTCAAAGGGTAAGTGCAATGCTTCATGTGATGTCCAGAAATTTACAGTGTATAATCTATTATTAAAGTCTGAAGTTATTCCACATGCTTCCATAAAAGCCAGTGCATCGGCAATTTTGTCCTCTAGGTCTTTAAATTTTTTCGCTTGAGGACTTTTTTTAATGTAATCTAAATTCCATAAATGAACTTTGTTCAAATCTGCAAAACCACCTTTTGAAAATGCTCTAAGTAAATTAAGTGTTGAAGCTGATTGAGAATACGCTTTGTACATTCTTTTTGGATCAGGTCTTCTTGCTTTTTCGTTAAAGTCTATTGCATTAATGTTATCACCTAAATAACTTGGTAATTCTACATCACCTTGTTTTTCTGTTGGAGCACTTCTTGGTTTAGAAAACTGTCCAGCAATCCTTCCAAGTTTTACAATAGGTAAAGACGCAGAGTATGTCATCACTAAAGCCATTTGAAGAATTACTTTAAAAGTATCTCTTATATTATCAGGATGAAATTCTGCAAAACTTTCGGCACAGTCACCGCCTTGCAATAAAAAAGCTTTGCCATCAACTACTTTAGATAATTGGTCTTTTAAATGTCTTGTCTCACCTGCAAATACAAGTGGCGGAAATGTTTTTAATTTGTTTAAAACACTATTAAGCTCCTTCTCATCACCATACGTTGGTATGTGTTTGACAGGATACTTTCTCCAGCTATTTACTTTCCAATTTTTCATGTTCAACTCAAGATTGTTGTATCAGAGTTTTTCTATTATTCAACGGTTACTGATTTAGCTAAATTTCTAGGCTTATCTATATCAAATCCTTTTTTGAGAGCTGAATAATAAGCTAATTTTTGTAAAGGTATTGTCAAAAGAAAGGGCAAAAGATCCTCATTAGCACTCTCAACTTCAATTTTTTCCCAAATATTTTCTGAAACCACTTCATCACTACTTTTATTCGTTACTAATAAAACTTTTGCTCCTCTTGCAATAACCTCCTGCATGTTAGAAATGGTTTTTTTATAATAATTGTCTCTTGGTGCTAACACAACAACTGGCATTCCTTCTTCGATAAGAGCGAGTGGTCCATGTTTCATTTCACCAGCTGGATAGCCTTCGGCATGAATATAAGATAGTTCTTTTAATTTTAATGCACCTTCTAATGCTATTGGAAAAGAAAAACCTCTTCCTAAAAACATTGAACCTTTAGCCTCATTAAACGTATTAGATATTGTCTGTATCTTATTATCAGTCAATAAAGTCTTTTCTGCTAATTTAGGAAGAGATTTAAGGTCTTTAAGTTTTTCATTAAATAGCTCTTTTTTTAAATCTTTTCTTAATAATCCAATTTTTAAAGCTAAAATGTATAATATAAGGATTTGACCCAAAAAGGCTTTGGTAGAGGCAACACCAATCTCGGTCCCACAATGTATTGGTAAAACAAATTTAGAGTCTCTAGCAATCGAACTCTCGATTACATTTACAACCGCACATGTTTTCATATCATTTTGATTACATAAATCTAATGCCGCATAAGTATCTGCTGTTTCACCAGATTGAGATACAAATATATATAAAGTCTCTTTCTTAAATCTGTTTTTTCTATATCTAAACTCTGACGCAATATCTACATTAACATCTAATGAAGTTAATTCTTCGAACCAGTATTTTGCAAGTAGACAAGAATGATAGGCTGTTCCACAACCAATTAAAGTTACTGAGTAAATTTCATTCATTTTCCAAGGAAAATTATAAATATTAATATCATTATTTAATGTATCTACATATTCATTAATTCCATTTTTTAATGTTGTCGGTTGTTCCTCTATTTCTTTAGCCATGAAATGTTTGTAATCACCTTTGTCATATTTTTCATCTTCTAAAGATAATTCTAAAACTTTTTTATTTATCTTATCTCCTTCTTCATTAAAAAATTCAACGTGATCTTTTTTTATAATACAAAATTCACCGTCATTAAGATAAGTAATCTTATTTGTCATCGCCTTCAGAGCGTATGAATCTGAACCTAAATAATTTTCATTTGGACCATACCCCACAGCTAATGGAGATCCTCTTCTTGCACCAACAATCAAATCAGGTTGATCTTTAAATATTATACCTAGCGCAAAACTACCATGAAGAGATTTGAGAGTTTTTTTAATCGAATTAACGATATTTTCGGTTTTTAAATTTTCTGTGATCAAATGTACAATCACCTCAGTATCAGTTTGTGACTTGAATTTATGACCCTTGCTTACCAAAAATTTTTTTAACAACGTAGAATTTTCAATTATTCCATTATGAACTACAGAAACATTTTGTGAAGAGTGAGGATGAGCATTAATACTATTTGGCAATCCATGTGTAGCCCAACGAACATGTCCTATACCAATGGTTCCTTCCATTTTTTGAACTAATAGATTATTTTCAAGATTATCAACTCTTCCTTCGGATTTAACTTCGTTAATTTCATTGTTTGAAAGCGTTGCTATACCAGCCGAGTCATATCCTCTGTATTCTAATTTTTTTAAAGAACTGATAATTGTAGATGAGACAGGTCTATTACTATTTATTCCAATAATTCCACACATAATTATTTAGATTTTCTTTTATAATTTTTTATCTCTTGTTGTTGGCTTCTAGTGAGCGCTAGAGATTTTTTACTTACATCTCTGGTAATTACTGATCCTGCTCCAACTATACTATTTTCTGCAAGTGTAACTGGAGCTACTAAAGAAGAGTTAGAGCCAATAAAAACATTATCTTTTATTCTAGTTTTATATTTTTTTATTCCATCGTAGTTACACGTAATTGTCCCCGCTCCAACGTTAACTGATTTGCCAATTGAACTGTCACCGATATAAGTTAAATGATTTACCTTAGATTTTTTTCCAAGAGTACTTTTTTTAATTTCAACAAAGTTTCCAATTTTAGACCCTTCCTTTAAAGTGGTACCAGGTCTTATTCGTGCATAAGGACCTATTTCAACTTTATTTTCGATTTTACAATTCTCTAAATGACTGAAAGATTTAATAATAACATTGTTACCAATCTTCACTTTTGATCCAATAACTACATATGGTTCTATAGTCACATTTTTTCCAATTTTCGTATCTTTAGAAAAATAGATTGTTTCTGGAGCAATCATATTTACTTTAGATTTTAAGAACTTTACTCTCAGTGAATTTTGAAGTTTATTTATATTGAATTGTTTCATCTAGAAAATTACTTACATTAAGTATATATCTTTCTTAATTCACAAAATATTTCTTAAAAATACTTTTAATTATGAAACAAATTTTTACAATTCTTTTTGATTTAGATGGCACTTTAGTGGATACAGCTCCCGACTTAATGAGAGCCCACAATCATGTTATGAGTAAATTTGGATATCCAACCAAGTCTACTGAGGAAATAAGAAACTTGGTAGGTCAAGGCGCTGGTGCAATGCTTGGTCGATCTATATGGGGTCAGGCAAAAAAAGAATTTGGAAAAGTCCAAGATGAAAAAATTAAAAAAGAAATGGTCAAGGAATTTGTAGAGTATTATGGAAAAAATATTGTAAATGAAAGTAAACTAATTGATGGAGTTAAAGATTTTTTAATATGGTCAAAAGAAAAAAAAATTTCGATGGGTGTTTGCACAAACAAACAAGAACATCTAGCTATTGATCTTTTAAAAAAAATTGGAATTTATGATTTTTTTGAATATGTAGCGGGTCACAATACATTTGATTATTGTAAGCCTGATCCAAGACACTTAACATCTGTGGTTGAAATTTTAGATGGTGATCTTAAAAAAACTTTGATGATTGGCGATAGTGAAACAGATGCTAATGCAGCTAAAGCTGCTGGAATTCCAGTTATTTTACTTGAGGATGGTTATACGGAAAAAAATATAACTGAAATTTACCATAATCACTTAATAAAAGACTTCATTGGTATTGAAAAAATTGTAACAAAATATCTTTAATATTGATTATTTTTTTTTAACTATTAGAACAGTTTTCAATTAGGAGTTATTTTGATCATACATAACGTAAAAGTTTTCCCATCTAAAGTTCACTTACCCAAAAAAAAACAGCTGGCTTGGAAAATCGCAGAGATTGCAAGTGATAATGCAAAATTAGATAAAGAGGCAATAGAGATGGTGATTAACAGAATTATTGATAATGCTTCAGTTGCAATAGCTTCATTAAATAGACGACCGGTTATTTCATCTCGAGAGATGGCTCTAAAGCATTTAAGAAAAAATGGCGCCACATTATTTGGAGTTGATAATAAATTAAAATTTGACTGTGAATGGGCTGCATGGAGCAACGGAACAGCTGTAAGAGAACTTGATTTTCATGACACATTTTTAGCAGCTGATTACAGCCATCCTGGTGACAATATTCCTCCCCTTATAAGTGTTGCGCAACAAAATAAAAAAAGTGGATTAGATCTTTTAAGAGGGATAATTACTGCCTATGAAGTTCAAGTTAATCTAGTGAAAGGAATTTGTTTACATAAACATAAAGTAGACCACATTGCTCACTTAGGTCCAAGTGTTGCTGCTGGAATAGGATCGATGTTGAGACTAAATACAGAAACAATCTATCAAGCTGTTCAACAAGCTCTGCACACAACTATTTCAACTAGACAGTCAAGAAAGGGTGAAATTTCAAGTTGGAAAGCTTATGCTCCAGCGCATGCTGGGAAACTTGCAATTGAAGCTGTTGATAGAGTTATGCGTGGTGAAGGCGCTCCAAGTCCTATTTATGAAGGTGAAGATAGTGTTATAGCACGAATTTTAGATGGAAAAAAAGCGTTGTATAAAGTTCCACTTCCAAAAAAAAACGAAACTAAGAAAGCTATACTTGAAACTTATACAAAAGAATATTCTGCTGAATATCAATCTCAAGCATTAATTGATCTTGCAAAAAAACTTAAAAAGAAAATATCAAATCTAAATCAAGTAAGAAAAATTGATATTTATACCAGTCATCATACTCATTATGTGATCGGTACAGGTGCAAATGACCCTCAAAAAATGGATCCAAATGCAAGTAGAGAAACATTAGATCATTCAATAATGTATATATTTGCTGTGGCTTTAGAGGATGGTAGTTGGCACCATGTAAAATCTTATTCGAAAGCTAGAGCAAAAAGAAAAAGTACAATTAAGATATGGAGATCAATCAAAACCCATGAGGATAAAAAATGGACGAAAAGATATCATGACCCAAACCCCAGAAAAAAAGCTTTTGGTGCAAAAGTCACAATTACGCTTAAAAATGGAAAAAAAATTACCGAAGAACAAGGAGTTGCAGATGCTCATCCTTATGGCTCAAGACCATTCAAAAGAAAAAACTATATAAACAAGTTTTTAACACTTACTGAGGGTATTTTAGATAAAAAAGAAATTGAAAGATTTTTAAGGACAGTGCAAAACTTAAGAAAACTAAAGTCAGGTCAATTAGATAGATTGAATATTGTTGTTAAAAAGAGCAAAATTAAACGAAATTTAAAAAAAGGAATTTTTTAATGCATTTTGTTGAAAAAGAACCAATACAAAAAAGAAAGGATTTTACAAATAAATTAAAATCTAAAAAAATATTAAGAGTTCCTGGTGCTTATAATCCTTTAACAGCAAAATTAATTGAGGAGATTGGTTATGATGCTGTTTATGTTTCAGGAGGTGTTATGGCAAATGATCTTGGATTTCCTGATATTGGATTAACCACACTGCAAGATGTTAGTACGCGGTCGTACTTAATTTCTAGAGTTACAAATCTTCCTACAATTGTGGATATAGATACAGGATTTAAATCATGTAAAGAAACTATAGAAACTTTTGAAGAGTTTGGAATTACTGGGGTTCATTTAGAAGATCAAATTGAAAGAAAAAGATGTGGACACCTAGATAATAAAGAATTGATATCCACAGATGCAATGGTGAAGAAAATTAAAGAATGTGTTTCTGCAAAAAAAGATGAAAATTTTAAGATTATTGCAAGATCTGATGCAAAAAGTGTAGAGGGAATTGATAAAATGATCGAGAGATGTAAGGCTTATATCGATGCCGGAGCAGAAATTATTTTTCCTGAAGCGCTTCATGATGAAAAGGATTTTGAAAAAGTTAGAAAAGAATTATCGTGTTATTTGTTAGCTAATATGACTGAATTTGGAAAAACTAAATTATTAAATTATAAACAATTAGAAGAACTAGGTTACAACATCGTTATTTATCCTGTTACAACTCAAAGGTTAGCAATGAAAAACGTTGAGGATGGTTTGAGAGACATTTATGCAAATGGACACCAAAACAACATTATTGATAAAATGCAAACTAGAAAACGTTTATATGATCTTGTGGATTATGAGAAATATAATAGTTTAGATGAAAAAATTTATAACTTTAACACCGATGGTCACGAATAATGAGTGATGATATTAAAAAAGGCTTATTAGGAATTGTTGTAGACGAAACAGAAGTCTCAAAAGTAATGCCTGAAATTAACTCTCTGACTTATAGAGGTTATGCTGCTCAAGATCTTTGTGAATATTGTAGATTTGAGGAAGTAGCTTATCTTATTTTAAATAAGGATTTACCTAATACTATTCAGCTAAGAAAATTTGAAAAGGAAGAGAAAAATAATAGAGAATTATCTAAAGATTTGTACTCAGTTATAAAAAAAATGCCTAAAAAATCTCATCCTATGGATGTGGCTAGAACAGCTGTAAGTATTATGGGCTTAGAAGATAAAGAAACTACTGATTCCTCTCCTGAAGCAAATATGAGAAAAGCGATTAGAATCCTTGCAAAAACTCCAACTGCATTAGCTGCTTTTTACAGAATTAGAAAAGGTAAAAAAATTATCAAACCCAAAAAAAATTTAAATATAGCAGAAAACTTTTTTTATATGTGTTTTGGAAAAGTACCTCAAAAAGAAATAGTAAAAGCTTTTGATGTGTCTTTAATATTATATGCAGAGCATAGCTTTAATGTGTCAACTTTTACTGCAAGAACTATTACCAGCAGCTTATCTGATATTCACGGTGCAATTACTGGGGCAATAGCAAGTTTAAAAGGTCCATTACATGGCGGAGCTAATGAGGAAGTAATGCATATGATGAACAAAATTAAGGATCCTAAAAACGCTCTTAAATGGATAAATGATGCCTTAGATAACAAAGAGGTTGTTATGGGTTTTGGCCATAGAGTTTACAAAAGTGGAGACTCAAGAGTTCCTACAATGAGAAAATATTTTGCTAAAGTAGCAAAAATTAAAAAAGATAAAAAATTTGAAAAAATTTACGACATTGTTGAAAAAGTGATGATTGAGAGAAAAAACATCCATCCAAACGTGGATTATCCTACTGGACCAACTTATCACTTGATGGGTTTTGATACAGATTTCTTTACACCAATATTCGTTATTTCGAGAATAACTGGTTGGTCAGCACATATAATGGAGCAACATGCTGCAAATAAACTGATCAGACCTCTTGCAAGTTACAAAGGTAACAAGCACAGAAAAGTTTTACAACTAAATCAAAGATAATTAACTGAAAGCTTCGACCCAAGTCCCTTGTGTAGATGCTTTAGAATACTCTGTTGCACGACCCTCAAAGAAGTTCATGTGCTCAACTGCATTTAACATTGTATCTAACCATCCAAGAGGATTTTTTTGTACATCGTAAATTGGTTCTAAGCCTAGTTGAACTAGTCTTCTATTACCAATAAATCTAATATAGTCTTTTACTTCTTTTGCAGTTAATCCTTCCATTGGACCCATTTCAAAAGCTAAATCTATAAATGCATCCTCATGTTCAATAATAGTTCTGCAAGCTTCATATAATTCTTTTTTTAATTTTGGTGTCCAGATTTCTGGATTCTCTTTGATGAATTCTTTAAAAATTCTAATCATAGAATTACAGTGAAGAGTTTCATCTCTTACAGACCAAGTAACTATTTGTCCCATTCCTTTCATCTTATTGTGTCTTGGGAAATTTAAAAGGATCGCAAAACTTGCGAATAACTGTAGACCTTCAGTGAAAGCACTAAAGACTGCAACAGTTTTAGCAATGTCTTCTTTCGAATTAACATTAAATCCTTGCATGTAATCATATTTGTCTTTCATTTCTTTATACTTCATAAATGCAGAATATTCTGACTCTGGCATTCCAATAGTATCTAATAAATGAGAATAAGCAGCGACATGAACTGTTTCCATTGCAGCAAAAGCTGTCATCATCATTAAAACTTCAGTTGGTTTAAAAACAGTTGTGTAATGTCTTAAATAACAATTATTAACTTCAACATCAGCTTGAGTAAAAAATCTAAAGATTTGAGTTAAAAGATTTTTTTCAGGTTGTGATAAATTTTTCTGCCAATCTCTAACGTCATCACCAAGTGGTACCTCCTCAGGTAACCAATGAATTCTTTGTTGCGTTAACCAAGCGTCATAACACCAAGGGTATCTAAATGGTTTGTAAACTGGATTTTCTACTAAAAGACCCATCTTTTTAGGTTGGATAATTTCTTTTTTTTCTACTTTGATTTTCTCTGCTACTGACATGATAAACACTCCTCGTATTCTGGTTCTTCGTTAGTTTGTTGATTTTTAGATTTATATACATTGGCTGTGATATCAGTTGATTGAGCATTATTGATATTTTCAGCTCTTTGAATTGATTTTGATCTACAGTAATAAAGGCTTTTCAAACCTTTTTTCCATGCATCAAAATGAATTCTATGTAATTCTTTTTTGTGAACGTCCGCTGGTAAAAACAAATTGACTGATTGTGCTTGAGAAATAAATGGTGTCCTATCGCCACTCAACTCAATAATCCATTTTTGATTTAATTCAAAAGCAGTTTTAAAAACATCTTTTTCTAAATCAGTTAAAAAATCTAGATGCGAAACTGAACCTTGATTAGTAGTTATTGTTGACCATGTTTCATCATCATTCTTACCATGACTTTCCAAAATCTCCTCAAGATATCTATTTCTTACATTGAAAGATCCTGACAAAGTTTTGTGAGTATAACTGTTAGCTGCAATAGGTTCTACTCCTGGTGATGCACCTCCGCAGATTATTGAAATAGATGCAGTTGGTGCAATTGCAGTTTTGTTTGAAAACCTTTCTTTAAAACCATATTCTGCAGCATCTGGACATGCACCTCTTTCTTCAGCTAAATCTTTTGAGGCTTGGTTTACCTTTTCATGAATATTTTTAAAAATCTTTTTATTCCATGACTTTGCCATAACAGACTCGAGTGGAATTCTTTTTTTCTGCAAAAAAGAATGGAAACCCATCACTCCTAACCCAACACTTCTTTCTCTCTCAGCAGAGTATTTAGCATCTTTAAATTGATCGGGGGCTTTGTTAATAAAATCAGATAAAACATTATCTAAAAATCTCATTACATCTCCAATCATATCTGGATCATCTTTCCACTCATCATACTTTTCTAAATTTAATGAAGACAAACAACAAACAGCTGTTCTATCTCTCCCATCTTTATCAATACCAGTAGGTAAAGTTATTTCACTGCAAAGGTTTGAGGTTTTAACTGTAAGGTTTGCAAGCTTATGATGTTGCGGTATTTGTCTATTAACAGTATCGATGTAAATAATGTAAGGTTCACCTGTTTCAATTCTCGCTGTTAATAATCTGATCCATAAATTTCTTGCGGATATAGTTTGTTGAATAGTTCCGTCAGCAGGACTCTTTAGTGCCCATTGCTCATCATTTTCTACAGCTCGCATAAATGCATCTGAAACTAAAACACCGTGGTGTAAATTTAATGCTTTTCTGTTCGGATCACCACCAGTTGGTCTTCTCATTTCCATAAACTCTTCTATTTCAGGATGGTCAATTGGAAGATAACATGCTGCAGATCCTCTTCTTAATGAACCTTGGCTGATTGCCATAGTTAATGAGTCCATCACTTTTATAAACGGAATAATCCCAGAAGTTTTTCCAACTTTACCAATCTTCTCACCTATTGATCTCAAATTTCCCCAATAACTTCCAATACCTCCACCTTTTGCGGCTAACCAAACATTTTCACTCCAAAGATCTAGAATGCCACCTAAGCTATCTGATGCTTCATTTAAAAAACATGAAATTGGTAATCCTCTTTTAGTTCCACCATTAGACAAAACAGGTGTAGCTGGCATGAACCAGAGATTACTTATATAATTATAAATTCTTTGCGCATGCAAATTATCGTCAGCATATGTACTAGCTACTCTCGCAAATAAATCTTGGAAAGATTCATTGTGACCAAGGTATCTGTCTTTTAGAGTTGCCTTACCAAAATCAGTTAAGTTTGCATCTTTTGATCGGTCAATTTTAATTATAATACCCTTATCATTTTGAAACAGCTCAGTTTCATTGTTTAGTGAGAATAAATCTGGTCTATTGCTTTTTTGGACTTCTTTAACCTCGGGGCTATATTCAGAGACAGCTTTCTTTAATGCCTGCGATAGTATTTTATTCATTTTTTGTTAATATATCTTGTTAATATAGCGAAAACAACTATATGTTGTGTGCGCTTGGTGTTAATATACTAAATATTATGTAAATCAACAGAACATTTATAGAACAGTGAAAAAAAAATTCAACTATAAAAATGAAAAAAATGTAAGTAATTAACAGCATGTCTCAATCAATAAAAATAGACCCCTTCGGCTTTAGAGAATATGACGCAAGATGGATTTACGAAAAAGACATTAATGAGCCAGGAATCACGAATCTTGGAAAAGGTCTAGGTACCCAAATTAAAGAACACACTAAAAAAGAAAACCCAAGAGTAATAGTTGGACATGATTACAGATCATACAGCGAAAAAATAAAATCAGCCTTAAAAAAGGGTTTACTATCAACTGGATGTTTTATTGAAGATGTTGGTTTATCTCTATCGCCAATGGTTTATTTCGCACAATTTAATTTAGATGCTGATGCAGTTGCTATGGTAACAGCTAGTCACAATGAAAACGGTTGGACTGGAGTAAAAATGGGTATCAAAAAAGGATTAACGCATGCACCTGATGAAATGAAAGAATTAAAAGAAATTACCTTAAATCAAAATTTTACTAAAGGTAACGGTAATGAAAAACAAATTAAAGATTTTGATAAAGTTTATAAAGAAGATTTAATAAATAAGAATAAGTTAAAAAAAAAAATAAAAGCTGTTGTTGCTTGTGGTAATGGTACAGCAGGGATTTTTGCTCCCGATATACTAAGAGGAATTGGATGTGAAGTAGTAGAATTAGACTGTAATTTAGATTGGAATTTCCCAAAATATAATCCAAACCCTGAAGATTTAGAAATGCTCCATGCAATCGTTAAATCAGTAAAAGAAAACAATGCTGATATTGGTTTTGGTTTTGATGGAGATGGTGATCGTGTAGGTGTAATTGATAACGAGGGAAACGAAATTTTTTCTGATAAAATAGGCTTGTTGATCGCTAGAAATTTATCTAATTCGCATAAAAATTCAAAGTTTATTGTCGATGTAAAATCTACTGGTCTTTACTCAACTGACAAAATTTTGAATAAAAATCATTGTGAAACTTTATATTGGAAAACAGGTCATTCTCACATCAAAAGAAAAGTACATAATGAAAAAGCTTTAGCTGGATTTGAGAAAAGTGGACACTTTTTTTTTAATCAACCATTAGGTTACGGTTACGACGACGGAATTAATTCAGCAATTCAAGTTTGTCACTTATTAAATAATCAAGATAAAAAAATGAGTGAAATAATTAAAGAACTTCCAACCACTTACCAGTCCCCAACAATGGCACCTTTTTGTAAAGATGAGGAAAAATACAAAGTAGTTGACGAAATGGTAAGGGAATTTAAAAAAATAAAAGACCAAAAAATAAAAATAGATAATCAAGAAATAAAAGAAATTATAACTGTTAATGGAGTTAGATTTTCTTTTGAAGATGGTTCTTGGGGTTTAATTCGAGCATCCTCTAATAAACCCTCATTAGTTGTAGTAACTGAAAGCCCTACTTCTGATGAAAGAAAATTAAATATTTTTAAATTCATTGATAAAACATTAATGAAAACTGGCAAGATTGGTGAGTACGATCAAAAAATTTAATAAGGGAAAGATTCAACTAAAAAGTGTTCATAAAACTGTAAAGAATCATTTATTCTAAATCTGTGAGGTGATGGAGGGAGACTGAAATCACCTCTTTTTTTTTATGGCAGATAAAAAAATTAGATCAATAGCTAAAACTTTTTCTTGGAGATTTATCATTTTTGTTTATTGGGTAATTTTTGGATACATTTACACTGGAACATTTACAGGTGCAGGGATACTCGGTGTTGGATCAATAGTTCCACTTTTTTTTTACTATTTTCATGAGAGGATTTGGAACAAGGTTAAATGGGGAACTGGTTAATATTAATTTATTGATAAGTATTCAAAAAAAGATCTAATCGATACAATAATTAAGAATATCCCAAAGATCTTGCTTAATATATTTTTATCTATTTTATAAACTGCTTTTGCGCCTACTCTAGCCATTATCATTGTCACTGGCACGAAAACTAGAAATCCAAGTAAATTCACATATCCAAGACTGTAGGGTGTATTGATATTATCTACAATTTTACCCCCAGTAATCATTGTAATTGTGCCAAATACAGCAATCAAAAAACCAACTCCTGCTGCAGTTCCTATTGATCTCCTAATGTCGTATCCAAAAGTTCTCATAAAAGGAACCATTAATGAACCACCACCAATCCCCAGTAACACAGATATAAAACCTATAATAATTCCTGAAATATTTTTAGCTGAGTCAGAGATCATTTTTGGATTTTTTAAAAGCTGTTCTCTAAAAAAGATAAAGAATAAACCAACTATAAAAGCCATAATGGAAAAGAATAAAACGAAAGCTGGTGTTTTTAAATTTACTGCTAAAAATGTTCCCCCAATAACTCCAAATAAAATAAATATACCAAAGGATTTTATGAGTTTAAAATCAACTGCATCATACTCCATATGAGTTTTTGTTGATATGATAGAAGTTGGAATTATAATTGCTAATGAAGTACCAACTGAAAGATGCATTCTTGTAGCAATATCAAAATCTAAAACAGTAAAAGCATAATAAAGAGCAGGGACTATTATTATACCACCACCAACTCCTAATAAACCTGCCATAAAACCAGCAACAGATGCTGCTAAAGATAAAACAAATAAAAGATTTATAATTTCATTTATATCTAAAGTTTCCATTATGAGTTAGCCTGGATTGCTTTCTCATTATTCTGGACAATAGTCATAATATGTTTTGCTTTTTGAAAATCGGAGTCTCTTGCCATCATGTTATCACTTAAATATCTTTTCCATTCTTTTGAACCAACTTGTCCATGATATAAACCTACTGTATGTCTCATGATATGATTAATTTTTGTTCCTAATTTTACTTCTCTATCAGCATACTCTAAAAGTTTTTCTACAACTTGTTCCCTTGTAGGACTACTCTTTGTTTTGAATATTTCTTTTTCAATTTCAATTAAGGAATATGGATTTTGATATATCGATCTCCCTATCATTACACCATCACAATGCTTTAAATGATTATTTATTTCCTCAACCTTTGTGATTCCACCATTTATAATAATTTCTAAATTAGGATTTTCTTTTTTAATATCATAAACCATTTTATAATTTAGTTTTGGAATGTTTAGATTTTGTTTAGGAGACAAACCTGTCAAGATTGCTTTCCTTGCATGCAATATAAATGTTTTTGAACCAGCATCTCTCATTTTGTGAATAAAATTATTTAAATAATCAAATTCTTCTGTATCATCGAAACCAATTCTTGTCTTAGCTGTAACAGGAATTTTACACGCATTTACCATTGAATTAATACATTCAGCAACCAAATCAGGCTCTTTAATTAAACATGCACCAAATTTATTTTTTTGAACTTTTTTGCTAGGACAACCAAGATTAATATTAATTTCATCATAACCCATATCTTCTGCAATTTTAGCTACCTCTGCTAATTCCTCTTTATTAGAACCACCAACTTGTAGAGCTAATGGTTTTTCTTCAGGGCTAAAAGATAAAATTTTTTTTCTATCACCATGAATTGCAGATTTAGTTGCAACCATCTCAGTATAGAGCATTACATTTTTACTCATCAGTCTTAAAAAGAAACGATCATGCCTATCAGTACAATCCATCATAGGGGCAACTGATATTTTTCTGTTTATTTTTTTTTTAGAATCCAAGGTCTTTACCCATTATTTTATCAGGTAACCATGTAACAATCTCAGGAAAAATACATAAAATTACTATAGCTAAAGCCATAATTATCATAAACGGTATAGATCCTTTTAAAATTTCTGACAAACTTACGTCTGGGGTAATTCCTTTTATAATATAAAGATTTAATCCAACTGGTGGTGTAATTAAGCCAATCTCCATATTGATTGTAAATACTATTGCAAACCAATATGGGTCAAAACCTAAAGTGGTAATGACTGGCAATAATATAGCTGAGGTCATTACAATAACTGCAACTGGTGGTAAAAAGAAACCAGCTATTAAAAGAAATATGTTTATTAGAATGAACACAACCCATTTGTTAGAGCTTAATTCGACCATGCTCTGTGCTAATGACTGGGTTACATACAGTTGTGATAGAGTGAATGCAAAAAGATATGAGGCAGCGATAATGAACATTATCATTACACTTTCTTTCATAGAAACTTTAACAATGTTCCAAATCTTTTTTGGTTGATAAATTTTGTAAACAACAGCTATTAATACAAAAACTAAGAATGCCCCTACTCCAGATGCCTCGGATGGTGTTGCAACTCCTCCATAAAGTACATAGAGAACTCCTGCTATAATTGCTAAAAAAGGAAGAATTCTTGGTAAAACTTCAAGTTTTTCTTTTAGAGTTGGTCTTACTCTATTTCTTAAAGCTTTTGCTGCATCTTTATCAATAAAATAACTGTGTATTAAAGCCCATATCGCAAACATACCTGCCAACATAAAACCTGGTACAAGACCACATAAAAATAATCTTCCAATAGATGTACCCGTTGCAATTCCATAAACTATTAAAACAATACTAGGTGGAATTAAAACTCCTAAGGTTCCACCTGCTGCGATGGTTCCTGTTGCGATTTGATCGGAATAACCTCTTTTTCTCATTTCAGGTATTCCCATTGTCCCAATCGCAGCACAAGTTGCAGGACTAGATCCACTTAAAGCTGCAAAAATCGAACAAGCGCCAATATTTGAAATTACCAATCCACCTGGTACTCTCCAAAGCCATCTGTCTAATCCTGTATATAAATCTTTTCCAGCAGGAGAATTGGCGACAGCCATTCCCATTAAAATAAACATTGGTATAGAAAGTAAAACAAATGAATTTAATCCTGCAAAAAATGTTTCAGCAAATACATCAAGCATTTGAATACCTTCAAATGTAACCAAAAGAGCTATCGAAACAAAACTCAAACCAAATGCAATTGGAATTCCAGAAAAAAGTACCAACAAAGTAAAAACTGCAACAATTAATGCTATAATCAGTGGATCCATTTATTTAAAATCCTTTTCATCAGTTAATTTTATAATTTCTGCGATATACTGTAATATCATCAATAAAGCCCCTAACATCATTGATGAATATGGTATCCATAGTGGTGGATCCCACACAGTTCCTGTTGAATAATTTTTGGTAAATGCCTCCTCGAACATTAAGAATCCAAAATAAAATAAAATTAGGAAAAATAATAAACTAATAGAAGATGTAAAAATTTTTAATCTAATTATATTTTTTTTGGATAAAAAATCGTAAATCCATTCCATGCTCACATGAGCTTTTTCACTTAGAACGTATACACTTCCTATAAAAGTTGAAGCAACTAACAGCATAGTTACAAGTTCTGTTTGCCATGTAATTGCTCTTTGAAAAAAATATCTTTCAAAAACAAGTTCAACGATTACTAAGATGGATAAGAGTAATGCTAATACAGCGAAAGCACCACATGCTCTAGCGATTAGATCGCAAAATTGAAGATACTTTTTTTTCATAAAAAAAACCCCTATTTAATAAGGATAAATAGGGGTTCTTTATATATTATTTTATTTAACTGCTAAAGCCATTTCCATCAGCTTATCGCCACCTGGAACTTTATCAGCAAATGCTTTATGAGAGGATTTTTTTGCAATCTCTACCCATGCAGCATGATCTTTTGCATCCATGTATACTAATTTTACACCTGCAGCTTTATAAGCATCTTCAAACTTTTTATCTAAGTTTTCTACTTGAGCTGTCATGTATTTCTCAGCAACTTTTCCTGCCTTCATTAAAGCTTTTTGTTGCTTAGAATTTAAAGCATCAAAAGACTTTTTCGACATTAAAATTGGCTCATACATAAACCATAGACCAAATTTTCCTGGAGGAGTAGCACATGAAACTTGTTCATAAATTTTATAACTTACAAAACTTCCTGAACTTGTGTTAGCACCTGTTAATACACCAGTTTGTAAACCTGTGTAAATTTCAGATGAAGGCATACTTTGTATACCAGCTCCTGCTGCTTCTAACATTTGATTAAATGCTTTTCCAGCAGCTCTCATAACTTGACCTTTTGCGTCACTAGGATTTTTAATACATTTTGTTTTTGAAGCAAAACCACCACCTAACCAAGCATCAGATAAAACTACAACACCAGCATCATTAATAATTTTTTTAATTTCAGTCATCATTGGACCTTTATTAAATCTTAATGCGTGGTCATGATTTTTTACTGTTCCAGGCATTAAAGTTGCGTCAAATTCTGGATGGAATTTAGATGCGTATGCTAATGGAAAAGCAGAAATATCTAATTGACCAGTTGTCATTGGTTTCCACTGTTCTTTTGGTTTGTATAATGATTTAGCTGGGTAAATTCTAATATCTACTCCAACATTTGCTTTTTTAACCTCGTCAGCAATGATTTGAACCATTTCATGACGTGGGTCATAAGATCCATCAGCTCTTGGTGTACCAGGCCATTGGTGACTTGCTTTTAGCGTAACTGCATAAGCAGATCCAATAGTAGTAAAAACAAAAACTAATGAAGTTAAATATAAAGATATCTTTTTAAACATTATTTTTTCCCTCTATTGTTATTTTTAATAATTGAATTAAAGTGAACTTATTAATAAGAGTCAAGTCGACAAAAACTCATGATATACTTAATTATATGGATGGACCTTTAAAAAACCTTCTAGTTGTTGATCTAACAAGGGTATTGGTAGGTCCTTACTGTACAATGATACTATCAGATCTTGGTGCAAGAGTAATTAAAGTTGAAGCCCCAGAAATAGGAGATGACTCAAGAAAATTTGGACCATTCATAAAAGATTACTCAGCTTATTTTATGTCTTTGAATAGAGGTAAAGAGAGTATTGCGCTAAATTTAAAGAACGATGATGATAAAAAAATTTTTGATAAAATTTTATCTAAAGCAGATATTTTAGTTGAAAATTTTAAACCAGGTACTTTGGAAAAGTGGGGTTATGGTTGGAAAGATATAAATAAAAAATATCCTAAATTAATTTATGCTTCTGCTTCTGGATTTGGACAAACCGGTCCTCTCAAAGAATTACCTGCTTACGATATGGTTGTTCAAGGAATGGGTGGACTAATGAGTGTAACTGGACAGCCTAATTCTGAACCAACTAGAGTTGGGACATCAATTGGTGACATCACTGCTGGTTTGTTTACAGCAATTGGAATTAATGCAGCTCTTTATGATAGACAAAAAACAGGCAAAGGAATGTTTATTGATGTGTCAATGCTAGATTGTCAAATAGCAATTTTAGAAAATGCTATAGCTCGTTACTTGGCAAAAAATGAAATACCAAAACCAATGGGGTCACGTCATCCATCCATTGCACCTTTTGAAGCTTTCAAAACAAAAGATAGTTACATTATCATTGCTGCTGGAAACGATAGATTATTTGAAAAACTTTGTGAACTTTTAGCAATGCCTGAGATGAGTAAAGATCCCAAATTTTCTGACAATTCATCTAGAGCCAAAAATATGGATGAACTTAAAATAATTCTTGAAAAAAAATTAGCATCTAGATCGACCAGTGAATGGGTTAAAGATATGGAAAAAGAAAAGATTCCATGTGGTCCAATATTCAATATTAAAGAAGCAGTAGAAAATCCTCAAGTTGATGCAAGAAACATGATTGTTAAAGCTTTTCATAAAGAGATTGGAGATTTTAAATTAGCAGGTAATCCAATTAAAATGTCTACTTATAAAGATGAAAAAACTCGGGGTGATATCCCTGATTTAGACGAACATAGGGAAAAAATTTTAAAAGAATTTACTTAATTATTCTCAGCTTCGTTTGAAGTATCTTGCTCAGTAGCTTGATTTTCTGTCTCAGTTACTTCATCTAATGAAACATCCCCTTGTTCATCACCTGTTTCATCTGTTGCTGCTGTATCAATGTCTGGTTTAGCAGTTTGAGATAGTTCTGCTAAATCTTCATTAGAAACTTGAATTTTCTCTGGAGTTTTTCTTGCTCTCTTAGATGGTAAAATAGGTGTACCACTTTTTGAAATTTCACCTTTATAGAGACTTTCAAAATCATCACCAACATCTTCATCATCTTCAGCACCATCATCAACTTGCTCTACATGCTTTCTTAACTTGTAAACTGCACTTTCGGTAAGTTCATTTACTTTAATATTTTCTTCTGCAATTTCTCTTAAAGCTATAACTGTATTTTTGTCGTTATCTCTATCTAAAGTTGGTTCTATTCCAGTGTTTAACTGGGTTGCTCTTTCTTTAGCAACTAACACTAATTCATAAGGACTCTCTACTTTATCGATGCAATCTTCTACTGTTACTCTAGCCATGCGGAGTATCTATACAGTGATCTTTAAAAAATCAAGGAGAATTTTATAAATATTGTGGATTCAGCTTATTTCTAACAAAAAATAATAAGACGGCAGCTAAAGCAATATAAATAAATGATACAAGAGCAACCTGTTCTATTGAAAATCCCTTATCAATTAAAAGACCAAACAATGCAGTGCCAAATGCTGTTGAAAAAACCATTAATGCTGTGGTTAGTGCTTTTATGGAGCCAATGTATCTAACACCATAAATTTCTGCCCACGTTGAAGAACCCAGTACGTTTGCAAGTCCATTTGATATTCCAATTAAGCCTAAAAATAAGAAAGCTGAAAATGAAATATCAAAATACATTAAAACTATAGTCGAAACTAATAATGGAATATTCATAAAAATAAGTAGTTTTCTGCTAGTAAATTTATCAATCAAAAAACCTGCAACTAGCAAAGTTATTACTGATAAAACTGAATAAACCATAAAAGATTGGGCAATTACAAAAGCACCCCAACCTTTAGACTCTGTAATAAAAGATTGGTAAACAAATACACCTGTTGCAATCCATGGCATCGCTAGCATATTCAAACAAACAATATAAAATCGATAGTCTTTAAGAACTTCAATTCTTTTCCATTGTTTTATTTTTTGATTAAATTCTTCTTGATTTGTCTCTTCCCTTGATTCAAAGTTTAAATTTTTAACTAGAATAAAAGAAGTAATTGGAAGAAATATTAATACTAATATTGATATATATATCCATAAATTTTGCCAAGAAGTAATAGTAAGCAAATATACAATCAAAACAGGTAATATAAACTCAGCAGTGGAAAGACCAAACCAACTTGTGCTAAGTGCCTTTCCTCTAGATTTTGTGAAATATCTAGAGATTGTTGTTGTTGCTGTGTGAGACATCATACCTTGACCTGAAAATCTCATTAGAAAAATTGCAATAAATAAAAAAATTATCGAAGAAATCTTTGAAAAGAAAAAACATGAAAAAGATAAAAGTATTGTTACAAAAAATGCAAATTTGAAAATATTGATATCATCTATTTTTTTTCCAACCCAAATTAATAAAAAACTACTCAACAAAGTTGCAGATGCATAAATTGTTCCAAATTGTCCCTGGGTGATAGATAATGCATTGCGAATACTAGAATTAAAAAGACCAAGAAAAAAACTCTGTCCAAAACTAGAAAAAAATGTAAATATAAATCCGAATATAATTACTTTTAAACTTAAACTTTTAAACATATTAAAAAATTATGAGTTGTAATGTTGCTTTCATAGGTCTTGGTGTCATGGGTTATCCAATGGCTGGTTATATATCAAAAGGCGGACACAATGTAACTGTTTTTAATAGAACGAAATCCAAAGCTGAAAAATGGATTAAAGAATACAAAGGTAAAATGGCAGATACTCCAGCTGAAGCTGCAAAAGATGCTGAATACATTTTTACATGTGTTGGAAATGATAATGATTTAAGAGAAGTAACTTTTGGAGAAAACGGTGCATTTAAAACAATTAAAAAAGATGCTGTTTATATTGATAACACAACTGCCTCTGCAACAATTGCAAGAGAGATACATGAATATGCAAAAAAAAATGGATTTGGTGCATTAGATGCTCCTGTATCAGGAGGACAAGCTGGTGCAGAGAATGGCGCATTAACAGTAATGATTGGTGGAGATCAAGCTGACTTTGATAAAGCAAAAGATAAAATAGATTGTTACAGCAAAAAAATGAAATTACTTGGTGGACCAGGAAATGGACAGCTAGCTAAAATGGTCAATCAAATTTGCATTGCAGGTTTAGTTCAAGGTTTATCTGAAGCTATAAATTTTGGAATGAAAGCTGGATTGAATATGGAAGATGTAATTGAGGTTATTTCAAAAGGTGCAGCCCAATCTTGGCAAATGGAAAATAGATATAAAACAATGATTGATGATAAGTTTGATTTTGGTTTTGCAGTGGATTGGATGAGAAAAGACTTAAAGATTGCAATGGAAGAAGCTAAAAATAATGGATCATTGTTACCTGTTACTGAGCTCGTTGATAAATATTATGGTGAAGTACAAGGCATGGGTGGTAATCGTTGGGATACTTCAAGCTTAATAAAAAGATTTAGAAAGTAAAGTATGCAACCAGCATACTATGAAAACCTGAAAGAAATTCAAAATAAGTATTGGTCTATGTTAGATGATGCTGTGACTAACAGAGGTTCACCATTTAGAATTCCTGTTTTTATATGTGCTCACCAAGATGAAGTGGACGGAAGAATTGTTGTTTTACGTAAATCAGATAAAGCAAATAATCTATTACAATTTCATACTGATTTAAGATCCCCAAAAGTAAATATCCTTAAAAAAAATAAAAATGCCTCTTTGGTTTTCTATGATAAAGAGGAAAAGATACAATTAAGAGTAAAAGTAGAATGTGAAGTAAATAATCAAAATTTTACAACTGAAGAATCATGGAAAAAAACTCAACATATAAGCAGACGTTGTTATTTAACTGATAACCCTCCAGGAACTGTATCAGAAAATCCAACTTCTGGTATGATATCTAAATTAGAAGATTTTGATTACTCTATGGAGCAAAGTGAGGAAGGTTATAAAAACTTTACAGTTATAAAATGTAAAATTAAATCTATTGAATGGCTTTATCTTGCTGCCAAAGGTCATCGAAGAGCAAAGTTTAACTTGGAAACTAATAAAAATGAATGGTTAATTCCATAAATGTAATGATAGATTTTATTATTAAATACATAGGTTTTTTTGCAGCTTTTTGCACTACATTCGCTTTTTTACCTCAAGCTATAAAAGTTTATAAAACAAAAAGTACAAAAGATATTTCTCTTTATATGTTTTTAATATTTACCATTGGAGTTTTATCTTGGCTTATATATGGATTAATAATAAACGACTTGCCAGTAATTTTAGCTAATGCCGTTACACTAATTTTGAGTTTTTTTATATTGATTTACAAATTAAAATTTAAGTAATTCTAAAAAATTGATTTAGAATATCTTTTCCAATTATCTTGATAATGTTTTGTGTTTTCAATAATAGCTTTTTTTTCATCTTCAGTAATTTCTCTTACAACTTTTCCAGGTGAACCAATCACTAATGAGTTATCTGGAATTTCTTTATTTTCTGTAATTAATGCTTTTGCTCCAATAAGGCAGTTGTTTCCAATTTTTGCATTATTTAAAATTACTGCTCCAATTCCAATCAAACTATTGTCCCCTATTGTACAGCCGTGAAGCATAACCATATGTCCAACGGTAACATTCTTTCCAACTTTTAATGGATAACCTGGATCTGTATGTAAAACACTTCCATCTTGAATATTAGATCCTTCACCAATATGAATATTTTCTACATCACCTCTTAAAGTTGCATTAAACCAGATACTAGAATTTTTTTCTAAAGTTACATCACCTATTACAGTTGCATTAGGTGCTACCCAATTTTCGCCAGAGTTTTTAGGTTTTTTATCTTTTAAATCGTAAAACATAATCTATATATTATTACATTATGCCCATACAAACTCCAATATGTGATTTTGGTCAAAAAGCTCATGACTTTAAGCTTAAATCAACAGAGGGTAAAATTCTTTCCTTAGCAGATATCAAAGGTGAAAAAGGAACTTTAATAATGTTTATCTGTAATCACTGCCCATATGTAAAAGCAGTAACGAAAGACATTGTTGAAGATTGTAAAAAATTAAAAGATGTCGGTATCAATTCAGTAGCTATTTGCGCTAATGATGCTGAAAATTATCCTGAAGACTCATTTGAAAACATGATAAAATTTTCAAAAGAAAACCAATTTTGTTTCCCTTATTTAGTTGATGAAACTCAAGAAATTGCAAAAACTTATAATGCAGTATGTACTCCAGATTTTTTTGGATATAACAAAGATTTAGAACTTCAATATAGAGGAAGAGTGAGAGAACTAAAAAAATTGATACCGGTAAGAGATGGGGACAGTGATCTATTAAAAGCAATGATACAAATTGCTGAAACTAATAGAGGACCTGAAAACCAAATTCCGAGTGCTGGATGTGGTATTAAGTGGAAAACTAATTAATGTATATTATTGTTACAAGAACTTTTCCACCAGAATTGGGTGGAATGCAAAGTTTGATGTGGGGTTTATCCCGTGAAATGTCGAAAAATTTTATGATTAAAGTTTTTGCAGATTATTATGAAAATCATAAAAATTTTGATGAACAAGCAAGTTTTTCGATTGAAAGAGTTGGTGGAATAAAATTTTTAAGAAAAATAAGAAAAGCTCAATTAATAAATGAATTTTTAAAAGAAAATAAAGTTGAGGGTATCATTGCTGATCACTGGAAAAGTTTAGAATTAATTAAAACTAATAAAAAAAAGTATTGTTTAATTCATGGTAAAGAAATCAACCATCCTGTAGGAAGTTCATTAAATAAAAGAGTTATAAAAGTTCTTAATAATGTAACAAAAGTAATTGCGAATTCTGAATATACTAAGAATTTAGCAATTAAAAATGGTGTAGACCAAGAAAGAATTATAGTAATAAATCCTGGAGCTGATCCAGTTCAAGAATTAAATAAAAAATCTCTTGAGAAAGTTGAAAGTTTATTAAAAGTCAAAACACCAAGACTAATTACGGTTTCTAGATTTGATAAAAGAAAAAATCATGAAAAAGTAATTATGGCATTAAGGAATTTAAAACAACTATACCCTGATATTGTTTATATTTGTATTGGTTATGGTGATGAAGAGGAGAATATAAAAAAATTAGTTGAAGAATTAGATCTAACTTCACAAGTAATGTTTTTTAAAGATATAAGTTCTGATTTAAAAAATGCTTTAGTAGCTAAATCCAATATCTTTGTCATGCCATCTATTATACATAAGACTTCTGTAGAAGGTTTTGGGATAGCTTATATAGAAGCTGCACAATATGGAGTTCCTTCATTAGGAGGAAAAGATGGTGGTGCATCCGATGCAATTGACCACGATAGAACTGGATTAATTTGTGATGGGAACAATCTAGATGACATTTATTCATCATTGAATTCAATGATTGAAAATAAAAAATATATTGAATTTGGAAAAAATGCCAAAGAATATGTTTCAAAATTTCAATGGGACAAAACCATTGAAGAATACAAAAAAATTATTAATTAATTTAAAGAATTAATTAATCTTTCAAAAACTTTTTCTGCGCTTAAATTGTTTAAGTCTGTTACTTCAATTGCTTTAAAATTTTCTCTTTCAATGCTAACTTTGTAAGCAGTAGTATGTTTTCCAAATAAAGTTAAACCTTTAGCTCCAACATGAGCTGCGATATGAGCTGGTCCTGTATCATTAGCAATAATAAAAGAGCTATCCTTGATCAAAGAAGTTAATTGAGAAATATCAAGTGCTTTTCCATTATCTAATAAAACTTCAGCATTTATTTCTTTTGCATCATTTATCTCTGAGGGGCCTGGAGCTATAACAATTTTATATTCGTTACCAAATTTATCTAAAATAAGTTTTATAAGATCATTATAATAAGGCCATTTCTTGATATGTAAGTGAGGCGAGCAAAAAGGAAATAATAAAATAAATTTATCTAATTCAAAGTTATTTTTAATTTCATTAATATCAGAACAAGCCCAACTAAAATCTGGATTTAGCGTATAAGATGTTTTTAACCCTGAGGTTTGTAATTGGTGATTGAATCTGTCTAAAACTGAATGTTTATCAAATTCCTTTTTATCTATTACTTCTGGTAAAGTTGTAATTGAGCTAGACCATGTTTCTTTTTTTGCTTTAGGAAAAAGAATATTTTTATAAAAATTTGTTCTTGAGGAATTTTGAAGATCGAAAACTTTTGAAAAACTATGTTTCTTAAGTTCTCTCATTAAGAAATATAAGTATATCAAATTATATCTTGGTAACCTTTTATCTAGAATTACTTCATGAATAAATGGATTTTTTTTAAAAACTTCTAAATAAGCTTTTGTAGTTAGTAAATAAATTCGATCATTTTTATGATTTTCAGATATGTCTTGAATTGCACCACTTGCTTGAGCTATATCTCCTAATGATCCGTGTTTAATAATTAAAATATTAGACATATTTATAACAAGATAGCACAGTATTAAATTTTATGAATAAAATTATAGTAGAGGTCTCGATAGGTGAACTTTTAGATAAAATTTCAATTTTAGAAATCAAACAAGGAAAAATTAAAGATTCGGAAAAACTAAAATTTATTAATAATGAACACTCTATATTAAAAGATCAGTTGGATAGGAATGTAAAATCTGATGATAAACTTAATAATCTTTATCAATCCTTAAAAGAAATTAATTCTAAACTATGGGTTATTGAGGATGATAAAAGACAATGTGAAAAAGAAAAAGATTTTGGCGAAAAATTTATTAAACTTTCAAGAGACGTCCATTTTCTTAATGATGATCGAGCAAAAATAAAATTAGAAATTAATAATCACACTGGTTCAGTCATAAAAGAGATAAAAGAATACACTAGTTACTAAATCATTCTAATGGCGCTTCATTTTTCAAAAAAGGAATTTTCTAGCAGAAAAAGTAAAGTTTTAAATTCGATGAAAGAGCAAAACCTTGATGCTCTTTTGATGTTTAGACAAGAGTCGATGTATTGGTTAACTGGATACGATACTTTTGGTTATGTTTTTTTTCAGACACTGGTTTTAGATAAAAGCGGAAATATAATACTGCTCACTAGAGCTCCTGATTTAAGACAAGCTCAAAATACATCCAACATAGAAGATATTAGGATATGGGTTGATAAAGATGGATCAAATCCAACTGATGATCTTAAAGCTATTTTAAATGAATTAAATCTTAAAGGAAAAAAGTTAGGAATTGAATATGAAGCTTATGGCTTAACTGGTCGTAACGCTCTTCGATTAAACAAATCTTTAGAAAATTATTGTTCTCTTGAAGATAAATCAGACTTAATAACAAAATTACGAGTTGTAAAATCTAATGAAGAAATTGTTTATATTAAAAAGGCTGCAGAGCTTGCTGATAAAGCTTTAGACGAAGTGTGGAAACACGCGAAAGCTGGAGTAAGCGAATCTAAGATATTAGCAGAAATGAACAGAGTTATATTTGAAGGTGGTGGAGATTATCCTGCAAATGAATTTATAATTGGTTCTGGTAAGAATGCACTTCTTTGTCGCTATCAAGCAGAAAAACAAATTTTAAATAAACAAGATCAATTAACTATTGAATGGGCTGGTACTTATAGGCATTACCACTCTGCAATGTTTAGAACTATTCCTATTGGTAAAGCAGATCCTAAACATCATAAAATGCATGAGGCTTGTATTGAAGCTCTTAAAAATTGCGAAAGTAAATTAAAACCTGGGAACAAGGTTGGAGAAGTTTTTGATATTCATGCAAAAACGTTTGATGATTTTGGTTACAATAAAGCTCGAATGAACGCTTGTGGTTATTCATTAGGAAATACTTTTTCTCCAAACTGGATGGATTGGCCAATGCTATATACAAATAATCCTTATGTAATTCAGCCTGGAAATATTTTTTTTATGCATATGATATTAATGGACTCTGAAAGTCAATTGGCCATGAACCTGGGTGAAACTTATTTAGTTACTGAAAATGGTAATGAGAGATTAGGTAAACAAAAGTTAGATTTAGTAGTACTTTAATTAAAACTATATTTTTTCTCTAAAAATTTAATAACGTTGTGAATTATAAAAGTCATAAATAGATAAATTCCACCAGCAACTATAAATACTTCAATTGGTTTAAAAGTTGTTGAAATAATATATTTTGCAACACCTGTAAGGTCCATTATGGTGACTGTGCTCGCTAAAGAAGTTCCTTTCATCATCAGGATAATTTCATTTCCATAAGCTGGTAAAGATTGTCTGATCGCGATAGGTATCTGAATTTTATAAAAAATTATTTTATTTGAAATTCCCAAACTTTTACCTGCCTCTATTATTCCAGGTTTAATTGTTTGAAATGCTGATCTTAATATCTCTGAAGTGTAAGCACCCGTGTTTAGAGCAAACGCAATAATTGCACACCAATATGGTTCCTTTAAGATTACCCATAAAACTGTCGATCTTAAATATTCAATCTGACCTAATCCAAAATAAATAATGAATATTTGAACCAAAAGTGGAGTACCTCTAAACACATAAGAATATCCATAAGCAAATCTATTTATAAATATATTTTTATTTAATCTTAGAATTGCAAAAAATAAGCCAATGAATAATCCAATTATTAAAGAAACTGAAAGAAGTTTTAAAGTTATTAAAGCAGCATTAAGTAACTTTGGGAAACTATTAATCATCAATTCAAGATCCATCAATACCCCCTACTATATTTAACTTCTAATCTGTTGATCAATTTCATGCTCACAAAAGTAAGTAATAAATACAAAACTGCAGCAAATGAATAAAAGAATAATGGATCTCTCGTTGATCCTGCAGCAATATAAGATTGTCTCATGATTTCAACTAAACCTGTAACTGAAATTAGAGAAGTGTCTTTGAGCGTTATTTGCCAAACATTACTTAGATTTGGAATAGCTAATCTTAATGTTTGGGGTAAAATAATTTTAAAAAATTTTCCAAATTTATTTAAACCTAATACATTAGCAGCTTCGAACTGGCCTTTATCGATCGATTGAATGGCTCCTCTAAAAACCTCTGTTGAATAGGCACCAGAAATTATTCCAATAGCAAATGCACCTGTGATAAATGCATTTATTTCAATATATTCATTATAACCAAATATTGATGCAACAAACATGACTGCGCCAGTTCCACCAAAAAAGAAAAGGTAAATTACTAATAATTCTGGAACACCTCTTATTATAGTTGTGTAAGAATTGGCAATAAAATTTAAAAACTTATTCTTAGATAATTTTAATGGAGTAAAGATTAAAGCAAAAAGAAAACCTATAAACATTGCTGTTATTGAAACAGCTATTGTCATTAGGGTTGCATAAAATAATTCATCACCCCAACCAGTATCTCCAAATGCTAGAAGTTCCATACAGATCGGCGACTATACATTATAGTCGCCAAATCTTAAATTTAATTACATAGAAGCGTCGAAACCAAACCACTTTGTAGCAATTCTACTAATGTCTCCGTTTTTTCTCGCTTTATTGATAGCGGCGTTAAACTTTTTCAAAAGTTCAGTATCATCTTTTCTAATACCTACTCCAACACCGTTTCCAAATGCACCACCAGAGAAAGTTGGTCCAGTTAGAACAACTGGCTTACCAGATTTTTCTGCATAATCACTGAATGCAACAGCAGCAGCTAATGCAGCATCACATCTTCCTGATGCTAAATCTAGGTTTACTTCGTCTTGCGTTTTATAAGTTCTTACATTTACTTTTCCAACATCACCAGAGTCTAAAAAGTTTTGGTGAATTGTAGCAGTTTGTACACAAACAGTTTTACCTGATAATGCAGCAGTAAGTGTTTTAAGATCTTTTTTTGCTGCAGCATTTGGTTTTGTAAGATTTATCCCAGCAGATGTATCTAAACCTTCTAGACTAGATCCTTTCATGACTGCTAAAGATGCAACCTCATCTGCATATCCTTGAGAAAAGCTAATAGCTTTTTGTCTTTCTGCAGTAATTGACATACCTGCCATTATTGCATCAAACTTTCTCATGATTAGAGCTGGAATCATTCCATCCCAATCTTGCTCAACTATTACACATTGCTGTCCAATGTATCTACATAGCGTGTAAGCTAATTCAACTTCGAAACCTATTAACTTACCTGCTTCATTTTTTGAGTTCCATGGAGGATAAGCACCCTCTGTTCCAATTCTTATTTTATCAGCATTTACATTCCCCATTACCAATAGAGAGAGAAAAACTGAAAAAATAGTTTTCTTGAATATATTCATTGTTATCTCCTTTAATAAAAAAAATAGTATTTCACAAATTGTGTATTTTAAAAAGAAAAAATTAATGATTTATCGAAGAAGAAAAATTCCAAGAACAATCAAAACTAGGTATGTAAACTCTGGATAAATTAGTGTTTCCAAAATGATGATTAAATACATTCAACCAATTTTCAACTTGAAGAGGTTTTTTATCTTGGCTGCCAACCTGAGCAGTAATAACTCCTTTAGGTTTAAGTATTTTCACTAAAGAGTCCATATTTTTAGCAGCAAGGTCTATACAAAACTGATCATCATTTAAATCAACAAAAATATGATCGTAAGTATCTTCATTTACTGTCTTTATACTTTCGAACGCATCACCCCATACACATTTTACAGAATTCTTTTCTGTAGATTTTTTTCCTATATCACCAAGATGTTTATTACAAACTTCTACAACTTCTGGATCTAATTCGTACCAATCTATAAAATTAAACTTTTTTGAAATACATTCTCTTGCAACACCACCATCACCACCACCAATTATTGCTGCTCTTTCATTTTTTTTATTTAACTTCAGACCTGCTCCAACAAAAGTTGAACTATATAAATGTTCATCCGAGGCAGTAACTTGTATTTCACCATCAATAAATAAAGATTTTCCAAATTGTTCTAATTCTAAAATTTCAATGTGTTGACCAACTTTTGATTTAAAATCCTCTAGAACTTCGTTTACAACATATGATTTTTGTAATCCAGGTGAACTATAGATATCATGGTAAAGAGATCTGGTATCTCTATTAAATTCTTTTTTAACAATTCTTTTATGTTCAAATTCTTTTTTAACAATATCAATTGCTACTGATGGACTTATTTTTCCACAGGTAAAAAAATCAAAACTAATTATTCCTTTTTCTGGAAATGTATGAAAGCTGATGTGACTTTCAGCTAATAAAGCTAGAATTGTAAAGCCCTGAGGTTCAAATTTATATTTAGAAATATTTAGGATAGTTACATCTGCTGCTTTAGCGATTTCATTTATTACTTTTTCAAAAACTGTAGGATCGTACTCTTTTGTGGTACCTATAATATCTAAAGTAATATGCTCCCCAACTTTAATCATCTTACCCTTTTTTATAGTTTTTAGCCTTATCTAAAACTTTTTTCATTTCTTTAAATGAAAGAATATTAGGTTGTCCTAATTTTAAAGCAATAGTATATTGATGACAAATATTTTCTATCTCTTGTGCGAGTTCAAATGCATCCTCTAAATTTTTTCCAAAAGCAACCTGTCCGTGATTAGACATTAAACATGCACTTCTATTCTCTAAAGCTTTAATAACATTTTTAGATAATTCTTCTGTTCCAAAAGTAGCATATTCCGCACATTTAATGTCATCTCCACCTGCAAGAGCTATCATGTAATGAAAGGGTGGAATTGGTTTTCCATGTGCAGATACAGCCGTTGCGTGTGGAGAATGAGCGTGAACAATGGCATGTGCCTCTTTTTTATTAACATAAATATCTCGATGAAATCTCCATTCAGAGGAAGGTTTGTTAGCTGAATCGTTTTTTTCCTCTTCATCATTTAAGCCCATAAAAACAATATCTTCAGGTTTAAGTGTTTCATATTTTTTTCCTGAAGGAGTAATTAAATATCCCTCTTTATAATCCTCTATTCCTCTCAATGATATATTGCCTGACCTAAGAGGTGAAAGATTTGTAGAATTTAATTTTAACGAATATTCAATAATCTGATTTCTTTGATCTAAATTCTTCATTTAAATAATTCTTTAAGTCCTTTTTCTGAAGCTTCACATACACCTTTTTCAGTAATTAATCCTGTAACATATTTTGCTGGCGTTACATCAAAAGCTAAATTCATAGCTTTACTTTTTTTTGGATAAATTTGTATTTTCTTTATATCTCCTTTTTCATCTAAGCCTTCAACATAAGATAATTCATCTGAGTTTCTCTCTTCGATTGGAATATCTTTATGATCTTTTATATTCCAGTCAATTGTTGAACTTGGTAGAGCAACATAAAAAGGAATATTATTATCATGAGCTGCTAGTGCTTTAAGATAAGTTCCGACTTTATTACAAACATCTCCATTGGCTAAAGTTCTGTCTGTTCCAACAATACACATGTCAACATCACCTCTTTGCATTAGTATACCACCTGTATTATCTGCAATAATTGTGTTTTTAATTCCTTCTTCATTTAATTCATATGATGTAAGATTTGCTCCTTGATTTCTTGGTCTAGTTTCGTCTGCCCACACATGAATGGGAATTCCTTTTTTGTGTGCATGATAAATGGGAGAAGTTGCGGTCCCCCAATTTATTGTTGCAAGCCAACCTGCGTTACAATGAGTAAGAATATTTACGGTATCTTTTTTTTTATTATAGATTTTTTCAATAATTTTTAGTCCATTTAATCCTATATTTTCACAGAATTTAATATCTTCTTCACATATATCTTTTGCTTCATTCAAAGCAATTTCTAAAATCTTATCACTATTAACGCCTGATAATTTATCCATCATTCTATCAACAGCCCACTTTAAATTTATTGCTGTTGGTCTTGAATTAATTAAATCCTCTGCAGATTTCTTTAAAAATGATTGGTCATTATTCTCAATTATAGCTAAAACCATCCCATAAGCTGCCGTGGCTCCTATTAGAGGTGCACCCCTTACTTCCATTACTTTAATCGCATTAATTGAGTCCTTAACCGTTTTAAGATCTTTTATTACGAATTGGTGTGGAAGTTTTGTCTGATCAATAATCTTTACAACATTATTTTCTAACCAAATAGTACGATATTCTTTTCCCTCTATTCTCATTGATTTAAAACTCTACCAGCAACAGTTTTAAGTTTTTCTATTGTCTTTTTTGTTCTTTTTTCAGGTGCTGTTATAATTGATACATCCAAACAATTATTAGTTGGATCATTAAGATCAATGTGATCTTCGAAATTTTCTATTAAATTTTTAATCATATTTTTTGCTTTAGCAGCATTACCTAATAAAACTTTTACAACTTGTTGAACATCAACGTTTTCATGATCTGGATGCCAACAATCATAGTCTGTGACCATAGATACAGATGCATATCTTATCTCTGCTTCTCGAGCTAATTTTGCCTCTGGCATATTAGTCATACCAATTACATCCGCTTTCCAAGATCTATATAAATTTGACTCTGCTAAGGTCGAAAATTGAGGTCCTTCCATTACAACGTATATTCCATTTCTTTGATAATCAATTTTTTCCTTCTTAATTGCTTCCTCACACGCATTCATCAAACCACTTGAGGTTGGATGAGCCATAGAAACGTGAGCGACAATTTCATCTTCGAAAAATGTTTTTTCTCTTGCAAATGTTCTGTCAATAAATTGATCAACAATAACAAACTTTCCTGGAGGCAAATCTTTTTTTAAAGATCCAACTGCTGATACTGATACAATGTCAGTTACACCTAGCTGTTTAAGAGCATCAATATTTGCTCTGAAGTTTATTTTAGAGGGAGAAATAAAATGACCTCTACCATGTCTTGGTAAAAAATAAACTTCTTTATTGTTATAATTAGTTTTTAAAATCTGGTCGGACGGTTTACCCCAGGGGGTTTTTAAATCAATTAATTCTCTATTCGTAAATTCTTCAACATCGTAAAGACCACTACCACCAATTATTGCTAACTTATTTAACATGATATAATTAATTTAATTTAATATATTATAGTAGCAATATTAAATCATGAAAACAAATTCCTTTAAACATGAAACTTTATTTGTAACTTTAATCATTTTATTTGGATTGTTGATAAGAGGTTTCAACATAAATTTTAATGATTTTTGGTCAGATGAAATGGTAAGTTTTTATTTATCAAATCCACATTTAGATTTTTTTGAAACTATAAAGCTTGTCTTTGCTTCAAACTTAACAGTTACTTATGAAATCATATTAAAATTTTTTCATAAAATTTTTGGATATAATTTAGAGTATTCAAGATATTTGAGCTTATTTTTAAGCATTATTTCAATTTTTTATTTTTACAAATTAATCAAAACTAATAAAACTTATAAAAGTGCAATTCTGGGAATTATTTTATTAACAATTAACATTTATCATATTCGATATAGTATTGAGCTACGCTCTTATACACTGACATTTTTATTAACTATAATTTTACTTAATCTTATTTTTTATAAAGGAAAAATTAGAGAGTTTAAAAATTTTTTTAGTTATCTATTAGTTTTTATAGTTTCTCTTTTAATGCTTTTTAGTCATGCCTATTCAATTATCGTAATAATATCTTTGAATTTTTATATTTTCTTGCTATGGATAATTAAAAAGAATTTTACAAAAAATAATTCTTTATTATTTTTATCTACCTCAATTTCATCTCTTTTATTTATTTTAATTTACCTGAACAATATTTCGCATACACCTTCTTGGATACCTGGATTTAAAGCTTCTTTTTTCACTAATTATTATTTTTCCTCTTTTTTTGGTTCGAGGATTTTAGGATTATTACATTTAATAATCTTACTCTATTTGATTTTAAGTCAATTAAATAAGATTTTAAGTAAATTTGATATAGAACTATTTCTTATTATTTTTTTATTCTTAACATACTTAATTCCAATTACTTACAGCTTTGTTTTTGAGCCAATACTAATAGATAGATATATATTTTTTGTTTTAATACCAATATTATATTTAATCAGCAGTTTGAGTTTGGATTTTGAAAATGAATATAAAAAATATGTTCTTATTTTTTTATTAGTAGCTCCAAGTTTTTTAAATCATTTTACAGAAAATACTTTTAAACAATTCTATACAAACATTTATCCATCAAAACCTGAGGTTAGAAAATCTTTGGAATATATTGTTAAAAATGACAATCCAAATTATTCATTTGTATACGTTGAAAACAACCCTATTAACATTAATTTTGTATATGAAAATTATCTTAAAAAGTATTCTGAAAAAATTGATAAAGATTTAATTTATATTGACTATGATAATAATTCTGAATTACCAGATAATGTATGGTTAATTTATTTCACTGACATAACAAATGAGAAATTCGTTAAACCAAATAAGCTAAATAACTATAAAGTTAAATCAAATATAATATTTAATCATTTAGAACTATACCAATTAAAAAAAATTAATTAGAAAGTTTTTTCCTTAATTTTAAAAGAAAAACTTTTTTTACTATTAAAGGTTCGTAAAAATTTGACAATACAAAATGAAAATAACCCTATTAAAGATCCAAATCTAAATGGGTAAAAGTGATAATTTTCAATCATATCAAACCATAAAACAAATAATTTTTTAATATCGTAATTACTTTTTCCCTCAAATCTTTCTTGGTGATTTACCTTTATGTTAGTTATATTTTTAGCTTCTTTTAAAATTAAACTATCAATAAATGGTATCTTTGGATTATGATCAATAAATCTATCTTTTACATCACTTCTTATTCCTTTCATTGAAGAAGTATAAATTTTAAATGGTTTATTAAAAATAAAGCTTGAAAAAAAATTGTTTAGTGTGCTGACTAATATTTTCCAATAAACATGTTTTCTTTTTAAATAAAGGGTGTAACAAGCATCATATAAATCTAATTGCTCGTAAATAGCTATTAAACTTTCAGGTGGATGTTGTAAATCATCATCCATAATTATTATCTTATTTCCTATTGAGTGCTTTAACCCTACAAAAACAGCTCCATGTTGTCCCACATTATTATTTAAATCTATTCCTTTTACAAAATCAAACTCTCTTGAAATTTTTTTAATCACAACCCAGCTATTATCTTTACTAGAATCATTTACTAAAATTATCTCATAATCTTTTTCAAATTTATTAGATACGTTAGAATTAATCTCAGTTATAAGTTTCTCTAAAATTTTAGAGCTATTATAAACTGGTATTATTATAGACAACTTCATCTCAAATATTATAAGTTAATGATAATTAATTTTTTAAAACACATTAATTGAAAAAAAAAATTTTAATTTTTGGCAAAAATAGTTTCATTGGAACTAATTTATATACATTTTTAAAAAATAAACATATTGTAAAAATTAAAAGCTTTAATTCTAAATCCTTAAAAAATCTCAATAAATTTGATTATATAATTAATTGTTCAATTAATAAAAATTATGTAAAAAAAGTCTATTCTATAAATAATGATATTGATTTAAAAATAGTAAAAAAACTTAATAAAGATACCAATTTTATTTTCTTTAGTTCAAGAAAAATTTATAAACCTAAGGCTAATATATATGAGAACTCAAAAATAAAGTGTTCAAATAATTATGAAAAAAATAAATACATAACTGAAAAAAAAATTTTAAAGATTAAGGGAAATAAAAATATTATTTTAAGAATTTCCAATATAATTGGTTTTAAAAAATATAACCCTAGAAAAATTCATAATACATATCTAGATTATTTGATTAGCAAAGTTGAAAAAGGAGAATTAATTTTGAATAAAAATGAGTTCAAAGATTTTATTGATATAAATACGTTCTCTAGGATAATTAATTCTATCATCAAAAAAAGAGTATTTGGAACTTTTAATGTTTCAATGGGAAAAAAGGTTTACTTGAAAGAATTAAATAATTGGCTTTTAGATTCTATTAAAAATAAAAAAAAATATAAAATTATTAAGCTTAATAATAACAAAAAAAATCAATCCTTTTATTTAAATAATTCTAAGCTTAAAAAAAAAATAGACATGAATATTAATATCACCCAACTTAAAAAAGAATGTATAAAATTGAGTAAAAAATTGTTTAATTAAAAAATAAATATTATTAAGATTAAATTTATGGAACTGAAAAAATATATAAGATCAATACCTGACTATCCAAAAAAAGGTATACTTTTTCGAGATATCACAACTTTAATAAAAAATGAAAATGCTTTTAAAGAGAGTATTGATCAAATTATTCAAAGATCAAAGAAGTTTAATTTTACAAAGATTGCTGCTATTGAGTCGAGAGGTTTCGTATTTGCTTCTGCAGTTTCCTATATATTAAATAAACCATTTATTTTGTTGCGAAAAAAAAACAAGTTACCGTCAGATGTATACTCTGTTGACTTTGAGTTAGAATATGGATCAGCAACAATTGAGGTGCATAAAGACTCTATAGATAAAGGTGATAAAGTTTTAATTATAGATGATTTAATCGCTACTGGTGGAACAGCTGAGGCGGCAGCTAAATTAATTAAAATTTCAAAAGGGGAAGTTGCTGGTTTTATTTTTGTAATAAATTTATTTGATCTTAAAGGTTCTGATAATTTAATTTCCAAAAACTATAAAGTAGAAAACTTGATAGAATTTCCCGGTCATTAATAATCAATTTTAGGTCTGTAAAAAGATTTTTTTCCTATAACTGCATTTACAAATCCCAATACTCTAAATAAGTATATTTCTTTTTTTTTTTTATTTAAAAAAAAATAAAAAAGCATTTTTAAAGTTGCTGATATAAATATTGGAAGCACTTTTATATATGCTTTTAAAAAACCATAGTGTTTTTTATTATAATAAAATTTTGACCAAACCCAATGCCAATTTCTTGATAATTCTATTTCATATTTATATTTTTCATTAACCCCTTTTGCGCCAAGATGTTTAATTTTCGATTTTGGTACGATATAAATGTCCTCATTATTTTCGATTACTCTTTTACATAAATCATCGTTTTCTAAATAAAGAAAAATATTTTCATCAAAAAATTTTTTATCTCTAAAATTTTTTAATCTTTTTAATCTTGAAATATTTAATAGCATCGCAAATCCATCAACACTCTCTACTTTAAAAGGTTCATCTTTTTTATTTATATAATTATCCTCTTTATTTATCTTATAGTTTGGATAATTTTCTTCTTCCATAATTGGAGAAATTATAGAAAATGCATTAATTTTATTAGAAGCAAGTATGATTTCATCAATTGTATCGTTTCTTAATACAACATCAGGATTAAGAATAAATCCATAATCGGTATCAATTGCACTTAATCCATAATTATTACCTGCACCCATGCCAATATTATTCTCAGATAATATGCAACGAACATTGTTATATTTTTTTTCAATTTCATCTTTAAAAGTTTTATTGTTTGAATTATCAACTACAATAATTTTGACATCTTTTGGTATAGAGCTAATACAGTCATGAATCACATTTTCACTCATAAAGCTTACAATAATTACTGTTAAATTTTGCCTAGATATTGACATATGATCGGTGTAATCAACTATACTAATACTTTTTGCTAATGTAAAAATAAAATAATCAATGAAAAAAATAATTGTAACTGGCGGGTTAGGATTTATAGGAAGTAATTTAATTGAGTTATTAATAAAAAAAAAATATTTTATTATAAATATTGATAAAGTCACTTATTCATCAAATTTCTATAATGTTAGAAAATTAAAATCCCTTAAAAACTATAAGTTTATCAAATGCAGCATAGGAGATAAAAAATTCCATAAAATATTAAATAAATATAAGCCTGCCTGCATTTTTAATCTTGCTGCTGAAACTCATGTAGATAGATCTATAGATAATCCAGCTAACTTTATTAATAGTAATATTGTTGATGTATATAATTTATTAGAGTGTTTTAAAAAATTTGCTAGAAAACATAAGTGTAAACTAGTTCATATTTCTACTGATGAAGTTTATGGTGATATTTTAAAAGGCCGTTCAAATGAAAATTTTCCTTATAATCCTAGTTCACCATACGCGGCGAGCAAAGCAGCCTCAGATCACTTGGTCAGATCATATGTTAGAACTTATAAAATTCCAGCTATAATAACCAATTGCTCAAATAATTATGGCCCAAAACAACATCCTGAAAAATTAATACCAAAATTAATTTACAACATTTTAAATAACAAACCCTTGCCAATTTATGGAAAAGGTACAAATTCAAGAGAATGGATTTATGTAAAAGATCATTGTGAAGCTCTAATAAAAGTATTTTTAAAAGGTAAAATTGGAGAATTTTATAATATTGGTTCAAATAAAAATTTGAATAATTTACAAGTATGTTCACAACTTTTAGCTATTTCAAAAAAGTTAGTAAAAGTTGGAAAAAATGTGAAAATAAATTTTGTTAAAGATCGTCCAGGGCATGATATTAGGTATGCTTTAAACAGCAATAAAATTATTAAAAAGCTTGGTTGGAAACCAAAAGTTAATTTTCAGGAAGGGATTAAGTTAACATTTGAGTGGTATAATAAAAATAAAAGTTACTACAAAAATTTGTCAAGAAGAGATATTGTAAAAAGATTGGGAAGATGATGATAAAAAAAGGAATTATTTTAGCTGGTGGAAAAGGTACCAGAATGAGCCCTTTAACTAAAGCAGTTAACAAGCAACTTCTTCCAATTTATGATAAACCTTTAATTTTTTATCCTTTATCAATCTTAATGCTTGCAGGAATAAAAGATATTTTAATTATTGTTAATAAAGGACAATTATATCAATATAAAAAACTTATTCCAAATGGAGATAATTTGGGAATAAAAATAACTTATCTTGAACAAGATAAACCAAGGGGGTTACCTGACGCGTTTGTAATTGGTGAAAAATTTATTGGCAAGGATAACGTTGCAATGATCTTAGGAGACAACTTTTTTTATGGTCAAAATCTTACCTCAAAACTTAAAGAGAGTACTAAAATAAAAAAAGGTGCGAGAGTTGTACTACATAAAGTTCAGCACCCAGAATCATTTGGGGTGGCAAAAGTAGATAAAAAAAATAAAATTTTATTAATTAAAGAGAAACCCAAAAAATTCTTATCAGACTTAGCCATAACAGGATTATATTTTTTTGACAATAAAGTAATCGAATTAGCAAAAAAACTAAAGCCTTCAAAAAGAGGTGAGGTAGAAATTGTTGATTTGTTAAATTTTTATAAATCTAAAAAACAATTGAGTGCAGATATAATAGGAAGAGGTGGAGCCTGGTTAGATACAGGTTCAATAGAGGATTTTTACAAAACATCAGCGTTTGTATCTGCTATTGAAAATAGACAAGGATTTAAAATTGCATGTCTTGAAGAAATTGCTTTAAATAATAGATGGATTTCAAAAAAACAAATAATGAAAGCAATTAATTTTTACGGAAATTGTGAATATTCAAATTATTTAAGAAAACTTATTAAGTAGTGGTAGCGGGAAGTGGGATCGAACCACTGACCTCGGGCTTATGAGTCCCGCGCTCTAACCAACTGAGCTACCCCGCCTTTTATCATTGTTGATTTATAATATTAATAAAATTTGATTCAATAATAATTAATCACTAAATTTATGCGGATTTTAAGAAATTATTAAATTTTAGCTGAAAACTATTAGCCCAAATAAAATCAAACCTGTAGAGGCTGCTGCCGAAAAATAGAACTTTTTTTTGATCTCTTGTTTTTTATCTGACTTCACTCTGTTTAAAAGAACATTTATATCTGTACTTCTAGAAGTAGTTTGGAGAGTGTCAGAAACTGTATATTTTGAAGTAAGTTTTTGTTTAAGAGAATTAGTTAGATTTTTCATTTGGCGTAATTAATCATCCTTTATGTTTTTTAGCAAATAAAATTATAAAGACAGAAATATTCCAATTGAACCTAACAGCAAAACACAAAATGAAAAAATAAATAAGTTTTTTCTAAACTCCTTACCTTGTTGTGCCTCTAATTTTGACTTCAGAACATTGATATCAACTCTTCCAGAACTAATTTTCTTTGGATTTAAAGGCTTTTCAGAGACATTAATATCATTTGGGGTCTCGATATTATCAGTGTTTTCCGTAAAGCCTTTAGAAGTCATAAATCTATTAAACCATAATTTAAAAAAAAAACAATTTTCTTAGAAGTTCAAAGTGGGTCAATAATAAATTGACACATGTCCAATTTGGGTCTTAACTGCCCATTTTATAATTTATGAGCATTCAAGAAATAGATTTTTCAAAAACTCTACGTGATGATCAAGTATATGAGTCTATTATGTCTCACTATTCTACTCTAAGCAAAAATTGGATATCTCACCAATGGAATTGGATGAATAGTGTTTATGCATCATTTAATGATCATTACAAATACATGATAGTAATTTCTTTGGTTGAAAAAACTCTTCAATTTTATGATCAAATGAATATTCAATATTCTTATGAAGAATATTATTCGAAATCATATATACAAATCGAAAAATTTAGTATCACTGAACTTTGTGAAAAATTAGATTTACCAAAAGAAACAGTTAGAAGAAAAGTTTTAGAACTTGAAAAAGAAGGAGTTATAACACGTAATAAAAAAAAGATCATTATTGATAGGAAAGCATTTCCTTTTGTCAAACCTGATAACCAAATTAAATTTTCATCAAAATATATTCTCTTAGTCTCACAAGCTTTAAATAAAGATAAAGTTTATTCAAAAAAACTAGATCAAAAAACTATTGAAAATATGATAAAAAAAAAATTTTCACTATCATGGAGATGGTTTTACAGAATGCAGATACCTTTAATTATAGGATATCATAAATTTTTTCAAGATTTGACTACTTTTCATATTTGGGGGACAGTTTGCATGAATCAGGTTTTAAATGTTTCAAGCCAATTAAATTCAGATAATGAAAAACCTTCATTAGATTACTTTGCTACTAATAATATTCTCATAGAAAATCTCGGCACAAATACTGGTATAAGTGCAATGTCAATTTCTGATATGACAAAGATTCCTCGAGCAACAATAATTAGAAAGTGTAAATATTTAATTAAAGAAGATTTGATAAAGTTAAATGAAAAAAAACAATATGTACTAACTTCTATGAATTTTAGAAAAATTTTACCTTATCAAACAGAAATTTTTAAGTACAAAGCTAAATTTATTCGTAAAGTTTTAAATCTTCTTGTAATTTCTTAAATCTCTAATAAGTTGTTCTCGAGTATTACACAGAGGGGTCATGGGTATAGTAACAACAATAGCGCCATTTGCGCTAGCACTTATAATGTTAGGGCTTGGTGCTTCATTAACAGTAAGAGATTTCACTAGAGTTTTTCAGCATCCAAAAGAGTTTTTTGTTGGTTTAATTTGTCAATTAATTGTTCTTCCAATTGTAGGTTATATATTAATAATTATTTTAAAAACTCCGGTAGAGTTGGCATTAGGGGTAATGCTGATTGCAGCTGCACCTGGTGGAGTAACATCAAATGTACTAACTAAATTTGCAGGTGGTGATGTTGCACTTTCTATATCTCTTACAGCTTTTACCAGTTTAATAAGTATTGTATCAGTTCCTTATATTGTTTTTTTATCAATTGATTTATTTGATATTACTTATGTTGAAAAAGAAGTTTCAATGCTTGGTATATCATTGAAAATGTTTTTTGTAGTTACTGTACCTGTAATAATTGGAATGATCATTAGAAAATTTTTTAGTGATTTTATAGAAAATAATATGAAAATTATTGAGAGAATATCTATAGGATTATTTTCTATTGTTTTTATTGCTATATATATTCAGGAATGGGATAGTATTATAATGTTCCTCACTACAGCAGGAACTATTGCTTTAGTTCTAAATATTTCCATGATGATTATAGGTTTCTATGTTGCTAAATTTTTTGCATCAGGTGTTGCTCAACAAAGATGTATATCTCTTGAATGTGGATTACAGAATGGAACTTTGGCTGTTTTTGTAGGAACGCAGTTGTTTGGACAAAATATGACTTATATGGTTCCAACCGCAGCATATGCTCTGATAATGATGACGACCTCTGTTCTTTTTGTATTTTTCTTAAGAAGAAAAACTTAATTATTTTTAAAATTAGTTTGTTTTAAAGGTTTGTTAATTATTTCAATAGGATATTTTTTTTTCTCTACTTCAATAAATAAATCTTTTTTGTGAAGTTCATTATTTGAAATATCGTTATTGATATAACCAAATGTTAAATTTTTCCTAAAATTAAAAGAATAATTACCAGATGTTGATCTACCTATAATTTTACTTTCTAAATAAATAGGCTCATCATGAAGCAATAATGGCTCACCTGGTTTGCTATTTTTTAAAGTAAACATTGCAAATCTACTTTTAATTTTTTCCTTTTTAATTTTTTCTAATGCTTTTTTGCCAATAAATTCATCCTCCTTTTTAGAGCTTATTGTGAAAGATAAACCTGCTTGATATTGATTTTCTTCTGGTGAAATGTCGTGTCCCCAATGTAAAAATCCACTTTCCATTCGCATAATATCCATGGCATGCATACCACAATTTGAGAGGTTAAAATCCTTACCATTATTAATAAGTAATTCATAAATTTTTTTAGCGTCTTTCAATTTAACATATAATTCGTAACCTAATTCTCCAACATATGACAATCTTTGAGTCCAAATTTTAATTCCTTCAATAGTGATATATTTTGCTGTACTAAATCTAAAATTATCATTTTCAAAATTATCTTTTGAAATTGATTTCATTAAAGCTCTACTTTTTGGTCCAAAAACTCCAAAAACACAATAATCATCAGTAACGTCTTTTAACTCAACATCTTTTGCAAGGTGTTTATTTATATGAAATTTATCTCTTTCTCGTGTAGCTGCAGAGCTTATTATTCTAAAGTGATCTTTTTCAATACAAACGACCGTTAAATCTGTTTCAATTCCACCATCAGAGTTCAACATATGTGTATAAACACATTTTCCAGCCTCATTTTTAATATTAGCTGTGCAAATTTTTTGTAATTCTTTATGTGCATCATCAGATTTTATCTCAAATTTTGAAAAAGGGGTTAAATCAAATAATCCAACATTTTTAATAGTATTATTTGTTTCATATTCTGCTGAAGGGTACCAATTTTGGTAGTTATAACTGTATTCATATTCCGTTTTTTCTCCATCTAAAGCAAACCACATTGGTCTTTCGTATCCACCAGAAACACCAAAACACGCACCAAAACTTTTTAATTCATCATGATATGGAAGTGTTTTTATATTCCTAGAGGTTTTATGTTGTTTGAACGGCCAATGCATTCCATATAAATCTCCTAACGACTCTGTAATTCTTTTTTTAATAAAACCCAAGTCAGAGTGAAATTTTTGAAATCTTTTTATGTCATAACAGAAAATATCTTCATTTATATGTCCATTAATCAACCATTCAGCTGCAACTTTACCAACACCCCCGCCACTTCCAATTCCAATACTATTTAAACCACAGCATACAAAGAAGTTTTTTACCTCGGGTACTTCTCCAAGCAATGTATTTGTATCTGGAGTAAATGACTCTGGACCTGAAAAAAATTTTCTAATTCCTGCTGTTTCTAAAACTGGAAATCTTTTAATTGCTGTAGCTAAATAAGGCTCAAAATGCTCAAAATTTTCTTGAAATTCTCCAAAGGAAAAATCTTCTGGAACTTTATTAATTTTATCCCATGCTGGGATTGATTGAGACTCAAAAATTCCAACTAATATTTTTCCAGCATCTTCTTTTATATACGTTCTATTATCAAAATCTCTTATCACTGGTAAGGTTTTAGAAAGATTTTCAATCGGCTCAGTGATAATATAGAAGTGTTCTGCTGGATAAAGAGGAATGCTTACTCCAGCTTTTTCCCCAATTTGGCGGGACCACATTCCTGATGCTAAAACTATATACTCACAATCAATTTTTTGACCATTTACTTTTACACCAGAAATTTTTCCATTTTTAGTTATGATATCATCAACGGGAGATTTTTCAAAAATCTTTACTCCTTCCATTTTTGCTGCTTTTGCTAACATATGTGTTACTCCAGATGGATCTGCAGCACCATCACCTGGCATCAAAATCCCTCCTAAAACTTCATCAGTATTTACAATTGGATAATTTTTTTTAATTTGTTCTTTATCTAAAATTCTAACATCAACATCAAACAGTTGTGCGGTTGTTGCTTGTCTTTGAAGCTCTTGCCATCTACCTTTATTCTCAGCAATTGAAAGTGCACCGTTTAATCTTAATCCTGCTGAATGATCAACTTTCTTTTCAAGTTCTTTATAAAGATCCAAAGTATATTTTCTAATTTTGGTAATTGCTGCTGAGGGACCTAATTGACTTACTAATCCAGCTGCATGCCAAGTCGTGCCTGATGTTAACTGATCTCTTTCTAAAAGGATAGTATCTTTCCAGCCAAATTTAGCTAAATGGTAAGCGACTGAACAACCAACTACTCCACCTCCGATAACAACAACTTTGGTGCTACTGGGAAGTTTTTTTTCCATTTAATTAGTTTTTGATTGCATCTCCTGGGTTAACATATTCATGTCCAAATACATCTGCAACAGCTTTATAAGTCACATGACCCTTGTGAACATTTAATCCTGCTAAAAAGTTTTTATCTTCACTAAGAGCTTTTTGATAACCTCTATTGGCTAATTTGACTAAATAAGGAAGTGTTGCTTTGTTTAATGCAATAGTTGATGTTCTAGGAACCCCTCCTGGCATGTTAGCCACACAATAATGAACAACATTATCAACTATAAAAGTTGGATCATTAAAAGTTGTTGGTTTACTTGTTTCTACACAACCACCTTGATCAATTGCAACGTCAACAATAACTGAGCCTCTTTTCATTAATTTTAACATATCTTTAGTGACTAATTTAGGCGCCTCTGCTCCAGGAATTAAAACTCCTCCTACTATTAAATCTGCTTCAGCTACTAACTTTTTTAAATCTATCTTATCACTTTGTTCTGGAATAATTTTATCACCAAACATTTCAACTAATTGTTTTAGTCTAGCTTCTGATTTATCTACAACATGAACTTTTGCTTTCATGCCAGTTGCTATAGTTGCAGCATTTTCTCCTACAACACCTCCACCTAAAATTAAAACGTTAGCTGGTTCACCACCAGGAGCTCCACCCAATAATACTCCTCTACCTTTTTGGTTTTTTTCTAAACAATGTGCTCCAGCTTGAACTGACATACGTCCTGCTACAGCACTCATTGGTGCAAGTAAAGGAAGCCTTCCATTATCATCAGTAATGGTTTCATAAGCTATATTAATACTTTTTGATTTTACCAAACCCTCTGTCAATTCTTTTGCAGCGGCCAGATGTAAATAAGTGTATACGATTTGATTTTCTTTAATCATTTCAACCTCAACTTTTTGAGGTTCTTTAACTTTAACAATTATTTCAGCGTCATTAAAAATATCAGTGGCTTTTTCAATAATTTTAGCTCCAGCATTTTTGTACTGATCATTGTCGAAACCTGCTTCAAAGCCTCCATTGTTTTCTACTAATACTTCATGTCCCTCAGAGACAAGAGTTTTTACACTATCTGGTGTTAGGCCTATTCTATTTTCTTGAGGTTTAATTTCTTTAGGTACGCCAATTCTCATTAACGAATTTAATTCTTTTTACTTTTTGCGTAATTAGTTATTCCGGTTCTTAATTTTTCAATAATTTCATCAATATGTTTTTTTTCACAAATAAACATCGGTGCTATGATTAAACAATCACCTGTAGCTTTGAAATTTACTCCAGCATCATAACAATGTTTAAAAGTAGCTAGGCCTGCTTTACCAGGTCTACCATCAGTTTTAATATCTATACCGCCCATCATTCCATAACCTCTAATGTTATCCACTACATCAATGTCTTTTAGTGAAAATAATCCTTCTTGGAAGTAAGGAGCTAGTTCTTTTGCTCTATTGAAAATATCTTCTTTTTCAAAAATATCTTGAACAGCTAATGCTGCTGCAACAGAAACTGGTATTCCTGAATAAGTATAACCATGAAATAATTCTATCGCACCTTTTGGAGAATTATCCATAACCGCATCATAAATCTCTTCTTTACAAGCAACCACACCAAATGGAACTATCCCATTAGTTGTTGCTTTAGCCATAGTCATTATGTCAGGTGTTACACCAAACTCTTGAGCTCCAAAAGCTGAACCAGTTCTTCCCCATCCAGTAATAACTTCATCAAAAATCAAAAGAATTTTATGTTTATCACAAAGTTCTCTTAATCTTTGTAAATATCCAACTGGTGGAACTAAAGTTCCTGTTGATCCAGCAATTGGTTCAACAATACAAGCTGCAATATTTTCTGAACCAAAATTAGTACAAATTCTTTCTAAGTCATTTGCAATTTCAGCACCTGTTTCAGGTTGACCTGATATAAATTTATGTTCATCTAAATGTGTATGTCTCATATGAACAACACCTGGCATCAAAACACTTGCATAAGCTTTGACATTATTAATCATACCACCTACTGATGTTGCTCCAATATTCATCCCATGATAAGCGCGTTCTCTTCCAACAAATCTAAATCTTTGTCCTTCACCTCTTGCTTTATGGTAAGCAATACTAATTTTGATCGCTGTTTCAACTGCAGTAGATCCACAGATTGTATAAAATATTTTATTTAAATTTCCTGGTGTATGTTTTGAAATTCTTGTAGCTAATTCAAAAGATCCGCCAAATCCTTGTTGGAAGGGTTGACAATAATCTAAAGTTTGTAATTGATTTGTTATTGCCTCAATAATTTCTTTTCTACCATGTCCTAAAGGATTGCAGAATAATCCTGAGCTAGCATCAATTTGAGTTTTACCTTGGTGATTTTTTAAATATACACCTTTTGCCTCCACTATAAGTTTTGGATTTTCTTTAAAATCTTTATTAGATGTAAATGGCATCCAATGTTCATTTAAAGAATTAGGTACAGATGTTCTTTTTTCTGAGCTCATATTAAAATTTTATAATTGGTTAATTAATGAATCCTTAGACTAATTAAGTCCAATAAACCACCAAAATAATTGTCACAACTTTAAGTTGTGTAACTAGAATGAGCATTTTTTTGTTTTACATATAGGTCAATTTAATCTTAAAATTGAAACATATAAATAAACAAGGAAGAGGAAAAATGAAAAAAATAATTAGTTTTATTCTTGGATGTTTTGTAGCTCTTAATCTTTCAATTTCAGTTGCTAATTCTGCAGCTAATGAAGTTAGAGTTGCATACTTCTTAGAGTGGCCAAGCCCAAATCTAGAGGATATGATGAAGAAAAACTTCGCTAAAGCTCTAGGGGTTCCTGTTAAGTGGACAAACTTTACTAACGGTGGTGCAATGACTGATGCTATGTTAGCGGGAGATATTGATATCTCTTACTCTCAAGGTTTAGTTCCATTCATTAATGCTGTTAAATCAAAAGCTCCTATCAAACTTGTAGATATTGCTATGGAATACGGAATGGGTGGTACAACATGTGTAACATCTAATGCTTCAGGTATTACAAAAGCTAACGCTACAGAACTTGAAGGTAAAAAAGTTGCTGTTCCACTAGGTACAATGGCTGAATACGTTTTTGATGAAAGTATGAAAGTTGTTGGTGCGGACAGAAAAAAAATGGATATCATTCAAATGGACCCTGAAGAAGGTGCTGCTGCTTTAGTAAGTGGTGATGTTGTAATGGCATGTTTATTTGGTGGTAACTCAATTAAAGCTGCAACTGCAGTTGGATCTAGATTACTTACAGTTCAAGAAGCTAGAGACGCAGGTATCTTAGGTATTGATATCACTTCAGTAACTACTAAGTTTATGAAGGAAAATCCAGGTATGCTAAGAACTTTTATTGAAGTAACTCATGAGGCTAATGCGAGATATAGAGCTGGTAAAAGCGATATGAACTCAATGTCAAAAGCTTCTGAAATGAAAGTTGCTGATATGAAAGAAACTTTAAGTGGCTTTAAATTTCTAACACCTGAGGAAACTAAACAATCTATGGAAAGTGGAAATCTTGATGCATTCTTAAAAGGAATGGGAACACCAAGAGGAAACGTAGATACTAGTTTCTTACCTTTATAATCTAAGGGTAATTTAAATTTTAATAGGCGCCAATTGTAATAAATTGGTGCCTATTTTTTTATTAAAAATTCAAATATAAAGTCTCTTTATGAGTGATTTAGTTTCACAAAATCTAAACATGATTTTTAAAACTCCTAAAGGAGAAACTGTTCACGCATTAAAAGATTTAAATTTTACTCTCAAAAAAGGAGAGCTTCTCACAGTTCTTGGGCCGTCTGGTTGTGGAAAGACCACATTGCTTAACATTACTGCAGGATTTATTAGACCAACTTCAGGAAGTATTACTCTTAATAATAAAGAAATAGATGGACCAGGAGTTGAACGGGGAATGGTTTTTCAGCAAGGTGCTTTATTTGAATGGCTAACAGTTGCTGAGAATGTGAACTTTGGATTAAGAATGAAAAAAGAAGATCCAATTGAAACGCAGAAAAAAGTTGATGAATGGTTAGAGATTGTTGGATTAAAAGGTTTTGGAAACACCCCAACTTATCAATTATCTGGAGGAATGCAGCAGAGAGTTGCCCTTGCAAGATGTCTAATCAACAACCCAGATTTGATTTTAATGGATGAACCACTAGGAGCTCTTGATGCTCTCACGAGAGAAAAAATGCAGTCTCTAGTTTTAAAAATTTGGAAAGAAACAGGCAAAACAATTGTTCTAATTACTCATTCAGTTGAAGAGGCTTTGCTTCTTGGAGAAAGACTATATGTAATGGCTCCAAGACCAGGAAGAATACATAAAGAATATAATCTGCCATTCGCTTCAATGGGATTAAAAGAAGATTTAAGAGAAATTAAAAAAAATAAAGAGTTTTCTCAAAAACGAGAAGAAATCCTTGAAATGATCTGGAACATGGAAGAGGAAATTATGGGGAAAGATAATTAAATGTTAACTCAGATAATAACTTTTCTAATATTCTTCGCTGTAATCGGCTGTATTCTTTATGGAAGAAGATTAATAAGGACTGAAAAAGTAGATGCTGTATTTGGAAATCCAGAAAGAGCACTAGGGGGTACTCACTGGGTAATTGTTGGAAGTAGTTTTTTACTTTTAATTTGGCTCTATTACTCATGGGATATTGCAAAAGGATTTTACCCAAAATCTGCCAACGAACTATGCCAAGTTGCAAAAGTTAATGACTCTTTACTTGGATTAAAATATCAATTTCCAATTGAGGAAAGAGAATTCAAAAGCACTTCACAAATCAAAAAAGAGAATAAAAATTTAAAATTAATTCAAAATGAGATTCAAAATTCTGAGGAACTAAATAGCCAACAAAAAACGATACTAATTAGTTATATAAGTAAAACTAATCAACTTATTCCATTACTTACAAATGAGGATTTGTTAGAGATTGAGACTCAACAAAAAATAGATGATATCACTGGAAAAATAAATCTATTAACTGAAAATTTCCAAAAATCTGATTATCCATTTGAAACAGAACAAGAGTTAAATGAAAGACTGAAAGCGGTTGATGAGGAAGGTGGTTGGGGTATAACTAAAGTAGATGCAGGCTCAGGTTCTATTGAAAATACATTAGAAGTGCCTTTAGTGCCTGCGACGTATAGAGGTTTAAAATTTCACACTGCCGCTCAAGAATTAAATTTAATCAGTGATGAATTTTTTAAGTTAAGAAATCATAATCCTCAATTTAAAAATAAGATTAAAGAGCTTAAAGAGGAAATTAAATCTTATAGAAAAAGTCTAAGTGATAGTGAGGAAGTGGCTTCAACATACGCAAAAAATATTGTTAAGATCGCTAGAAGAATAGAATTTGCAAGTATCTATCCTCCAAACGCACTAGATAAGATGCAGTCAGCAATTGTTAAATTTGATAATGCTCAAAAAAAAGAACAAGGTGGATTAAGATTAATTGATATTTTCTTATTTCCTGCAGGAACTATCGTTGCTAGTGGTCCAAGTTGTTCAGAACAGGGATCAGGTAGATGGTTACCTAAGCCATCCGATACCTTTAATAAATTTATATTAATGTCAAAACCCAGTGTCGGTTATAAAGATATCCCTCTATTGTGGATACAAATGGTTGATGTGAGCAAAATGATTGGCTTTATTTTGCCAGACTGGATTGCAGATATTTTACCAGGTGAGTATCCTGTTCATAGTAAAGATGGAATAGTAAAACAAAACTTCAAAGGTGGAGTTTTAAAAATTGTAACTGGTGATTTTAATTTATTTAAAGTGCCTGTACCGTATGGACATATTTGGGATTCTTTTTTAAGAGTTTTTCTTGGTTTAGTTTTTGGCATATTAATTGGTGTCCCTCTTGGTCTATTTATGGGTTTAAATAGATTTGCAAAAGGTTTTTTTGATCCTTTGATTGAGCTTTATAGACCTGTCCCTCCTCTTGCATGGGCTCCACTTATAATTTCGGTTTTAGGAATTGATAATACTGGAAAAGTTTTCTTACTATTTATGGTTTCTTTATCTATAATGATTATTTCTGCAAGAGCAGGTGCATCGGGAACGCAATTATCAAAAATCCATGCAGCTCACTCATTAGGAGCATCAAAAAGACAAATATTAAGACATGTTATTTTTCCAAACTCATTACCTGAGATACTCACTGGTATAAGAGTTGCAGTGGGTATGTGTTGGGGAACCTTGGTAGCTGCTGAATTTTTAGCTGGTACAACCGGTATTGGTTTTGTTGAAAATGTAGCCAAGAAGTATTTTCAATATGAAGTGATTTGGATAACAATTTTTATCATGGGAATGCTTGGATTGTTATTTGATATAACACTTAGAAAAATAATTGATAAAACAATTCCATGGCGTGGAAAAGGTTAAGTTGAGAGCTCCAATACTAAAAAAAGAAGTTATCAAAATATTTAAAAAATATGGTCTAAGTCAAGACCACGCCAAGATTTCTGCTAATGCTTTGATCAACGCAGAGCTTGTCGGTGCTTTCGGTCATGGTATCTCAAGATTAAAAATGTATTGTGATCGAATATCAAAAAAAGTAATTAATCCAAAACCGAAAATAAAGATTAAAAAGATATCACAATCAATTTCACTTATTGATGCCGATAATAGTATAGGGTTTGTTGCAGCTGATATAGCTATTAAAAAGGCTATTTCAAATGCCAAAAAAAACGGAATAGGTTTAGTTGCTGTTAGAAACAGTGGTCATTATGGTCTCTCTGGTTATTACGCAGAGCAAGCCGTAAAAAAAAATCTGGTTACCATGATTTATACCAACGGTCCACCAGCTGTGGCTCCGCATGGTGCTTTTAAAAGTTTATTTGGTACTAATCCAGTTTGTTTCGGAACTCCTAGCGGCTCAAAAATACCTTTTATTTTTGACTCATCAATCTCCATGATCAATAGAGGAAAGATTAGATTTGCATCAAAAAATAATCAGAAACTACCATTAGGTGTTGCTTTAGATAAGTTTGGTAAACCAACAATCGATGCGAACAAAGCTCTTAAAGGTGTTCAGTTACCTATTGCAGGATTTAGAGGTTCAGGATTAGCATGGATGGTTGATATATTGAGTGGTGTTTTAACTGGTGGCAATCATGCTGGTAGAGTTAAGGATCCTTTTGAAGATTTTACTGGACCACAAAATATAGGGCATTTATTTATCACATTTAAAACAAATTTATTTGTAAAAGATTATAATCAAAGAATTAAAGATAATATCAAAAGAGTAAAACGACTACCTAAAGTTAAAGGAATAAAAGAAATAATGTATCCAGGGCAAAATAAATATAAAAGATATAAAATGAATTTAAAAAAAGAAATTAAAATGTCTAAAATTATTAAAAAAGAATTTGAAATTCTAAAAAACTAATTATGCTTTCAAATAAAGAAATTATTGTTCCAAATAATCTATTAAATGCTGCTCTAAAAAATAAAGGAGTGAAAGCTGGAATTGTTAATGCTGGGAAACCATTACCAATGTTATCTGTTCAAGATGCAGTCAAAGAAAATTTAATTGATCCGATTTTTATAGGAGATAAAAAAGAAATTTTAAAGTGTGCAGAAGATTTAAAGTGGGATATTTCCAAATATGAAATTATTAATGAACCAGTTGAAAATAGTACCGCAGGTATAGCTGCAAAACTCGCTAGTGAAGGAAAAATAAGGATTATAGTCAAAGGACATATACATACAGATATTTTAATGAAAGAGGTTTTAAAAAGAGAATATAACTTGTTGGGAAAAACAAGGTTAAGTCATATCTGGCATATGACGTTAGAAAAAGACGATAAACCTCTTATAATTACTGATGGTGCTTTAAATGTGTTACCAAATGTAAAAACCAAAATACATATCTTAAAAAATGTAATTAATTTTTCTCATAGAATTGGAATTGAAAGACCAAAAATTGCAATATTATCAGCCACGGAAGAAGTTTTAGATAGTGTTCCAAGTTCAAAAGAAGCTGAAGAAATTACAAATCTTGCAAAAAAAGAAAATTTAAATGCTGATGTATTTGGGCCTTTGGCTTTTGATAATAGTATATCAAAAAAATCTGCAACTATTAAAGGTATTAAAAATGATGTTGCAGGAATTGCTGATGTTTTATTAGTGCCCAGTGTTGAGACAGGTAATGCATTGGTAAAGATGTTAATATATTTTAGTGGTGCATGTGCTGCAGGAGTAGTTGTAGGTGGTAAAGTGCCTGTGGTAATTACTAGCCGCTCCGATGAAGCACCTGCTAGACTAGCATCAATAGCTGCAGCTGTTGTTGCACTAGATTAAATGTTTGATTGCAATAAAATTAAATTTGTCTTAAATAATTCATCAATAATAAAAATGTATTAATGGCTATTACTTATTTAAAAAAGTCTCCAAAAACTTCGTCCACTGACGATAATAAGACAACCGGAATAGTTCAAGATTTATTAAAAAATATCGAAACAACAAAAGAACAAGGCTGCATCGATTTAACTAAAAAATTCGATAAGTATGATGGGGACATCATAGTATCAAAAGATAAAATTGAAGAAATTAAAAAAACTTTAGATCAAAAAACCAAAGATGATATTCAATTTTCATTTGAAAGAGTTAGAAAATTTGCTGAAGCACAACTTAAAAATTATGGACAAGATTTTGAGGTAGAACTTTCTGATGGTTTGTATGCAGGACAAAAATTAGTGCCTGTTAATACAGCAGGTTGCTACATCCCGGGTGGAAGATACGCTCATATTGCATCTGCTGTAATGAGTGTAACTACAGCAAAAGTTGCTGGAGTAAAAAATATTATTGCATGTAGTCCTCCTAAAGAGGGTGTTGGTGCCCACCCTACTATTGTATACACAGCTGATCTTTGCGGTGCAGATGTTATTTTAAATTTAGGAGGAGTTCCTGCAATTGCAGCAATGACCAATGGATTATTCAAAAATCCCCCAGCAGATATAATTGTAGGTCCAGGAAATCAATTTGTGGCTGAGGCTAAAAGAATTTTGTATGGAAAAGTTGGTATTGATTTGTTTGCAGGACCAACTGAAATTGGAATTATAGCTGATGCTAAAGCTGATCCAGAAATTGTTGCGGTAGATTTAGTAGGACAAGCTGAGCATGGATATAACTCACCATGTTGGCTTTATACAACTAGTAAAGAATTAGCTGAAAAAGTAATGAAAAGAGTTCCAGAATTGATTGCAGAACTTCCAGAAGTTCCAAGAACAAGTGCTGAAGCAGCGTGGAGAGATTATGGTGAAGTAATTCTTTGTGACACTGATGAAGAAATAGTGAAAATTAGTGACGAATATGCACCTGAACATTTAGAAGTACAGACCGAAAACTTAGAATGGTTTCATGAAAGATTAACAAATTATGGTTCGTTGTTTGTGGGTGAAGAAACAACTGTTGCTTACGGCGATAAATGTTCTGGTACAAATCATATTTTACCAACTAAAGGTGCTGGAAGATATACTGGTGGATTATTTGTTGGAAAATTTATTAAAACTTTAAGCTTTCAAAGAATGACAAAAGAATCTACTAAATTGGTAGGTGCTGCTGCAGCTAGAATTTCTAGATATGAGGGGATGGAAGCTCATGCGAGAACAGGAGATGTAAGACTTAGAAAATATGGTTTTTCTAATTAATTCTCTGGTACAAAAATTAAACACAATCCATTATTACAAAATCTTTTTCCAGTAGCAGTAGGTCCATCTAGAAAAACATGACCATGATGTGCACCACAGTTTGCACAATGATATTCAATTCTTTTCATTCCAAAAGAATAATCAATCTTAGTTTTAAAAGCTCCTGGCAAAGCCTCAGAAAAAGAAGGCCAACCTGTTCCACTATCGAATTTTGCTTTTGAAGAAAATAACTTTGCTCCACAATTCGCACAAAGATAAAAACCATCTCTTTTTTCTTCAAGTAATTTACTGGTAAAGGGTCTCTCAGTGCCCTCATTAAACATTATATCTTTTTGGGCTTTAGTCAGATCAGGATTTATAATTTTTTTTGTAGCTGATTTTAAGAATTGATAAGGTAATGATACAAAAAGTATAGAGAGTCCAAATAATTTTAAAATTTTTCTTCTTAAAAGCATATTAAATAAGATTAGTTTGAAATTGAGATTTTAACATGTGCTATAGTTGTCGCTGAAAATACTTTTAATCAAAGAAAATATGCCGTTTCTTTAATTACATAAATTGTGAGCAAAGACATGAAGCTGATAATGAATCCATTAATATATTTCCATGTTTTATCACTTTGAGCATATCTTGAAAAATATACTGATGAATAACCAAGTAAAAAGAAAAATATGAAAGATGCTATAGAAGCCCCTATACCAAAATAGATTTTTTCATCAAATAAAAAATTTTTTGAGAAATTTCCTAAAAAGAAAACTGTATCGGAATAAACATGAGCATTTAGGTAAGTGAAACCAAGTGTCTTTAATATAATCTTAGCACTAGTAATCTCTTTTTTTTCAATATTGAAATTAGCACTAACACCAAAAGATTTAATTTTTGAATATATGAAATAGATTAAAAAAATTATTAAACAGATGTTTAAAGTTAGCTCTACAAAGATATTAAAATATTGATGAAAAAAGTGGAATAAAAGAATGCCTGTAAATATTAAAATTAGGTCTGAACAAGAACAAATTAAACAGACTAAAAAAACATACTGTTTTTTAAGCCCTTGTTCTATTACAAAGATATTTTGAGCACCAATCGCTAGGATTAAACTAAGCCCGGTAATAAAACCTAATACCAGGTATTCCATCAAAACTAAAATTATTCTGGATTAGCTGTTAAAGTTTTAATCTCTAGAATATTTTCGTTAGGATCTTTTACAAAAAATGTTTCTTGCTCGTATTTTGTTCCTTTAAATCTAAGATAAGGCTCATCGTAGTACTTTGCACCTTTTTCTTTCAATCTATTTTTTAAAGTATCAAAATCTTTTCTTGATAAATGAACTCCAAAGTGAGGAACAGAAACGTTGCCCATATCTACATCGTGTCTCTCGTTATCTAGTTTATGTTCACTTGCATGGAGAGTTAATTCATTTCCCCAAAAGTCAACATCAGCCCACTCTTGTGCTGAATTATCAAGTCGGCACCCCAAAGTTTCACTATAAAACTTTTTTGCTGTTTCTAGATCTCCACATGGGATTGCTAGATGAAAACAATTAGTATTTTTGTACATTATTTCTCCTTTAAATACTGTTTAAAGGCACTATATAGACATTAATTATTTTTATCAAGCTGACAAAATTATATGAATGACTTTTTACAATCTATAATAGACAGAGATCCTGCGGCAAAATCTAAGTTAAGTCTTATATTAACTTACCCAGGGGTTAAGGCTATTTTTTTTCATAAAATTGCAAATTTTTTTGCAATAGCAAAATTTGATTTAGTTGCAAGAATCATTTCTCAATTTTCAAGATTTTTAACAGGAATAGAAATTCATCCAAAGGCAAAGATTGGAAAAAATTTATTTATTGATCACGGTATGGGAGTTGTAATCGGTGAGACATCTGAGATTGGAAACAATGTTACTATTTATCATAATGTTACATTAGGTGGAATCGCTCCAAGTATAAACACTAATGATCAAAGAAATACTAAAAGACATCCAACTTTAGAAGATAATGTTGTTGTTGGATCTGGTGCTCAAATTTTAGGACCAATAACAGTTGGTAAAAATTCCTTAATAGGTGCAAACGCGGTGGTTACTAAAAATGTTCCTGAAAAATCAATAATGGTAGGAATTCCAGCTACAAGAGTTGGTGATGCTACAAAAGGATTTCAACCTTACGCTGTTACTGATAAAGATAAAGATTAATGTCACAAATTAAAAATAACTTTATTGAGTCAGTTGGTAATACTCCTTTAATAAAATTAAAAGCAGCCTCAGAAATCACTGGATGTAATATTTATGGAAAAGCGGAGTATCTAAATCCAGGTGGATCCGTTAAAGATAGAGCTGCTCTTGCGCTAATAAAAGATGCACAAGAAAAGAAATTAATTTCAGAAGGTGGGATTGTTGTTGAAGGTACTGCGGGTAATACTGGGATTGGTTTATGTCTTTTAGGAAATTCCTTAGGTTATAAGACAATTATTGTAATGAATGACAACCAAACCCAAGAAAAAAAAGATACTTTAAAAAATATTGGTGCAGATCTTAGACTAGTTCCACCTAAGCCATACAAAGATGATGGTAACTATGTAAAAGTTGCGGGTCGTCTTGCTGAAGAATTAAAAAGTACAAATAACAAGGGTGTGGTTTGGGCAAACCAATTTGATAACACTGCCAATGCAAAAGGTCATTACGAAACGACTGGACCAGAAATTTGGGAACAAACTGATGGTAAAGTAGATGGCTTTGTCTGCGCATCAGGAACAGGAGGCACCATCGGTGGTGTAAGTAAATTTCTAAAAGAAAAAAATAAGAATATAAAAATTTATTTGTCAGATCCAACAGGCTCTGCACTCTATAATCACATTATGAATGGTGAACTTAAAGCAGAGGGTGGATCAATAACCGAAGGTATTGGTTCAAGTAGAATAACTAAAAACTTTGCTGAAGCTAAAATTGATGGTGCTTTTTCAATCAGTGATCAAGAGTCTTTACCCGTGCTTTATGATTTAATACAGCATGAGGGGTTAAGTTTAGGAACTAGTTGTGGAGTAAATATTGCAGGTGCAATTAGATTAGGAAAAGAGCTAGGTCCAGGAAAAACAATTGTGACAATTCTCTGTGATAGATCAGATAAATACAACTCAAAGATGTTTAATAAATCTTTTTTAAAGGAAAAAAACCTCCCTATTCCTAGCTGGTTATAATAACGCATACCAGGCATGTAACAAAACAGTTACATTTTTATATTAATATTATTTAACGTCGGGAGATTATGAAAAAAATTATTATAGTTTTATCTTTTTTCATCTTTACATCTGCTAATGCAGGAATGAGTGACAAAGATAAATCAAAAGCGTGGGATTGTATCGGTATTTACATGGCTAACTACTTTCTTCCATCGGGTGAAAAATTTGAGTACGGAATGAAAGAAAAGTCTATTTCAACTGTGAAAGTTTTAAAAACCTACGCTCTTGAAATAGGTATTCCAGAAAAAGACTGGGATGTTGGAGTAAACAAAGCAGTAGATAAACATTATGGCTCAAAATACGACAAAGCTAAAACTGACAAATGTCATACGTTTGTTGAAGCTTTAGTTCCTAATGGAGCTGAAAGAGTAAAAAAAGTAGTTCAAACTTTATACTAAGGAGATAGATATGGAAAAAGAAATGTTAGTAGTTGCTAAACTAAAAGAAGGTATGTTTGAAAAATTCATGGGTTTTATGCAATCACCTGAGGGTTTGGCAGAAAGAGCAAAAGTTGCAGTAGTGGAAAAAACAATTGGAACAGTAACACCAGATAAAAGCACTGTTATGTTTAAAATTTTTTGTACTGATGAAGCAGCTCTATATAAATTTATAGAAGGAACTGAAGTATCAAAACCTATTATGTCAGCAGTATTAGATAGTTACTCAGTTTATCACTTAACTAAAGCAAAATAATTGAAAGGAAAAAATGAAAAACTATATGGTAACTCACACTTTCAAATCAAAAGAGATGAAAGCTAAATTTAGTGAAACAGTAGCTTCAATGAAAATGGAAGATATTGTTAAATCAATGACAAGCGATAAAGCAGCATGTCAAATGACTTGGAACACTCCAGGTGATACAATGCAAATGTTTTGCTGGTGGAAAGCAAACAGTGAAGCAGATATTAATAATCAATTAGGTCAAATGAATGATTTCTTTGAGCCTCATAAATTTACTGAGTGTACTGACCAAGTGATGGACTATAACGCTTAAAAGAGAAATTTATGAAAGCAATCTATACAAGAACCATTGGTGTTTACGATGATAAACTTGATGAAGCTATGGAAATCTCTAAAGGTTTGGCAAAAGTTAGAAAAAAACATTATCCAGATCATGAAGTTTACTTTTCATTTCAAATTGGTGGTAACCCAAGGACGGTAAGAGAAACACTTGTGGGCGAGCAGTTTACTGATAAAGCATTTGAAAATGATACAAACATGTCAGCTGATCCTGAATTCATTGAACTTCAGAAAAAAATGAAGGGTGTTTTTAAAGAGGGTACAATTCAGGATGAAATGAGAATGGTTTTTAACGATTAGGAGAAAAAATGTTAGAAAAATTTAATGGGATATTTTATTTAATAATTTATTTAGTTCACTTTATTGGAGTTGGTGTTTACGCATTTCAAACTATTTTTGGCACTAAAAGCTTCATGGAAAGATTTGGTATAGATCCAAGTGGAGCAATAATGATTAGAATGGCAGGAGCATTTATGCTCGCTGTATTTTTAATGTCAATCTATGTAGGTTTTATAAGACCTGGGGGTTTGGAAAACACATGGGGATTCTTAAATTTAGTTTTTATAAATAACCTATGTATTTTTTTATGTAATTTTTATTCTATTAAAATAAATAAAACAGGTGTGAATGAAAAAACTACAAACGAGGGTGTTATTGCACCGTTTGTATTTACAATTATGAGTGCAATTTTATGCTACGGTTTAGCTGATAAAATTTACACTTAATGTCTGGGTTTGCAATATTCAACATAGAGGTAAAAAAACCTGAGGAATATAAAGAGTACGTAGAAAAAGTGAAACCGATTGCTGAAAAATTTGGTGGAGAATATATTGTTAGAGGTGGTGAAACAAAAGTATTAGAAGGAACTTGGGCATATCCTAGAACAGTTGTTATTAAATTTCCAAGTTATGACAAAGCTTTAGAGTGGTATAACTCTGATGAATACAAACCAATTAAACAAATCCGTTTAGAAAACTCGATTGGTAACGGAATAATAATTAAAGGAGTATAAAATGTCGATATTAAAAAGATATACTGATGCAATAGATAAAAAAGATGAGGCAACTATGAATGAACTTTTGCATGATGATTTTAAATTCACGATGCATAAATCTGGAAATTCTTTAGGAAAAGCTGATGTTATAAAATGGGCAATGAGTGGAGATATCAATCAAGATAAAACTAGGGTTGTATATGAAAATGATGAAGTGGGTGTACACCATTCTTTTGTTACATTTAATGACGGAAATGTTGAAGCTGTAATGGCGGTTTATAGATATAAAGACGGAAAAATTGTTAGTTTAGAAACTGGCGCTACTCCAATGTCTAAGTAAGTGAAAAAAATTTCATTCATTTTTATTTTTTTCTTATTTTCATCGTCTTTATTGGCTGACGATAATAAAAAAGAAATTGATAAATTATTTGTTCAATTAAAAAGTGCTTTAAACTTTGAAAATTCAAAAAAAATAGAGGATAAAATTTGGGATCTTTGGACTACTCATCCAACTAAAAATAATTTAACAAAGTTATTAGCTGATGGTTCATCTGCAATGATGGAGAATAAACTTGATGCTGCATATGATAAATTTACTGAAGTCATTAAACTTGATCCTAATTGGGCAGAAGCTTGGAATAAAAGAGCAACGGTATTATATTTAATGGGTAAATACGAGCTATCACAAGCTGATATTGACAAAGTGCTTTTGATAGAAAAAAGACATTTCGGTGCACTAACAGGCCAAGGTTTAGTTCAAACAGCTTTAAAAAACTACGAAAAAGCTATTGATAGTTACATTGAAGCTCATAAAGTTCATCCGTTTTTGAAGTCTCCTATGATTATGATGGAAAAGCTTCAAATCGAATTGCAGAAACAAAGTATTTAAAAATGTTTCCAAAAAAATATTCTAACCTTTTATTTATATTAGTTATGGGATTTGGGATGAGTCTTTTAATGACACTAATAATTACTTATATAAATACTGGAATGGATAATGAGTATGTCGACCGTTTTTTTAAAGCATGGTCAGTAAGTCTTCCAATTGCAATAATTGCTGCTCTTCTTGTAGGTCCCCCGATTAAAAAATTTGTAGATAAAATTACCAAATAAGAATATCTTTTATTTGTGAGTAACGTTATAGCTTTTCTAATTCTTATACTTGCTGTCATATTAGGTACTGCAGCAAATAGTTTTGCAAAAAGTGCAAATGGTTTCACATTGTTAGTTCCTAGTTTAATTACTGCAATCACAATAATTGGTTGCATGTTTACTCTTTCAATAGTGATGAAAACTATACCTGTTGGTATTACCTACGCATCTTTTGCTGGTTTATGTATCGTGGCGACTTCGATTGTTGGAATATATAAATTCAATCAAGTACCTGATCTATTCACAATCATTGGTTTGATATTAATTATATCAGGAGTCTTAATTGTTAATCTGCTGGGTAAAACAGGATAATTTATGGCAAATTTATCTGGTTATATCTTTTTAGCTTTAGCAATACTTCTTGGAATAACTTCAAATGGTTTTTTAAAATCAACTAATGGATTTACAATAATTGGGCCAACTATTTTTTGTATCATATCTATAGTTGCTTGTATTTTTTGTTTATCTAAAGCAATGAATATTATTCCAGTTGGTTTTACATATGCAACATATGGAGGTTTAACGATTACTGCAGTAACACTATTTGGTGTTTTTAAATATCAGCAAATTCCAAACTTGTATGGGATTATTGGAATAAGTTTAATAATTATTGGTGTAATTCTTTTAAATACTTTGGGTAAAACTAGCTAGAAACTGGTTTTAAAATTTTAAGCATTTTTTTATGTAAATTATTATTAGATGAGCAAATAATATTTCCAGCTTTCTTGGCATCATCATTTTTCCAAGTCGAGACAATCCCTTTTGCAGCCTCAATAATTGGTATTAAGGCATGAATATCCCAAATTTTATTTCCACATTGAATAACAACATCAAGTTTACCCTCAGCAAAATGAGAATAACTTAAAGCATCCGAGCATGGAAATTGCATTCTTTTTAAAATTTGAGGAATTTTTTTTTGTTTATTTAATGACAGACTGCCGTGAAAAGCTGCTGACAATTTCATTTTAGAATAAGTTGCTTTTTGGTTTACAAGTATTTTCTTTTTCTTTCCATTTTCTGAAACATACGCAGAATTAAATGAGGTATTAAAATAAAACTTTTTAAGAATTGGAAAATTTGCAAGACCTACGACTGGGTTACCTTTATAATTTAAAGATATCAAATTACTCCAAGTTGGATTTCCTATCACAAATGATCGAGTTCCATCTATGGGATCTATAACCCATGAATAATCACTTTTAGTTTTTTTATAGCCAAATTCTTCACCTATAATTTGGTGATTTGGAAACCTTTTTTTAATCTCATTTCTAATGAATCGTTCAAAAGCCTTGTCAGCAGTTGTTACAGGGTCATAACCGCTTCTAAGTTTATTCGATACTTTAAAGGGTTTATTTAATTTAGAGTAATAAAATCTAGTTAATTTCTTAGCTAAACTTTCAATGAACTTAGAATAAAGTTTATAATCTGATGATTTTAAAATTTGCACAACGCTCTAATACTATTTTATTACTATTGATTAAAGCAAAATTTTAAATAATGATTTAAAAATACATGAAATTAGAGTTAAAAGATAACAAATTATTTTTTGAAAATAAGGGTCATAAAAAAGAGATCCACCCATTTTGGCTTAGAGAAAGAGTTAACGGAGAAAAATTTGTTGATAAGTCTACTCAACAAAGATTATTTGACCCAACTCAATTATCAGAAAACATTCAAATCAAAGATTTAAGCTTAAATAGTAATTTTTTAGAAATTAAATTCAATGACGGGGCTTCAACAAAAATTGCTATAGTTGATATTTTTAAAGAATTTTCAAATATTAATGATGTGAAACAAATTGAAAAAATAAAGTGGGACTCTTCATTTAGAGATCAAAATACTTTCAAATTCAAAGAAAATTTATTTGAAACAGATGAAATGTACAAAGCCTTGATTAATTTTTATCAATATGGCTTTGTAATTTTTAAAAATGTGCCAACAAAAAATAATTTTATTATAAACTTTGCAAATTCTATAGGAAGTGTGAGACGCACAAACTTTGGTGAATTCTTTAATGTAAAATCAAAACCAAATCCAAATGACTTAGCTTACACCTCTTTGCCTTTGGCTCCTCATACTGATAATCCATATAGAAATCCTGTGCCATGTATTCAAATGCTTCATTGTATAGAAAATGAGGTTACGGGCGGTTTATCAACTCTAGTTGATGGATATACTGTTTCTGAGAAACTTAAAAAAGATTTTCCAGAATATTATAAAATTTTAACGGAGGTAAAAATACGTTTTCAATTTATTGATGAAAGTGTGATTTTAGAAGATTGGGCTGAAATGATTCAGTTGGATGAAAACGGTAATTTTAAACAAGTACGTTTTAGTCCAAGATTAGATTTTGTCCCATTAATTGACAAAGAAAAATTAGATTTATTTTATTCTGCAAGAAAAAAAATATCTGAACTCTATAATTCAGAAAATTATAGAATAGAATTTAAACTACTCCCAGGGGATTTGTTAATGATGGATAACTATAGATTATTGCATGGCAGAACCACTTATGATGCTAATGAAGGAAATCGTTTTCTTCAGGGATGTTATATTGATTATGATAGTACCGAAGGAAGACTTAAACATTTAAAAAGAAAATTTAATTATTAGGATAAATTTTCTATCTGTTTCTCAGCCTCTTTTATTGATTTTTCATAATCTAGGGACATTTGATCGGCACTTACTACCTCTACCTTTTCTATGCCAAAAAAATTTAAAATAAACTTCAACCAAGGAGTTAGAAAATCCTCATTGCTATTTAGCTTTGTCCCACCCGAAGTAATTACTAGATAAGCTTTCTTATTTTTTAGTAACCCTTCCCTTCTTCCATTGGGTTTAAATCTAAAGGTTTCCCCTACTCTTGCTGCAAGATCCGACCAGGCTTTTAAAGTTGCTGGAGGTCCATAATTATAAATTGGAGCAGAAATGATTATAATATCACTCTCTTTTAATTCTTTTACAAGTGTATCTGAAAGTTTGAACATTTTTTTATGTGTCTCTGTTTGATCTTTTGGATCTATTTTCATCCCTGACTCTGTTAAATTGGACACAAAAACCATTTCATCATTTAGATCTCTATAAATAACTTCATCATCAGGTTTTTTTATTTTATCTAAAAGTTTTTTTGCTAAAGCTCTTGAAGTTGAACCATCTTTTCTAGCACTAGAATCTATTTGATAAATTTTCATAATTTAATTTACCCAAAATTTTGTAAGAATGGAAAAATATTTAATAAATAATATCCCAAGGCTTGCAATTGATTAGTTAATATCAAAATACCAGTAATTAGTAGAATTATTCCACCTATTTTTGATACTAAATTAATATTCTTTCTAAAATTTTTTGAAAAGATCAGGAACCTTTGTATTAAATAACCTGATAAAATAAACGGAATAGCTAATCCAATAGAATAAAAAGATAACAATAATATTCCTTGGCTTAAACTTTCCTCAGTTGCAGCTAAAACTAAAATAGATCCTAAAATAGGTCCAATACATGGTGTCCAACCAAATGCAAATGCCATTCCTATTAATATTGGGCTAAATACACTTTTGTTAATATTTGTTTGAATTCTCTTTTCATAATTTAAAAATTTTAAATTTATTATTCCAATTATATGAAGTGATAAGATTATTATAACTAGTCCTGCGGCTATTCTTAATTCATAAGAATTCTCCAGAAAAATTTGTCCAAGAAAAGTTGAAGCTGCTCCAAAAGTTATAAAGACTAAAGAAAAGCCAACTGTAAATAGAATAATTGGAAATAAATTGATGTTCTTTTTATCAACAAGTTCATCTATAGAACTTCCAGAAATATAAGAAATATAACCAGGTATGAGTGGTAAAACACATGGTGATAAAAAACTTATCAATCCAGCTCCAAATGCAATAATTAATTCAATCATTACTTTTCTTTAACAACTTTCAATTTTTGTTCCCCAAGATTGTCTACTTTTAAAATCATTTCATCACCATCTTTTAAATAATCTGGTGGATTCATTCCCATCCCCACTCCCGCAGGTGTACCTGTTGTGATAATGTCACCTGGCATTAAAGTTATAAATTGACTGATATGTGAAATCAAAAAATTAAAATTAAATATCATTAGACTAGTATTTCCTGTTTGTCTTCTTTTTCCATTAAGATCTAAAGATAAATTTAAATTAAATAGATTATCAATTTCATCCTTTGTTACCAAATACGGACCCAATGGACCAAAAGTGTCTCCAGATTTACCTTTTACCCATTGACCGCCTCTATCTTTTTGCCATTCCCTCTCACTTATATCATTACAGATACAATAACCTAGTACATGTTTCTGAGCTTCATCCTCTTTAACGTATTTGGCTTTACTTCCAATAATAATTGCAATTTCAACTTCGTGATCTAAAGAATTTGAATTTTTTGGTATTACAATATTATCATTTGGTCCGACAATGCAATTTGGAGATTTATTAAAAACAATTGGCTCTTTTGGAGCATCAGAATTTGTTTCCTCAGCATGAGCCTTATAATTTAAACCTATTGCGATAAAATTTGCTGGTTTTATTACACATGGTCCAATTCTTTTGGTGCTTTCAATCAATGGAAGAGAATTTAAATCTAGCTTTTTTATTTTATCTAAATTTTCAAAATTCAAATTCTCTGGTGTAAAATCTTTTAAAATATTTGATAAATTTCGAAAATTATTTTGATTGTCAATAATTGCAGGTATTTCATTACCATGCTCACCAACCCTTAAAAGTTTCATCAATTAACCTTTAATTCCAAGATGAGTATATTTAATGTTTAGATAATCTTTTATTGCCATTGACCCACCTTCACGTCCATAACCACTTTGTTTAATTCCTCCAAAAGGTGCTTCAGCAATAGCTACCATAGGTGTGTTAACAGCGACTGAACCTGTCTCTAATTGTTCTGATGCAAGATGTGCTGTCTCCATTGAGTTGGTACATACATAACTACATAAACCAAGCTCATGATTATTAGCTCTTTTAATTACATCATCGAAAGATTTAAATGATAACATTGGTACCAATGGCCCAAAAGGCTCTTGTTTCATTATCGTAAAATCATCTTTTACATCATCAAATATTGTAGGTTCATAATAAAAACCTTTATTAAACCCAGAGGGTCTTTTTCCACCAAGTAAAACTTTTGCACCTTCTTCTTTAGTTTTTTCAACTAATTCCTCTATTTCGTTTAGCCTCTTTTTTGTGGTTAATGGACCCAATTGAGTTGAGGGATCCATACCGTCACCTATTTTCAATTTTTTTGTTTTCTCAATAAATAAATTTACAAATTCGTCCTTTTTTCTTTCGTGAATATAAAATCTGTTTGGCGATATACAAACTTGACCATTGTTTCTAAATTTAGCAGCAATTGCCATATCAGCTGCTTTTTTTACATCAGCATCATCAAATACAATAAAAGGCGAATGACCTGACAACTCCATTGTTACTCTTTGAACTTTATCTGCAGCTTGTTTCAATATTAGCTTTCCAACTCTCGATGACCCGGTTATAGAAATTTTTTTAACTATATCTGAAGCTATCAATTGTTGAGCGATACTTGGTGGATCACCTGATAAAAGATTCACTACGCCAGGTGGGACACCACATTCTCTACATATATCAACCATCTCCATTACAATTCCTGGAGTTATTACATCGGGTTTAACTATAACAGAACAGCCAGCCGCTAATGCAGTTGAAATTTTTCTAGCAGATAATACTGCAGGAAAATTCCAAGGTGTTAATGCTGCAACAACACCAACTGGTTGATAGTAAACATGTACTCTTGTATCCTCAAATCTACTTTCAACAGTTTGTCCATAAATTCTTTTTGTTTCTTCGGCATTCCATTCAAAAATATCTGCAGCACCTCCTACTTCACCTTTAGCTTCTGCGAAAGGTTTTCCAACTTCTAATGTCATCCATTTAGCAAGCACATCTTGTTTCTCTCTCATTTTGTCTGCTATTCTTCTGATGATGTAAGATCTTTGCCAAGGAGCAGTTTTTTTCCAGACTTCTAATCCTTTTGCAGCAGACTTTAATGCTCTATCAACATCCTCAGGCGTAGCTTTAGAGGCTTTTCCCAAAACTTCCTCATTTGCTGGATTAATTACTTCGTAAGTTCCTCCATCTGATGATTTTTGCCATTTACCATCGATAAATTGTCCAAATTTTTCGTACATAAATTCAATTTAGCATTACTATAAGTTGTGTCTACTATGTAATTTTTACACATTAATTATCTCTGATTAGATGATACTCTTATTAAAAAAAGGAGTTCAAGATGAAAGCATATATAATGGGTAATTACACTGAAAAAGCTTTTCAGGGTTTTTTAAAAGATCCAACAAGTGATAGAAAAGCTGTTGTAGAACAATTAACAAAAGCTATGGGTGGAACAATGCATAGCATGGATATCGTTAGAGGTTCTTATGATTTTGTAGTTGTTACTGACGTTCCAAGTTTTGATGATTTTGCAGCAATTAAATTGGTTGTTGAAGCATCTGGAGCTGTAAGAAATTTGACAATGCTTGAGGCAATTGATTTTACAAAAGCTACAACAAAAGCTAGTAAAATTGGTTACAAAGCCCCAGGTCAATAATTTTTTGGTATAACTTCCGGCTGCGGGCTGGAAGTTATATTAATTTTTTTTTAATTTTGAGGAAAATTTAAGATTTTCGTTATTAAATTTTGAAGAATGTTTTTGGATATAATCATCCATAATTTTTACTTTTTCATCTTCAAACTCAGATACTTTTCTACTATTTAGGTCAACATATAAAGCGAGAACTTCTATAGTTGATGCGAGAAACTTTTTATCTTTATGAACCATTTCCATTTTATATTGCAGTCTTTTTTTGTCGTGATCAAAATAAACTAAATTGACGTCAACCTCATCATCAACTTTGAGCTCTTGATTGTAGGTAATATTTGACTCTACTATCATAGTGCTTTTGCCAGTTGTTTTTGCTGAGTGCTCTCCCATTTTGAATATATTGTTTAAAGTATCTGCTCCATATTTATCAAAGATCAAAAGATAATATGATACGTTCATATGATCATTATAATCGATCCAATCTTTAATGATTTTTTGAGAACTTAAGTAAACAGACATAAAAAATTAATGAATAATTAATTTTTCTTTGGGTCGTTATCCACAACCAGACAAATCTCAGATTTTGTCAAAAATCTTTTTCCAGTACCATTATCTAATGAAAACATTCCACCAATACCATTAACGGCATCTATTGTTAAATCAGTATGTTTCCATTTTTCATATTGGTCATCGTTCATGTAAAAAGGCACTCCACCAATTTCTCCAAGCTTTACATCGCTAGAACCAACCATATACTCATTTCTAGGATAACACATTGGTGCACTTCCATCACAACATCCACCGGACTGGTGAAATAATAACTCTTCACCATGTTGAGCTTTAAGCTCTTCAATCAATTTTAGTGCTGAACTTGTTGCTTTTACTTTCATAAAAAATATGGCCCGTGATTCCTCACGGGCCATTATATATTAGATTGTTTTTAAAAGAAGCCTAATTTCTTCTCACTGTAAGACACGTGAAGATTCTTCACTTGTCTGTAGTGGTTAAGCATCATTTTATGTGTTTCTCTTCCGATACCAGATTGTTTGTATCCACCGAATGCAGCATGTGCAGGATAAGCGTGGTAACAGTTAGTCCATACTCTACCAGCTTGTATTTCTCTACCCATTCTGTAAGCGATATTTCCATTTCTAGTCCAAACACCAGCACCTAAACCATAAAGAGTATCATTAGCAATTTGTAATGCTTCTGCTTCATCTTTAAATTTAGTTACTGATACAACTGGTCCAAAAATTTCTTCTTGGAAGATACGCATTGAGTTATTACCCTCAAAAATAGTTGGTTCAATGTAGTTTCCTTTTTCTAAACCACTATTGATTTTTGCAACATTTCCACCACATAGAACTTTGGCACCTTCTTTCTTACCTAAATCTAGATAAGATTTGATTTTTTCCATTTGTTCTAATGATGCTTGTGCTCCAATCATTGTTTCCATTTTCAAAGGATTGTCTTGTTTTACAGCTTTTGTTCTAGCAATAGCCTTTTCCATAAACTTATCATAGATAGACTCTTGAACTAGTACTCTGCTTGGACAAGTACAAACTTCACCTTGGTTTAATGTGAACATTGCAAAACCTTCTAAACATTTATCTAAGAAGTCATCATCTTTTGCCATGACATCCTCAAAGAAAATGTTAGGAGATTTTCCACCCAGCTCTAACGTAATTGGTATTAAGTTTTGAGATGCATATTGCATAATCAATCTACCAGTTGTTGTTTCACCAGTGAAAGCAATCTTTTTGATTCTTTTTGATGATGCTAGTGGTTTTCCAGCCTCTAAACCAAAGCCACTTACTACGTTAACTACTCCTGGAGGTAATAAATCTCCAATTAATTCCATAAGTAACATGATTGATGCTGGTGTTTGCTCAGCTGGTTTTAGCACTACACAGTTTCCTGCTGCTAAAGCTGGAGCAAGTTTCCAAGTTGCCATTAGTAATGGAAAGTTCCATGGTATAATTTGTCCAACTACACCTAGTGGTTCAGGAATGTGATAAGAATATTCACTGTTACTGATTTCAGCAACTGAACCTTCCTCTGCTCTGATTACTCCAGCAAAATATCTCCAATGATCTATTACTAGTGGTAAATCAGCAGCCATACATTCTCTAATTGGCTTACCATTATCTAAACATTCAGCTGTTGCTAATACATTAAGATTTTTCTCAATGACATCTGCAATTTTAAGAAGAATGTTTGATCTTTCCGTAATTGAAGTTTTACCCCAAGTTGGGAAAGCTGCGTGAGCTGCATCTAATGCTGCATCTACGTCTTTTTCATTTGATCGTGCAACTGAACAGATTACTTCATTTGAAATCGGAGATGTATTATCAAAATACTTTCCAGATTTTGGCTCTACAAACTTACCGTTAATGTAGTTCCCGTATTTTGCTTTAAACGGGAATTTTACTTTCAAATGAGAAGTATCTAATACAGATGACACTTTCATAGCTTCTGCACTCATTTTTTTTACTCCTCTTGTTTTTTTTTTTGATTTAAGCTTATTATTTTTTCTAGATATTTTAGAACGCTTCTTAGTCGCAGACTTTTTTGTCCTAACTTTTTTTTTCGTTCTTATTTTTTTTCTAGAAGATTTAACCAATTTAGTTTTTTTTCTATTGGTTTTTGGCTTAGCTTTTTTCTTTCTTTTAGTAGCCATAACCAATTAAACTCGTAAATGAGGGTAGTGTCTATTTTTATAAAATTTTATTTACTACTTATAATTGAATAAAATACTATATGTTGTATTTATAGAAAATTAATTAATATTTGTAGATATAATTAATAAAGATTTTTAATTAAAATTAAGTATAAAGGTTTTGCCGATTTGATCCTATTGCGGGCATTAACTGCTAAAACGGAAATCCCATAATAATCAATCTGCAGGTATTTGAACTATATTGTGCGCCTTGCATAAAGCTAAAGCACTAAAAAAGTGTGGATTTTATGGATTTAAATTTTTTCAAACAAACAAGAATTTTAGATGGTGGTATGGGCCAGGAATTACTTGCGAGAGGTATGGAGCCTAATGGAACTTTGTGGAGTGCGAATGCGTTACTTCATGAAAAATATCATCAGTTATTATTGGATACACATTTAGACTTTATCAAGTCTGGTGCTGAGGTAATTGTAACGACTACATTCACAACTAGAAAGATAAGATTAAAAGATAATAATGTTGAAGATAAATACGAGTATTTAAATATTAAAGCAGGTGAGATAGCTCAAAAAGCAAAAAAACAATATCCTAAAACTCTTGTTGCTGGTGGATTGCCGCCTCAATATTTAACTTACGAGGCTGATACAAGATCAGAAAAAGAAATAAAGGATAATTTTTATAGTCAAGCAAAGCTATTAAACCCGTATATTGATTTTTTTTATTTTGATGTTTTAAGCAGTGTAAGAGAATTTAAAATTGCTATAGAAAGTATTAAAGAATTTAATAAACCATATTTAATTGGAGCTCATATATCAGAGGGTACAAATTTACCAAGTGGCGAAAAAATTTCTGAAATTATTAACAAAATTAATCATGAAAAATTACTAGGAATAATTTTATCATGTATTTCTCCAGAAAATTATGATTTAAATCTTAAAGAAATAAAAAGTTTAAATATTCCATTTGGTTTCAAACTAAATGGTTTTGTTAAAACTAATCCAAAACCAAATTATACTGGAGCATACAATAAAAGCAAAACAGGAAATCCAAATGAATTTCTTGGGGTAAGAAAAGATTTAACTCCAGAAAAAATGCTAGAATTTGCAAAAAAATTCAAAGATGTAGGAGCTACAATAATTGGTGGTTGTTGTGAAACTACACCTTTGCATATTAAAGCTTTTTCAAAGCTTAAGTAGTTTTTTTGTAATCAGCTTTTCTTACAAAATAAATTCCAACTGAAACAGCTATAAGAGAAATTAATACTTTTGTGGTAATTAATTCTTTTAAAAATATATAACTTAAAATTGTTCCAAAAATTGGAATTAAGTATGATACTTGTGATTGGAAAATTAATCCATTATTTACTAAGATTCTAAATCTTAATAACCAAGCTATACCCGTTGAAACAAGACCTAAATATATTACTGACACCGTTGAGTCTAATCTTGGTGTTAGGTTCCAAGGCTGTTCTATAAAACTGACGAGTGGTATCAAAATAATTGTAGCCCAAATTAATATAGATCCTGTTACATTTTCATTTTTTTTCTTACTAATTTTTAAAGTTAGAACACCACCAATTACATAACAAGTTGAGCCCAAAAGAATTAATAGAGCAGATAGAAAATTATTTTCATCGATCAATAAATTATCTGAAAATAAATAAAGTATTCCAGAAAACCCTATTAAAATTCCAAATGTTTTAATAAAATTAAACTTTTCATTTGTTGTATAAAAATGGCCTAGAACAGTTGAACTTAAAGGTGTAGTTGACATTAAAATTGCTGCTAAGTTACTTTGAACTGATTGAACTCCATAAGCAATCAAATAAAAAGGTGCTACTAAATTTATAAACCCAATCATAGCAAACCAATACCAATCTTTTGAGAATGCTTCTATTTTTATATTTTTATAATAACAAAGTAATAAAACTGGAATAGCTCCAAAAAAAACTCTTAAAAATGCGATGGTAACTGGACCATATGAGTATGTTGCAATTTTAATATTAAAAAAAGCAGAAGCCCAAATTAATGCAAGCAAAATTAATAAAAGATAATCTGTAATTTTAGCTTGTCTCATTCGGTAATCTCTTCAGTAATTCCATTTGTAATTTTTTTTAAATTTGTAAAATCTATTTTAAATACACAGTTTGGATGACCAGCAGCAGCAAACAACAAATCAAATCTACTTAAAGATTTATCTATTAAAATTTCAATTTTTTTTAAATGACCAATGGGTGAAACTCCTCCAATTGTATAACCTGTAATATTTTTTACATCTTCAGCTGAAGCCATAGATGCATCCTTTATTTTAAGTGCCTTCTTAATCCTGTTTAATGACGCCCTTTTATCACCTGCAATTAAGCATAAGGTATAACTATTCTCAGTTTTAAAGAGTAAACTTTTTACAATTGCTCCTACCTCACAACCTAAAGATGAAGCTGCCTCAAGGGCAGTCCTGGCAGAGGTTTCTAAAACAATTATATTTTGAGATTCATCAAAATCTTTGAGGATTTTTTCAACTCTTTGAACTGGCTCTTTGTCTAATAAACTCATTATTCAACTTTTAATTGTTAGTCAATTTGCACATTACCTATTAAACTTATGTAAAAAATGCATAGGTGATATCAATTAAAAGAGCATTATCTATCAGTCTTTTTTTGTTATTACAACGTCCAGAATTATAAAGGAGAGATTATGAGTTCAAGTGATGTATTAAAGACTATTAAAGATAAAGATATTGAATACGTAGACCTAAGATTTACAGATCCTAGAGGTAAACTTCAACATGTAACGATGGATGCCAAAATGGTGGATGAAGATATGTTGAATGAAGGAATTTTTTTTGACGGTTCTTCTATAGCTGGCTGGAAAGCTATTAATGAATCTGACATGATCCTTAAGCCAGATAATTCTAGAGCGATCGTAGATCCATTCACATCTCATAATACATTAAATCTTTTTTGCGATGTTTTAGATGCAATTAAAAAGGATCCTTATGAAAGAGATCCTAGAGGAACAGCTAAAAAAGCTGAGGCTTACTTAAAAAGTTCAGGAATTGGAGATAAAGCATTTTTTGGTCCTGAAGCTGAATTTTTTGTTTTTGATGACGTAAGATTCAAAAATGACATGAATGAAACCGGATTTAAAATAGATAGTAAGGAAGGTCCTTACAATTCAGGAAGAGAATACGAAAACGGTAACATGGGTCACAGACCAGGAATTAAGGGTGGTTATTTCCCTGTTCCGCCTGTTGATAGTGAACAAGATATGAGGAGTGAATATCTAAAAGCTATGAAGGAAATGGGAATTAAAGTTGAAAAACATCACCATGAAGTTGCACCTAGTCAACACGAACTTGGAATGTATTTTGGAACTCTTGTAGATCAAGCGGATAACTTACAGCTATATAAATACGCTGTTCACATGGTTTCTAACTCATTTGGTAAGACTGCTACTTTTATGCCCAAACCAGTTAAAGGTGACAATGGTTCAGGTATGCACGTTCACCAATCGATTTGGAAAGGTGATACTGCATTATTTTCTGGTGATAAATATGCGGGCTTATCTGATACAGCATTACACTATATAGGTGGAATTTTAAAACATGCAAAAGCAATAAATGCTTTTTCTAATGCTACGACGAATAGTTACAAAAGACTAATTCCAGGATTTGAAGCTCCAGTTTTATTAGCTTATTCAGCTAGAAACAGATCAGCATCTTGCAGAATTCCAATAACTTTAAGTAAAAAAGCAGCTAGATGTGAAATTAGATTTGGTGATGCTGCTGGTAATCCATATTTAACTTTCTCTGCAATGTTAATGGCTGGTTTAGATGGAATTAAGAATAAAATTGATCCAGGTAAATCATTTGATAAAGATCTTTATGCTTTATCAGAAGATGAAGTTAAGAAAATTCCAACTGTTTGTGGATCTTTAAGAGAAGCAATGGAAAGTCTTGATAAAGACAGAGATTTCTTAAAACAAGGTAATGTATTTACTGATGATCAAATAGATGCTTATATTGCATTGAAGTTTGAAGAAATACACAATTTTGAACACACACCTCATCCTATAGAGTTTGAGATGTATTACAGTTGTTAATTTTTACTGTCTGGTTTTAGCAATTTTGTTTTTGCCAGAACCTTTTTTAACAATGTAATCAAGTGTTCCATTTGCTCCAGTATCAACAGACTTTATAAGAGATCTTAAAAAAGTTTTTCTCTTTTTTTTTCTGTCCTCGCTGTTTTGCAAATTTCTGATTTCAAAGACGTTCATAGGTAGATATTATCAATCTATGCGTTTATTGCAACTCTGGTATGTTCAAAATGGGATTATACTTTAAAGGACTCTCCGCAGCCACAACGCTCGGTTTCATTGGGATTATTGAAGACAAATGATGATGAAAAATCCTCCTTTTTATAATCCATCTCAGTGCCTAGAAGATACATCACTGCAGCCGAATCAATATAAACTTTTACTCCTTTATCCTCGATCAACTCATCATTAGGATTTACCTCTTTTGAATATTCCATTACGTATGACATACCTGCACAACCACCTGATTTTACAGAAACTCTTACACCTATCGCATTTTTTTCAGCGTTAGACATTATTTCTTTAATTCTTAAAGCTGCATTATCACTTAATTTAATAATAGGGTTCATTATAAGTTTAACTCCAATTTCGCTGCATCTGACATCATATCTTTATTCCAAGGAGGATCCCAAACCAATTCAAGATTTACATCATCTATTCCCTCTACTTGCATTGCACCCTCTTTTACCTCTTTCGGTAAACTTTCTGCAACGGGACAATTCGGTGTAGTTAATGTCATCTTAATTTCAGCCTTACGACCATTTACCTGTATATCATAAATTAAACCAAGTTCATATATGTTCACTGGTAATTCAGGATCATAAATTTTTCTAATTTCCTCAATTATTTTGTTTTTTACATCCATAATTAATTTTCTGTGGTTATTTCTTTCCCATCATTTTCCATTGCAGATACTAAAGTGTGCCATGACAGGGTAGCACATTTAACTCTCATTGGATATTGTTTAACACCTGATAAACACATCAATTTCGTTTTATCGTCCTCTTTTAAAATATTATTTTTAAGTTCAGGATTTTCTTTAATCATTCCTAAAAAATCCTCAATTATTTCCTTAGCTTCATTATCACTTTTGCCTTTAATCAAATCAGTCATTATTGAAGCTGATGCCATTGATATTGCACATCCACTTCCTTCGAAAGAAATATCCTCTACTTTTCTTTGGTCATTTAATTTAAGATATACATGTACATTATCTCCACACAATGGATTATTGCCTTTTGCATCTTTATTAAAGTTATCTGTTTTCCCTAAATTTCGAGGGTTCTTACCATGTTCTAAAATTATTTCTTGATATAATTCTTTTAAGTTCATTTTAAATCAAAAATTTTTTTACAATTATTAATACCTTCATTTAGTTTATCTAAATCGTCTTTAGTATTGTAAACTCCTAATGATGCTCGTGCACTTGCGGGTATACCTAATTTGTCATGAAGTATTTGACAACAATGATGACCCGCTCTTATAGCAACTCCAGTTTCATCCAGAATAGTTGCAATGTCATGTGGATGAACTCCTTCTACCGTAAAAGATAGAACTCCACCTCGTTTTTTTGGATTTCCAATTAGTTTCACAGAATTATTCTTTTTTAAAATTTCTTGACCGTATTCTATTAATTCTTTTTCATGTTTAATAATATTATCAATTCCAATACTTTCTAAAAATTTTATTGATTGATCAAACGCGATGACTTGAGCTGTAGCCATTGTTCCAGCTTCATACTTATTTGGAAGTTCGCCATAAGAAATTCTATCTTTTTTAACTTCATTTATCATTCCTCCACCTCCTTGGTACGGTGGAAGTTGCTCTAACCATTTCTTTTTTCCATACAAAACTCCAAGTCCTGTCGGGCCATACATTTTGTGACATGATATTGCATAAAAATCACAATCCAGATCTTGCATATCTAATTTTAAATGTGGTCCTCCCTGACATCCGTCTACTACAACAACTATGCCCTTAGAATGTGCTAATTGGGTTATCTCTTTAATTGGTAAAACTGCACCAGTGACATTGGATAAATGAGTTATTGCTATTACTTTAGTTTTATCTGTAATTTCTTTTTCTATATTTTCGATTGGAATATCTCCGTCTTCATTTATCTCTGCAAACTTTATTTTTATATTTTTAGATTTTCTTAAAAAATGCCATGGGACATAATTTGAATGATGTTCTAGCTCTGTGATTAAAATTTCGTCATTTGGCTCCAAGATCGCTTGACCTAAAGTGTTAGCGACCAAATTTAAAGCCTCTGTAGCACCTTTAGTAAATACAATTTCATTTTTATCTTTCGCATTTATATATTTTTGAACAGAAGTTCTTGTATTTTCATATAAATTAGTAGCTGCAACAGCTAAATAATGTATGCTTCTACCTACATTTGAAAACTGTTTAGAGTAAAAATCATTTATTCTATCTAAAACTACCTTAGGTTTTTGAGATGAATTAGCGCTATCTAGGTAAACTAAATCGTTGTTCTGAATTTTTTCATCAAAAATCGGAAACTCTTTTCTAATATTATTTATGTTCATTGTTTTAATCCAATAATATTTGTAATTAAGTTTTTAATTTCTAAGTCTGTAATCTTTTCAACAACATCCATTAAAAACCCATTTATAAGAAGTTCTTTTGACTGTTGATAATTCAAACCACGGGACATTAAGTAAAAAATTGAATTTTCATCTAAGCTACCAGATGCTGATCCGTGAGAACATTTTACATCATCAGCATAAATTTCTAATTCTGGTTTTGCATTAAACTCTGATGTCTCATCAAGCAGTATTGCTTTACTCAATTGATATCCATCAGTTTTTTGAGCTTTTGAGTTTACAAATATTCTTCCTTGATATGCAGATTTTGTATTTTTTCCAAGAACACTTTTAATAAGCTGATAACTTTTTGTATTTTCCACTAGATGATTTATTGTAGTTCTAATTTCGTGTTGTTGATTTTCCTTTAAGGAAAAAATACCATTAATAAATGCTGATGAATACTCACCATTTAAGTTACAATTAATCTCATTTTTAAAATAATCTGAACCAGCAGATAATATAAATGTTTCTGAAACACTGTTATTGTCCTGTTCAATATTGTTAAAAGAGTATTTCAAATTATTATTAATAAATTTATCAATTTTATAGTTTTTAAGTATTGAGTCTTTTTCTAAATTGAAGTTGTAAAAAATATTAATAAAGTTTTTTGCTGTGTTATTAGAAAAATAATCAATAAGCTTTAAACAACTATTTTCACCTAATTCAAAATCTAATCTCAAATTGATATTAGTTGACTTAATTTCATTATTTATTGAATGATAAATTATCAAAGGTTTTTTTAGAGAATAGTTTTTTTTAATTAAAATTTTAAAAACTTTATCAGTAAATGCACTATTCAAATCAATTAATGAATTTTCATAATCAAATGATATATCTTTTTTAGTTTCATCAATTATTTCAATTTTATTTTGGTCTTCAAAGTTAAAATCAATCTTTTCGATCCTTCCATTTATAAAAATAATTTTATTATGCTCCAAACCATCAATAAAAATTGATGGATCAATTTTATTAGATTGTGAATAATCATTGAAACAACTTAAATTGCTAATATTCTTTTTAATGATCTGGCTAATATCTAAAAATTTCCAATCTTCTTGCTTTCTATTTGGAAAACCCTTTTTTATGAAATTATTTAAAAAATTTTTTTTAAACTGAATTTCTTCATTAGAAAATTTTGAAGTTTTTACTAATTTATCGAAGTCTGACTGTAATTGCTCACTCATTTAATTAAAACTTTCATACCCTTTTTTTTCTAATTCGATTGCTAATTCTGGACCACCAGATCTTATTATCTTTCCATTCATTAAAACGTGAACAAAATCAGGTTTAATGTAATCTAATAATCTTTGATAATGGGTTATTATTAAAAAAGAATTATCCTTATTTCTTAAAGTATTAACTCCATCTGCTACTATTTTAAGCGCATCTATGTCTAGGCCTGAGTCTGTCTCATCTAAAATGGATAGTTTTGGGGCTAACATAGACATTTGCAGAATCTCATTTTTCTTTTTTTCTCCACCTGAAAATCCAACATTTAATTGTCTATTTAGTTTTTCTTCGTCAAATTTTAATTCTTTAGCTTTCTCTTTAACAAGTTTTAAAAATTCAATTGCATCTAATTCTTTTTCACCTCTTGCTTTTCTAATTGCATTTAAAGATGTTTTTAAAAAGATATTTGTATTAACACCTGGAATTTCTAATGGGTATTGGAAAGCCAAAAATATTCCTTTGTGCGCTCTTTCTTCGGTTTCAAGATCAAACAAATTTTTATTTTCAAATAGGATTTCGCCTGATACCTGGTAACCTTTTTTTCCTGACAAAATGTTAGATAATGTACTTTTTCCTGATCCGTTTGGACCCATAATTGCGTGAACTTCGCCAGGATTTATATTCAACGAAAAACCCTTTAAAATTGATTTATTTTCAACATTTGCGTTTAAATTACTTATTTTAAGCATTAACCAACACTCCCCTCTAAGCTAATACCCACAAGTTTCTGGGCCTCAACTGCAAACTCCATTGGTAATTGTTGTAATACCTCCTTACAAAAACCATTAACAATTAATCCCACAGCTTCCTCAGCGTTAAGTCCTCTTTGTTGGCAATAATGTAATTGTTCTTCACTTATTTTTGATGTCGTAGCTTCATGTGCAATGTTTGAGTCAAAATTTTTATTTTTTATATACGGAACTGTATGTGCACCACATTTATTTCCCATTAATAATGAGTCACATTGTGTATAGTTACTAGAATTTTTAGCTTTTGAATTAATATCTACTAAACCTCTATAAGTCATATCAGAAAATCCAGCACTTATACCTTTTGAAATAATTTTACTTTTAGTATTTTTTCCTAAATGAATCATCTTTGTTCCAGTATCTGCTTTTTGATGATTGTTGGTAATTGCTATTGAATAAAATTCACCAATTGAATTATCACCTTTTAATATACAGCTTGGATATTTCCAAGTTATAGCAGAACCTGTTTCAACTTGTGTCCAAGAAATCTTGGAATTTTTTCCCTTACATAATCCTCTTTTAGTCACAAAATTATAAATTCCTCCTTTGCCATTTTCATCTCCTGGATACCAATTTTGTACAGTTGAATATTTTATTTCTGCATCGTCTAAAGCAATCAATTCAACATTCGCTGCATGTAATTGGTTTTCATCTCTCATGGGAGCAGTACATCCTTCGAGGTAACTAACATAACTTCCTTTATCAGCGATAATTAATGTCCTTTCAAACTGTCCTGTCTCTGATGCATTAATTCTGAAATAAGTTGATAGTTCCATAGGACACTTAACACCCTCGGGAATATAGACGAATGATCCATCTGTAAAAACAGCAGAGTTTAGTGTGGCAAAAAAATGATCAGTCACTGGTATAACTGTACCTAAATATTTTTTTACAAGATCAGGGTGTTTTTGAATTGCCTCTGACATTGAACAAAAAATTATTCCATGTTTGGTCAGCTCACCTTTAAAAGTAGTAGCAACTGAAACAGAGTCAAATACGGCATCTACAGCGATTCCATTTAATCTTGCTTGCTCTTGTAATGGAATTCCAAGTTTTTTATATGTCTCTAAAAGTTTGGGATCAAGCTCATCTAAACTTTTTGGCTTATCCTTCATGCTTTTTGGTGCTGAATAGTAATATAAATCTTGGTAATCAATTTTTGGGTATTTTGGTTTTTGCCAGTTAGGCTCTTTTAAAAGTTTTAATCGCTCAAAAGCCTTTAATCTAAAGTCTAACATCCATTTTGGTTCTTTTTTAATATTAGAAATAAACTTGATCACATCCTCATTTAAACCTTTTGGAGCTTTAATATTTTCAATATCAGTAGTAAAACCGTATTTATAATCTTTTAATTTTTCTATATCTTTTTCTCTAGTATCCATTTTAAATTCTTCTCTCAGTGTTATCTTGAATAAGATCTTCTAAACTCTTTTTTTCAAAAAAATCGTTAATATGATTTTCAAGCTCATCCCATAAATTATGGGTTAAACATTTGGTAGATTTACCGTTACAGCCTTTTTTAGACTCTTTTTTACATTGAACAGTTTTAACTTTTTCATCAACAGCATCAAAAATATTTGTAAGTTTGATCTCTTTAGCTTTTTTACTTAAAACATAGCCACCTTGATTTCCTCTAACACTTTGAACAATCTCCTTTTTTCTAAGTTTAGAAAAAATTTGCTCTAAGTAATCAAGCGAAATACCTTGTCTAAGCGAGATGTCTCTTAGAGATACTGGGTTAATATTGTTAAATCTTGCCAGATCCACTAATGCCATTACCGCATATCTGCCTTTAGATGTTAATTTCATAAAACCTTTATTTTACAAGGGTATATATAAACCCGACTAAAATAGTCAAGTATCTGACAGAAAAAAACACTAACATTTTGTCACGTACATGTGTTAAACGTAATTTTTTTTTGAGAATAATTATCAATATCAATTATGGATAATAAAATTTTAGAAATTTTCATACCTGGTCCTGCAGGGAGACTCGAGGCAAAATATTTTAAAAGTAAAAAAAGTACTTCACCTATTGCTTTAGTATTACAACCCCATCCTCAATATGGAGGAACAATGAATAATAAAGTTGTTGTAGAAACTTTTCATGCTTTTATGGATAATGATTTTTCTGTATGTCGAGTTAACTTTAGAGGTGTTGGTAAAAGTGACGGAGAATTTGATAATGGACAAGGAGAGCTAGCAGATGCTGCAGCTGCACTAGATTGGTTAGAAAGAGAAAATTTTGACAATTCACAATGTTGGGTATCAGGATTTTCTTTTGGTTCTTTAATTGCAATGCAGTTGTTAATGAGAAGACCTGAGATAAATAGATTTATTGCAATTTCACCACAGCCAAATGTTTATGATTTTTCGTTTTTATCACCTTGTCCATCATCTGGATTAATGGTTTATGGAAAAAAAGATGAATTAGTGCCTTTTGAATTTATTAAAGATTTAGATAATAAACTTAGCGCACAAAAAGGAATAAAAGTAGAATTTCAAACTATATCTGAAGCAAATCATTTTTTTACAAAAAGTGAGCCTGAATTAAATAAATGTTTGAATAAGTATATTAAAAAAGAAACTGCGCTTTATTAAAAGTTTTGTAAAATATCACCACCTGAAATAGCTGTTTTACTTCTTGTAGTACTTGGAAATGAGATTGGTAATTTTAAATATGATCTTATAGCTAGATAGGCAAAGGCTTGGGACTCGATAAAATTACCATCAAAATTATAATCATCTATATCTTTTATATTTATATTCTTGTTTACCAAATAATTTTCAATCGATTGCATCAAAGATTTATTTTTTCTCCCTCCTCCACAAATTATATAATGATATGGATTAATGCTATTTTGTTTATTAATTTTTCTCAAACCGTCAGCAATTAAATATGCAGTAAATTTTGTTAAAGTCGCACACCCGTCCTCAAATGACAAACCTTTTACAAATGATGTATCGAAATCTTTTACATCCAAAGAAGTTTCGTAAGATTTAAATTCAAAGTTATCTATTGCTTGATTTAAAATTAGATCATCAACTTTTCCAATATTTGCATAATTTCCATCTTTATCAAATTTTAAATCTTTATTATTTCTTACCCAATCATCTATCAAACAATTTCCTGGGCCCACATCATAAGCAAAAAATTTTATTGAATTATTTATATCTTCTTTGATTTGAGTGATATTTGTAATTCCTCCGATATTAATTATGTTTATTGGTAATTTAAGTTTAAAATTTTTTTGGATAATTTTTGAAATCAAATTATGAAATATTGGTGTAAGTGGAGCCCCTTGACCTCCATGATTTAAATCATTTTGTCTAAAATTGTTGATTACAATTTTTTTAAATAAACTAGATAAAAGTCTTCCATCTCCTAACTGTTTTGAAATTTGAATTTTTGGATTATGGAAGACTGTTTGGCCATGAAAACCTATTAAATCAATATCTTCATTAATCTCTCCAATCACTTGATTTATTAAGTGGCTGTTGAATAATGTAAATTTTTTTTCTACTTCATTGATCTCTATAGAATGAGTTTTTAAGTCTGTAAAATTGCTAATTTTATCTCTTAAACTAATTAATTGCTTGTAAAGTCCATCATCAAACTCTTTATAAGTATCATAAATACTGGAAAATTGATCGTAACCATCAGATTTTATTACAGACAAATCCACTCCATCCATTGATGTACCGCTCATCAAACCTATTGAGGTAAATATCTTTTGTTTCATTATTATTTTTTTTTAACAAAATTTGTATATTGTAGAATTATACGCTTATGAATAAATTTTTAAAAGAATTTAAAGACAGAGGCTACTTTTATCAATGTACTGATGAAAATGAGTTATCTTCATTATTGGATAAAAAAAAGATTAAAGCCTACATTGGTTTTGATTGTACAGCTGAAAGTTTACATGTTGGCAGTCTCCTACAAATTATGTGTTTACGAATGCTCCAGAAACATGGACACCAACCAATTGTATTATTAGGTGGAGGAACCACAAGAATTGGAGACCCTTCCGGCAAAGATAAAACAAGAAAAATTTTAAGTGAAGATGAAATTGAAAAAAATTCTAAAAATATTGAGAGAATTTTAAAAAAATTTTTAGATACAAGTGATAAAAATATTAAACCAATATTCGTAAATAACTATGATTGGCTCAAAGGTTTAAATTACATCTCTTTTTTGAGAGATATTGGAAAACATTTTACAATAAATAAAATGTTAACGTTTGAAAGTGTAAAAACAAGGTTGGATAGAGAACAATCTCTGAGTTACATGGAATTTAATTATATGATTTTACAAGCTTACGATTTTTTAGAACTTAATAAAAAAGAAAATTGTGCATTGCAAATCGGTGGATCTGATCAATGGGGTAATATTATTAATGGCGTAGATTTGATTAAAAGACATTCTAATCAACAAACATATGGTTTAACTACTCCTTTAATCACATTAGCGACAGGTGCTAAAATGGGAAAAACTGAAAATGGAGCAATATGGTTGGATGAAAAATTTTTGTCACCATACGATTATTGGCAATTTTGGAGAAATATAGATGATAGAGATGTGTCGAAATTCATGAAATTTTTCACAGATTTAAGTATTGATGAAATAGAGAAAATTAAAGAAAAAAATATTAATGAACAAAAAATTGTTTTAGCAAATCAAACCACTTCTATGCTTCATGGTGAACAAGAAGCGAAAAAAAGTGAAGAAACAGCAAAAAAAACTTTTTCGGAAAATTCAATGGGTTCTGCATTACCTTCTGTTTCAATTAAAAAAGATCAATTGAATGATAAGTTAAGTATTGTTGATTTAATAATTCTTTCCAAGTTAGAAAAATCTAAAAGTGAGATAAGAAGATTGATTAAAGGTAGTGGTGTTAGAATTAACAATCAAATTATTAATGATGAGAAACTAATAATCAGTGAAAAATTATTTGAAGATAATACAATTAAACTCTCCTTGGGTAAGAAAAGACATATCAAAGTTGAAATAAACTAATTTTTTTTTATTTTTTCAAGAGTTCTTGTAATGAATCTTGGTGTAAGAGTTTTCACAGGGTTTACAGTTGTTTTTAATTTGTTTGGGGGACCTTTTATCTTAAAACTCACACCAAAAACACCTTCTCCAACTTTTTTTCCTACTAGAATATCTCCAAGAAGAGGAATTGAGGATATAGTTCTATTAATTGTTGTTGCTGGAACCATAGTTCCTCTTAGACTAATCAAATCATCACTTTCAATATATCCTTCCATCAATAAAGAAATAGCGGGACCGATGGCATATAACTCTTCTATTCTCATAAAATCATTCTTATTGGAAAATTTCATTTCAAAATCTGTAAATCTTATTCCCTCGCCAGTTAATAAGTCAGCGATACCTTGAAGAGATGCTAATGTTAACAATTTTGCTAAAGCTGGTACTTCTTGTACTTTAAAATTATCAATTATTAATTTTGAATTAGAAACATCGTTTTGTTTAATAGAATAAAAATCTAAGTTACCTTCCTCAAAACCTTTAATAAATTTGTACCTATTGACAAAAGGCTTAGCTAAATCAGAATAAAGAGTTGTAACTTTCTCATTTGAAGTAGATCTAATAGTTAAATTAATCCTCTGATTATCGGAAAAATCTCCAGCTAAATTGGCATCAGTTACTTCATTATTGTTGAATGTTAAATATCCACCTAAATCTTCTATTGGATGATCTTTGTCAAGAAATGCCTCTTCTATATTTATATTTAGTTTAAAATTTTTAGAAAAAATTTTTTTGCTCTTCGGATTTTTATCATCTTTCAATAAATCATCTATAATTTTTCTGGCATTAAAACTATTAGATTTTAATAAATAATCTTTATCTCTTTTTTTGATTGATAAATCATTTTTTAATAAGTCATTATCAAAATAACTTAAATCTACATCACTAATAGATTTAATTTTATATTTCTTCGATAATAATAAGTTTTGAATTTCAAATTTATTATTTTTTTCTTTTATTGAGATATTCCTAAAATTAATTTCATTTGATAAAAGATTTTTAACTCCAAGAATAACTATTTTTAATTTATTATCTTGATTTTTTTCATAATTCAAAAAATTCAGATGAAATGGGTTTTTCTTGATTTCTAATGAAGTATCAAATTTTAAGTTTTTTTTTGATTTAGAAAAATTATACTTAATATTATCTTTTTCTTTTTGGATTAAAATATTTCCATTACCGATGATACTTAGTAAATTTTCTTTATATTCAATTTGTATTTGGTGATCTGACAACTCAATTATGTCTTTTAATTCTGGAAAAAACTCTTTCAAATTTTTTGAACTTACAACTTTGGAATTTTTTAAATTCACTAAGGAGTCAATCTTAAAATCATCTATCTTGTATTTATTATTAATTTTAAATGAAAAAGTATTAGATAAATCAAACTCGGCTGATTTGATTTTTAGATTATAAAAATCGATATTTAATAATTGATTAATCTTTTTATTATCTAAAACTAAATTTTTACTATTATTTTTGCCTGAAACTAAAAATTTATTTTTTTGTTTTTTGATATTTAATTCTGGAAAGGTCAAATCATTATTATCATATGATAAATTTATATCTTTAAATTCAAATTTATTATTTTGAAGATTAAAAATAAGACTTATTTTTGATAAATTTATTTTTTTTAAAGGTTTAACCTCACCATCTTTTACAAATCCTTTTATAATAAAATCATCTTTAATATTACCCTTTTGATCAAATTTAAGATTTATGTCTGCTATCAAATATCCTTTTTTCACAAACTTTTCTAATATGTAAATTTGAGGGCTATCCTTAATAGATCTTATAAATGAAATTAAATTTTTAATTTCGATTGTCCTAGTAGTTATATCTAATTCAGATAGCGAAAATTTCTTATTTATGAATGTTTTAATATCAATATTAGACTTGATACTCTCTAGTTTAATTAATTTATTTCTATTCTTTAAATTTGCCCCAACAGTTTTTAACATTAATTTAAATTTAAAAGGATCTAAGATGATACTTATTTTATCTAAATCTAGCTCCAATTGATTATCAATTTTTTTAACTTCTTTAGATATTTGATCATTAAAAACATCTGTTTTTATACCAATAGTGCTTAAGTAAATAATAGAACCAAAGATTAGTAATAATGTGAATATTAAAAATCTAAAAATTATTTTTTTCATTTAATTTGATATAAAGATTTCTCTAAAAAAGCGTCGATGTCGCCATCTAAAACTTTATCTGGGCTTGTGCTTTCAAAGTTTGTCCTGTTATCTTTTACCAATCTGTAAGGTTGAAGCACATATGATCTAATTTGATGTCCCCACCCTATATCAGATTTAGAAGCCTCATTATTTTGATTTGCCTCATCTTTTTTTTTCATTTCAAAGTCATAAAGTCTTGCTCTTAACATATTCATACAGGTTTCTTTATTTTTATGTTGAGACCTTTCGTTTTGACATTGCACGACTATTTTTGATGGAATATGTGTTATCCTAACAGCGCTGTCAGTTGTGTTAACATGTTGACCACCAGCGCCACTTGAGCGATAAGTATCAATTCTCAAATCTTTATCTAATATTTCAATGTTTAGATTTTCATCAACGACTGGATAAACCCAAATACTTGCAAAACTAGTGTGTCTTCTGGCTCCTGAGTCAAAAGGAGATATTCTTACAAGACGGTGAATTCCAGACTCCTTTTTAAGCCATCCAAACACATAATCCCCCTGAATTTTTATGGTAGAGGATTTTATTCCTGCCTCCTCGCCTTTATGTTCACTTATTAAATTACATTTGTAATTTTTGTCATCTGACCATTTCATATACATTCTTCTTAACATATTGGCCCAATCTTGACTTTCTGTGCCACCAGCACCGGCATGAATTTCTACATAGCAATCAAATGAATCTGCCTCATCTGATAGAAAACATCTTATTTCATTTTTCTTAACTTTTGATCTCAATTCTTTAATACTTTCCATAACTTCTTTTTTTACATTAAGATTATTCTCGTCTGTAGCTAAAGAGTAAAGGTCATCTAAATCCTTAAGTTGATTAATTGAGTCTTCGTAAGAATTAATCAAATCCTCAAAAAGTTTTTTTTCCTTAATTGTTTTTTGAGAGTCTGCTTTATCTTGCCAAAAATTGGCACCAAGCATTTTTTTATCTATATGTTCAAGTTTCGAGTAAATCTTATTTTTTTCAAAGATACTCCTTAACTCTTTGATTAATTTTTTCGATTTCTTTTTTTAGATCTAAATATTTATCGTCCATTAATAAAACTTTAGTATATTATTTGTATCGAATCTATTATTATTAGAATACAATACTTTTCCATTTAAAACATTTTTACTTTTGTAAGCTTCAATAATTGTATTTTTAGAGTTAAATTTAGCTTTTTCTCCAGTTAACGGATCAACAACCATTAATGTCATTTTTTCTGGAACTTTAAAAGGTCTTGCATCAGATTTTTTGATTGCCTTTTCGATAAATTCTCTAAAAATTGGTAATGCAGCTTTCGATCCAGTTTCAAATTTACCTAATGGTTCTGGATTATCCATTCCAACATAAACACCAATCACTAAATTTGATGTAAAACCTATAAACCATGCATCTGTATTTTCATTTGTAGTTCCTGTTTTTCCAGCTAAATTTAATTGTAAATCTTTTAATTTTTTACCAGTTCCTCTTTTAATTACTCCTTCTAAAATTGTGGTTACTTGATACGCTGTTTGCTCAGACATTACTTGCTCATAATTATCTTCTATTAAAGGATAATCTTTACCAGTGAATGAAATCTTGTCACAATTCATACACTTCCTATTTTCATTATTAATTATTGTGTTTCCTTCACTGTCTTGAATTCTGTCTATAATTATAGGACTTATTAGTTTTCCACCATTTACAAATGATGAATAAGCTGAAGTTAGACTTAAAAGAGTTGTTTCAGCTGATCCTAGGGAAATTGATAGTAATTCTTCAGGGTCATCATATATTTTTAATTCTTTAGAAAATTTTGCTACTTTATCTACACCCAAGTTTTGAGCAATTCTTACAGTCATTAAGTTTCTTGATTTTTCAAGCCCCACTCTAAGTGTAGAGGGCCCATAAAACTTTTTACCATAATTTTCTGGCTTCCATTTTTTTAAATCAACCCCTTGATCTAAAACTAGAGGTGCATCAAGTACTAAAGATGATGGAGTGTATTTATTTTCTAACGCTAAAGCATACACAAATGGTTTAAATGCTGAACCAGGTTGTCTTAGTGCTTGGGTAGCTCTATTAAATTCACTAGATTTGAAACTAAATCCTCCACTTAAAGCTAAAACACGTCCGGTGTAAGGATCCATTACAACAATGCCTCCATTTATTTTTGGGAGTTGTTTTAGACTATAGAAGTTGTCTTTAACTTTATTAACATAGATTAAATCACCAACTTTAAGTAAATCTTCAAATTCTTTTTTGGTCCATGAGATTTCATTATATTTTATTAAACCAGGTGATTTGTTTAGAGTTTCAATTTTTGTTTGAAATTGACCTATTTCTTTAACAATAGCTATTTCCCAATTAATGGAATTCTCTAATTTATATTTTTTATCTACACTGTTGTGCCAATTTTCATTATATTTAATATTAGATATTGGTCCACGCCACCCTTTTCTTCGATCATAAGAAATAAGACCATTTCTCAAAGATTCAGTTGCAATTTTTTGTAAGTTTAAATCGATTGGGGTGTTGATGTTATATCCTTGTTTATAAACTTTCTCATAAGTAAGTTTATCTATTATATTTTTTCTAACATCTTCGATATAATACTGCGCATCCTCTAAATAAATTTTTTTCTTTTTTTTTAAGTTTATATTTTGATTTTTATACTCATTATATTTTTCAAAAGTTAAAAATCCATTTTGATTCAAATTTTTCAAAACAAGATCTCTTCTAAATTTTGCTAAATCAATATTGTTATAAGGGTTGTACTTACTAGGTGCTTTTGGTAAAGCAGCTAACAATGCTGACTCAGCATAATCTAGTTCTTTAATTGACTTATCAAAATATTCTAAACTTGCGGCAGCAACACCATAAGCCCCACTACCTAAATATATTTGATTAAGATATAATTCTAGAATTCTTTCTTTATTTAAAGCTCTTTCTATTCTAAAGGCTAAAATTGCCTCTTTAATTTTTCTGTTAATGCTAACTTCATTTGTTAATAGAAAGTTTTTTGCAACCTGTTGGGTTATTGTAGAAGCTCCCTCAAGTCTTTTTGAGGTCATAATATTTGTTATGTTATTAAATGTTGCTCTCAGAACACCTTTTGCATCAACACCAGGATGAGTAAAAAAATTTTTATCTTCAGCAGATAAAAAGGCATTAATAACATTTGGAGGTATTGCGCTATAAGGAACAAAAATCCTTTTTTCTTTAGAAAAATCAGCGACTAGATCTCCATCTCCAGAGTACATTTTGCTTGAAACTGGTGGTTTATAATTTTTAAGAAATTTATAATCTGGAATATTGTTAGAAAAAGTCCATAAAATGCCAAAAATTACGATCACTGTTATCAAGGAAATGCTAAAAAAAAGAATTAAAATATTTTTGAACAACTTTGTCATTTTGATTTAATTATATATAGGAATTTGTTAAAGATAAGGCATTATTATTGAACAAAATTTTAAAAAAATAAACATTAAATGAAATACTTAAACTTAAAATTATGGAAAAAAATTTATATATTGATGCTTCGCATCCTAATGAAACTAGGGTTGTTCTTAAATCAAAAGATAATATTGAAGACTATGAATATGAAGGTTCAAAAAATAACCTTATAAAAAATAATATTTATCTAGGTAAAGTTAGTAGAATTGAGCCATCCTTACAAGCTGCCTTTATCGATTTTGGTAGAGAGCGTCATGGTTTCTTATCTTTCAATGATATTCAATCAGACTATTATCAAATACCAAAAAGCGACCTGGAAAGAATTAAAGAAGAGGAAGAAAAATTAAGGGAAGAATTATCAAAAAAAGTTGAGCAAAAAGAGGAGGAAAATTTAGCAGAAGGCAAACTAGAAGTTGATGATCCCATTGAAATAGAGAAAAAAGAAAATGAGGAAAAAGAAAAAGATTTTGATAATAAAGAGAAAAAGGTTGCAAGTAGAAATAAATTTAAAAGATATAAAATTCAAGAGGTAATTAAACCAAACCAGGTCATTCTTGTTCAAGTTATTAAAGATGAAAGAGGTCAAAAGGGTGCAGCACTTAGTACCTTCATCTCTATCGCTGGTAAATATATTGTTCTAATGCCAAACACTCCGAAAGGGGGTGGTATATCAAGAAAAATTTTCAATCCAGCAGACAGAAAAAAAATTAGATCAATTCTAAATGAAATCGAAATACCCAAAGAGATGGGATTGATTGTGAGAACTGCCGGTAGTAATAAAACTAAAAATGAAATTAATCATGATCTAGAAACTCTTTTAAAATCTTGGAACCAGATTAAGGATAATGCAATCAATGCAATTGCACCTTCGCTAATTCATCAAGAAAGTGAGATAATAAATAGAACTCTGAGAGACATGTACGATGAAAACACTAAAAGTATCGTAATAGAGGGTAACGAGGGATATAAAAAAGCACAAAATTTTATGAAAATGCTTATGCCTTCTCAAGTTAAAAAAATTAAAAAGTATAGAGGAAAAACTCCACTATTCTTTGCGGAGGGTATTGAACAAAAATTAAATCAAATATTTGATACTGAAATAAAACTAAGTTCTGGTGGCTATCTAGTGATAAACCCCACAGAAGCATTAGTTTCAATTGATATAAACTCAGGAAGTTCAATAAAACAAAAAAATGTTGAAAGTACTGCATTAGACACAAATTTAGAAGCAGCAGAGGAGATTGCGAGACAAATTAAAATTAGAGACCTTTCAGGACTAATTATTATCGACTTTATAGATATGTTGAGTTTCGGAAACAGAAAAATGGTTGAAAGGAGACTAAAAGAGAAATGTAGATCTGATAGAGCAAGAATTCAAATTGGAAGGATTAGTAATTTCGGATTACTAGAAATGTCAAGACAAAGACTTAGAGAAAGTGCTGTCAAATGGAAAGTTGCTTTGACAGATGAATCCTTTGCTCAAAAAATATTAAAATTAGTCGAATTGAAAGCTATTCTAAATAAAGCTAAATTTGTAGAGTTAAGAGTATGTGATAAAATTTCATCTTTTTTAAAAGAAAACTTTATTGAGGATTTAACTTATTTTGAAAAAAAAAACAAAATGAAAATAGATATAATTTCAGACGATAATTTAATTATTCCTGAATATATTATTGATATTAAAAATAAATCTAAAAAAACAATTGAGCTTATAGAATATTTTGAAAAACTTAAAAACCTTGATGATTTAACTAAAGATAAAAAGATAATTGATATAAAAAAGAGAAAAAAAACTTACAGAAAAAGAAAGTTTTATAAAAAAACTAAATAATACCTTTTTTTGGGGAGGAAGCGCTACCCATAACTTTTTTCTCAATTCTTCCAGATAAAAAGGATTGTCTTCCAGCAATTACAGCATTTTTAAAAGCTTTTGCCATTTCAAATGGTTTTTTTGCTTTTGCTATCGCTGTATTAACTAGGACACCATCACATCCTAACTCCATTGCAATTGTTGCATCAGATGCTTGTCCTAAACCAGCATCTATAATTAAAGGTAATTTTGTTTGATTTCTGATAATTTGAATATTAACTTTATTTAAAATTCCAAGACCAGATCCTATTGGTGCTGCAAGTGGCATTATAGCTGCGGCTCCAGCATTTTCTAACCTTTTTGCCATTAGAGGATCATCATTGCAATAAACCATAACTTTAAAACCTTCTTTTGTTAAAATTTCAGTAGATTTTAGTGTCTCTATCATCTCAGGAAATAGATTATCTTTATCACCTAAAACCTCAAGCTTTACTAATTTCCATCCTCCGATCTCTCTTGCAAGCCTAAGTGTTCTTAACGCTTCATCTGAATTAAAACATCCGGCAGTATTAGGTAAATAAGTTATTTTTTTTGGATCTATATAATCCATTAACAAAGGTTTACTTGTATCAGAGATATTTACTCTTCTAACAGCAACAGTTACAATTTCAGCTCCAGATATCTTAATTGCCTTAGCACATTCAACCATGCTTTTATATTTACCGGTACCTACAATCAATCTAGAATTAAATTTTTTTTTTGAAATTATAAGATTATCTTTTTTCAAAACTAACCACCTCCAATAAAGTGAACAATTTCAATTTTATCATTAGCTTTTAAATTGATTTTATTAAGATTTTTTTTATCCACTATTTCTCTATTTAATTCAATGGCAACTTTTTTCAAAGGGACTTTTAAATTTTTAAATAAATCGGATAATTTAGTTTTATCGTCAATTTTATTTACTTTACCGTTTATTTTTATTTTTATTTTTTTTTTCATCGTATATAAATGTTAAATGAATAATAAGATAATTATAATTAATGGTCCAAATCTTAATCTATTAGGTGAAAGAGAACAATCACAATATGGATCAACTACTTTTGAAGAATTAAAAGAAATTTGTTTAAATAAATCAAAAGAATTGGGTTTAATAGCTGATTTTTCTCAATCAAATATTGAGGGTGAAATAGTTGGCTTGATACAGAATTCTAGAAAAAATTTTGATGGAATGATAATTAATGCGGCAGCATTTACGCATACATCAGTTGCAATTAGAGACGCTTTAAGTATTTTTAAAAAACCAATCATCGAGCTACATATTTCAAATATTTACAAACGTGAAGAATTTAGACATAAATCATTAATAAGTGACGTAGTTACAGGTGGTATTTTTGGTTTGGGTACTGATGGTTATATTTTAGCCATAATTTCAATGCAAAAGCTTTTACGAAATGAAAATTAATAAAAAAATCATTAAGGAACTTAGTGACTATTTAGAAGAATTTAATCTTACTGAGTTAGAATACACTGAAAAAGACACTAAGATTAAAGTTTCTAAGAATAATATCTCTATAAATAATCAAAATATTCCAAGTCCAAAAACTGATGTAAATAGCTCAAACATTAATTCATCAGAAAAAATTAAAAAAGGAATTGAGATTAAATCACCAATAATAGGAACAGCATATCACGCACCCGAACCTGGTGCGAAAAAATTTGTTGAAGTTGGAAAAAAGATAAAAAAAGGAGACACGGTAATGATTGTAGAAGCTATGAAAACTATGAACCATGTACCGTCAACAGCTGATGGAGTTGTTAAGGAAATTTGTGTTGATGATGGTCAACCTGTAGAATTTGGACAAAATTTATTAATTCTTGATTAATGTTTAAAAAAATTTTGATAGCTAACCGTGGAGAAATTGCGGTCAGAATTATAAGGGCCTGTAAAGAGTGGGGAATTTCAACAGTTGCTGTTCATTCAGACGTAGATAAAGAAAGTATGCATGTAAGAATGGCAGATGAAAGTGTTTGCATAGGTTCTCACCAACCAGCAAATAGTTATTTAAATATCCCGGCTTTACTTTCTGCAATTGAAATTACTAATTCGGAAGCTGTACATCCTGGTTATGGTTTCCTCTCAGAAAATGCTAATTTTGCGAGAGCGCTTGAAGATAATAATATTAAATTTATAGGTGCATCATCAAAATTAATTGAGATGATGGGAGACAAGATACAAGCAAAAAAAATTGCAAAAGAAAATGGTTTACCAGTTATTGAAGGATCTGAGGGTGGAGTTAAAGATGTTAAAGAAGCTAAAGAATTATGTAAAAAAATTGGTTTTCCAGTTCTAATTAAGGCTTCTGGCGGTGGTGGTGGAAAAGGTATGAAAATCGTCTTTAAAGAAGAAGAATTTGAGACTTTGTTTTTGACTGCAAAATCTGAAGCTAAAAAATATTTTGGTAATGATGAAGTTTACATAGAAAAATTTTTTCAAAATCCAAGACATATCGAAGTTCAAATTTTAGCTGGAAAAAATAAAACTATTCATCTTCATGAAAGAGATTGTTCTGTTCAAAGAAGACATCAGAAATTGATTGAGGAAACGCCAAGTCCTGTTTTAAATGATGAAATAAGAAAGGACCTTTTTGAAAAAACTGTAAAGATGGTATCAAAAATTGGCTATACAGGTGCTGGAACTGTTGAATTCATTTATGAAGATGGAAAATTTTATTTTCTTGAAATGAATACAAGAGTTCAGGTTGAACATCCTGTTACTGAAATGGTAACAGGCATAGATATTATTAAGGAACAAATTTGGATAGCATTTTCAGGAGAAACAGCTTTAAACCAAAGTGATATAAACCCAAGAGGGCATGCAATAGAATGTAGAATAAATGCTGAAGACGCTAGTAAAAATTTCCAACCATCCCCAGGATTAATTGGCATGTGTCACCAACCCTCAGGTTTCAGAACTAGAGTTGATGGTGCAATATATCAAGGTTATAGAGTGACTCCCTATTATGATAGTATGATTTGTAAGTTAATTTGTCATGGTAGGAACAGATTAGAAGCGATTCAAAGAATGAATAGATCTTTAGATGAGTTTGTAATAGAGGGCATTACAACAACAATTCCTTTACATAAAAAATTGCTTAATCATAAGAAATTTATCAACTCTGATTTCAATGTCAGTTGGTTAGATAAAGACAAGATACTTTAGTAACAACCAACAAGCCAAATATCATAAACTGGATGATCAAAAGGTACTATAGAGGGGCTTGATGAAAACATCCATCCATTGAAAACAAAAACATTATTTCTATCTTTTTTTGTTAAATCTCTTACTTGAATATATGCTTTGACCTCAGGGTTATCATCAAATTTGGAGTCTGTGCATTTTATACTTTTGATTGCTAAATCTTTATAAATAAACTCCTTATCATTTACTAATTTAATTAACTCATTCTTAGAACTAATCTTATCTAATACCTTTATATCGGTATTATTTCCATCAAGATTAATTTCTGCATTAATCTTTAATGTAAAAAAAAATATAATTAATGAATATATAAATAAAAATAAGATTAAATTATTTCCAACTTTTATATTTTTTTTCAGTTGCATCTTTATTGTTCTTATTTGGATAATAAGCTGAGTCAGTACCAGTCAGGTTTGGCTGATGAGGTTTTTGCCACCCATGTTTTTCTAATTTATGAATATTTTCAATTTTATTCGGCATAAAATGTATCCAAGAATACCATTCAACTGGAATTTTTGATGCATCAATCTCATCCGCATAGATAACCCATCTTTTCCCTTTTTTGTTTTGATAGTATTTATTTCCATACTCATCTGATCCAATAAATTTACCAGATAAAACAGTTTTGATTCTAGTACCGAATGTATCACGATTCCACCAAGTGAAAATTTTTTTTAAAAAAGTCAACATACAAAATTTTTAAATTTCAATTTTAAATTGTATAAATTAAATTAGACTAAAATATGTAAATGTATATAAGTAAAAAGACTCAAAGTTCAAATTTAAATTAAGGAACATTAAAAATGGCAAAATATCTTGTAGAAACTTATTATACATGCACTTTTAAGGTAAATCATTATCTAGATGACATTAATGAAACAGAGCTCAAAAATCTCGAAAAAAGAGACGATGGAAAATTTGAAGTTCTAGACGTAAAATTAGATAACAGAAAAACAAAGAGCCTTGATCCCAATAATAAAAAGAATGATCAAAACAAAAAAATTGATTTAGTTCAAGCTCAGAATGAGAACAAAACTACAAGTGTAGAGAAAATCGTTACTCAATCTTTTTCAAAATCAGATAAATCTGGAAAAAGATTTAGTATGCCAGACAGAAGAAAAGGTTATATTCAAAAAGCAACAATTGGTGACCATAAAGTTTATTTACATACAGGTGAATATGAAGATGGTAAGATTGGTGAAATCTTTATTGATACTAGTAAAGAAGGTGAGCTAGTAAAAGCTTTAATGAATAATTTTGCAATAGCTGTATCACTTGGTCTTCAATATGGTGTCCCGTTAGACGAGTTTGTAAGTGCTTTTATAGGTACTAAATTTGAACCCTCAGGTAAAGTTAATGGTAATGATAGAATCTTAAGTGCATCTTCAATTCTAGATTATATATTTAGAGAACTTGCAATATCCTATCTTAATAGAGAGGATTTAGCACATACTCCTTCAATAGGTAATTTAGATGCTTTTTCTTCAGATGAGAAAGATTCTGATGAACAAAATCAATTATTGAAGATAGTAAAAGATATTACGAGTAAAGGATTTGTAAGAAATAATTATAAAAAAAACCTAGTAGATTTATCTGATGTTAAAATAAGCCTTAAAGGTAAAAAATAATTATTTTTTATTTTTTATTGATAAATTTAATTCCTTCAGTTGATTTTCACTTACACTGGATGGTGCGTTCATCATTAAATCTTGCGCATTTTGATTCATCGGAAACATTGTAACTTCTCGAATATTCTTTTCATTTGCCAATAACATAATTATTCTATCAATACCAGGAGCAATACCGCCATGTGGGGGTGCACCATAACTTAGTGCATTTATCATACCGCTGAATTTTTTATCAACATCAGATTTTGAATAACCTGCAATATCGAATAGTTTATACATAAGATCTGGAATATGATTTCTTATGGCGCCTGATGACAACTCTATGCCGTTACAAACAATATCATATTGGTATGCAAGAATTTCTAATGGTTTATCAAAGTTAATTTTATTGATATCTCCTTGTGGCATTGAAAAAGGATTATGGCTGAATTTAATTTTCTTAGTTTGATTATCTATTTCATACATAGGGTAATCTACGATCCAGCAGAATGCAAAAACATTTTCATCGATAATACCTAAATCTTGTCCAATTTTATCTCTAGCTAAAGAAGTAATCTTTTCAACTTCTTCTTGATTACCACAAGCAAGAAAAATACTATCACCTACTTTTGCATTTGTTTTTTTCATAATTTCATCTAGAGAGTCTTTTGAAAAAAATTTGCCTACAGGACCTTTTGCTGAAATTTCTTTTTCTTTTTCAATCGTAAAGTAAGCAAGACCTGATGCTCCTTGCTCTTTGGCCCATTTATCAATATTATCGAAAAAACTTCGAGGTTTATCTTTTGTATTTTTTGTAACAATACATCTTACTTTAGATCCAGATTTAACTAGTTTTTTAAATATTTCGAAAGAGACATCTTCTCTTAAAAAAATTTCAGTAATATCATTTATAATCAATGGATTTCTTAAATCTGGTTTATCTGTTCCATACTTTAGCATCGTTTCCTTGAAAGAAATTCTAGGAAATTGATTAAATAACAATTTCTTTTTTGAAAATTTTTTAAAAGTGTTAACAAATAACTTTTCTACTACATCAAATACATCTTCTTGATCAACAAAAGACATTTCTAAATCTAATTGGTAGAACTCACCAGGACTTCTATCAGCTCTTGCATCTTCATCTCTAAAGCAAGGAGCAATTTGAAAATACCTATCAAAACCAGAAACCATTACTAATTGTTTAAATTGTTGAGGTGCTTGTGGAAGAGCATAAAATTTTCCAGGATTTAATCTACTTGGCACTAAAAAATCTCTTGCTCCCTCAGGACTTGAAGAAGTTAAAATTGGTGTTTGAAATTCTAAAAATCCAATTTTAATCATCTCATTTCTAATAAATGAAATAACTTTTGATCTTAATATAATATTTTCATGAATTTTTTTTCTTCTTAAATCTAAAAAACGATACTTAAGTCTTATTTCTTCTGCATATTCACGATCAGTAAAAACTGGTAAGGGAAGTTCTTTGCATTCACCAAGAACTTTAAAATTTTTGATTACTACTTCAATTTCTCCAGTTTCGATTTCCTTATTGATTGAGTCTTTTGACCTTTCAATTACTTTTCCATCAATCTTAATTACTGTCTCTAATTGTATTTTTTCCAATTTTTTAAAATTAGAATTTTCTTTGTCTATAATACACTGCGTAATCCCGTAGTTATCTCTTAAATCTATGAACAAAAGATTTCCATGATCCCTTTTTTTATTTATCCAACCTGAGAGACTTACATCATCTCCAACTTTTTCTTTTCTTAATTCGTTGCATTTATGAGTTCTAAATTTATTCAATTATTCTCCCAAGACTTCTTTTATAATTTTGAAATCAATAGATTTTTTTTTTTTTAAACTTAATTGATCGATCTTATATATGAAATCATATATTTTACTATACGATCTCTCAATTCTTTTGATAATAAACTCAATAAATTTATCTTCCAGGGAAATTTGCCTATCAGATAAGTTTTTTAATATAATTGCAAATATCAACTCATCATCTGGTTTTTCAATATTTAATAAAATAAAATTTTTTGTTCTAGATTTTAAATCTTTTAAATCAAAACGGATGCTAACTATTGGTTTTACAGATGTAACAATGATGAATTTATTATCTTGTTCAATTAAATTTAAAAGACTGTAAAGCAGTTTTTCATCTACATCTGAACATAAATTTTCAATTATAATATTCTCATTAATCTTTATCTTTTTTAGATCATCATTTTGTAAAGATTTACTATCTATCTTGATGCCTTTATTTTTTTGTAAAAAAATATTCATCAAATGAGTTTTTCCAGATAATTTTTCTCCTGCAACATTCACAAAATTTCTCTCCCATTTTGGCCATGTATTCAAAAAATCAAATACGTGTTTATTACTTTTTGAAAGATAAAAATCGTCGTTTTTAAAATTTTTTTCATAATCAAATTTGATTATTGTCTGATCTAAATCTCTCATTCAATTATCCAAACTTTTTTTTGTGTATTTAAATTATATTTTCTATTTTTCATTATATTAATAAAATTTTGAACTGTTCCATTAAATAAAACTTCGTAAAATACAAATTCTTTATTAAATTTTTTTACAGAATAGTCGCTTACGAGATCTATTTCATTTAAAAATAGTTCAAAATTATTTGATTTTTTCAAATTATCATTTTTAATCTTTATTGTAATTGGAACTTTTATTGAAGTATTTATTTCATTAAATTTTTTCCAAGTATCTTCAAATAAATTTTTCAAATTCTCGATTAAAATATTTAGATCTGCTTCATTATTTATATCTATATTCTTGAAAGTATCATTCTTTATTATCTCATTTTTATCAAAATAAATTTTCGTTAAAATTCTCACTTCATTATTTCCTCTGAAAATAAGAGAAATGATAGACTTCTTTAAAAAATATTTTTTTGTAATCTCATTAAAATCATAAGTTTCTATTTCATCTAATTTTTCTTTTATTAGATTTAAATCTTCAAGGTCCTCTGAAGGTAATAAATAATTAATTAATTGATACTTTTTATTTGTTTTATTCCAATTAATATAAATTGGATTATTTGAAAAAATTGAAAGATTATTTCCATTTTCATTTATGATAATTGGGATAAATAAAAATTGCTCTTTAAGTATTTGTGATGGAAAAATATTTTTCTTTTCTAAATACCTAAAAATTCTTTTTTTATTAAATGAGACACCTAAGTTTACAAAATATTTTTGATCTATAAATTTTTCTTCTTTAATCGAGAATGTTTCAATCATGCCTTTTATTTCATTTAATCTAATATTATCAATTTTTGTAAAATCCGAAGATTTGATTAAAGAATAGACTAATTCAAAAAAAGCTTTCTTAAATCCTAAATCAATTACTTTATTTTTATCAAAATTTATTTCAAATGGTTGGGTAATTTCAATATCATTGATTTCAAAAGATTTTGCTTTGACAGAGTCTGTGGAAAAGAAAAATATTATTAAAGCTAGGGCAGAAAAAAAAATATATAAACGTTTGATATAATACATACTTATATTTAAAACCTATATTAATGAATAAAAATCTCTTTACCTATAAAAAAAGCGGGGTCAATATTAATGCAGCGGATAAATTTGTAAGTTTCATATCTACTATTTCATCAAAAAAAAGAGGCAATAAAAAGAATAATAATATTGGTGGCTTTGGCTCTGTCTCAGATTTGCCCAAAGATATAAAAAATCCAAAAATAGTGGCTTGTACCGATGGAGTGGGAACTAAAATTGAAATCGCAAACTTACTAAAAAAATATGACACAATTGGAATAGATCTAGTTGCAATGAGTGTAAATGATTTAATTGTACAAGGCGCAAAACCTTTGTTTTTTTTAGACTATATCTCAATTAATAAAATAGATCTAAAAAAAATGAAATCCATAATTCGTGGGATTCTTAAAGGATGTGATATTTCAGAATGCAGTTTAGTTGGCGGTGAGACTGCTGAAATGCCAGACACTTATGAGAAGGGTAAATTTGATATAGCTGGTTTTGCAGTTGGAGTTACAAATAAAAAAAATATACTTAATAAAAATAAGATTAAAAATGGAGATTTAATTTTGGCTATTCCATCTAGTGGCTTACACTCAAATGGTTTTTCACTTGTTAGACATTTGTTGAAAATAAAAAAAGTAAATGTTAAAAAAAATTCCTTTCTTAAAAAAGAATTAATAAGACCAACAAAAATTTATGTAAAAGAAATCTTGAGTCTTGTAAAAAGAAATTTGTTAAATGGTTGTGCCAATATCACTGGTGGTGGAATAGCTGATAATATAAGAAGAGTTATTCCTAATAACCTGTGCGCAGAAATAGATTTAAATAAAATTAAACCTCTTAAGATTTTTAATTGGCTTAAGAAGAATAAAATAAGTGATAGCGAAATGCTTAAAACTTTTAATTGTGGAGTTGGATTTTGTATAATAATAAATCCTAAAAATATTAAAAAGATAAATAAATTTTTTTCAAAAAAGTATAAGCCCTATATTATTGGTAAAATTTCAAAAAATAATAATAAAGTAAGTCTTTATGGTAAAATTAACTGGCTATAAAAAAATTAAGTCTGCAGTTTTTATTTCTGGTACCGGTAGCAATTTAAAGTCTTTAATAAAATTTTCTAAAACAAGAAAATCACCAATTTCTATAAATTTAATAATCTCAAATAACCCTAGAGCTAAAGGTTTAAAGCTTGGGAAAATAAACAATATAAAGAAAAAAGTGTTTGATTTTAAAAAAAATCATAAAACTGAAAATCAGATAATTTCTGTTCTAAAAGAGCATAAAATTGACATGATATGTCTAGCGGGATTTATGACTATTTTATCCAAAAATTTCATCACTAAATTTAGAGGTAAAATTTTAAATATTCATCCCTCATTACTTCCTAAATATAAAGGGTTAAATACTCATCAAAGAGCTTTGAACAATAATGAAAAATATTCAGGATGCACTGTCCATTTTGTTAATTCAAAGTTAGATTCAGGTAAAATTATTTTACAAAAAAAAGTAAAAATTTCAAAAAATGAAACAAAGGGGTCTCTAGCTAAAAAAGTGCTTGTTCAAGAACATAAGCTTTATCCAAAAGCTATTTTAAAAGTTTTTAATCTTTGAAGAAAAAATCAATTTCTATTTTAGCATTTTCAGCACTATCAGATCCATGTACAGAATTTTTATCAATTGAAATCCCGTATTTTTTTCGGATAGTTCCATCCACTGCATCTATCGGATTTGTAGCTCCCATAAGTTCTCTATTTGCTTTTACTGCATTTTCTTTTTGAAGAATCATAACAACTATTGGACCAGAAGAAAGATAGTCACATAAATCATTATAAAATGGCTTTGTTTCATGTACTTTATAAAATTTTTCAGCCTCAGCCTTTTCAATTTGAATTTTTTTTTCTTTAAAAATTTGGAAACCATTACTTTTAAACATTTCTTTAATTTCGCCCTCAAGATTTCTTTCTACAGCATCGGGTTTAATAATGGATAAGGTTTGTTCAATATTACTCATAATGATCCTCTATGAGTTTGTTTAATAATCTAACTCCATAACCTGTTGCACCACCTGAATTTAAAGCTCCACCGTACTTTGAAAACGCCATACCAGCTATATCCAAGTGTGCCCAAGGAGTTTTATTTAAAATAAATCTTTGTAGAAATTGTGCAGCAGTAGTAGAACCAGCTCCACCAACATAATTTATATTTTGCATATCTGCATTTTTTGAGTCTATCAATTTATCGTAATTTTTATTTAAAGGCATCCTCCAGACCTTCTCTTCAACATGCTCACCTGACTCGATCAATTGTTGAGACAATTTATCATCATTAGAAAATAAACCTGCATATTCAGAGCCTAGTGAAACAATAATTGCTCCTGTCAAAGTTGCTAGATCTACAATAAACTTTGGTTTAAATTTTTCCTCGGTATAAGTAAGTGCATCTGCAAGTACCAATCTTCCCTCTGCATCGGTATTTAAAATCTCCACTGTTTTACCACTATAAGACTTAACAATATCACCAGGTCTTTGCGCATTACCTCCAGGCATATTTTCAACTAGTCCAACTACTCCCACTGCATTAATTTTTGCTTTTCTCAAAGCTAAGCTTTTCATTAGTCCGACTACTACTGCGGACCCTGCCATGTCATAAGTCATATCTTCCATAAACTTAGCTGGCTTTAATGATATACCGCCAGTATCAAAACAAACACCTTTCCCAACAAAAGCTAAAGGTTTAGATTTATCTTTAGATCCATTCCATTCCATTGTTACAAGATAAGATCCTCTAATACTTCCTTGGCCAACACCCAGCAAGGTATTCATACCTAATTTTTTTAACTCTTTATCATTATAAATTTTTATTTTTAAACCAAATTTACTTAAAGTTTTAATTCTTTTAGCATATTCATCTGGGTGTAAAATATTTCCAGGCTCTGATACTAAATCTCTAGTATAAAAAGTCCCTTTTTCTATAGAACTAAATTTTAATTGTTCTTTACTGTTAGGAATATTCTTACCTACTATATTAATAGAAATATCACCTTTGTTTTTTTTTGTTTTATATTTTTCAAATTTATAGGATTTTAGTTTTACTCCGTGTAAAAAATATCCAAGAATATTTTTTAATCCTTTTGGAATAGTGTCTGAATTAACGATATATTGTATTTCTTTTAACTCATTTAAAATATCATAGCATTTGGCACCTAAATTTTCTGCATCAGAGCTAGTAAGATTTTTTTTGATTGAAACTAAAATTATTTTTTTTTTTGAGCTAATGTCAAAACTTATAATTTTTTTTTTAGTATCTTTTTTTTTAAGAATATCTGAAATGTAAGAATACTCTGAATTAGAGATGTGTTTTTTTAAACCAGTAATATTGAATTTTTCATCAGCAAATAATATCAAATTTGCATTAGATTTACTTAATACCTGTTTTTTAAAATTAATTTTAATATTCATAAAAATTAAATACAATCTGTACGAGATAATGCTATATATGAGTAAAACAATTATATTTCAATGGAAAAAATACTTTTTAGAAAAATAATTTTAGACATATCTATAAGGGCTCTGATTATTACATTTACTATTGGTTTAATAGTTTGGATAATTCAAGCCGCAAATTACTTAGATTTTGTAATTGATGATGGACATAATTTTACTGTCTATTTTTATTATAATTTATTTAATTTTCCAAAAATAATTCACAGAATTCTACCTTTTGTGTTTGGTATTTCTGTTTTTTTTGAATTAATTAAGTATGAAAGAAATAATGAACTTCTTATTTTTTGGACCAATGGTGTTACCAAAAAAAGATTTATTTCTAATTTAGTTAATTTCTCAATAATTGTAATGTTTCTGCAAATTATAATTGGAAGTATTATATCTCCATCGAGTCAATTAAAAGCAAGAGAATTTTTAAAAAATTCAAGTATGGATTTCCTACCTAATTTAATTAAACAGGGAAAATTTATAGATACCGTCTCTGGATTAACTATCTTTATAAACGAAAAAACCGACAAAAACTCTTTTAAAAATATATATATTCAAGAAGGAAATATATTGGATTTTAAATCTGATGATAATCAAATAATTTACGCAAAAGAGGGTTTTTTAGATAATAGAGATAAAAAAATTTTTAAATTATTACAAGGTAAAATAATAAGTACTAATAATAATAGATTTATAAGTTTTGAATTTGATAAGATAGATTATGATTTATCAAAGTTTGAGTCCAGAACTATTAAGATTGCCAAAATGCAAGAATTGCCCACAAGAAAAATCATAGAATGTTCAATTAGTCTGATGCAAGATATAAGTTACAGAGAAAAAATGTTTCTTTGTGACTCCGGAAGTCTTAAAAATATAAATCAGGAAATTTATAAAAGATTTATAAAGCCAATGTACTTTCCGCTATTAACATTAGTTTGTTGTTTTTTACTTACATTTTCAAAAATTGAAAATAATTTTTCTTTTAGGATTATAAAAGTTTTTTTATATGTCTTTTTAATTTTAGTTTTATCAGAAATTTTAATGAGATATATAGAAACTTCACAATTATTATTTATTTTTGTTATAATCTTGCCAATAGTAATTTATTTTGTGATTTATAAATTTTTAATTTCAAAAATAAGCTATGGTTAAAACATTAGATAAATATTTTATTATTCTATTTTTTAAAAAGTTATTAATACTCAGTGCTATTTTTTTCTCTTTATCATTTACATTAACAATTTTTGAAGAGATAACATTTTTGAGCGAATCTACATCAGCTTTTTACTTGCCTTTCATGTTAGCAATGTTTGATGCACCTACCACCCTACTAGAAATATTTCCTTTTGTAATTTTAATTTCAGCACAACTTTTTTTTATTGATCTTATAAAAAAGAAAGAAAATGAACTTATCAGAATAAATAATTTAGATAATCTTTATTTAATCAAACTTTTAGCGATATGCTCTTTTATTTTTGGTGTTCTTATAATCACAATTTATTATCCAATTTCTTCGAAATTAAAATTTATTTATTCTGATATAAAAAATGTATATTCTGAAGATGGAAAATATCTTAAACACATAAATGATAATGGTATATGGATCAAAGATGAGCTCAATAATGAAATTTATATAATAAATGGTGCTACAAAAAAAGACCCTTTTCTTGAAGATGTATTCATTTCAAAATTTAATAGTAATTTTGATTTAATAGAAAATATTTTTGCTAAAAAAGTTGACATTACAAATGATAAATGGATCATTGAAAATCCAATTATATTTAAGGATAACCGTCAATCACGTTTAGATAAAACTATTATATTTAATTCGCATTTTAATATTGATAAAATTAATAGTGCTTTTAGAAATCTCAATTCGTTTAATTTATTTCAATTAATAGATATAAAAAAAGAAAACATAATTTTGGGTTATTCTTCTCAAGATATTGATTTACATTTGCTAAAAATAATATCATTACCAGTTTATTTCACTATTTTGGTAATTATTTCATCAATAATAATGTTAAATATAAAAAAAAATAAACCATATATATTTCATGTTTTATTGGGTATTTCATTATCTGTGATTATTTATTATATAAATAATATTTTTAATGTTTTTGGGCTAACAAATAAAATACCTCTCTATTTATCTGTATTTTTTCCTATGATTTTTTTAGGTATAATATCAATAGTTGGTTTAATAAGAATAAATGAAAAGTAATATTTTAATAATCTTAACGGTACTTTTGCAAATCTTATTCTTAAATAAGGCCATTGCAAAAGAAATAGAATTTGATGCATCAGATATTGAGTTTGTAGATGGTCAGAATTTAACAATCGCAAACAAAGGAATTGCAAAAATAAAAGATGATCAGATTATTATTGAAGGAATTAAAATAAAATACTTCAAGGACCAATCTTTAATCATTGTGAGTCAGGGTAATATTTTAAAAACTGATTTAAATCTCAAAATCGAATCTGAGACGATCAGATATAATATAAAAGATGGAATAATAAATTTTGTTAATAAAGTTAGGATTGATGATGAAATTAATGATTTAATTATTTTCTCAGAAAAAATAGACTATGATGTAAATAACCAAAAAATTTTTAGTAAAAGTAATACAAAAATAACAGATGAATTCGATAATACTTACGAAGTAAATGGATTTGATTACTCTACTAAAAATAAAATTGTCAAATTGAATAATACAAAAATTTTAGACAAAAATAAAAACAAATTTGATTTAGAAATCGCATATCTAGATTTAAATAAAAAAGAAATAGTTGCAAAAGATATTGGTTTAAATTTTAAAATTTATGAAAATTCAGAAAATGAACCTAGACTAAAAGGAAGAAGTTTAGTAAGTGATAAAGAAAATACTGTAGTCAAAAAGGGTACCTTCACATTTTGTAAAAAAAGAGAAAAATGTCCTCCATGGGAAATGAGCGCGGATGAAATTAGGCATGATAAAATAAAAAAAATAATCTATTATAAAAATGCGAGTTTAAAAGTTTACGATAAAAAAATTTTCTACTTTCCAAAATTTTTTCATCCTGATCCAACAGTCAAAAGACAAACTGGATTTCTTATCCCAAGATTACAGGAAAATAGTACTACTGGATTGTCACTAAAATTACCGTATTTCATAGCTGTAGCACAAGATAAAGATATAACTTTAAGCCCAAGGTTTTTTAATGATGATAAATTCTTGTTACAATCAGAGTTTAGGAAAAAAAATATAAAATCTGACCACATAGCAGATGTGAGTCAATTTATTGCATCTGACGTAGATTCTAAAGGACATTTATTTTATAATTTTAAGAAAAATTATAAAAACAATAATTTTGAAGATATAGAGCTAGATATAAAACTACAGCAAGTGTCGGATGATACCTATCTAAAGGCTTATAAAGTTGAAAGCCCTATCATAAATAGCAATTCAAATCTTATAAATTCTATTAATGTAAGTTTTTATAATGAAAAACAAACTATTAATACAAACTTAGATGTTTACGAAGATCTAAGTAAATTAAATAATGATAGATATGAATATGTACCAAATTTTAGCTTTTCAAAAATTATAAATGATAATTATTCATTTAGATCTAATGGATATTATAAAAATTATAACACAAATATTACTGAAAAAGTTTTAATAAATAATTTTGAATTTAATTCAAATCTAAAATACCTTGATAATGGACTAACTAATAATCAAAAATTATTAATAAAAAATGTAAACTCCGAGGCTAAAAATTCAGAAAAATTTAAAAATAAGGATTCAGTTACCTTACTTCCCACTTTTCAAGCAAATTATTCTTATCCACTACAAAAACAAACCACTCTATTCAATAATACACTAACACCAAAACTTTCTCTAAATCTAAGTGTACCTCACACAAAAGATGTTCGTAAAAATAATGTTAAAATAAATTACGAAAATATCTACGATATTAACAGATTGGGCTTAGATGAAGTTAATGAGGGAGGAATTTCAGCAACTTATGGCTATGAGTATACTAAAACAGATAGATCGAATTTTAATGAAAAAATGAAATTTGGTTTTGCAAATAATTTACGATTTGAGGAAAATAAAGATTTACCTACAAATTCTAACTTAGGTGATAAAGTCTCAGATTTTGTTGGTTTTGTTGAATATAATCCTTCTGAAAATATTAAAATAGATTACAATTTTTCTTTAAAAAACAATTTAGTTGATCAAAATTATGAACTCTTTGGTTTTGAATATTACTTTAAAAATTTAACTACAAAATTTGAGTATTTGAATGAAAATAATAGTAACTCAAACATCTCTTATTTACAAAATAAAACAAGTTATAAATTGAATGATAAAAATAGTTTAGTTTTTGAAACTAGAGAAAATAAGGAAAAAAACTTTACAGAATATTATAATCTTATTTATCAATTCCAAAATGATTGTTTAACAGCGGCAATAGAGTACAACAAAGAGTATTATAGTGATCAAGATTATAAACCATCTGAAAATCTCTTCTTTAAATTATCAATTTTACCATTTGGTGGATTCAATACACCTAATTTAAAATGATTTTGAATAAAAAAACTATTATTTTAGTTTTGATTTTTTTTTTATTTAACAATTTTTCTTACTCTAAAATTAATTTACAAATCGTTATGAAAATAAACGGTCAAATAGTAACTTCTTATGATCTTGAGAAAGAGTCCAACTACCTTTTAGCTCTCAATCCAAGACTAAAAGAAATAAGTAAAAATGAGCTGGTAGAAATTGCTAAAAAATCAATAATCAAAGAAATGATCAGAAAAAGTGAAATACTAAAATACAAAGACTTAAATTTACAGAATGCACAGATAGATGATGTCTTAAATAGCGTTATCCTAAATTTAGATTTTTCAAATCAAACTCAATTTGAAAAATATTTAAGTGATTATAATATTTCTATAAATGATTTCAAAAAAAAGATTGAAATAGAAAATGAGTGGAAAAATTTAATTTATTCAAAATACTCAAAAAGTGTTAAAATTGATAAAGATAGTTTAATTAATAAAATTGAAAAGACAAGTAAAGACGAATTATCTTTGGAGTACAATCTATCTGAAATTATTTTTGATAAAAAACAAAACATTCCGTTAGAAGAACACTCAGTAGAAATTGTTGAAAGTATTGAAACAAATGGCTTTGAAAATACAGCTAATTTATACAGTATAAGTGATAGTTCTAAAGTAGGTGGTAAAATAGGTTGGGTTAAAAAAAATAATCTGTCATTAGAGATTAATCGTGAAATAGAAAATTTAAAAATAAATTCATATAGTAAACCAATCAAGATTGGTAATAATTATTTAATTTTAAAAATTAATGATATTAAGGAGGTTGTAATAGAAATTGATAAACAAAAAGAACTAGATAAAATGATTATGTTAGAAACATCCAAACAATTAGATAAGTTTTCTAATATTTTTTATAATAAAATAAAATTAAATAGTACAATAAGTGAGTTATAATCCAATTTTAATAGTCCCTGGAGAGAAAAAAAGTATCTTTTTTGAAATTTTTTTTAAAGCTCTCAAGTCAAAACTTTTTAAAAGTCCTTTAATATTAGTTTGTGATAAAAAAAGTTTAAATAAAGAAGCAAAGAAATACAAATTTAAAAAATTTATTGAGCAAATTAAATTAGATGAAATTTATTCTAGAAAATTTCAAAGAAAGAAAATTTTTTTAGTTCATGTAAAAGACAAAAATTCTAATATTTACGTTAATGATTGCTTCAAAGTCGCTTTTAAACTGATAAAAGGGGGTTTAACTAAAAAAATAATTAATGGACCAATTAATAAAACTAAAACTTTAAAAAAAAAATATCTTGGAGTAACTGAGTTTATTGCAAAAAATTTTAATATAGATAAATTTGGGATGTTAATTTACAACAAAAAATTATCCGTATGCCCTATTACAACACATCTTCCTATTAAATTAGTCGCAAAAAAAATAACAAAAAAAAGGATTAAAGAAAAAATCATTATTGTTGACAATTTTTATCAAAAATATTTTGGATTTAAGCCAAGAATAGCTGTTGTAGGATTAAATCCTCATTGTGAAAGTGTATCAAAATTTAATGAAGATATTAAGATTATAAGTCCAGTTATTAAAACTTTTAAAAATATAATAAATGTAAAAGGGCCTTTTCCTGCAGACACTATCTTTTTGAAAGATAATAGGAAAAAATTTGATGTTATAATTGGAATGTATCATGATCAAGTATTGACACCCATTAAAAGTTTATTTGAATACGAGGCGATCAATATTACTATGGGGCTACCTTTTTTAAGGGTAACACCAGATCATGGTCCGAACGAAAAAATGATTGGAAAAAATATCTCAAATCCAATTAGTTTAATAAGATCCTTAGAATTTTTAGATAAAAGATGATTAGGGCTAAAAAAAGCCTAGGACAAAACTTTCTAATTGATCAAAACATAATTGATAAAATAGTAAATATTCTTGATTTAAAAAATAGAAATATCCTTGAAATAGGTCCTGGTACAGGCAATTTGACAGAAGGAATATTAAGAAAAAGTCCAAAAAAAGTTTTGGTGATTGAAAAAGATTACAATTTAGCAAATCTTCTTAAGGAAAAGTTTGAAGATAAAATAAAAGTCATTAACAAAGATATTTTAAGAGTTGATGAAAACTCACTGAGTGATCAAACTTTAACAGTTTTTGGAAACCTGCCTTATAATATCTCAACTGAAATCTTGTGTAAATGGATATTGAATCTTGAACAAAAAATATGGTTTGATTCTCTCATATTAATGTTTCAAAAAGAAGTGGCGGAAAGAATAATATCTAATTTTGATAACAAAAGTTATGGAAGATTAACAATTCTAGCTAATTGGAGATTAGATATTGAAAAGATTTGTGACGTAAGTCCATTAAGTTTCCAACCTAAGCCAAAAATCAAAAGCACCGTTTTATTCTTTAAACCAAAAAAGAAATTTTTTTTATTAAAAAATTCAAAAAATTTAGAAAAAATAACAAGAATATTTTTTATGCATAGAAGAAAAATGATAAAAAAACCTTACTTTCAGTTATTTAATGGTGATGAAAGTGTTGCTTTAAAAATTGGAATTGATCTAAACTCAAGGCCTCAAAATTTAGATTTTGACACATATCTAAAATTAACTAAAGAGTTTGAGAATTTAAGAAGTTAGTTTTTCAACGTGACTTCTAATATATTTAGGATCGTAATCTTTTGATCCATTATTAATTTCAGCATCTATTAAACTTTTAATTTTCATATAGCAATTATTCAATTCATCATTTATGACTACATAATCATAGTTTATCCAATGAAGTACGTCTCTTTCAAACTGTTGCATTCTCTCCTCGACTATAAGTTTATCTTTCATATCTCTATTTGAGAGTCTTTCAAATAAAATTTCTTTACTTGGAGGTAAAATGAAAAAAGTAATTAATTTGTAGTCTAGTTTTTTATTTTTAATTTGATCAGCGCCTTGCCAGTCAATATCAAATAAAACATTTTTTCCTTTATTAAGATTATCAATAACCGGAGTCCTAGTTGTCCCATAATAATTATTAAAAACTTTAGCGTATTCTAAAAATTCTTGATTATTAATTAACCTTTTAAATTCAACATCATTTACAAAAAAATAATCTTTATTTGAAATTTCACCTGGTCTTGGCTTTCTTGTCGTATGTGAGATTGAGATTTTAAAGTTATCTTGATTAGATAACAAATTTACTAATGTAGTTTTGCCTGCTCCTGATGGAGAGGACAGAATAACCATTATCCCATCTTTTGATGAGGGCATTTAAAATTTATTAGTTGGCTTTGCCTTCAATAAATTTGACTGCATCACCTACTGTTAAAATTTTTTCTGCTTCACTATCGGAAATCTCAGAACCAAATTCTTCTTCAAAAGCCATGACTAACTCAACGGTATCTAGACTATCAGCACCTAGGTCGTCAATAAAACTTGACTCTTCAGTTACTTTAGACTCATCAATCCCTAAATGATCAGCTACAATTTTTTTAACTTTACTTGAAACATCTTCTGACATATTGATCCTTTTTTTATTATAATTCCTTAATAGGTTAATTACTTAGATTGTCAAGCCATATACATGCCCCCATTTACATGTAATGTTTCTCCATTTATATAATCAGATTGTGGGGATGCTAAAAAAATAACTGCATTAGCAACATCTTCGGGTTCTCCTAACCTTGCTGAAGGTATCTTTGAAATTATAACTTCTTTAAATTTATCATCAATTTTTTCTGTCATAGCAGTTTTGATAAAACCTGGTGATATACAGTTAACATTAATATTTTTTTTTGCATACTCTATTGCTAAACTTTTAGACATTGCAACTATTCCTGCTTTTGAAGCTGTATAGTTTGTTTGTCCTAAATTTCCAGTATGTCCAACTACAGATGTAATATTTATAATCTTACCTTTTTTATTTTTAAGCATTTTTTTAATAGCAAATTTGCTAATTAAAAATGTTGAAGTAAGGTTTATGTCTATCACTCTTTTCCACTCTTCTATGGTCATTCGTATCGCTAAGTTATCTTGAGTAATACCAGCATTATTTATGATACAATCAAGTTTTCCACCAAGTTGTTTGGTAGCATCCTCAATGAAGTTTTCTAATTTATCAGTTTGTGAGATATCAAATTGAAATGTTTGAATATTTTCAAATTTTTTTTTTAATTCTTCCAACTTTTCATTTTTAGTTCCAGTAGCCAAAATATTTGCTCCAGCATCATATAATTTCTTAATTATAGAATTACCTATTCCTCCTGTTGCGCCAGTGACAATTATATTTTTTTCTTTTAAATCATTCATATATTTAAACTTTCTATATCTGATTGACTATTAATTGAAGAAATTTTTACGTTTTTATTAATTCTTTTAACTAGACCAGAAAGTACTTTACCAGGACCAATTTCAATAAATTGGCTCACACCTTTATTGATCATATAAAGCACACTTTCTCTCCATCGAACTCTACTTTCAATTTGGTTTATAAGCAAAGCCTTTAGATCTTCAGTGTTTGAAATTTCTTCTGCAGTGACATTTGAAATTAAAATATTTTTAGATGGTTTGAATTTAATTTTCTGCAGTTCTTTTGTCATCACCTCAGTAGCTTTACTCATTAAATTGCAGTGAAAAGGAGCGCTGACCGGTAATTTAATATTCTTTATTTTTTTTTCTTTTAAAAATTCACTAAAGATTTTTATATCTCTTGTTTTACCACTTACGACTATTTGTCCATCTGAATTATCATTAGCAATTTGAGCCTCATAATTATTTTGGTTATCTTTTAAGATTTTTTCTACTTCTTCTATTTTTGATCCCAAAACTGCCAACATGCTGCCCTCACCTTTTGGCATTGAATTTTGCATTGCATTTCCTCTAACTCTTAATATTTTTATAGTTTCTGCAAAATTTAGATATCCAGCACATGATAGTGCTGAATACTCACCTAATGAATGTCCAGCAAAATATTTTGCCTCGTTTAAGTTTATATTGAAATTTTCTTTAACTACTTGGAATATTGAGTAGCTTATTAAAAAAATTGCTGGTTGAGTATTTATTGTAAGATCTAAATCATCTTTAGGACCTTCTAAAATAAGTTTTGAAATACCAAATTCTAAAGTCTCATCAGCTTCTTTGAATAATTTTTTAACAATTTCATGTTTTTCAAAAAACTCTTTTCCCATACCAACTATTTGTGAACCTTGACCTGGAAAAATTACAGAAAACATTTAAAAAATTATTTAATTATTCTTTATTTTGCTATTGTAATTAAGAGTTTATAATAGTATATCCTCATTTTTTATTAAAAAATTATTATGAATTTATACGAACATACTATTATAGCAAGACAAGATACTTCGCCAGCTGAGCTGAAGCAATTAACTGAAAAATATTCTAAAATTGTCGAAAAAAATGAGGGTGAAATAGTTAAAACTGAAAATTGGGGTCTACTGAACTTAACTTATCTAATAAAAAAAAATAGAAAAGGTAGCTATATACATTTCAAAATAAAAGGAAATGGAAAAGTGATCGAACAATTAGAGAAAAATGAAGCAATTGATAAAAAATTATTAAGACATTTAACAGTTAAAGTTAAAAAATTTGATCTTGATACTAATTATTTTTTAAAAAATGAAGATCTTGAAAAAAATGATAAGAAAGAGAAGACTAAAAACTAGTTATGCCAAAAAAACAATCTGGAAACAAAAAAAATAAACAAAGTAATTTTGCAAAATTAAGTATCTTTCAACCAAATAAGTACAAATTTAAAAAAAGCTGCCCACTATCAATAAAGGGTGCTCCAAAAGTTGATTATAAAAATGTGAAGCTTCTTAAGAAATACGTTTCAGAGAATGGAAAAATTCTCCCGTCAAGAATTACAAATGTTTCACAAAAAAAGCAAAGAGAACTAGCTTTATCTATAAAAAGAGCGAGAAACTTAGCGTTAATTTAATGAAAGTAATATTATTAGAAAATTTAAAAAGAATAGGATCTATTGGACAAGTAATAGATGTTAAAAGAGGTTTTGCGAGAAATTTTTTAATTGCTAATAAAAAAGCTCTGTATGCATCTAAAGATAATATTAGACAAGTTGAAAAAATTAAATCAGATCTTTCAAAAAAAGATGATGAAAAAAAACAAAATGCTAAAAAAATCTCTGAAAAGATCAATAGAAAAGAATATTTTGTTAATAAACTTAGCACTGAAAATAAAGAATTGTATGGTTCAGTTAAACCAACGGAAATTTCAAAAATAATTTTTGAAACAAGTAAAATTGAAATTAAACCATCAATGATACAGCCTATTAATGAAATTAAGTCTATTGGAAAGTTTAAAGTAAAAATTTCTTTGCACTCAGAAGTTGAGGCTGAAATAATGATCATTGTAAATTCTGCAGAAAATATTCAATAATTATACAAATTCATCCACAGGTTTTTTTAAAATTTAAAAACATATCATTTTCTATAATATAGGTTGAATGGAAAATAACTTAAGTATAGTAAAAGAAACCTACAAAGAACTACCAAACAATATTGAAGCGGAACAAGCTGTCATAGGTTCTATTTTAGTAACCAATGAAATATTTGATGAAGTTAATACAATCATTTCAAATATAAATTTTTATGATCCAATGCATCAGAAAATTTTCGATGCTATCGAAAATATGATCTATAAAGGCATGCTTGCAAATCCTATTACATTAAAAAATTATTTTAAGAATGAAAAAGATGAATTAGATGTACCAGAATACTTAGTTAAAATAACAAAATTTTCTACTTCAGTAAGGCAGGCGATAGAATACTCAAAAATAATATATGATATGTATGTAAGAAGAGAATTAATAAAAATTTCAGAAAAGATAATTGATGATGCTAAAGAAAATGATCTCGAGAGTAATGGACAAAATATTATTGAAAATTCAGAAAAACTACTTTACGATTTAGCTGAAAAGGGATCTTTTAGTTCCTCTTTAATAAAATTTGATGATGCTATGAAGCAAACAATTGAAATGGCTTCAGCAGCATATAAAAATGAGGGAGGAATAGTTGGTGTACCAACTGGTTTAAGAGATTTAGATGATAGATTAGGTGGACTTCATCAATCTGATTTGATTATCATAGCTGGACGGCCTTCGATGGGTAAAACATCTCTTGCGACCAATATTGCTTTTAATGCAGCACAAAAAATTCTAGAGAGTGGTACAAAATCTTCAGTTGCCTTTTTTTCTCTAGAAATGTCTTCAGAACAACTTTCTACTAGAATTATTTCAGAACAGGCAAGAATAGGTTCAAATGATATAAGAAGAGGTAGAATTTCGGACGAACAATTTGATCAATTTTTAGAAACCTCTAAAAATATATCAGAGCTCCCTTTGTTTATTGATGAAACCCCAGCAATAAGTATTGCTGCAATGAGTAATAGAGCGCGAAGAATAAAAAGATTGTATGGATTAGATTTAATTGTGGTTGACTACATACAATTAATGAAAGGTTCTTTTAATAATAAGGACGGCAGAGTCCAAGAAATATCTCAAATTACACAAGGATTAAAAGCTATTGCTAAAGAATTGGGTGTTCCAGTTCTCGCATTATCTCAATTATCGCGTCAGGTTGAGCAGAGAGATGATCATAAACCTCAATTAGCAGACTTAAGAGAATCTGGCTCAATAGAGCAGGATGCGGACGTTGTTATGTTCGTATATAGAGAAGGCTATTATCTACAAAGAAAAGAGCCAAGAGAAGCAACCGTAGAACATGCAGAATGGCAAGCAAAGATGAATGAGGTCGCACATTTAGCTGAAATCATCATTGGTAAACAACGACACGGCCCAATTGGTAAAGTAACTCTTGAGTTTGAAGAAAGATTTACAAAATTTAAGGATACTCAAAATAATTAATTTACAATATAAAAGGGTAAATGATTGATCATTTATACCAAAACACAATCTTAAAAAATCCAAAGTTTGTTCTAGTTTTTTTATTAATCAGTTTAATTAGTTTTGGATATTACTCTAAAGATTTTAGGCTTGATGCATCATCTGAAACACTGTTGATCGAAGGTGATCCTGATCTTGAATACTTAAAAGAAGTAACAAATAGATATGGTTCAAAAGAATTTCTTGTTTTAACACATACACCTAATGATGGTATGGTAACTGATAGTGCAATTAATAATCTCCTCAGTTTAAAATATAAACTTCAAAGCTTAGATTGGGTGCATAGTGTTGTTACACTTTTAGATGTACCTTTATTGAATAATTCTGATGCGCCTCTTCAGGAAAGACTTTTAAATTTTAAAACACTCAAAGATGAGGGTGTTGATAAAGAAAGAGGCTTTAGTGAAATTTTAGCAAGTCCAGTTTTCAGGAACTTTGTCATTAGTGAGGATGGAAAAACAAGTGGAATAATTGTCAATATTAAAGAAAATGAAAAATTAAAAGATATCAAAAATAAATCAGATAAGGAAATTCAAATATTTAAAGATCAAATAAAAAAAAAGAATCATAATAATATTTTAGAAATTAGAGAGGTGATCAAAAGTTATGATGATATAGGAAAAATTTATTTAGGTGGTATACCAATGATCGCTGATGATATGATGAGCTTTATAAAAAGTGATATTATAGTTTTTGGTTTAGGTGTGCTCGCATTTATTATTGCAACCCTATGGTTTGTTTTTAGAAATTTAATTTGGGTTATTGTTCCAATAAGTAGTTGTTTCTTTTCTGTTATAATTATGATGGGTCTTTTAGGTCTTATCGGATGGAAGGTTACTGTAATTTCCTCAAACTTTATTGCACTAATGTTAATTTTAACAATGGCAATGAATATTCATATGAGCACTAGATTTATACAATTAAGAAAGTCTTATCCTAATAAAGGTAATTATGAAATAATCTCTTTAACTACAAAGAAAATGTTTTGGCCAATACTCTATACGGCTTTAACGACTATTATCGCTTTTTTATCATTAATATTTAGTGAAATTAAACCAGTCATAGATTTTGGTTTAATGATGACTTTTGGATTAATAACATCATTTATAATTACTTTTACCTTACTTCCGAGTTTATTAAGTTTTTTAAAAGATAATAAAACTCTTATAAAGGAAGATGTTGACTCCAAAATAACTTCATCATTAGGAAAAATTTCTATTAATTTTAAAAATCAAGTTTTTATAACTACTGGGATAGTAATTATTTTAAGTATTATTGGGATAAGTAAATTAGAAGTTGAGAATAGCTTTATAAATTATTTTAGTAAAAAAACAGAAATTTATAAAGGTATGAAATTAATTGATGAAAAACTGGGTGGAACAACACCTCTAGAAGTAATTTTAAAATTTCCAGAAAAAAAAGAAGACAAATTAAATGAAGATGACGAATTTGAAGATTGGGGCGAAGAGGAAAAAAATGATGAGAAGTATTGGTTTACAAAAGATAAAGTAGAGACGATTTCAAATATACATAATTATCTTGATAGTCTTCCTGAAATAGGAAAAGTTTTGTCATTTTCATCGATAGTTGATGTTGCAACTCAATTAAATAATAATAAACCACTTGGGACTTTAGAAATGGGTGTTTTATACACTAAAATTCCTGAAAATATTAAAAAAGAGATAATTGATCCTTATATTTCAATAAAAGATAACGAGGCTCGAATAAGTTTGAGAATAATTGACTCTCAAAAAGATCTTAAAAGAAATGAGCTTATCAAAAAAATAAATTATGACCTACAAAATCAATTTGGATTAAGTGATGATCGATACAAATTAGCTGGGGTGATGATCTTATTTAATAATTTATTACAAAGTTTATTTAAATCTCAAATTCTTACTTTGGGACTTGTCATGCTGGGTATTTTTGGAATGTTTGTTATCTTATTTAAAAACATCAAGTTATCTTTAATTGGAGTTGTCCCAAACTTTATTGCAGCTTTTTTTATTTTAGGAATTATAGGTATGCTAGAGATACCTTTGGATATGATGACTATCACGATCGCTGCTATTACAATAGGTATAGCTGTTGATAACAGTATACACTATATCTACAGATTTAAAGAAGAGTTCAACAAAATTAATGATTATAAAAAAACTTTAAAAACTTGTCATTCAACAGTTGGTGTTGCAATCCTGAATACTTCTATAACAATAGTCTTTGGATTTTCTATTTTAGTTTTATCTAAATTCATACCTACAATCTATTTTGGAATTTTCACAGGATTAGCAATGTTATTTGCAATGATTTCTGTTTTAACTTTACTTCCATCTTTAATATTAGTTTTTAAGCCTTTTGGAAAATAAGAATATATGTTTGAAACAACTCTAGAATTTTTTGGAGAAATTTTTAATTCGATTTCTTCAATTGATTTAATTTATATATTAATAACTATCCTTTCATTAATTAAGTGTTACAGCAAAGGATTTGTCCTGAGCATACTTTCAATGTCAAAATGGTTATTAGCGTATATTATAACTTTGATACTATTTCCAAGATTTAAACCATATGTCAAAGATATAATAGATAATGAATATGTGCTTGATGTAGGACTTGGGGTAACAATCTTTATCATAGTTATCTTTTTAATATTGTTAATTAATAAAGGGATAAGTAGAGCGATCAAATATACAGGACTAGGAAGTTTAGATGCTGTTTTTGGATTCTTTTTTGGATTTATTCGAGCGTATATTATCTCCATATGTATATTTTCAGGAATACATATTGTGTATAATTACGATAAATGGCCAGTAAATTTAGACAAATCATACACCTTTCCATATCTTGAAAAAGGTAGTAATTACTTATTAAAAGTTTTTCCAAATGAAAAAACGTACCAAGACTCTAAAGAAAAAATTGAAGATCTATAATCCAAAATTAAATGAAGAATGTGGTGTATTTGGAATTAGCAATATAAAAGATGCATCAGCCTTAACTGCTCTTGGATTGCATTCTCTCCAACATCGAGGACAAGAGGGGTGTGGAATAGTAACATTTGATGGAGAAAGATATTATTCAGAAAAAAGATTTGGATTAGTTGGAGACAACTTTAATAAGGAAAAAGTTCTTGATAATCTTAAAGGAAATTTTGCAATAGGTCATAATCGATACAGCACTACCGGAAACAATACATTAAGAAACATTCAGCCTTTTTTTGCAGATACAAATGCTGGTGGAATTGGAGTAGCTCACAATGGAAACTTAACAAACTCTATTTATTTAAGAAATAAACTTGTTGAAGAGGGTGCAATTTTTTACACAACCTCTGACACTGAAACAATCGTTCAACTTATTGCAAAATCAAAGAGATTAAAAACTATTGATAAAATAATTGATGCAATATTTCAAATTCAAGGTGGATATGCATTGGTAATGTTGACACAAAATTTACTGGTAGGTGTAAGAGATCCTTATGGAATTAGACCTTTAGTTATAGGAAAGTTAAAAAATAGTTATGTGCTTGCGTCAGAGACCTGTGCACTAGATATTATAGGTGCAAAATTTATACGAGAAGTTGATAATGGTGAAATTGTTTTGATTGAAAATGATAAATTAAAAAGTATTAAACCATTTCCTGAGAAAAAAATTAGACCTTGTGTTTTTGAATATATTTATTTTGCAAGGCCAGATAGTATTTTGAGCGGAAAAACTGCATATGAACACCGTAAAAATTTAGGAAAAGAATTGGCAAAAGAGAATAATATTGACGCTGATATTATTGTTCCAGTTCCTGATTCTGGAAACGCTGCTGCCTTAGGTTTTGCGCAGCACTTAAATAAAAATTATGAACATGGGCTTATTAGAAATCACTACGTTGGAAGAACCTTTATAGAGCCAAGTCAAAAAATAAGAAGTCTAGGAGTAAAGCTAAAACTAAATGCTAATCAAACAACTATAAAAAATAAAAAGATTATTCTTGTTGATGACTCTTTAGTTAGAGGAACGACATCTCATAAAATTGTTAAAATGCTTTATGACGCGGGTGCAAAAGAAGTTCATGTTAGAATTGCTTGTCCTGAGATTAGATACCCGGATTTTTATGGAGTTGATACACCAACAAAAAAAGAATTGTTAGCAGCGAACAAAAATAATGATGAAATCTGTGAATACATTGGTGCTAAATCATTAAAATTTTTATCTGTCCAAGGCATGTATAAAGCTATTGGATTTGATAAAAGAAATGAAAATTATCCACAGTTAACAGATCATTATTTCACTGGAGATTACCCTGTTAAACCTATTGATGAACTAGGTGATAGCAAAATAACACAACTTTCATTATTAAGCACTGCCTCAAATAATTAATTTATGAAAAAAGTAAGTTTTACAGAGATGAAAAATGGAACCAAAGAGGATTATCTTTTTCTGGATAAAAATGAAAAAGATTTTGCAAGTAAAACCGCAGATAGAATATTGAAATTTATGTCTGGACTTACTGAAACTCTAGAGGGTTACCAGGTTTCAAGATTAGAACACTCGCTTCAAAGTGCAACACGAGCATATAAAAATGGTGAAAGTGATGAGATGATTGTCGCTGCTCTTTTACATGATATTGGTGATGAATTAGCTCCTATGAACCATTCAGAATACGCTGCAGCAGTTCTTAAACCATATGTGTCAGAAAAAACTCATTGGATTGTTGAGAAACATGGTGAGTTTCAAATGTATTATTACGCCCACCATTTGGGAGGTAACAAAAATAAAAGAGACGAATATAAAAATCATAAGTATTATCAGGATACTATAGATTTTTGTGAAAAATATGATCAAAACTCATTTGATCCAAATTATAAATCGTTGCCATTAGATTTCTTTAAACCCTTTGTAAAAAAAGTTTTTTCAAGAAAACCATATTCTTCGCTGTAAAATTTATAGGCTATATTATTAAATATGACTATTTCAAAAGAAAATGTAATTGAATATTTCAAATCTGGAATAAAAGAAGAAAAAGATTTCAGAATAGGAATTGAGCATGAGAAATTTTTATTTGATAGCAAAAACAATAAAAGAATTGATTACCCAAAAGTAAAAGAGATGTTTTCAGCCTTAAATGAGTTTGGTTGGAATCCAGTAAAAGAAGGTGAAAATATTATAGGTTTAAACAAAGAAGGTAAAAATATCACTCTTGAACCAGGAAACCAAATTGAACTATCTGGAGAGAAACTTAATAATATTCACGAAGCATGCGCAGAATCTTATGACTATTTATTTGAACTTAAACAAGTCACAAAAAAACTTAATATAAAAATTGTGAGTACTGGTTTTGATCCCATTTCAAACCTTGATGAAATTCCTAATAATCCTAAACAAAGATATAAACTAATGACAAATGACATGCCACTAGGTGGAGAATTAAGTCTAGATATGATGTACAGAACTTGTGGAACACAATTAAATATTGATTATTCTTCAGAGGAAGATTTTTTCAAAAAATTTAAAGTAGTAAATTCAATAGTTCCGATCTCAATTGCTTTGTTTGCTAACTCTTCAATAGTTGAAAAAAAAAAGAGTGATTACTTGTCTTATAGATCCAAAGTATGGCAAAATACTTCCCGGGGAGGCCTTCCAAAATTATTTTTTGAAAATTTAAATTTTGAGAAATATGCTGATTTTATTATTAATTTCCCAATTTTATTTATACTAGATAATCAAAATTATATTTCAGGTAATAAATATACTTTTAAAGATTTCATGAATGGAAAGATAGATGAAATAAAAAATCGTCTTCCAACTGAGAGTGATTTATCCTTACACTTAAGCACCATATTTACAGAAAATAGATTAAAAAAATATATTGAATTAAGATCTATGGATACTTGTGGTTGGGATTGTCTTTGTGCTGGTCCTGCATTCTTTATTGGGATGCTCTATGGAAATTTAGATGAAGTTTACAGTTTAATCTCATCATGGGATAAGGATAAGATAATTAATGCTTATCTAGATGCTCCTCAAAATGGTTTTAATACTCAATTAATGGGCAAAGACCTTTTTTATTGGGCATCAACTTTACTAGAAATCTCGAGAAAAGGATTGGATAATAGAGATATAATAAATAAAAGTGGAAAAAATGAAACTTTGTTTTTAAATCATTTGCAAAAAGTTATTGATAATAAAACAACTAATGCAGATCATATGATTAATAAATTTTCTAAAAATGAAGATTTAAAAGATTTATATGACAAATAAAATTGTTGCCATACAAGGTAACCACCCCTCCAAACTTAATCCAAAAACAGATACAAGTGTTTTTTTAGCTAATGAGATCCAAAAAAAGAAGTATAGAGTTTTTTATTATGATCCTAAAGATTTATCAATAATAGATGCGAAAGTCATAGCTAAAGGTTTTTTTATAAAGTTTAATTATAAAGATAAAAAATTTTATAAAATTCAAAAAAAACAAAAATTAAATCTTATAAAATGTAAATATATTTTAATAAGACAAGATCCACCTTTCAATTTAGAATATATTTCGACAACTTACATACTTGAAACAATTAAGCATAAAGTAAAAATAATTAACAACCCTACTTCAATAAGAAATATTTCTGAAAAACTTTATTCTGTTAAATATCAAAAATTTATGCCAAATACAATTTTTACTCAAAACATTGAAGAAATAAAAAACTTTTTTAAAAGAAATAAGCATGTAATCATAAAACCTATTCATAGTTTTAGTGGAAATGACATTCATTTACTTAAGAGATTTCGCTTAAAGTTTATTAAAAAATTTATCAAAAAACATGATCATATAATGTGTCAAAAATATTTACCTAAAATAAGTATGGGAGATAAAAGAGTTTTTTTGATTAATGGAAAGATATGTGGCGCTATATCTAGAGTACCTAAAAAAGGCTCTTATTTAAGTAATATGAGTAAAGGTGCAATACCAAAAAATATTCAATTAACAAAATTAGAAAAAAGAATATCAAAAATAATTGCGAAAGATTTAAAAAAAGAACAAATTTTTTTTGCAGGAATAGATTTTATTGATCAAAAGCTCAATGGAGATATAAACGTTACATCTCCAACTGGATTAAAAACTTTATTTGACATTTCTAAGATAAATCTTGCCAAAACTTTTTGGAAAGATTTAAAAGCATGAAAAATTTAACAGACCAACAAAAGGGATCTTTGCTTGCATTTGTTGCTGTGATGTTTATTACACCTGATTCTTTATTTATTAGATTATCTAATATCGACACTTGGGGTCTTGTTTTTTATCGTGGAATAATTCCATTCTTAACTGTTTTTTTCGGGATGTTAATAATCTACAAACTAAATTTTTTTAAGATACTTTTTACAAGTGGTTACTACGGTTTAATCTATGTGGTTACTTTTAGTATCACAAATATTACTTTTGTAGTTTCTATTCAAAACACTAATGTTGCAAATACACTAGTAATGATAGCAACTGCACCTATGCTATCAGCTATACTAGGATCAATTTTTTTAAAAGAACCTCCTGATAGAAAGACATGGGTTTCAATAATTATTACTTTTGCCGCAATTATTTATATTTTCTTTGACTCCCTTAAATTAGGTAACTTTTATGGAGATATTTTAGGATTTATTACTGCTATTGGTCTTGCTGTAGGTGCAGTTACTATAAGATCTGCAAAATCTAAAAATTTAGTTCCAGCTGCAGTAGTGGGTAAGCTATTTGTTGCTACTTTTGCTTTATTATTTATTGAAAGTTTTGCTCTTTTAGATAATGACCTTATCATAGTGCCTCTAATGTGTATTTTATGTGTTGCTATACCATTTGTATTAGTAACTATTGCTCCAAGGTTTATCCCGGCTGCTGAGGTAAATCTTTTCTTCCTACTAGAAACAATAATTGGTCCAATTTGGGTTTGGTTGATCATAAAGGAGCAGCCTAGCATTGAAACGCTTCAAGGTGGAGTAGTTATAATTGTAACAATCGCTATTCACTCATTTTTGAAATTAAAAAAATCTTAATCTCCGTCACAATTAAGTCTTGATTTAATAATACATGGCGGATAATTAGCGCGATTTTATGAATAAAGTTTTAAAAAATTCTTGGGCATTGTTTTTGGGTATGGGATTTATAATGATGGCGTATGGCTTCCAGGGGTCATTACTTGGAGTGAGAGCTGTTCAAGAGGAATTTAGTTTAACAGCAACTGGTTTTTTGATGTCTGGTTATTTTATTGGATACTTTATAGGAGCAGCAACTATTCCAAATATAATTTCAAGAGTTGGTCATATTAGAGTTTTTGCAGCTTTTGCGTCTTTGGCATCATTAATTATTTTAATTCACTCAATTTTGATCCATCCATTTATATGGTTCTTATTAAGAGTTCTTACTGGAATAAGCATGGTTTGTATTTACACAGTTGCTGAGAGTTGGCTTAATGATAGATCTAGTAATAAAAATAGAGGAAGTGTTCTATCAATTTATATGGTGATTCTTTATGGATCAATGGGAGTCGGTATGTTTTTTTTAAACTTCAGTGCTCCAAAAAATTTTGAACCATTCATATTGGTTTCTATGATCACTTCAGTAGCATTGATACCTATTTTGCTTACTAAAAAAAAACCACCCACTTTCAAAAAAATTAATGCTATGTCATTTAGTGAACTTTATAAATCCTCACCATTTGGAATGGTAAGTTCTTTTTTCTATGGAACAATTCAGTCTGCTCTTTTCACCTTACTGGCAGTTTATGGAACATCAATGAATTTCACCATTTTCGAAATATCAGTTGTAACTTTTTTACTAGCAATTTCTGGTGCAGTCGCTCAATTTCCTGTAGGAAAAATTTCTGATGTTTATGATAGAAGAAAAGTAATTATTGCATCAACTTTTGGAGCTGCAATTTTTGCGCTAATCACAATATTTGTTTCTGGACAAATGTATTTACCTGATGGATTAGCAACAAGTAAAACATGGTTTTATTTATTTTTTATATTGTTTTCTTTTTGCAGTTTACCCATGTTTTCATTAATTCTTGCTCACACAAATGACTATATTACTAAAGATAAATTTGTTGCTGCAGGTGCTGGACTTCAATTTACATTTGGTTTAGGTGCAATGAGTGGTCCTTTTTTATGTTCAATATTTATGGATCTTGTTGGCTCTAATGGATTTTTTGTTTTTTTATTTTTCTTTCATTCTTTAATAGGAGCTTTTGGAATTTATAGAATGAGAGTCAGAGAAACTGTGGAGAATCCAGACTCTCAGTTTGTTGCAATGCCTCAAACAATTACACCAGCTGGAATTGAATTAAATCCTATAACAGAGCCTATTGAAGAACCGATTAAAGATGAAAATAGAGAGATTTAATTAAGTCTCTCTATATGCTCAGACATTTTAGACAGAACTTGTTTTTTAGTTAATTTGTCTGTTGGTATTAAAATTGCATCTTTTACTTTAACCAGCGGGCTATTCTTTCTTTTTTTATCCATTGAAGTTCTTTTTATTAAAGATTTTCTAACATTTTGTAGAGAAACCTTCTTTTTAATATCTAACCATCTTCTATAACTTGCAACTTTAATATTGCACTTAAAGTAAAAAGCTAAATCATATTTTGGATTTTTTGCTAATATTTTACTAGCTATATCTCTGCCCTCTACACAAATCTTTTTATTTTTTTTAATCAATGTCATTTGAAAAGTATTTATTATTTTTCGAATATTCTTATTTTTAGCTATAATAGCAGCATGGTTGCTGATTTGTTCGGAGTGTAAATTTAATTTAACTATTTTTTTATAAGAAATATTTTTAAATCTTTTTTTTAAAAAACTAATACTGTTCTTTGGTTTATAATTAATGATTTCTTTACTAGCATATCTATATAATAATCCTGAATTAATAAGTAACAATTTGTATTTTTTAGAGATGAGTTTTGCTGCAGTACTTTTTCCACTTGCTGACTCTCCGTCACAAGCTATTATTAATTTTTTAAATTTTCTCACTTAACTTTAATAATATTTAGATTTGTTTTATGCAAAAAAATTATGAATTTTAAGAGATTTTTCAGAAATTAATCACTTACAGGTTGAAACTCAAAATAAGCACAAATTAACTCATTACAAAACTGAAATATTGAAAGTAAGTCAAATATTTGTTTCTATTAAGGTTATAAAAATATGCCTAGAAAAAAAACTAAACAAAAAAATTCAAAAAAAAGTACAGGGATAGTAAAGATTAGTAACTTAGCTCCTAAATCCTTTTTAAGTAATGCTTTCTCTAATTACAAAAAAAATAAAGAACTTAATAAGATTAAAGCTATCAAATTAGAAAAATTAAAAGAAAAAAATCAAATCCTTAAAGAACGAAAAGATCTTAAAGTTTGGGAAGAAAGACTTATAAAAGAGAGTAATAAATTAAAATTTAGTGAAGATGAATTAAGATTAAAAGAAAAAGAGATAAAAATTAAAGATGACGCACAAAAGCTAGAGGCATCGCGATTGGTAAAAAAAGATGAAGAATTAATATTAATTAGTAAGGAATTAAGAGCTAAAGAAAAAGAGTTAAAGCTTAGAGATGAAGCACAAAATAGAAGGGATATTGATTTGAAAGTTAGAGAAGAGGAGCAAAGAAACCTTGAACTTAAAGAAAAAAGAAGAAAAGAGAGAACCTTAAAAATGATTAAGGAAGAGGAGGAAAAACAGAAAGAGCTGGAGTATATCAAAATAAAAGAGTGGGAAGAAAAATTTGATAGAGAACAAAAAGCAAAAGAACATAGAGAAAATTTAAGAGAGGAAAGATTAAGACAAAGAGAATTAGAAAAACTTAAATCATTTGAAAAAACTGAAAATCCAGTTGATAAGAACCTTTCTTCTGGTTTGGAAAAATTTAAAGTTGATGTAACTAAAGAAAATTAGTTTTTTTGATTAGGAAAATAATCCTTTAAATCACCTTCTCTATAAACATCTGCTGTGCAACAATGAACACCACCGCCAAATGCATATGCATCTCTCAATTCAACTGGAACAACCTCCATTCCTAACTTATCAAGTTGTTCAGCTTGGTAAACTTCACTTTTTTCAACACAAACTGTTTTTGGATCAAGAACTAAAACATTCATAGATAACCATACTGATGAATAACAAAGTGGGGGTGGTTCGTTATGAGCAGGTTGAGCACTATCGATTATTTTCCACCCATTATCCTCAAATAATTTTCTTTGTTCCTTTGGAAGTCTTCTTTGAGGATTATTTATAATTAGCCCTTCTTTAATTGGTGTAAAGGTTGCATCTATATGAATTGGGTAAGGATCTCCAGGAAAATTAACTGCATGAACTCTATGATCTTTAAAATGTCTTCGAAGCCAATCAATTCCTTTTAAGTTTGTTGTAAAACCATGTTGAACAATTAGGTCCTTCCCAAATCTAAGAACATCTGCTGCATCAAATAAGGGCTCTTCCTCAGTAGTTACGAAAAATTTTTCTTCAGTCCATTTAAGTCTTTTTTGAATTCCAATTTTATCTGACAAATAATCCTCACGATAATCAGCATCTGTTAATCTAGGCTTTGGAGCAGTCTCATGACGCATATTTTTATCTTGTTCAAAATATTTTTTAATAAGAGGTCTATAATTTAGATATTCAAACCATCTACATCTATAACTCATTGTTGCTTCAAGCATTTCATTACCAACTGTAAGTATAATGTCTCTTGCTGGCATACATCCAAACATACTATCAACCTTCCAATCAGGAGTAGAAATTTTTTGATTATGATTAAGAGGAATAGGTCGATCAACTTTAATTCCTCTTTTTTCCAAAATTGATGCAAAATTGTTTAATAGTTCATTTGCTTTATCAACTGTATCTTTAGTACGTGGTCCGTGAGAACCTTTCATATCCGAGTCCTCAGGCACTTTAGCGTCTAAAGCAGGTTCTGGCGCAGGTATACAACAACCATCTGCTTTCCCAACAATAACATGTTTAAGTGGATCCCATTCATTCCAGCTGTTAACAATAACTTTATCTTTACTCATTGTTTATAAATTAATTTAAAGCTATAAATCTTTTATTCCAACGCATTACTAAACTGTAATAAATTAATGAAATAAAAAGAAAAAATCCTCCGACTATAGTGTAAGCATCAGGTACCTCATTTATGCCCAAGATAGGTAACCAAACCCAAAAAATTCCACCAATAACTTCAGTCAATGATAATAATGTTAATTCTGCAGCGGGAATAGCTTTTGAGCCAATAGAATATAAAATTAGTCCTAAGCAAACTAATGTCCCATGAAGAGAAAATAAAGCTCCATTATAACTGGTTGAAAAGAATACTTGTTTTGTGCTTAGAAGGATTATAGCTGCAAAAACAAAGCAAAAAAAACCTGAAAAAGCTACAGTTGTAAACTTTGGAGTCTCTGTTCTCCATCTTAAAGTTACAGAAAAAACAGAAAATCCTATTGAAGAAAGCATTCCAAAAACAAAACCAACGACAGAATTAGATCCAGAACTTCCAAAGGCCATTATTATTATTCCAATTGTTGCGATAAAAATCGAAATCCAAACATTTAATGAAATTTTTTCTTTAAGAAATAAAAAAGCCAAAAGTGCAGTAAAAAAAGGCATTGCTGCTAAACAAAGTAATGTAATTGCTGCTGATGTATTAGTAATTGAATAAATAAAACTTATCATAGCAACTCCTAATCCGGTTCCACCAATAATGCCTGAGTATCCCATTTTTAAATAATTTTTGTAAAATTTAATCCCCTCTTCAAAATAAAGATAAAGATTTAAAAGAATAAAAATTGTTAATCCTCTACCAAAAATATACTGCCATGGCACCTGGTTAGGATTATCCATATATCTCACAACAAGAGGGCCAAAAGACCATAAAATTCCTGCAAACAAAACTACTGGAACTGCGATTTTTGGATTTTTTAATTCAAGCATTTGGGAAGATTAAATCTAAAAATTTACAACTACAACAAAAATGAGATGGCTTTAATCTTAAATATAACTTTTCCATTTTAAGTTGTGTTCAGCCTATTTCTATTCTTGATTGGTTTTTATTTGTCATGTAATTAAAAATTAACATGGATTTAGAGGTGCTAAGTATTGCTGCAAACACAGATAACAATAGAAATATTGAGAACCGGACACATGTCTCAAAGTTAAAAAATTCGGTGTGCGGGGATGAAATGCAAATAGAGCTTATATTAAAAAATGAAAAAATTTTAGACTTTGGGTATCAAGGTAAATCTTGTGTATACTGCCAGGCATCAGCCAGTTTATTATCGAAAATTTCTATAAATAACCAAAGAGAAAAAATTAACGATTTATGTGATAAAGCTGAATTATATTTTAATGATGATGTTAAAATTATAGATAAAAAATGGAATTCTTTGAAAAAGTTAATTAAGAAGAAAAATATCAATAAAAAAGATTGTATATTGTTACCTTTCAAAACTTTAAAAAAGATAGTATCAAGTTAAATTATGGGTAATCTTAAACAATCTCTTTTAGCTGGTTTATTTTCAATTATTACAATTGGAATTTTAACTTTCCTAACTTATAGAACAGATTTTGGGATCTTTCTGTTAGCCTCATTTGGATCATCTATGGTTTTACTTTATGGATATCCTGAAAGTCCATTTGCTCAACCGAAAAATGTTTTTTTTGGTCATTTGATTACAGCAATCGTGGGTTTGCTTTTTTTAAACTTTGTTCCATTACCAATCTTTTTAACTATTCCATTAGCGGTAGGATTTGGGGTTGGCTTAATGATCTTATTAAATGTTACTCATCCACCTGCAGGTGGTAATCCAATAATAGTTATTATTGGTAGTGTCTCTTTTGATTACTTGCTAAGTCCTGTAATATCAGGATCAGTTATAATTATTATTTTCGCAATAATTGTAAACAAATTTATTTTGAAAAAGTCTTATCCAAGCCATAAATAATTTTTTATGAAATTATAAAATTATTTTCAATAAGTAGACCTATTAATATTCCTATTGCTAATGCTATAATTAATTTCTTCTTATTCACTTTTTTAGTACTGGAGATTTTATACCTTTGATGCCTGATGAAGATAATTTTGATCTTATACTTTGCTTAAGATTTTCCCAAAGCTTAGCCATTCCTAAAGGTTCATAAATCATAAATATTATCATCAATAGACCAAAAATTACCTGTTCGATTGATGAAATAATTGTAGCATCAATAGCTCCATGAAATACATTGTTTCCTATAGCATTCAAGAGAACTGGAAAAAGCAAAATAAATGCTGCTCCTATAAAAGCACCATTAATAGTCCCAAGCCCCCCAAGAATGCACATGAATAAGATTTTAAAAGATAACTTAATATCAAAAGCAACTGGCTCTAAAGATTTTAAATAACAAAATGCAAAAAGAGCACCAGCTACACCACAATAAAAAGCACTGATAGCAAATGCCTGAACTTTAGTTCTTAATAATGAAACTCCCATAGACTCAGCTGCGATATCCATATCTCTAACTGCCATCCAATTTCTGCCTGTGCTTCCTCTTGCCATATTCATAGCTAGTAAAGTTAAAATTGTGGTTACAGCCAAACACACAAAATACATAGCTAATGGGGTTGTAAATGGTTTTCCTAAGATTACTATATCTTGTGCAGTTATAATTCCTGAAGAGTCATAGTTTTTAAACCATCCAAATTTATCTATCATCCATATAATAAAAAACTGTGAAGCTAATGTTGCTACCATAAGATAAATTCCTCTAACTTTTAAACTTGGTAAACCAAATAAAATTCCAAAAGCTGCAGCAATTAAACCCGAAACTATTAGTGAGCCAACGAAACCAAGATCAGGAACTCGTAAAATAAGGTTAAACATAGCAAAAGCACCTGCAGCCATAAATCCAGCAGCACCCAAAGCTAATTGACCTGTATAACCCATTACAATTTGTTGTCCTATAGTAGCTAAAGCCAAGCAAAGCCACGGAATTAGTATAGAGGTGTACCAATATTCTGTTTTAATAAATGTTGGTATTATTAATACACTTAAAACCATACAAACAGCTAAGTTGATTAAGTCTTTTTTTGTGTAAGTCATAAAAATTGGTTTCATAAATTAAACTCTCCTGATAATTTTTTCTCCAAATAAACCTTCCGGTCTATATAATAAAAAGAATATTGCTAATACATATGGAGCCCATCCTTCAATAGCTCCTCCAAAAAACGGTCCTATATAAACCTCTAATATTTTTTCTACTGCCCCAATAATTAAACCTCCAATAATTGCACCTGGGATAGAAGAGAATCCACCTATAATTAAAACTGGCAAAGCTTTTAATGCAAGATCAACAAGAGCAAATTGAACACCAGCTCTTGCTCCCCACATCATTCCCGCTACTAAAGCTACAACACCAGCAGCAGACCAAACTAATAACATTATGTGTTTTAAAGGAATACCTATGGAACTTGCTGCACCTGCATCATCTGCAACAGCTCTCAAACCTAATCCAATTTTTGTGTATTTAAATAATAAAAATAGACCGATAATCATTATAGCTGCAACCAATCCAGCTGTGATATCAAGTGCACTAATAAATAATTTTAAATTATCTGCAATCCATGGCACTGGAAAATCTCCTATACCTAAATCTAATCTTCTTACTTCTACTCCCCATGCTGCTTGAGCAAGTCCCTCTAAAACATATCCTAAGCCAATTGTTGCCATTAACACTGTATCTTCACTAGCATTCATCAAAGGTCTTAAAACCAATCTTTCAGTACAAAGACCAACAACGACCATCAAAAAAGCAGCTAGAATAAACGCGAGCACAAAAGGTATATTAAAATCTTGCATGAAACCACAGAAAGCAAGTACTGAGAAAAAAACCATAGCTCCTTGTGAAAAGTTAAATGTTGCTGAAGCTTTAAAAATAAGAACAAATCCTAAAGCAACTAAAGAGTACATTGTCCCAGCAAGTAAACCACCAACCAGAACTTCCATAAAAAATAATAGTTCATTTGCCATATTATAATCCTAGTGTTCCACTCCTAAGTAAGCATCTATTACTTTTTGATTTGCCATTATTTCATCAGGTGTTCCATCACCAATAACCTTGCCGTAATCAAGCACAACCACTCTATCAGATATATCCATTACTACTCCCATATCATGCTCAATTAAAACCATTGTTGTACCAAGTTCATCATTTACCTTTAAAATAAATCTACACATATCTCTTTTTTCTTCGACATTCATCCCTGCCATCGGCTCATCCAATAAAATTATTGAGGAGTCAGTCGCAAGAGCTCGGCCTAACTCAACCTTCTTTTGTAATCCATAAGGAAGTTTCCCAACTGGCGTATCTTTAATGTCTTCTATCTCCAAAAAACTTATTATTTCTTCTGATCTCTCTCTATTTAGTTTTTCCTCTTTTTTTACTTTTGGAAGTTGTAAAGCTACCTCAAGAAAATTTGTTTTTGTGTGAAGTTTTCTTCCTACTAGAATATTATCCAGTACTGACATTCTTTTAAAAAGTGCTAAGTTTTGAAATGTTCTAGATAGGCCCATTTGAGCCATGATATTCGGGGTTATATTAGGCACTACTTGTCCTCTAAAAGATACAGTTCCTTGTTGAGGCTTATAAATTCCATTAATACAGTTTAACATTGAGCTTTTTCCAGCCCCATTAGGTCCGATTATAGCCCTAACCTCGTGCTCAAGAACATTAAATGAAGTATCGGTTATAGCTTTAACACCTCCAAAAGCGAGTGAAATATTATTCACCTCTAATATTGGTTTTCCTATTTTAAACTTTCTTTCGTATGCCATATTTAATTAATTTTTTTATTTAAACTTTCTTCTTTAAGAACATCTCTAAAGTTTTTTCTCCCTTTTTTTGATATGCCTAGGTATAATTCTTTTACTTTATCATTGTTTAATAAACTTTCAGCAGTTCCCTCGAGCATCACTTTTCCAGTTTCAATAATGTAACCATAATCAGAATTTTTTAATGCAATATTAGTATTTTGTTCAGCAAGCAAAATACTAACTCCTTCTTTTTGATTTAACTCTTTTACAATATTAAAAATCTCAGCAACTAATTGAGGTGCTAAACCCATTGTTGGCTCGTCTAATAACAACATTTTAGGTTTTGCCATCATTGCTCTTGCAACTGCAATCATTTGTTGTTCTCCACCTGATGTAAATGCTGCTTGACTTTTTCTTCTCTCTTTTAGTCTCAAAAAATAAGTATAAATTTTCTCTAATTCTTGATCAATATCTCCTTTAGATAATTTTCTTGAATAAGCTCCAGAAATAATATTTTCCTCAACAGTTAAATGACCAAAACATCTTCTACCCTCTAATACTTGTACCATTCCAAGACCAACCATTTGAGATGGGTTTTGTTTTTCTATTGAGTTTCCATCATAATCGATTGATCCTTTTGTAACTTTACCTCTTTCAGAGGCTAACATAGTTGATACAGCTTTTAATGTCGTACTTTTACCTGCTCCATTTGCTCCTAATAACGCAACTACTTTTCCTTTGGGAACTTTTAAAGAAACATCATGTAAAGCTAAAATAACGTTGTCATACATTACTTCGATATTTTTTATATCAAGAATGTTTACAGAATTATTACTCATTAATTTTTTACCTTAAATTTTATTTAAAGGGGGAGTTTAAATTGATTATCTAAACTCCCCCTCCAACAGATATTAATTTATCTCTAAATTAATTATCCACATTTTTTTGGTGTAATGTTGTTTTCTTTAGCAAATTTTGCTGCAGAGTCTTCAACTAAACCTCTTATGAATTTAGGGTCTAATGGAGCTTCCCAACCAGTTACCTGATTGAATTTTTTTCCATCCCACTGCATTACAGCAAATTTACCAGCACCTTCATGATTTGCACATGAAATAGCGAACGGAGCTAACATTCCTCCAACTCCAAGTTCAGTAAGTCTAGCTTCAGTCATGTTCAAAGCTTCATAACCATCTCTAAACTCAGCACCAGTTACTGCTTTACCAACTTTGTTATGCATCTTCTGAGCATTTCTTAATGCCTCAATCCACATAACTGCAGCCCCTAGTCCTCTATTCCAGTAAACTGAACCAATTCTATTTGGATCAGCTAAGTTACCTTTTCCAGAACCATATACTTTGTCTTTGATGTCTTTAACTAATGGATATTCTCCTGGTAAAGCATTAGCAACAGCATAAGTTCCTATTGCAGCATCGCCTGCTGGATACATATCCTCTTCGGCAGCACCGAACGTTACGTACATCATTCTATCTCTTGGGAAATTAATTCTAGCAGCATTAGTCATTGCTGTTGAATTCATTCCAGAACCTGCTCCCCAGAAAGTAACCCAATCAGGATTTTCTCTTCTGATTTGCAGCCACTGAGATTGTTGTTCTAGACCTGGAGGTGGAATTGAAATTTCAACTAATTTCATTCCCCAGTCAGAAGTTATTTTTCTCATTGCCGGTAATGGCTCTCTTCCGTAAGCAGAGTCAATGTGTAAGTGAACGATCTTTTTACCTTTCATCTTATCAATTCCGCCTTCGATCTCAGCCATAAATTTTAATTTAACAGCTATTTGTGACCAGTAGTGACTTGCAGCATTAAATACCCAAGGCCATACTCTTCCATCAGCACCGTCAGTTCTTCCATAACCATATTGAGCTAAAACAACATTGTCTTTCGCCATACGGTTAATAACTGCATATGCTCCTGGTGTTCCTAAAGTATCAAACACAACTATTCTTTGACCATCTTTTTCAAGTAGTCTCTGGTAACACTCAACCGTTTTCACAGCGTTGTACTCAGTTTCACATTCTTGCCATGTAAGCATGACTCCATTCACTCCGCCTGTCATATTGACATAATTCATGTAGTCAATTTGAGCCCCATAGTAACCAGTCCCCATTGCTGAATAAGGTCCAACACGGCTACTAGCTACAGGAAAGTATTGAGTTTCTGCTCCAAATACTTTTTGAGGTAAAGCGAGTGAAGAAAATAAAGCTACTACTACTGTTAAAGTAGACGCTAGCTTTTTTAACATTTTTGTTAACATTTCTATCCCTCTTATTAAGTTAAAGGTCAATTTAACCACATGCTTCAAGTTTGTGCAAATTTTAATCATTCCAATTCGCAACCAAATGTCGCATTACAACCTTAAGATGAATTAAACTTTTAGTTGAAAAAAACTGTATTTATTAAAATTATTTTTATCTTTTAATAATTAATTCTTTTTATAGCGGAAGCTGAAAAGTCAACTTAATGATTCAATAATTTTTATAATGAAAGTGTCTTCTTTGATTACTTAGTAAGTCATTTAATAATTATTATTTTTACAATGAATATTCATAAATTTATTTTTAAAGAGACACATCCATGTCAAAAATATTTCATTGCTTGAGATCCTAAAATAATGTTAGATGCCTTAAATAAATTTAAAATATACAGGAGTTTAAATGAAGATATTATGCGTATTATATGATGATCCAAAAGGTGGAATGCCTAAATCATATGCACTTTCAGAATTACCTAAAATAGAAAAATACCCAGATGGAATGACTTTGCCATCCCCTAAAGGAAGAGACTACACTCCAGGACAATTACTAGGATGTGTGTCTGGTGAGCTTGGACTAAGAAAATTTTTAGAAAGCAATGGCCATGAATTAGTGGTGACTAATAGTAAAGATGGAGATGGATGTGAAGCTGACAAACATATTGTTGATGCTGACATTGTAATTTCTCAACCGTTCTTTCCATATTATTTAACAAAAGAGAGAATTGCTAAAGCTAAAAATTTAAAAATGGCAATCACAGCAGGAATTGGTTCAGACCATGTTGATTTACAAGCTGCAATGGATAATAAAATTGATGTTGTAGAAGTTACTTATTGTAATTCAAGATCTGTAGCTGAACACATTGTTATGATGATTGTTTCAATGGTGCGGGATTACCATAATCAACATAGAATTGTTAATGAAGGTGGTTGGAATATTGCTGATGCCGTTCAAAGATCATATGATGTTGAAGGTATGCATATTGGAACAGTTGCTGCTGGACGTATTGGTTTAGATGCATTAAGAAAAATGAAACCATTTGATGTTCATTTGCACTATTTTGATAGACATAAACTACCTGACTCAGTTGAAAAAGAATTGAATCTTACGTTTCATGAATCAGTTGAGTCTATGGTGAAAGTTTGTGATGTGGTGACAATTAATTGTCCTCTTCACCCTGAAACTGAAAACTTATTTGATGAAGCGATGATAAGTAAAATGAAAAAAGGTGCTTATATTGTTAATACTGCAAGAGGAAAAATCTGTAATCGAGATGCTATTGCAAAAGCATTAAAAAGTGGTCAGTTAAGTGGATATGCTGGAGACGTATGGTTTCCTCAACCAGCACCCAATGATCACGTGTGGAGAAGCATGCCACATCATGGTATGACACCTCACACTTCTGGAACATCTTTGACTGCACAATCAAGATATGCTGATGGTGTAAGAGAAATATTGGAATGTTTCTTTGAAGGTAAAGAAATTAGAAATCAATATTTGATTGTAAAAGATGGTCAGTTAGCTGGTATGGGTGCTCACTCATACAGTAAAGGTTCAGCTACTGGTGGATCCGAAGAAGCAGCAAAATACAAAAAAAAATAATTTCAAATATAATTAATAAAGGTGGCTACTTATAAGTAGCTACCTTTAAAATCTGGACTTATCATAACGAATTTGTTTATGATAATTAATGAAGTATTTTTTTATAATTTTCTTTTTTTTAATTAATATAAATTTTTCATATTCTGCTCAAAAAGATAAAGCATATTTCGCAGGGGGATGTTTTTGGTGTGTTGAGGAGTCATTTGAAAAATTAAAAGGTGTGGAAGAGGTAATTTCTGGTTATTCTGGAGGTATTACTGAAAACCCAACTTACAAAGAAGTTACGTATGGAAATACTGGTCACTTTGAAGTTGTAGAAATAATCTATGATAAAAAAGTTATTTCATTTAAGGAGTTACTAAAAAATTTTTGGGTTAATATTGATCCATTTGATGCTTATGGTCAATTTTGTGACAAAGGATATAGTTATAGATCAGTTGCATTTTATCAAAATGATGAAGAAAAAAAATTAATAGAAAAAGACATAAAAGATTTACAAAATAAATTTAACAAAAAAGTTGTGACATATATCAGGAATTTTGAAAAATTTTATAAGGCGGAGGAATACCATCAAGATTTTTATAAGATTAAATTAGAAAGATATCTTAGATATAAAAAAGCGTGTGGAAGAGAAGAATTGTTAAAAAGAATCTGGAGTCAATAAAATTTATGAAGAATAATATGAATTGGAATTTCGATAACTCTTATTCAAGATTGTCTGATGTATTTAAAGAACATATTAAACCTATGGCCGTAAAAAAACCTGAGTTAGTTTTAATGAATAAAGATTTAGTTAAAGAATTAAACTTGGACTTTTCCAAGATCGACAAAAATGAGTTAGCAGCTTTATTCACCGGTAATATTCTTCCAGAGGGGAGTAATGCTATTGCTCAAGCTTATGCTGGTCACCAATTTGGACATTTCACAATGTTGGGAGATGGAAGAGCAGTTTTAATAGGAGAGCATTTAACGAAAAATAATGAGAGATACGATATTCAATTTAAAGGATCAGGTAAAACAGCATTTTCAAGAAATGGTGACGGCAGAGCTGCACTGGGTCCAATGTTAAGGGAATATATAATTAGTGAAGCGATGCATCACCTGAATATTCCATCAACGAGAAGTTTAGCAGTAGCTAAAACAGGTGAGGAAATAATACGCGAGACTCCGTTGCAAGGTGCAATCTTAACTAGGGTGGCTTCAAGTCATATTAGAGTTGGAACTTTTCAATATGTTGCAGCACGTAATAAAAAAGATGAGTTAGAAATTTTACTAGATTATGTAATTAAAAGACATTATCCGGAACTAATAAATTCAAAAAATAAAGCTTTAGACCTTTTGAACGTACTTATAGATAAACAAATTGATCTTGTAGTTAATTGGATGCGTGTTGGTTTTATTCATGGTGTTATGAATACTGATAACATGACAATTTCAGGTGAGACAATCGACTATGGTCCGTGTGCATTTATGGATATCTATGACCCGAAAACTGTTTTTAGCTCGATTGATAGGATGGGAAGATATGCTTATTGTAATCAACCAGCTATTACAAAATGGAATCTTTCAAGATTTGCTGAATGTTTAATACCTTTAGTTGATGAAAATGAAGATAAGGCGATTAAAAGTGCAACGGAGTTGATTGAAACTTTCGGCAAAAAATATGAGGAAAAATGGTTGAAGATGATGAGAAAAAAACTTGGATTATTAGGTGAAGATAACAAAGATAAATTTTTGATTGTTGATTTGCTCACTTGGATGCATCAAAACAAAGTAGACTATACAAATACTTTTTGTCATTTAATGGAACTTAGAGAGTATGATGACGACATATATAAAGATAATAATTTTCAAAACTGGAAAAAGAATTGGCAAGAGAGATTAAAATTAAATAATGATACATCAGAAAATTATATAAAATTAATGAGAAGTGTTAATCCCCTTTTAATACCAAGAAATCATAAAATTGAGGAGTCATTAGAAAAAGCTAACAACAACAATCTTGACTCATTTAACAAGCTTTTAAAAATTTTAAAGAAACCATATATACTGCAAGAAAACATTTCTGATTATCTTAAAATGGACAGTTCCTCAAAAGAGTATAAAACCTTTTGTGGTACTTAACCCTATAATCAATTAGAAAATTTTTTCCAATTTTCGACTGGAGGAACTAAATGTTCAAGTGTTGATGAATCTTTTGCTAAAAATACTATATCTGCTGAAATTGATATCCTTTCATAATTAGACTTTCCTTGTTCTGTGCCATGAATTGTTTTAGAAGGAAATATCAACAGATCATCTTCTTTAGTATCAAATACAACTTTACTTGAATTTAAAATATCTCGTTTTTTAAAAATATTTTCTTTTGCTAATGATCTTGAGTCGAATAATTGAGGGATAAATTCATTATGCTTAGAAGTATCAAAAAACATGATCTTAGCATCGTCTTTTTGTTTCTTTAAATAAAATGCGATGGAAAGATGTGACTGATCATGTGAATGATTATCAATATGTTCAGTTTTTTTTGAAATTGTTGCCCACGATCTCTGAAAATAAAGATCAAGCTTTGTATGGTTCACTGATAAACTTTCTAAATATTCCAAAATACAATTGTTAATTTGAATAAACAAATTTTTAAATTTTGGATTATTGTGCAAATATTCAAATCCTTGAGTATCTCCTGTCCAAGCTTTCGTTGCAGATTTATAATCTAAATTTTTACTTTTTTTTTCCATCAATCTGACTTCTTCAATCATTTCATTTTTTTCATTTTCTGAAAGTGAAAGTGTTGACTTATAAACTGTCAGTGGAAAAAAATTAAAAATTTTTTGCATTTAAAAGTAAATTATAAAACGTAAGGTTCCGGTCTTGCTTTTGCACCTAGTACTCTCTCTACTGCCATATTTGAAATATCAATCGATTGATAAGAGCCTGTTGTAATTAGTTCTGTTAAAGCTCTTCCGATTCCTGGTGCTTGCATTAATCCTCTTCCAGTAAAACCAGTTGCTAAGTATACGTTTTCAAATTTAGGATGTTTTCCTACAACTGCATTATTATCTAATCGATTACAATCATAATAACCTGCCCAACCACCCGTTAACTTTAATTCTTCAAATGCAGGAATTCTTTTAGCTAAAGCAGGCCAAACCAATTCTTCAAAATCGTCCCAAGCTGGTTCGAGATCTGTGGCATCAAAAACTGATTTTGGTGAACCAGCTAAATATTCTTTACCTTCAGGCCTCCAATAAACTCCTGTTGTTAAATCTCCAGTTAATGGCATTTCAGGAATATGTTTTGGACACTTAACTCTAAAGACTGTGTGTTTTTGAGGCTCAACTGGAATATCTTCCAATAATTCTTTTGTCCAACATCCAGCGGCAGATACTATAGTTTTAGCATTTATTTCCGATAAAGATTTAACTTCACCTTTAACAAATTCTGCACCTTGCTCAATCGCTTTACTTTTTAAAGCTGTGTGAAAAAGGAAAGGATCAATCCATCCTTCACTTTTATTGTCAGTAAATGTAGCCGTTTCTATTCCTTCTTTGTTTATATAAGGAAAAAACTTATCTAACTCGGAACCTTTGATGTTCTTTGTTCCAGCATCACATGCTTTATGATTTTCAAGAGCCCTATATTGTTCATCTGCATGTTCTGGGCCAAACATTAATAAATATCCATTTGGTACCATGCTTGCAGTAGGATTAGGATTTTTTTCAGTTTTGAGCAACTCTGGTATTTGAAAAATAAATTCTCTTGCAAATTTACCCAATAAAATATTTTCCGTTTGAAAAAATTGTCTTCTAAAACCGCCAAGAGATAACGGAAAGGAAGCTGATTTATAAGTTGGGTCTCTCTCAATTACTTTAACTTTTCTTCCCTCTTTAGATAGGAAATAGGCAGTTGCTGCACCAATTATTCCCCCACCAACTATTACAACATCATCCATTTAATTTAGCACCATTAAGTTATAGTTAAGAAATAAAGCATAGAAACACCAAAGTAAATATGGAATCATTAAGTAATAACTTACAAAATTGACACGTTTAAATCTAATAATCAAAATTATTATCAAAGTTATCAAAATCACAAGAACAACTAATGCAAAAAATATTTGATGTAGTCCAAAAAAAACAATACTCCAAGTTGCATTAAAAACTATATGAATAAAATAAATGTAAATTGTATTTACATCTCTTTTTTTACTATGCCAAAAAAACCAAATAGCTAATGTCATCATTATGTAAAGTGTTGTCCAAACAGGTGCAAATATCCAATCTGGTGGATTATAATTCGATTTCACAAGACTAGAATACCAGGGCTCTTTGAAGCTAATTGAGACTAAACCTCCAGTAAATGATGCAGAAAAAGTGACAATTAAAAAAAGAATTAATGAATAAAATTTATTTTTTAGCATATTAGTATTATACATCTTTATAATATGAATAAAAAAACTATTTGGATCACAGGTGGTAGCACAGGAATTGGTAAAGCTTTAGCAATAAAATTTGCCAAAGAAGGTTGGAATGTTGCAATATCTGCAAGACGTGAAAATTTACTAAAAGAAACATGTGGAGAGCATGAAAATATTAGTTCTTTTCCATTAGACGTAACCGATAAGAATAAATGTAAAGAAATTTTTCAGAATATAGTAGATACTTTTCAGAGTGTGGATATTTGTTTTTTTTCAACTGGTACATGGGATCCCAAGAAAGAAAAAGATATTGATGTTGAGCAAATTGAAAATGTATTTAAAGTAAATTTTTTTGGAACATTAAATAGTATTAAAGCTGTAGAGAAATATTTTAAAGATAGAAAAAGTGGGACAATAACTATAGTCTCCTCAATCGCTGGTTACCGAGGATTACCTAATTCAACTGGATATGGGCCATCGAAATCAGCTTTAAATAATTTAGCTGAAAGCTTATATTTCGATTTTGGTAGATCAAATGTTCGGGTGTGTCTTGTCTCACCAGGTTTTATTAAAACACCAATGACTGACAAAAATGATTTTAAAATGCCTTTCTTAAAAACTTCTGAATATGCTGCAGAAAAAATTTATGATGGTTTAATAAACAAAAATTCTTTTGAAATTCATTTTCCAAAATCTTTAACAACTATATTGAAAGTATTAAGTTTCTTACCAAACAAAATTTATTTTGGATTAATTGGAAAACTTACAAAATATCAAAAAAAAAATTAATCTTTTACAAAAACAACAGTTAATTCAGCGACTTTGAAACCAAACTTAGTCATTGTAGCCCTGTTAATTGCTACACGTTCATCTTGTTTAAAAATCCAATCATCAAAAGTAATTTTCATTTCTTTACCTTTGACTGGGACTAACAAAACATATTCAAATTTAAAAGCTGGACCATACGAATATCCTTTAGCTTTACCAACAACATCTCCTGCCGTACCCTCATAATTATTTTCATCAATTTTAGTGATCTGCCATTGTCTGGTTTGAATTTCCCCATCATCCCAGTTAAATTTTTCGTCGAGTATCAGTTGTTTACCATCCCATTTTCCGTTTAAATCTGCAGAAAATTGTCTTGTGACTTTTCCAGATCTATTTTGAAGCACACCCCAAGCTTTTACATTGCCGGACAAATAATTTTCAATAATCAATCTAGGTTCTTTATTTTTAAAATCTTCTGGTTTCATAGCACTATTTTTTGAGCAGTTTGTAATTAAGAAAAGAAAAATTATCAATAAAATTGATTTGCTATTTCTAAGTTTAATCATTCGTTTCCTTTAAAGATCATTTATTTTGAAGTGAAAATTGAATTAAATCTATATTTTTTGATTTAAAACCTGCCTCACAATAAGAAAGGTAAAATTCCCACATTCTTTTGAAAGTTAAATCAAATCCTTGTTTCTTTATTAAATCCCACTTCTTATTAAATTCATTTCTCCATATTGCTAATGTATCAGAATAATGATCTGCATAGGAGTCATATGACTTGATAGCTAGACCATTTTCCGAAACATATTTATTAATAATATTCTTACTTGGTAAAAAACCTCCAGGAAAAATATATTTTTGGATAAAGTCTGTCTTGTTTTTATATCGGTCAAACATATTATCATCTATTGTAATAGCCTGAATAGCAGCTCTTCCATCATCTGATAGATTATCTTTAATAGTTTTAAAATAACTCTCTAGGTAATTTTGTCCAACAGCCTCTATCATTTCTATTGAAGCTATTGAATTATATTTATTTTTTAAATCTCTATAATCTTTAATTTCAATATTTACTTTTTCGTTTAAGCCACATTGGTGAATTCTTTTTTTTGCATATTCAAATTGTTTTTTCGATATAGTAATACAATCTAATTTAACATCATATTTTTTTCCTAAATATTCAGCAAAACCACCCCAACCACATCCGATCTCTAAAATTTTGTCACCGTTATTTGGTTTTATTAAATCGATTAATTTTTGATATTTATTATTTTGTGCATTAGACAAATCTTTATTTCTCTCATCAAATATTGCACTTGAATATGTTAAGGTTTTATCAAGCCATAGTGCAAAAAACTCATTGCCTAAATCGTAATGTTTTGAAATATTATCTTTACTTCGACCTCTGGTGTTTTTAATAAATATATTTTTTACGTAATTGACCATTGGAAAGTCTAATAGACCTGAAAATTTATAAATTGTTTTAATATTTCTTGCAGTGATTTCTATCAAATTTGAAAGATTATCAGTTTCAAATTCATCCCTCATATAAGATTCTGCAAAACCAACACTTCCGCCTTTTATTAAGTTAAAAGTAAAATTTGGTTTTTTTATCTTTAAAACTGACTTTAAAGGACTATTAGGGTTTCCAAATTTTAATAATTCACCATCATATTTTGTGATCTCTAAATACCCATGCTCAATATCTCTTAAAATTTTAAAGACGATTTGATCTGAAAAGTTATATAAGCCCATTAATTCTCAAAAGTAATATTATTTTTAATTTTAAGTTTTTTTTTTACAAATTTTATTCCTTTCAGCCATAATTTAAAGGCTTCAAAATGTATCGCCGATATAATTTTAAATGTCATTAAAGGATGTTTTATGTATGATTTAAGTAGTTCTATGGTTGTAAAATCTACCCTTTTTCCTTCTTGTGATGCAAATAAGATTTTTTCATTTTGCTGATATTGATCAATTATGACTGAAATCTTTTCAGAGGGTTTTAAGATTCTAAAAAAATAATTACAATTCATTTCAATAAACGGAGACACATGAAATTTTTTGAAACAGTTGTGTTGTAACATGTTATTTTTCTCTACTCTAAAAATATAAGTATGTTGTTCTCCAAAAGTATTTTTTACCTCATATAATATTGAAATTAAATTTTCATTATGATCATAAACAAAGAAAACACTAAGAGGATTAAACACATAACCAAAAATTCTTGGATAGCACAAAAGCTTTATTCTTATATCTTTTGAAAAGATATTATTTTCCTCTAAATTTTTTTTCACCCATTCAGTCAAAGATGAGCCATCTCTTTGACCATGATCTTTGTCAAAAAAACTAATTAGATTAAACCGATTATATGAGAAAAAACTTATATTTTTATTCAGATTATTTAGATCAGATAAATCAATTAATAATGAAAATACACTGTACTTAAAATAATGTTTTTTTGGTTTAAATCTTTTGTGTATTACCGTTCCATTATAGATTGAGCTAGTCATCAAGGTTTTTTAGCATTTCAATTGATGATTTTATTCCATCTTCATGAAAACCGTAACCAAAATAACTACCACAAAAAAGAATATTTCTTTTATTTTGCAAATTTTTAAGCTTACTTTGATAATCTAAAGCAGATTGATCAAAATACGGGTGAGTGAATTTAACTTTTTTCAAAATTTTTGTTTCATCAATATCGAGGTATGGATTTAGTGTAAGAAATATATTTTTCTCACATTCTAAATTTTGAAGTAAATTTAACCAATAAGTGATTGAATTTTTTTCAATTTCATTTTTCTTCATAGAAGAGTTCCAAGCACACCAGGCATTCTTGTTTTTTGGCATAACTGTCTCATCTGTGTGTATGTAAGCCAAATTTTCTTTATAACTGAAATTTGACAAAACTTCTTTCTCTTGATCAGTTGGATTTTCAATCATTGATAATGCTTCGTCCGCATGTGTTGCAATAATTACTTTGTCGTAATCAAAAAATTCATTTTTTCCACCATAATACAAATCAATACCATTTGATTTACTAATGATTTTATTGACTTTATAATTCTTAAAATATTCTCCACTAATTTTTGATAGAATAGTTTTTACATATGACCTACTTCTATTTGAGACTGTGTACCATTGTGGTCTATTTTTAAGTTTAAATAATCCATGATTTTGAAAAAATTTTAAAAAGAATTTTAAGGGCATCTTATTCGCAGCATACGGTGGCATCGACCAGATTGCTGACACCATAGGTATTAAATGATAATTGATAAATTCTTTTGAAAGATTATTTTTAATTAAATAATCACCCAATGTGATTTTCTCATTTATATTATCTAGCTTGTCGGATTTTTTATAAAATTTTATGATATCAAAAAACATTTTTAAAAATTTGATATTAAATAAATTCATCTTGTTGGAAAAAATTCCATTTAATCCTTTTCCACAGTATTCGAAGTTTGAATCCTCTACTGATACAGAAAAAGACATGTTGCTTTTTTCAATTTCAATTTTATTTTCATTAAAAAAATTAATTAAATTTGGATAAGTTTTAAAGTTAAATACAATGAAGCCTATATCTACTGGTATTTTTTTGGTTCCAACTATTAGGTCAATTGTGTGTGAATGACCACCAAAGTGATCTTCTTTTTCAAATAGATCTACGTGATTTTTTTTTGAAAGATAATAAGCAGCACTTAATCCTGAAATGCCTGAACCAACTACAGCAATTTTCATCAATAATTATGCTGCATCTTCTTTAAATTCATCCATGCTAGGACATGTGCAGAAAATATTTTTATCACCATAAACATTGTCTACTCTTGCAACTGGTGGCCAAAATTTATTTACTTTTAAAAATTTAGCTGGATAAGCGGCCTCTTCTCTAGAATACTTGTGCGTCCAATTATCTGAAGCTAACTCAGTATCAGTATGAGGAGCGTTTTTAATTGGATTATCAACTTTATCAAATTTACCAGTTTTAATTAGATCAATTTCTTGTTTAATCTTAATTAAGGTGTCACAAAACCTATCTAGCTCTGACAAGGTCTCACTTTCTGTAGGTTCAATCATCATTGTTCCAGCCACAGGCCAAGACATTGTTGGTGCATGAAAACCAAAATCAATTAATCTTTTTGCGATATCTTCCTCAGTGACACCCGTTTCTGATTTGATTGACCTAATATCAATTATACATTCGTGAGCAACATTACCGTTTGAACCTTTGTATAAGATTGGATAATGATCTTTCAGTCTTTCAGCAATATAATTTGCATTTAGTATCGCAACTTTAGAAGCTAGTTTTAATCCCTCTGATCCCATCATTTTTATATACATCCAAGAAATTGACAAAATACTTGAGCTTCCCCATGGAGCAGCAGACACAGCTCCAATTCCCGTTGCTGGACCACAATCTTTCACAACAGGATGATTAGGCAAATAAACTTGTAGATGTTTTTTACATGCAATTGGTCCCATACCCGGTCCACCTCCACCATGAGGGATACAAAATGTTTTATGTAAATTTATATGACAAACATCCGGACCAAAATTTCCAGGTTTAGCGATACCAACTAATGCATTCAAGTTTGCCCCGTCCATATAAACTTGCCCACCATGTTTATGAATTAGTTCACATATATCCATAATTTTTTCTTCAAATACTCCATGAGTAGACGGATATGTGACCATCAAGGCTCCTAAATTTTCTGAATGAAGCTCTGCTTTTTTCTTTAAATCATCAAAATCAACATTACCTTCTTTATCACAATTAACTACAACCACTTTCATTCCAACCATTTGTGCACTAGCAGGATTGGTTCCGTGTGCAGAGCTTGGTATTAAACATATGTTTCTATTTTTTTCACCTCTATCTAAATGATATTTTCTAATTACCATTAGTCCTGCATATTCGCCTTGGGCGCCTGCATTTGGTTGAAGTGAAACTCCCGAAAAACCAGTAATTGATCTTAACCAGTTTTTTAAATCGGTGAATAATGTTCTATATCCCTCCATCTGCTCAATAGGTACAAATGGATGGGGCTCAGCTAATTCTCTCCAGGAGATAGGTATCATTTCTGCAGTGGCATTTAATTTCATAGTGCAAGAGCCTAATGCTATCATGGTTCTGTTAAGAGCTATATCCTTATCCTCTAACTTTTTAAGGTATCTGAGCATTTCTGTCTCAGAACGATATGAGTTAAAAACAGGATGTTCTAAATATTTAGAAGTTCTCAGTAAACTTTTTGGTAAATTGGGTAAACTTACTGTTGGATCTTCTTTTTTTATGGATTCCGCTGCATTAAAAATTTTTAATAGTTGATTTACTCTATATACATTTTTCTTCTCATCAAAAGAAACGGCAAGCATCTCAGAGTTTACTTTTCGAATATTAACTTTTTGATTTAAAGCATTTTCATAAATTTGATCAGTCTTTTCTTTGGTAATAATAGTGACAGTATCAAAAAAGTAATCAGAATATATTTCATATCCAGATTGTTTTATCTTATCAGCAAAATTTTTTGCTAATTGAGAAACTCTCTCAGAAATTTTCTTAATTCCTTCTGGACCATGATAAATGGCATAGGCTGCTGATACTATAGCTAATAATGCTTGAGCGGTACAAATATTACTTGTAGCTTTGTCTCTTCTGATGTGCTGCTCTCTAGTCTGTAGTGACAATCTATAAGCCTTGTTTCCATGCCTATCTACTGAAACGCCAACTATTCTACCTGGCATAGATCTTTTGTATTCATCTTTTGTAGCAAAAAATGCTGCATGTGGTCCTCCATAACCCATTGGAATACCAAATCTTTGTGAGCTACCAACTGCAATATCAGCTCCAAGTTCCCTCGGTGTTTTAAGCTTTGCAAGCGCAAGAAGATCGCAAGCTAAAATAGCTTTACCATTTTTCTTATGAATTTTGCTTATTGCCTCGCTTGGGTCTTTAATATCTCCCAAAGTTCCTGGATATTGTAATATTCCACAAACAATATCCTCTTTTAATTGTTCTAAAACTTTATCTTCATTTCCAACAAGAACTTTAAGACCCATAGGCTCTGCTCTAGTTCTAATAACCTCAATAGTTTGAGGGTGGCAATTTTCAGAGACAAAAACTAAATTACTATCACTTTTATCAAGTCTATAACTTAAACCCATAGCTTCTGCTGCAGCTGTACCCTCATCCAATAAAGATGCATTTGCAATATCCATTCCTGTAAAATCAACAATCATTTGTTGAAAGTTTAAAAGCATCTCCAGTCTTCCTTGAGCCACTTCTGGTTGATAAGGCGTATATGATGTGTACCAGCCTGGATTTTCCAATATATTTCTTAAAATTACGTAAGGTGTGTATGTACCATAATAGCCCATGCCAATAAAATTTGAGTAAATTTCATTTTTTTTAGAAATTGCTTTTAATTTTCTTAATGCTTCGTATTCTGAATTAGAGTCGCCAATATTAAGTTCTCCCTTAAACTGTATTTTTTCTGGAACAGTATTATTAATTAAATCATCTAATGATTTATAATTTAATTTTTTTAACATTTTAGATTGATCATCTTCAGATGGACCAATGTGTCTTTTTATAAAATCTTTTTCAGAATTATGTAACATTAGGTATTATTCTCCTTTGCAAATTTATCATAGTCATCTTTGTTCATTAAAGAGTCCATTTCAGATTTATCTTTTATTTTTAATTTAAAGAACCAAGCAGAATTTTCAGGATCTTGATTTATTTTTGATGGATCATCCACAATCTCTTGGTTTGTATCAACAACTTCACCACTCACTGGAGTATAAACATCGCTTGCAGCTTTAGTAGACTCTACAACTCCTGCTGTTCCATCTTTTTCTACACTAGAACCTTTTTCTGGAAGCTCTGCAAACACAATATCTCCTAGCATTTCCGTTGCATGCTTTGTTATCCCGATTGTTGCAACATCGCCTTCTAATTTAATCCATTCATGCTCTTTAGAATATTTTACTTCACTCATTAATTTACTCCTTTTACGTAACTTTTTTTATAAAATGGTAAACTGCAAATGTTTGCTGCATATTTTTTACCTCGCACCTCTAAGAATACTTTAGTGTTTTTTTTTGAAAATTCATTTTCCACATAGCCCATTGCTACAGGTCCATTTACACTTGGCCCAAATGTACCACTAGTAATTTCTCCAATATGAACATCTGATTGGTTGAATATTTTTGTTTTTTCTCTAGCAATTATTCTTCCCTCAGGTTTAATCCCAACTCTTATTTTGCTGACACCATCATTTAATTGTTTAATAATTATGTCCGAACCAATAAAGTCACCTTTGGAAATTCTTTCTTTTGAAATTGCCCATTTCAAATTCGCTTCAACTGGAGTTTTATCTTTATCAAGGTCATGACCATACAAGCATAAACCAGCTTCTAATCTTAGAGTATCTCTTGCTCCTAAGCCTGCTAATTTAGATCCTTTATTAATTAATTCTCTGGTCAATTTATCCGCGTAATTGTTTAGAATTGATATTTCAAAACCATCTTCACCTGTATACCCAGATCGAGTAATGTATACTTTCTGATTATCAAATAAGAACCAGTTTCCAGACATAAAATTTAAATCTTTTACCCCATCAACAACTTCATTTAAAATTTGTGATGATTTAGGTCCCTGAATTGCTATTAAAGATCTATTTTCATCCAAAACCATTTTGTACTTTTCTTTTAAAAGTTCCTTTAAAATTTTAAAATCATTGTCTTTACACGCTGCATTAAGAATTATTAAAAAACCTTCATCAATTTTTGTAATGATTAAATCATCTTGTATCCCAGCATCTTTATCCATTAGGAAGCTGTATTTAGAATGATTTAGTTTCAAATTTTTCAAATCTAATGGAAAAATTTTTTCTAAATCTTTAATTAATTCATCGCTACCATAAATAAATAATTGACCCATATGTGAAACATCAAAAATACCAGAGTGATTTCTTGTGAATTTATGCTCCTCTACAATACCTTCAGAATATTGGATTGGCATATGATAACCCGCAAATTCAACAAACTTTGCGTTACAATCTTGATGTAATTGGTAAAGCGATGTTTTTTTTGTTCCCATATTAACTCTTTATACCCATCTGTATATTTGCCTGAGAGTTTTGCTCCTTCGGCGAGAATTAAATCTCTTTCCAGAGTTAATATGTTACGGTCCTTTTTGCCTGAGAGATTCCTGGGCGGTTGCTCCTTCGGCGCTACGATAATCTGTAGTCTCTCCCGTGAAACAATAGTCCTATAAGTGACATAAAATGTCAATTGGAAACGATTGCCTTGGGCTTTTTTAAAAGTGTGTAAAACTGTAGTAATACAGCAAAAAGTATTATTGCTCCTCCTATCAATCCATACAATGAGGGTATTTCGTTTACAAAAAGAAAAGCCCAAACAGGACCAAGAACGGATTCAGATAGCATTATTATTCCAACCATCGCAGAAGGAGTTGTTCTTGCACCAATTGTTATAAATATAAAACCGAAACCTATTTGAAAAAATCCTGCCAAAAAACCTAAAAAAATATCATGAGGTGAAATCATTATTGTAGGTGAAAGTGATAAACCAATAAGACATGAACTTATACCTGCAACAAACTGTGCTGGGACCATGTCAACTGATGGAAATTTTCTAACGATCATTATTAAAACTGCAAAAGTAATTGGCATTGTGAAAGCTGCTAAATTTCCAGATAATTCTCCTGGAGATAATGAATTTCCAACCATCAACAGCACTCCTGATATTGCTAAAATAATTGAAATTAACGTAATTAAATTAATTTTTTCTTTTAAGAAAAAAAAACCAAATATAGCTAAAAATAAGATTTGAAGTGATATGATGAAATTAGTATTAGCAACAGTGGTGTTATACATGGCAAAAACATAACCACAGAAACCAATAGATAATATTAATCCACCAATAAAACCTGGTAATCCAGAGTCATAAAACGATTTTAAAACTTTGCTTTTGTAAGTGATAATTAAAAAAGTTAAAACCGTAAGAGAGAAGAATAAGGATCTCCAAAATAATATCTGCCACAATGTTGCTCCCTCAAAAGATTTTACTATAAGTCCACCAAAACTTAAACTAAGAGCGCCAAAAAATATCAGTAATGGACCGGGTAAACTTTTTAAAATATTCATTAAATTTGTGAAATTAAATTTTGAGTCTCTAAGTCATACAATTTAAAAAGAGTTTCTGCACTACTTAAATCGACCTCCTGAAATTTGACTTTTGAGCCAGGAGTTAATTGAACCAATTTGTCATAATCGGCACTCACAACGACACCGATTTTAGGATACCCCCCTATAGTACCATGATCTGAGAGCATGATTATTGGATTACCATCAGCCGGCACTTGTATCACGCCCTTAATTAAGCCTTCAGATCTAATATTAGTATCAACTATATTTTCTATTTTTTTTCCCTCTAATCTCATTCCCATACGATCGGATAATTTAGAGACTTTAAACTCATTTTTAAAAAAAATTTTCTTACCCTCTTCAGAAAAATAATTAAAATTTGTTCCTTTAATTACTCTAATATTTTCTATTTTTGTATTAACATAATTTAATTTTCTATTCACGAAGTTATTATTAATTTCTTTGATCGTAATTTTTTGGTTATCAGATAATTTTTCTCCATTGTTAGATCCTATCTTTGCTTTAGTATTAGTTGAACAACTAGACCATTGAAATTTTAAATCAAATTTACCACTGATTGCTAGATATCCATAAACGGATTTATTAGTTGATAAAATATCTAACTCGTCATCATTTTCTAAAATGAGTGATTGATAACATTCTCCATCAATTAAATTGTCACCTTTTTTAATTTTGAAACTGACATCACCAGTAATAGCAATATTAATTTTATCTCCATGATATTTCAAATTAGGACCTTGATAAGCAAATTCTATCACTGGATCATTATCATTGTTACCAGTAAGTTTATTAGCCAATAAATAATTTCTATTATCCATAGCTCCACTGAATGGGATACCTATATGATAAAGATTATTTCTTCCAAGATCTTGGAAAGTTGAATTAATACCAGCCCTTATGATTTCAAAATAATTTTTATTCATGATAATTTTGATATTTTTCTTTACTAATTCTTTTGAATGTAACTAAATCGCCCGGATTAATTAAATTGGGCTCTTTTTCTTTGGTGCTATCAAAAATATTTAATGGAGTATTTCCAATGATATTCCATCCTCCTGGGCTTTCAAAAGTGTAGATATTGGCAAATTGCTCAGTCAAACCAATTGAACCCTTTGGCACTTTAACCCTTGGGGTATCAAGACGTTTTGCCCTAAGATTTTCATCTAAATCTCCAAGAAAAGGCATTCCTGCGATAAAACCTGTCATATAGCAAAAAAATTCTTTTTCAAAAAAACTCTCGTATATTTTTTCCTCTTTCATCTTAAGTTTTTCTTCTAATCTTTTTATGTCTAAAGAAAATTCTTTTTCACAACAGACAGGAATTTCAAATCTTTTGTTTTGTATGCTATCGCCTTTAATAATTTCTAAATTATCAATTGCTTTTTTAAGTTTATTAAAATTAATTTTTTTAAGATCAAAAGAAATAATTAATTTATTATAAGATGGGGTAATATTATTCACCCCTGCAATATTTTTTTTTTGAATAGTTTTAAAATATTTGATTACTTGTGTGTTAATGTCTTTATTTACCTCTTTACCAAAATCACAATATAAAGCTGCGTCACCAAGATTTGATATATTTTTTATCATGCCATGTTATACTGAAGAATAATGAGTATTGAAATTAATATAAATTGTGATTTAGGCGAAAAATCTAAACATCATTCTAACAAGCATGATCCTGACTTACTTGAAATAGTTAATTCAGCAAATATAGCATGTGGTTATCATGCAGGTGACGAGGAAACTATGAATCAAGTTGTAGAAATATCAAAAAAAAATGGTGTCAGTATTGGTGCACATCCATCTTTTAATGATCCTGAAAATTTTGGAAGAGAACGAATGAATTTATCCTCTTCTGAATTAGAAAAATTAATAATTGATCAATATGAAATTCTTCAAACAATTTCGTCTAACCATGGTGAAAATGTAACTCATATAAAACCACATGGAGCTTTAAATAATATGGCATGTGAAGATATTGATTTAGCAATGACTTTAGCAAAAGTAATTAAAAGAATAAATCCAGACTTAATTTATTTAGTGCCAACTGGATCTAAAATGGAACAAGCTGCTAAAAAATTAGATATGAAAATTGCTTGTGAAATATTTGCTGACAGAAATTATGAGGATAATGGAAATCTTGTATCAAGAAAAAAACCTCATGCTTTAATCACTGACCCAGAACAAGCAAAAAAACATGTATTAAAAATGGTGCAAACTCAGTCACTTAATTGTCACAGTGGAAAACAAATACCTTGTGAAATCGACTCTGTATGTATACATGGCGATAATATTAGTTCTTTGGAAACAGCTAAATCTATAAGAAAAAATTTACTGGATAACGGACTAAAATTAGAAACATTAAACAAAATGAAAAAATTTATATGATTAAAAATTTACTTATTTCTCTAATTATATCTACTTTGGTTATCTCAAGCTCATATGCTGCAGGATCGAGCGATAGTGGTTCATCTAAAACTAAAACAAAATATGATATGGCTGTTACACATATTAAAGCAGCAAAAAACTTTGAAAAAAAGGATAAGTTAGAAAAAGCAAAAAAAAGTTATTTGAAAGCACAAAAATTATTGGTTCAGTCTAACAAAAATTTTCCAAATAAAGCTGATACATTAAATTATCTTGGTTTTACAACTCGAAAGCTTGGTGATTTTGAAAATGGTGAAAAATTTTATTTACAGGGATTAAAAATTGATCCAAAGCATATAGGTATAAATGAATACCTTGGTGAATTATATGTAGCCACAAATAGACACAATCTTGCAGTTGAGAGACTTGAAGTTTTAAAAAGTTGTAATTGTAAAGAGTATGACCAGTTAAAAGCAGTTATTGCTGGTGAAAAATCAAAATATTAATTACTAGTAATAGACAACAGAAATCTAACAATTATAATTGTTTTTTAAAATAATATTACCTTGTTAGAAGAATCACTCATACTCTTACAGATCATTTTCATTGATATTATCTTAGCTGCAGATAATGCAATCATAATTGGTTTAATCGCTGCAAATTTTGTACCTAAAAATAGAAAATTAATTATTTTTTGGGGTGTAGTTGGTGCACTTGTTTTTAAAGTTTTATTCGCTATTTTTGCTACTTACCTTTTTCAATTTTATTGGGTTAAAATAATTGGTGGTCTTCTTTTAATCTGGATTGTTAATGACCTTCGAAAAGATTTATTTGAAATTAAAAAAATTAAATCACCTACTAAAAAATCAAAAGAACCCTCATTTATTAAAAGTATTTATAAAGTCCTTTTTGCAGATATAACGATTAGTTTTGATAACGTCATTGGTGTTGTGGGTGCTGCAAAAGGAAATTTTGGTTACATGATGTTTGGACTGATCTTGTCAGTTATTTTGACTGGTGCATTAGCTACATATTTAGCAAATTATATTCAAAGACATCTTTGGATTGCCTATGTTGGTTTAGGTTTCATCTTACTTGTTGCTTTACAGTTGATTATTGGTGGATTAAATGATTATGGTGTTTTATCAATTAATGAAACCTTTAAAAAATACTTCTAATCAAAAAAATTGCCACTAAAACACTTATTCATTTTAATCTTTATAATGATAGCTCATGGAAGTGCGTTTCCTGTAGCTAAGTTGGCTCTTAATAATTCTGTTCCACCCATCTTAATGGCTTCATTAAGAATGGGATTAGTCTTTTTATTACTAATACCTTTTTGGAAATTTAAATTACCAAATAAAAAATTTTTTAAACCATTGATTTTATTTTCGATATCTATGGGTGTTTTAGTTTATGTATTTATGAATCTATCATTATTTCATTCCTCAATAATTGCTCCTATAATTTTAGGATCTCAACTTGCGATACCATTCGGAATACTTGCAAGTGCATTTGTACTAAATGAAAATATTAGTAAAAATAAATGGATTTTGATTTTTACATCCTTTCTTGGAATAGTTATAATTTTTTTTGATCCTAAATTAACAGAAAACTATTTAGGTTTGTTTTTTGCCAGTCTTATGGCTTTGTTTTTTGGACTTGCGCAAGTTTATTCTAGGCAACTAAAAGAGCTGCCAATAAGTATGATAAATGCTAGCACGGGTATTTTTGGTTTTATAATACTTATAATTATCTCACTTTTTATTGAGGGTAATGTTCAAGACAATATTGAGCAAATAAATTTTGAATCATGGATGCTTATATCTTATCAAGCAGTGATAGTATCTTTATGTGCACACCTGCTGATGTTTTATCTCTATAAATTTTATACTGTCGGTAAGATTTTTCCTTTTTACTCCCTCTTTCCAATATTTGGAATTATTCTTACTTATCTAGTTTTTGGTGAAGTGCCCACTATTTTGTTCATATTGGGTGGTATAATTGTAATTACTTCAGTGTTTTTTTTACACAAAATTAAATAATTTGCTTATTGCAACTTTTTATAAATCAGATTTAATTTGGTTTTTAAAAATTGTTAACAATAAAAGAGGATAATAATGAAAAAACTATTTGTGGCTGCATTTATATTTGTTTCTACTTTTACAACAAATGTTTTTGCAGAAGTAAAAATGGGAATTATATTAGGATTTACTGGTCCGATTGAGTCCCTTACACCAGCAATGGCAGCATCTGCTGAGCTTGCTTTTAAAGAAGCATCAGATTCTGGATCATTACTTGGTGGTGAAAAAATTTCAGTTGTAAGAGCAGATTCAACTTGTGTTGACTCAGCGGCAGCAACAGCAGCAGCCGAAGGTGTTATTGCACAAGGTGTTGCAGCAATTATGGGAGCTGACTGTTCAGGTGTGACAGGTGCGATTGCATCTAATGTTGCAGTACCAAACGGTGTTGTAATGATTTCACCTTCAGCAACATCTCCAGGTTTAACAACTCTTGATGATAAAGGATACTTCTTTAGAACAGCTCCTTCGGATGCAAGAGGTGGCCAAATCTTAGCTGATGTTACTAAAGACAGAAAAATTAAAAGTGTAGCAATTACTTATACTAATAACGACTATGGAAAAGGTTTAGCAGATGTTTATAAAGCAGCTGTTGAAGCTCATGGTATTAAAGTTACTACAGTAACTGCTCACGAAGATGGTAAAGCAGACTATTCATCTGAAGTGGCAACACTTGCTTCAGCAGGTGGTGATGCAGTAGCTGTAATTGGTTACTTAGACCAAGGTGGTAAAGGTATTATCCAGGCATCTTTAGATTCGGGTGCATTTGATAGATTTATTTTATCAGATGGTATGATCGGTCAATCTTTAGTTGATGCATTTGGAAAAGATTTGAACAAATCTTTTGGTTCATTACCTGGTTCAACTGGAAAAGGAGCTGGAGTATTTGCTAAAGTTGCAAGTGCTGCTGGTATAGATAGTTCTGGTCCATACACAGGAGAATCTTATGATGCTGCTGCTTTAATAGTTTTAGCTATGCAAGCAGGTAACTCAGCTGACAGAGCTTCAATTGCAAAAAATGTAATGGATGTTGCTAATGGTCCTGGAACAAAGATCTATCCAGGTCAGCTTAAAAAAGGTTTAGATTTATTAGCTAAAGGTAAAAAAGTTGACTACGAAGGTGCAACTGGAGTTACTTTTACTAGCGTCGGTGAAGCTGAAGGTTCTTTCTTAGAACAAGAAGTTAAAGGCGGAAAATTCAAAACTAAAAAACAAAGATAATTTTTATCTTAAAAGAATTAAACCCCTGACATCTTTGATGTTGGGGGTTTTTTTTAAAAAAATAAATACTTATCTGCCATATATAAAGCCCAAGCAATAGCAGCACCTGTTATAATATATTTCATAATTTTATTTTATTTCTATTTTTTCAGGAAGTATACCCTTAGGTCTATACCTCATAATTAATAATAAACCTATTCCCATCATTAAAAATCTGAAATAAGGAACACTTTCGATTAAATGTACTTTTAAAAAATGTGTATCTTCTAAACCTGCTGTTGTTAGATTGACCAAGTACAATCCAATTGGTGCTGCTTCAATCCATAAGAACCAAACTACAAAACCTCCAAGAATTGCTCCAAAGTTATTTCCACTTCCACCAACAATTACCATTACCCAAATTAAAAAAGTATATCTCAAAGGCCTATAACTTCCTGGTGTAAATAATCCGTCTTGAGTTACAAGCATAGCTCCTGCAATTCCAACTATTGCGGATCCTAAAACAAAAATTAACAAATGCTGTTTAACTACATTTTTTCCCATAGCATTAGCAGCTTCCTCATTATCTCTAATAGCTCTCATCATTCTTCCCCAAGGAGAGTAAAGAGCTTTTTGAGTTAAGATTAAAAGAATAATCACAACAACTAAAAATAAACCTGAATAACAAAGTTTTACAAATACTGATGATCCCTCTATTACAAATTGATTAAGTGCTGCTTGTCTTTCTGCAATATCAGATATTAAAGCTAATTTTCCTGAGTTAAATTTTTCAACTAGATTTATAAACCATTCTGTTTCTTGTAAGTTAACTTCATATGGAGCAGGACGTTTTAAACCAATCACATTTTTAACACCTCTAGTTAGCCAATCTTCATGTTTGATAATTGCTATTACTATTTCTGATATTAGTAATGTAGCGATTGCTAAATAATCAGCTCTTAATCCTAAGGCTACTTTTCCAATTACAAAAGCTAATCCCCCTGCAAAGAAAGCACCCACAATCCAAGAAAAAATTATTGGAAGCCCTAGCCCACCTAGAAATCCAGTTCTTGCTGGATTTACTTCCTCAATTGCTTCGATACCAGGTTCAGAAACAAGTCGTATAATAATTATTCCTGAGATGATAATTGCAGCGATTATATAATTTCTAATTTTAGATTTTTGATATCTTTTAAGAACAAATCTAACAGCTAAAATAATTCCAATAATAAGAAATAGACTTAACAGAATGTTGGTACCCCCTGCACTCCATGCTTCTTTAACTGGATTTACAGAAATTAAAACTGCAGCTAGACCACCTAATGCGGTAAAGCCCATTATTCCAAAGTTAATTAAACCTGCATAACCCCATTGAATATTAGCACCCATCGTCATTACAGCTGATATCAAACAAAGATTAAAGATTGATAAAGCAATATTCCAAGATTGAAATATACCTACAAGGATAATTAATCCCATCATAATACTGTAAGCTGCAATTACATTTAAATTTTTTCTCACAATATCTTTCCTTTAAATATTCCTGATGGACGATAAAGCAATACAATTACCAATATTGAAAAAGATACTGCAAATTTATAATCAGTTGAGAGTAACTGAATTAAACCATCAGGTTCCATGCTTTCTGGTAACACATACATAAAGAATTTCTTATATGCGTAAGTCAGAAGTATTTCAGAAAAAGCAATTACGTAACCTCCAAGGAAAGCTCCAAAAGGGTTACCAATTCCCCCAACTATTGCAGCAGCAAATATTGGGAGCATATTATTGAAATAAGTAAATGGTTTAAAACTTTTATCTAAACCATATAAAACTCCACCTATTGTCGCTAAAATTGCAGCAATCATCCAAGTTATCATAACAATTTTTTTTGGATCTATTCCAGAAAGTAATGCTAAATCTTCATTGTCAGAATAAGCTCTCATACTTTTTCCAGTTTTTGTTTTATTTAAAAACCAAAATAAAGTTGAAACTAAAATTATTGTGACAACAATTGTAATAACTTGAGTTGACTTAATAGCAAGTCCCTCGTTTAAACCTGTCATTTCCTTAAACTCATTAGCTTTAATCAAAAATTTCTCACCATCAAAAAATCTTCTATCCGATGGTCCAATTATAATTCTTACTACTGCCTGAGTAACAAACATTACCCCTATGCTTACCATTGCTAATTGAACTGGAGGGCTTTTATTTAACCTATAATATTTAAATACAAACTTATCAATAATTAGCATGTATAAACCCATAAACAGAATTGCAAAAGGTATTGCTAAAAGTGCAGTAGGTAAAAAACCAAGAGATAAACCAAGTGACTGAAAGTACCATGTAAAAAGTATGGCAACCATTGTGCCAAATGACATCATGTCTCCAGTTGCAAAATTTGCAAAGCGCAGTATTCCATAAATCAAAGTTACAAATATAGCTCCAATAGCTAATTGAGAACCATATGCAAGAGCAGGAACAAAAATATAATTTAATAAAAGAATTATTGCGTTTAAAAAATCCATTTAACCACCTAAAAAAGAGCTTCTTACTCTCGGATCGTTAAGTAATTCTTTTCCTGTCCCTGAATAACGATTTTCACCAGTGACTAATACATATCCTCTGTCAGAAATATTCAGGGCTTGCTTTGCATTCTGTTCAACCATTAAGATTGCAACATTTGTTTTTTTTACTTTTATTATATGATCGAAAAGTTCATCCATTACTATTGGGGAAACCCCAGCGGTAGGCTCATCTAACATAAGAACAGATGGCTTAATCATAAGAGCCCTTCCTAACGCAACTTGTTGTCTTTGACCTCCTGACAATTCTCCCACAAATTGTCTTCTTTTTTCAGTTAAAATCGGAAAAAGATCATAAATTTCATCAATTACTTTTGTATAATCTTGATCAACTAAAAAAGCTCCCATCTCTAAATTTTCCTCAACTGTCATTCCTGCAAATACATTTTTGGTTTGTGGTACGAAAGAAATTCCTTCTTTCACTCTATCTTGTGGAGAAAGTTTTGAGATGTCCTTACCATCAATAATTACAGAGCCTGATTTCAAATTTAACAAACCTAGCATGGCTTTCATCGCAGTAGATTTGCCAGCCCCATTAGGTCCAAGGATGGATACTATTTCTCCTCTTTCAACATTTACAGTACATGAATTAATTATATCTGGACCCTTGCCATATCCACCTGTCATTTTGTTTCCCTCAAAAAATGCCATACTTAATTATCTTTTAGTTTTGAACCTCTGCCTAAATAGCTTTCAATTACTCTTTCATCTTTTTTTGCATCTTCTACTGGTCCTTCAAATAAAACAGATCCTTCTGCCATAACAATTACTGGATCACATAATCTTCCTATAAAATCCATATCATGTTCAATCATACAAAAAGTATAACCTTTCTCTTTATTTAACTTCTCAATAGCTGTTCCTAGATCTTTTAATAAAGTTCGATTAACTCCAGCGCCAACTTCATCTAATAATACTAATTTTGCATCCACCATCATTGTTCTTCCCAATTCTAATAGTTTTTTTTGTCCTCCAGATAAATTTCCAGCTAATTCATTTTTTAGGTGACTTAAATTAAGAAAATCTACTACTTCCATTGCTTTCTCTTTTATTTGACTTTCCTCTTTCGCAACTAATCCAGGCTTTAATAAAGCGTTCATTAATTTTTCTCCAGATTGGTTGCCTGGTACCATCATCAAATTTTCTAATACTGATAAATTTGTAAATTCATGAGCTATTTGAAAAGTTCTTAATAATCCTTTAGAAAATAATTCGTAAGACGGAACATCAGTAATATCTTGATTATTAAATAAAACACTTCCACCAGATGATTTTAAATTTCCAGCAATTAAATTAAATAAAGTTGTTTTTCCAGAACCATTGGGTCCTATTATGCCAGTTATAGTTCCTTGTTTTACTTTTAATGAACAATTAGATACAGCTGCTAATCCACCAAAATATTTTGATAAGTTTTTTATTTCTAAAATATTATCTTGCATTACCGAATTAGATCACAATCTCTTATAAATCTTCTTAAGTGATTTTTCTAGTAATCTATAATATCCTGTCTTCCTTAATTCATTAACGCCTTGCCAATTTAGTCCACCTGGTGTTTGTTCACTAACTAAATTTTTCAGTGGTTTAGAGGAGTTTGCCAATGCTAGCTCAGCTAAAGCTGAATATAACAATGTTACATATTTTTGAGCGTCAATTTTACTTATTTTTTTTCTAATCAACCATTTTGATAAAACATTTAATAACTCATAAAACGAGGCCATTGTACCTGAAATAGCCCAAAAATTCTTTGATAATTTTTCATTTTTAATTTCAATCGTTTCTCCAATTTTATCAAAAAAACTTTTTACTTTTTTGTTAGGTGGAAAAATTGCAACCGGACCTTTCCCTAATCTGATTGGTGGCATAGGAATAGCTCTTATAATAATTGATTTTGTCCTAATTAATTTTTTTAATTTTGGATAATTTGTAGTAGACATAAAACTTACTACAATTTGCTTATTTTTAAACTTAAGTTTTGGTAATATTGCCTCTCCAACTTTAGGTAAAATTCCAAGAAATATCCAATCAGCCCTATTAATAACTTCTTGATTATTTTTAGCAATTATAACCCTCTTAAAATATTTTTTTAAGAAAAGTGCTTTTTTTTTATTTCTTGGTGAAATAATTATATTTTTATATTTTATTTTGGATTTACTAATACCAGTTATCACATCAGAGACGATGTTTCCTATACCTATAAAACCAAGATTCATCAGATGATAATAATTTAATTTTTATTAAAATTCTTCAATTTATTTAAGACAAAAAAAAACCCCCTCTAAAGAGAGGGGGTTTTGAATTAACAATTTAAACTATCTTGTGTATTTAGAATGATTTCCCAACTGATATTCCTGCACCATATCCAGAAATACCATCTGCTTTAACAGATTTAGTTGAATCATTAGCGTTTACAAATGTTGCTCCATCTAAATCCATATAGCTAGCTTCAAATCTAGCAAACATTCCATCATCTAGATCCATGCTATAACCTAAAGCAACTGTGTAACCATCTAAAGTTGCGTTACCGTAAGAACCACCAGTACCTAAGCTTTCCTCAGTAATTAATTCTACTTCTACGTAACCAACTTTTGCGTAAATGTTATCATTAATGTTAGCTAAGGCATATACAGTAGTTAAATCTTCAAATGAAACTTTAACTGTGTTTATTTTTGAATCTGTAAATGCACCGCCTTCAGTATTTGTTGTGTTTTCCGTTGACTCAGAGTCCATTGAATGTGGTACATAATTTACTCCAAGAGAAATTCTATCATTAGCATTCAACTCTACGAAAATAGATGCCATTCCAACTAATGCTTCAGCATCTTCGCCTTCATCTGATGTCTTTTTTGTTACTTTATCTGATGTTCTGTTACCTGCGTGATCACCTGAGAATATCTCTGATGCATCATCAGCTGTAAAAAGAGCACCTGTTGCAGTTACACCGATGCTAAATCTCTCAGCGTTAGCAAGAGATATAGATCCTAAAAGCACAACTGCAGCCATTAAAAATTTTTTCATTGTTATTATCCTATTGTTTAAATGTTAATTTTGCCGACTCATATCATTAAAACATCAATTTTTTAAGTAAATATTAATGATTTGACAATTTTTCAACACTAAAAATCAATAATGTTGCAATTATACAACAAAAAAGTATTTATTTTTTTACCTTTTTTTTCAAAATAATTGCGTGTTTTTTTATAAATTAGCATTGTTAAAAGCTGTTAATTAATTACCTAATAATTAAAAAGTTTAGGAAATCGAAGCTTTTACACAAGCTAAAATTGAATTAACTATTTCATACTAGCTAATGCTAAGCAATTAATCCCAATAAATTATTAGAATTTGAATTAATATTCCATTGAACTTTTTGAAAGTTAAAAAATTATAGCTTGATTCAGAAGTAAAAACTTTTCAATAAATATATGAAATTTTTATACTATTAATTTGAATTTTTTACTCAAATTAATCTTTTGTTTAAAAAAAGTTGAAGATTGTAAAAATAAATAACAAAAAACTAGGTCAAAAAAAAATTCAATTTTGAAGCTTAATGATAAAAAAGATAGTCCTAAAAACCGGGAGCTAAAGATGGCTAAAAGGACTATCTGATTAAATATAGCATATTTGAAAAAAAATGCATTATTATTTTTTTTCAAATATAAAGGATTTATGAGAAAAAAAGGTCACAGGCCTATTACTAAAGTCAAAAATCCTGAACCAAATATTGAAGATCCAGATTGGGTCATCTGGGCTGCCTGGGCAGACCGCATCACTTTTGAGGAGATCGAAAAAAAAACTGGATACAAGGAGTCTGATGTAATTAAAATAATGAGAAGATCGATAAAACCCTCTTCATTTAGGTTATGGAGAAAAAGAGTAAATCAGAAAAGTATAAAACACAGAAAAAAATTTGAATATTCTAGAAAACTAATCACTAGTAAATTAAAAAAAGGTGACTATCTTTAAAATATGAAAAATATAATAATTTATACAGGACCGTTTTGTAATTATTGTGATGCTGCAAAAAGATTACTAACTCGAAATAATGCTTCATACAAAGAAATTAATATTGCAACAGTAGATGGTGCAAAAGAAGAAATGATTAAAAAAGCAAATGGCAAAATGACTATTCCACAAATTTTTTTTGATGACCAACATATTGGAGGTTATGATGAAGTCAGAGCTCTTGAAAAAGAAAATAAACTACATGAAATGTTAAAATAAGTTTTACTTATTTTTAAAAATTAAACAGATACCATTATTACAATATCTTTTACCAGTTGGTTGCGGTCCATCATCAAAAACATGACCGTGATGGGCTTTACAATTTTTACAATGATATTCTGTACGAGCATAACCTAAAATGTGATCTGTTTTTGTCTCAAATACATTTGGTAGTGACTCAAAAAATGATGGCCAACCTGAACCACTTTCATATTTAGTTTTAGAGTCAAACAACTTTACTCCACAATTTGCACAATGATAACTTCCATCACGTTTCTCTTTATTCAATTCACTTGAACCAGGTGGTTCAGTTCCTTCCTCAAACATAACTAATTTTTGTTCTGCAGTTAAATTTAAATTTTTTTTATTCATATAATTAAACTAAATTAGCACACGATTGATGTAAATAAGAATGTAATTCAACAAGTTTTTTAGGATCTTTATTATAACCGCCACCTAAAACACCACAAAGAGGAATTCCTTTTGAAAAAAAATTTTCTGTAACAATTTGATCCCTTTTTTTTATCCCCTCATCCGAAACTTTTAATTTTCCCAATCTATCATTGAAATGAATATCAACACCTGCAATATAAAATACAAAATCAAAGTTTTCTTGATTTAATTGGTTTAAATAAAATTTAAGAATCTTTAAATATTTTTTGTCCTCTGTATCATTTTCGAGTTCTACATCACAGTCACTAATAGATTTTTTCGCAGGATAATTTGATTTAGAGTGCATACTAAAAGTAAAAACATTTCTATTATCTTTAAAAATATCTGAATTACCATTTCCTTGATGAACATCTAAGTCTACAATCAAGATTTTTCCAGCTAATCCTCTATCTAATAAATAATGTGATGCTACTGCTACGTCATTAAAAATACAATAACCAGCGCCACCTTGGTAATTGGCATGATGACTACCACCAGCTGTATTACAAGCTACACCATAATTGATCGCTAACTTGGAGGCTAATACTGTGCCACCAGTGGCAATAAAAGATCTTTTAACCACACTATCAACTAATGGAAATCCTATTTTTTTAACTGCATTTTCATCAAGAGTTTTGTTTTTAATTTTATTAATATATTCCTCTGAATGAGCTCTTTTTAGAGTCTCTAAAGAACATGGATAGGGTTCGAGAAATTTTTTAACTATTTTTTCTTTAATTAAATAATCTGCAAGATCACCAAATTTATTGATTGGGAATTTATGATCATCGCCAATTTTTGCAAAATAATCTTTATGATTTACGACTGGTAATTCCATTACTACTGAATAATACGAATTGGTTTGTCATTTACACATGCTTCAAGTGACTCGATCATTTGACTGTAATAGATTTGATAATTCTCAGCTGTTACATAACCAATATGAGGAGTAAGTAATACATTTGGCAAAAATCTGAGTTTATTATTTTCAGGTAAAGGTTCCTTCTCATAAACATCTAACCCTGCTCCAGCTATTTCATTTGTTGATAATGCAATTATTAAATCGTCCTCACTTACTATTGGTCCCCTTGAAGTGTTAATCAAAAAGGCAGTTTTTTTCATTTTGTCCATTTCTTTAATTGTAATACAGTCTTTGTATCTATCACCGCCTTGGACATGTATAGATAAAAAATCTGAATTTTTTATCAGATCTTCTTTGCTGCAGGGTAAGACATCTAATTCCTTGCAAGTATCTAAATTTAAATTTTCGCTCCATGCCATTACTTGCATGCCAAATGCTTTTCCAATTTTAGCAACTTGAGATCCAACCTTTCCTAGACCAATTAAACCAAGTATTTTCCCTTTTAATTCTACTCCAATAGTAGTCTGCCAATAACCTTGGTACATATTATCAATTTCTTCTTTTAAATTTCTTGCTAATCCAAGAATTAACGCCCAAGTTAGCTCGGAAACTGAATTTTGATTGCTGTCCGTCCCACTAACAATTATTTTTCTTTTTTTTGCAGCCTCAAGATCAATAGACTTATTTGTTAATCCGCTAGTAATTATAAATTTTAATTTAGTTAAATTTTCAATTAAATTTTTTGTTATAGGAGTTCTTTCTCTCATTATTAGTAAAGCCTCAAAATCTGCAAGTTTATCTAGAGCATCTGCCTCATCTTCAAAAGGCTCACTAAAAATTTTGATTTCGTACTTTCCTGCTAATTTTTCAAGATCAACAAATTGTTGAGAGACATTTTGGTAATCGTCTAAGATGGCAACTTTAAGCATTTTTAATTTCTTTATTTGATAAAAATAAACCTAATATAATTAAAATTGCACCAATCAAGTGAAAAAATTTAAATTGTTCATTATAAAAGAGTATCGCCATTATGGTGCTAAACAACGGAATTAAAGATAAGAAGATGCCTGCTCTATTTGCTCCAATAATAGAAACAGCGCCCGCCCAACAATAGTAAGATCCTATGCTCGGAAAAAGAGCTAAAAATATCAAGGTGTAGACTAAATTGATATCGAACTTAATTAATTCTCCATTTGAGTACTCATATAAAAATTGTGGTAACACAGTTATCAAACCAAATGTACAAATTACATGAACTAAAGTTAATAATGGAAGGGTAAACTTTTTTTTCTTTAAGAGAGTTGAATAAACTCCCCAAGTAATGACACCTCCTATCATTATCAAATCGCCTTTATTAAAATTTAGGGAAAACAAAATGTCTAACTTAAGTCTAGTGATAATCGCCAGAATACCACACACCGAAATGATAAGCCCTAAAATTTGGTACTTATTAGTTTGTTCAACTTTAAATAAAAAACAAAGTAAAATTATTATAGCTGGAATAGCCGTATTAAAAAGAGATGCGTTAATGACTTGGGTATGAATTAAAGATAAGTAAGTAAAAGAATTAAACAAACCAACACTTGTAAAACCTAAAAAAAATAATAAAGGTAAATTATTTAAAATCGTATCTTTATATTTGATTATTTCTTTAAAAGTAAAAGGTAACAATATAATCCAAACAAGAAGCCAACGATAAAACACTAAAGTTAAAGGAGGTATCTCAACCAAGAAAGCATACTTACCAACCATAAAATTACCTGCCCAGAATAAAGTTGCGCATACCAGCATGATATATGCTTTGGTATTTTGCATTTTACTAATTGAATCTTGTTGAGCTATAAGGGGCTAAATTTAAATTGGTGTTTTCTTTAGCTATCATTCCAGAGACAATCTTTCCAGATATTGGACCTAATGTCCATCCTAAATGATGATGACCGAAACAATAGAATACATTTTTATGATTTTTTGACGGACCCATAACTGGTAAAAAGTCGGGTAATGTTGGTCTAAATCCTAACCATTCATCTTCATGATCGGGTAAATCTCCTAACATGTACTTTGCGTTATTAATCAAATTTTTAATACGAGATTTTGATAAAGGATTTTTCAATCCACCAAACTCGACAGTGCCTACAACTCTTAATCCTTGTTCCATTGGAGTAATTCCAAATCCTCGATTTGAAAAAATAACTGGTCTTTGTAAAAGATGGTCACAATCTTTAAAGTGAACATGATATCCACGCTCAGTATCTAAAGGTATTTTTTCATCTAAATTATCAGTTAATTTTTTTGAAAAGGCTCCACAGGCTACCACCACTTTATCAAATAAAAATTTTTCAGACTCAGTTTTTAATATTGGTTGCTCATCTTGAAAGTCTATACTTCTAACATCCGTTTTTTTAAATTGCCCACCCTTTTTAAGAAATAAATCAAAAAATTTAAGCAGAATTTTTTTTGGATTTCTTGCGTGTCTTGCGTAAGGATAATAGACACCAGCATGATAAAAAGGTTTTATATTAGGCTCTAGATCATGAATTTCTTTTTTATTTACAAGTTGTTGCTGAACTCCTAGTTCTTTCCTAACATTAATTTCCAATTCCCTACTTTTTAAATCTTGATCATTCCAAATATATAAAATTCCTTTGTTTTCAACCAAACCTTCAATATCAACTTCACCAAATAATTCATCATAAGCAGGTAATGCTAAGTCTAAAATTTGGTGCATATTTTTTGCAGTATGCATCATTTTATTTTTTGTAGTGTTCAATATAAATTTCATAAACCAAGGAATCATTTTTGGAACATAATTCCATTTTAGAGCAAGAGGTCCTGTTGAGCTCATTAACATTGCAGGAACATCTAATAAAATGTCAGTTCTATTTAAAGACAATGAGGCATAGGGAGAAAAATGACCAGCATTTCCATAAGATGCTACAGGGCTTCCTGGATTTTCTCTATCAAATATCGTTACATCAAAACCTTTTTTCTGCAAAAATAAAGCATTGGAAATACCTTGAATACCAGCTCCAACTATACCTACCTTAAGTTTATTCATGCAAAGACTATATAATGAAATATTAATTAAGATTAAGCGACAAATTATACTTATGCAATGGATTGTTGACTATGCGTTTTGGCACTCATCACAATTCCAAATCCTATCATCGTGGCTAACATTGATGAACCACCATATGACATTATCGGTAAAGGTGAACCTACAATAGGAAGTAGACCTAAAACCATGCTCATATTTATTACAACATATATAAAGATTGATGTTCCAAAGCTGTAACAAAATAATTTTGCAAAATAACTTCTAGAAAGCGCACCTATTCTGATAACTCGGTAAATTATTATACTATAAATTAAAAGTAACAAAACTGACCCTATAAAACCAAATTCTTCCGAAAAAAGGGTAAATATAAAATCTGTATGTTTCTCAGGTAGAAATTCCAGATAACTTTGTGTTCCTTTTAGAAAACCTTTACCAGTGAAACCTCCTGATCCAACAGCAATTTTAGATTGGATTATCTGATAACCAGCTCCTAAAGGATCTCTATCTGGATTTAGAAAAGTTAATACTCTAAGTTTTTGATAAGGTTTTAGAAAAGAAATGATAATTGGTAATGAAATGATTGATAGTAAACAAGAATAAAAAAAATATTTATGATTTAATCCAGCAAACCACAATACAACTATTCCACTTATTGCAATAAGCAATGATGTACCTAAATCTGGTTGTATAATTACTAAACTCATTGGAACGAATATGATTATTAAGGAAAAACAAATACTATAAAAAGAGTTAACATGTTGAGATTTCATTCTATGAAAATATTTTGCTAGACATAAAATAATAAAAATTTTCATCAATTCAGATGGTTGGAGGTTCAAAAAATAAAGATCAATCCATCTTTTAGATCCTGATGCCGTAATACCAAAATTTATAGTCCAAATTAACATTCCTAAGATAACTACATAAGATAAATAACCAAGAGAGAACCAAAACTTAATGTTAATAAAGGAAATCACAATCATCATTAAGAAGAAAACAAAAAATTTGATGAAGTGACTTTTTGTATGAAATAATACTTCGCCTCCATCGGTAGAGTACATTGTTGCAAGACTAATAAATCCTAGGATTAAAAGACATGATAAAAGTATATAATCTAAATTTCCAAATTTTTGAAAAAAACCATTTTTGTTATTAAATCTTCTGTATTGGTACATTAGATATCCAAATATTTTTTGTTGTCGTAATTTTTTCTAATTTCATGTCTATCAATAATCACTTTAAATAATTCTTTTGCTAATGGAGCTGCAACAGTTCCTCCAGAACCGCCATGTTCTATTATTATACTTAACGCATACCTTGGACTTTTATAAGGTCCAAAAGCTACATATAAAGCATGATCTCTTTCTTCATAAGGAATTTCAAATGTTTTAAGATCTAACTCACGATCTCGTTCAGTTATTTTCTTGACCTGTGAGGTTCCAGTTTTTCCAGCAAATCGATATTTAGGATCATCCAAACGAGATCTATAAGAAGTTCCTCTTACTTCGTTTGTAGAACTAAACATGGCATCTTGAACAATTTTAATATTTCTAGACTTTTTATATAATGGCATAAACTTATCTGCATATTGATTGTCATCATTTGCCACTATTTTAGGATAAATTTTGTATCCACCATTAGCTATTTGCGCAGTCATCAAACATAATTGTATTGGAGTAGTTTGAATAAATCCTTGGCCAATACCAGTAATTATTGTTTCACCAAGCACCCAATTTCTTCCTAATGCATTTTTTTTCCATTCTGTATTAGGAACTAAACCACTCTTTTCATTATCGAATACATCTTTAAAAACTTTCTGTCCCAATCCAAATTTTTTTGCAGTAACGCTTAATCGATCTACACCTAATCGCCTTGCGACTTCATAAAAATATGTATCACAAGATTGCTTCATCGCTTCTCTTAAGTTTACAAATCCGTGTCCTTCTTTCTTCCAACAATGATAAGTTTGTCCATACAATTCCAATGGATTTTTATGTCCTTTACATTGAACTGTAAAATCTGGGTTGATGATTTCATTTTCTAAAGCAGATAGGGCAACTATAGGTTTTATGGTCGATCCTGGTGAGTAATTACCTGATAGTGACTTGTTAACTAAAGGTTTCATTGGATTGTTTCTTATCAATTGCCACTCATCTTGACTTATTCCAAATACAAAAGAGTTAGGATCAAAAGATGGTGAAGAATGCATTGCAATAATTGCACCTGTATAAATATCCATTACGCATATCGATCCTGCTTTTTCTTTTAGTAACTCATTAGTTAATTCTTGAATTTTAGTATCTATAGTAAGCCTGATTGTTTCTCCCTTGTCTCCTGTTTGAAATGCTAATTGACTAATCCTTCTACCATAAGCATTAACCTCATATCGCTCCACAGAATTTGATCCTATTAATTTCTGTTCAAATGACTTTTCTAAACCTGTTTTTCCAACCTTTAATCCAGGTACAAATTTTTCTTTTATATTTTCATTTGTTAAAAGGTCATTTTCATTTGCCTGACTAACATAGCCCAAAACGTGAGTAAAATTCTCCTTATATGGATAATCTCTTGAAATTGAAATAACTGGTTTAACTCCATTAAGGTCATACAAGTGGTTATTTATTTTTGAAAATTTTTCCCAACTCAAATTATCTGCTACAATTAATGTTTCCCAAGGTTTTATTTCATTCTTTTTCTTTACAATTTTTTTAAACTGTTTTTCACTTAATTCTAATAATTCTTTCACTCGATAAATTACATATCTAAAATCCTCTACTTCCTCTGGTATAATATGGAGTTGGTAAGCCTCAAAGTTTCCAGCAATAGTGTTTCCAAAATAGTCTTGAAATTCTCCTCTGATAGGAGGTAATTTCCATTCTCTAATTCTATTTTTATCTGAAAGTGTTAAATATTTTTTGTTCTCTTTAACTTGTAAAAAAAATAATCTACTGACTATTCCACCCAAAATAATAATCTTAGCAGCCGCCAGAATAAACATTCTTCGATTTAAGGAATTTAATTTAGTTGCACTATCACTTATATTAATCATCTAAACTTTTTAAATACCTCTTAAAAAAGATTGAAAATATTATGTAAAATAAAAATGTAAAAAAGTTATTCACAATGAAAAGTGTTATATCCAGCTCGTAAGAAAAAAATAAAAATAGAACTGAAAAATTAATTGAGTTTATTAAACTGATTATAAACAAAAAATAGAACCAATCTTTTATTAAATTTGGACTAATTGTTATATTTCTGAGATAAGTAGCAAATATACAAATTAAAATATATGACAAAGAACTTATCCCTAATGGTAAACCAACAACAGCATCATTAAATAGTCCAGCTAAAAAAACTAAAAAATAATCGAATTTTTGGTAAGCTTTTAGAGCAAAATAAAAAATTAATATGTATGGAAAATTAAATGAAAAATAATCAATGTTTAAATAGTTCAAATCAAATTCATTAAATACTGATATAAATAAAGCAAGAATTGGTAACCATGTATAAACCTTGTACAATAAATTTTTCTTTTGAAACCTAATCATTTATCTTTCCTTTTCTCATAATGCATTCTTTATATTCTGGGGTGCCTACTTTAAAACCAGTGCTAAAGAGTTTTTTTGATTGACACTTAGAGCTATAAATTAAATTTAATCTTAAAAATTCTAACTCTTCTTGGTCTAAATTATGTTGTTGTATAACATTTTTTTGAAAATCATTTTCTGCTTTTAATATCTCAATTCGTTTATTTAATTCGTTAGTCAGAGTATTTAATTCCTTGTTTTCCTCTAAAAATTTAGTGTTACTATCCTCTAAAATTTGCAATTCATCACTTATTAGGTCTAATTTTATTTGTTCAGTATTAGAGGAGACCTCTGTTTGATCATTTTCTTTAGTTTCAACAGGTGTGGAAACTAGCTCGTCAATCTCTGCAAAAACATATTTTAATTGAGTAAAATCACTGTAAAAGTTAATTAATATTTTTTCATTTTCATCTTTTAAATCAACCGTGCCCACAGGAATTCCACTTTTAAAAATTGAACCGGTTCCTGATGTATATGCAATTCCTTCATCATCGATTTTGTTTATTAAATCGTTTTTGATATATCTAATTTCACCCTTTTTATCTCCATTGCCGACTACTATTGCCTGAACATTGCCAGGTGTAATAGAAACAGGAATATTTGAATTTAAGTCGGTTAATAACAATACCCTTGAATTTGTATAATTAACTTCAATCACTCTTCCTACAAGATAGCTTCGATCATAAATATTTGTTCCTATCTTTATTTTCTCCTTACTGCCTTTATTAATTATAATTGATCTTAAAAAAGGACTTTCATGATCAACAATCACTTTTGCTAAAATCTTGTTAGAAGTAATGGTATAACCATCAATAAGACTTTTAAGTTCATCATTTTCGCTCTTAATTATTTCTGTTGAAATATTTTCGGATTTTAATTTATCTAACTCCTCTTTAGTTATTTTAAATTCTTTATAAAAATTAGTGTATTCAGTTAAATTTAAATAAGAAGATTTAATAAAATTCTCCGGAATTGAAACTATAAAGGAAGAGCGATAAACAATTTCCTTTATAATAGATTTGGTAACACTAATTGCCTTAAAATTCAAATTAGATAAAACAATTATAAAAACTGAAAAAAAAACTAAAGTTAATAAAGAAAATTTTTGTTTAGTGCTTTTTTTTAAAAAAGCAGATCTAATTGCTATTATAAAATCATCTCTGCTTTCGGCCATCTTTCTTAATATTCAGTCAGCATCGTAGAGAATGTTTGTTCTTGATCCAGGGCTTTACCAGTTCCAATTGCAACACATGATAATGGATCCTCAGCAATGTGCACTGGCAAACCTGTTTCTTTAGAAAATCTTCTATCTATATTTTTTAACAAAGCTCCACCACCTGTTAAAGTAAGGCCCATATCAACAAGGTCTGCTGATAATTCTGGTGGTGTAGCCTCAAGGGCATCTTTAATACCATTGACCATCTCTCTTAAAATACCATCTAATGCCTCTGCTGTATCTTCTTCGGTGATGTTAACTTCTTTTGGAGTTCCCGATCTTAAATCTCTACCTTTGACAGCATAAGTGTTATTATTTGATGGAATTGCAGTGCCGATTTCTTTTTTTATTTTTTCAGCTGTGCTATCCCCTATCATAAGGTTATATTCTTTTCTCATATAATTAACTAGAGCTCCGTCCATAGCATCACCTGCAACTCTTAGAGATTTTGAATAAACTAAACCTCCTAATGACATAACGGCAATCTCACTTGTTCCACCACCGATATCAACAACCATTGATCCTGTTGCTTCTGATATTGGTAAACCTGCACCTATCGCTGCAGCTATAGGCTCTTCAATTAATTGAACTCTTCTAGCACCCGCCGCCAAAGCACTATCTTGAATTGCTTTTCTTTCAACTGGAGTAGAGCCAGTAGGTACACAAATCAATATTCTTGGATTAGCAAATGTTCTGCCTTTATGAACTTTTTTAATGAAATGTTTGATCATTTCTTCAGTGACTATAAAATCAGCAATAACACCGTCTCTTAAAGGTCGAATTGCACTTATATTTCCGGGTGTTCTACCTAACATTGTTTTTGCCTCATCACCTACAGCTAAAACTTGTTTTTTTCCAGTTTGTTCAACAATTGCTACAACAGATGGCTCATTTAAAACTACACCTTGTCCTTTAACTACAACTAATGTGTTGGCAGTTCCAAGATCGATAGCCATATCCTGGCTCCATATTTTTTTTACACTATCAAATATTCCCATTATATACTCTCCTTCAATTTTTTCGGTTCGATATTTTTATACAGAGATTTTTTCTCTCTCTTGATAAGCATTTTGTTTAAAGCATTTAAATAAGCATTTGCCGATGCTACTAAAGTATCTGTGTCAGCTGACTGGCCCACTGTAGTTCTATCATTTTCCTCAATCTTTACACTAACAGTTGCTTGCGCGTCAGTTCCTTCTGTAACTGCATGAACTTGATAAAGAGATAATTTTACTTCATGAGGATAAAGTTCTTTAATACATTTGAATATGGCATCAACTGGACCATCACCAGTTTGCGAAGTCTTCTTAACTTCTCCAAAAACATCTAAAGTCATATCAGCTCTTTGGGGCTCACCAGTTCCAGCAAATACTTTTAATGATTTTAAGTTAATCGCATTTATTTTATTATCAATAATTAAACTATCATCGACTAATGCAACAATATCTTCGTCATAAATATGTTTTTTCTTATCCGCTAAAATTTTAAATTTACCAAAAGCTGCTTGGACAACATCATCTGTTACATCTGCATATCCTAAATCACTTAATTTATCCTTAAATGCGTGACGTCCAGAGTGTTTTCCCATTACTAAAGATGTTTTTTTTACACCAACACTTTCAGGTGTCATTATTTCATAGGTCTCTCTATTCTTTAACATTCCATCCTGGTGAATGCCAGATTCATGAGCAAAAGCATTCTTTCCAACAATCGCTTTATTAAATTGGACAGGAAAACCTGTAGCGTTAGATACAATCTTAGATGCTTTGCTAATTAGTTCAGTTTTAATTCCCGTTTCATAAGGTAATAAGTCATCTCGAGTTTTTATAGCCATTACAATTTCTTCAAGTGCTGCATTACCTGCTCTTTCACCTATTCCATTTATGGTACATTCAATTTGTCTAACTCCAGCTGATAAACCTGACAAAGCATTAGCTACCGCTAATCCTAAATCATTATGACAGTGAGCAGAGAGAATAGCTTTATCGATATTTGGCACATTATTTTTGATTGATGTAATAGTTTTTGCAAATTCTTCAGGTATTGAATAACCAACCGTATCAGGAATATTAATTGTTGTTGCACCACATTTAATGGCAAGTTCTATTGTTTTATACATAAATTCTAAATTTGTTCTTGTGCCATCCTCACACGACCACTCAACATCATCTGTAAATTTTTTAGCATAAGTAACACTTTCTTTTATAGCACCTAAAACTTGTTCATCTGTCATATTCAGTTTGTGTTTCATATGAACTGGACTTGTTGAAATAAATGTGTGGATACGAAATCTTTTTGCAAATTTTAATGACTCATGACAAGCGTCTATATCTTTTTTTGTAGCTCTTGCTAACCCACAAGGAATAGAATTCTTTACACTTTTACTGATTGCACTTACAGCTTCAAAGTCACCCGGCGATGATATTGGAAAACCAGCCTCAATTATATCGATTCCCATTTCATCAAAAACTCTTGAAATCTGAATTTTTTCCTCAACACTCATAGAAGCGCCTGGTGATTGTTCACCATCTCTCATAGTTGTGTCGAAAATAAATACTTTATCTTTCTCAGCCATATAAATATTTTTAGTGTTCGAAATATACAACCTATCGTTTATATTGCAAAATAAAATAATTATTTTAGCCCAATATGGATCAATATTTTACTTCTTATCGCTATCCACTAATTTCTTCTTACCAATCCAAGGCATCATAGCTCTTAGTTTTGTACCAACTGTTTCAATAGAATGTTTTGCTAATTCCTCTCTAGTCTTGAGAAAATTCTTTTGACCGTTTTTACACTCATCCATCCATTGTTTGGTAAACTTTCCAGATTGGATGTCCTCTAGCACTTCTTTCATTCTTTTCTTAGTTTCCTCTTTATTTATAATTCTAGGCCCTGAAACATACTCACCATACTCTGCAGTATTTGAAATTGAGTAATTCATATTTGCAATCCCACCCTCATAGATAAGATCAACAATTAATTTTACCTCATGTAGGCACTCGAAATATGCCATCTCTGGTTCATATCCAGCCTCAACTAATGTTTCATAACCATTTTTAATCAGCTCTACAAGACCTCCACAAAGAACTGTTTGTTCACCAAATAAATCTGTTTCACATTCATCTTTGAAAGTGGTTTCAATAATCCCAGATCTTCCACCTCCAATCGCTGATGCATAAGATAGAGCTAAATCTCTTGCTTTACCTGTGCCGTCTTGATGTACCGCCATCAAACAAGGAACTCCACCCCCTTTTTCAAATTCACTTCTTACAAGGTGTCCAGGCCCCTTAGGTGCAACCATAAATACATCTAAATCTTTTCTTGCTTTGATTAAATCATAATGAATATTTAAACCGTGAGCAAAAGCTAAACTTGTACCCTCTTTTATTCTTTGTTCAATATGATTTTTATATATTGTTGCTTGAAGCTCATCAGGAGTTAAAATCATACAAACATCAGCCCACTCTGCTGCATCGGACAAGTTCATTACCTTTAAACCTTTTGACTCAGCTTTTGCTTTACTTGCTGAACCATCTCTTAAAGCAACGACTACCTCTTTTACCCCACTATCTTTTAAATTAAGAGCATGAGCATGCCCTTGACTTCCATACCCAAAAATAGCAACTTTTTTATCTTTAATTAAGTTTACGTCAGCATCTTTTTCATAGAACATTTTCATTTTTTTTCTCCTTTATAAATTTATTTGAATGTTTGAGCACCTCTGGTCATAGCTATTGCCCCAGTTCTTGAGGTGCTTGTAAGACCATAGGGTTTTAATTTTTTACTCATTTTATCAATTTCTCTTCTTAAAGCAGTTATTTGTACAACCACTGATTTATTTGTTTTGTCTAAAATTACAGGATTAAATTTTTTGCATTCTTTAAGACACTTATCTATCTTTTTTTTCTGTGCAACAATTTTAAGTAATGCCATCTCTTTAAAAATAACATTTTTATCTTCTCTTTTAAAATCTGCAACTTTGTGGACTGGAACTAGTTTTTTCAGCTGAAGTTTAATCTGATCAATAACTTGTGGTGTTCCTGTTGTTACGATGGTTATTCTTGAAATATTTTTTGTTGCATCAACTTCTGCTACTGCTAGAGACTCAATATTATATCCTCTGCCAGAAAATAATCCAACTACTCTTGCCAATACACCAGACTCATTATCAACCCAAACAACAAATATATGAGTATCTAATTTTCCTTTTTTGGTGGGAATACTATATGCTGATTTTGGAGATGACATTAAACTAATGATTTCCCTTTACCAGTAATCTTATTTTCCTCTTTGTCACTTGGACCTAAAATCATCTGATTATGAGGCTTTCCAGATGGTATCATTGGAAAACAATTTTCATTAGGATCTACATGGCAATCAAATATTACTGGGCCGTTATAATCGATCATCTCTTTAATTTTTTCATCTAATTCATTAGGATTATCTGCCTTAATACCTTTACATCCATAAGCTTCAGCTAATTTAACAAAATCAGGTAAAGCTTCAGAATAACTTTCTGAATAGTTTTTTTCGTGCAGAAGTTCTTGCCATTGTCTAACCATTCCCATGTATTGATTATTCAGGATGAATATCTTTATGGGCAAATTGTACTGAACTGCTGTAGACATCTCTTGAATTGTCATTAGTACAGATGCTTCACCTGCAATATCGATCACCAATTTATCTGGATGAGCAATTTGAACGCCGACTGCAGCTGGAAGTCCATATCCCATCGTTCCAAGGCCTCCTGATGTCATCCATCTATTAGGTTTATTAAATTTATAATGTTGGGCAGCCCACATTTGGTGTTGGCCAACCTCAGTTGTGATAAATGTATCTTGATTTTTTGTAAGCTCATACAATCTTTTTACAGCATGTTGGGGTTTGATCTCTTTATCACTATTGATAAATCCTAGAGAGTCTTTTGTTCTCCACTTTTGGATTTGTTCCCACCATTTTGAAATTCTTTGTTTGTTTGAGTCTTTTAATCCATTTTGTTTTTTATTTATTTTCTTGATAGCTGACTTTATTACCTCATTAACATCTCCAACTATTGCAAGATCTACTTTTATAATTTTATTGATTGAAGATGGATCAATATCAATATGAACTTTTTTTGATTTCGGAGAAAACTCATCGATCTTACCCGTTATTCTATCATCAAATCTTGCACCAATGTTAATTAACAAATCACAATCATGCATTGCATTATTAGCTTCATAAGTTCCATGCATACCTAGCATTCCGATAAATTGATTATCATCCCCTGGAAATGCCCCTAACCCTTGTAGAGTTGATGTGATTGGAAAACCAATTAGTCTAACAAACTCTTTTAAAGTTTCACTAGCTTGAGGCCCAGAATTTATTACTCCGCCTCCAGTATAAACAACTGGTTTTTTTGCTTTTGAAATTAAATCAATTAATTGATTAATTTCATTTTCAGAAAATTTATTATGTATTTTTCCATTTAATTTTTTTTCTTTTTTAAATTTTGTATAATTAGTTTTTGCAAATTGGATATCTTTAGGAATATCAATTAATACAGGTCCAGGTCTACCAGTTGTTGCTACTTTAAAAGCTTCATTCATTACTTTTGGTAATTCTTTAATATCTTTAACTAACCAATTATGTTTTGTGCATGGCCTTGTGATTCCTGTTGTATCACATTCTTGAAAGGCATCAGTGCCTATTAAATGTGTAGGTACTTGCCCAGAAATACAAACTAAAGGTATTGAATCCATATAAGCATCAGTCAATGCTGTAACAACATTGGTTGCACCTGGTCCTGATGTTACTAAAACTACTCCGGGCTTGCCCGATGATCTTGCATAACCTTCTGCTGCATGGCCTGCTCCTTGCTCATGTCTAACAAGTATATGTTTAATTGATGAATGATTTTTAAGTTCATCATAAATTGGTAAAACTGCACCACCTGGATAACCAAAAATATATTCAACCTCTTGATCTTCAAGACATTTAAATACAATTTCAGCACCGGTATATAATTTAGACATTCAAGCAATCTAGCTGAAGTTGTGCTAATTGGTCAAGACTAAGAAGAGAATATCTAAATTTTTTTTAAGAGCTTATCTAAACCAGCTGGATTAACTTTATTCCAATCTTTCATATGTCCTCGAGCCCAAGTGCTCTGTCTTTTGGCATATTGCCTGGTCTTTATTGATATTTTCTCGATTAATTGTTCTGTTTGGATTTTTTTTTGAAGATATTGCTTAATCTCACTTATCCCAATTGCTTTACTAAGGCTTTTATTTTTTGGAATTCTCAATTTGATAAATTTTTTAACTTCTAAAATCGCACCTTGTTTAATCATATTTTCGGATCTTTGATTTATTCTCTCTATTAAATCTTTCCTTGGAAAATCAATACAAATTTTAAAAAAATCATTATGATCATAATCCGACTTAGTTTTTTTAAACCAGCTAATCATAGATTTTTTTGTAAATGATTTAATTTCATATGCTCTTATAGATCTTTGTGTATCTAAAGAATTAATTTGATTTTTAATTAAAGGATCTATTTGGAGTAATTTTTGAAAAAAATTTTTTTGTCCTATACTTTTGTGTAAATCTCTTACTTTATTTCTAAAATCGTTAGGAATTTTAGGAATATTTACTAGACCCTCTGTTAAAGCCTTAAAATATAGACCAGTGCCTCCAACCAATATCGGCGTTTTTTTTATTTTTTTACATTGTAAAATTTTTTGTTTTGCCAATTTAAGCCAATCTCCTGTAGAAAAATTTTTTTTGGCATTTTGAAATCCGTATAAATGATGTTTGATATTTTGATAATCTTTTTTAAAGGGTCTTGCTGTTAAAACCTTTAACTCTTTATAAACTTGCATGCTATCAGCATTTATGATTTGACCTGAAATTTTTTTTGCTAGTTTTATTGCAAATTTAGATTTTCCAGATGCAGTAGGTCCGTAAACTAAGATAATTTTGGATTTTAAATCCATAAATTAATCTAATTTAACACCTATATATCTTTTTTGATTTTGGCTATTGTAGATCACAAGCAAAATAGTCTTCTGATTACTATTTAAAACTTGTTTGAGTGCTTGATTTAAATCCTGGACAGTTCTTATCTTTTTCTTTTGAGCTTCTAAAATGATACTATTCACCTCTATCGAGCCCGTTAAAGGACTGTTTTTTTCAATACTTGTAATCATTAAACCATTAGTTTGGTTTGGTAAGTTTCTCGTTTTAATATCTTGATCAGAGAGTTTTCTTACTTTTATTTTGAGATTTTCAATCAAAGTTTCCTTTGGTAATTCTTCTTTTTTTTCTGAAATTTTAAAATCCTCTGACGTCTCCAGTCTTCCTAACGTTATTGTTTTTGTAATTTCTTTTTTGTTTCTCCAGATTTTGACTTTTACTTTTTTTCCAACTTCAGTTCTTGCTACTATCATGGGCAGTTCTTTCATTTGTTCTATTTTTTCACCATTAAATTCTAATATAATGTCTCCACTTTTAACCCCAGCTTTTTCAGATGGACTGTTCGGTGCAACACTTGCTACTAAAGCTCCTCTTGGTTTATCTAATTTTTCAACTTCTGCAATTTCTTTTGTTACATCTTGAATTCTAACACCAAGCCATCCTCTTTTTGTTTCACCAAATTTAATTAATTGATCAATTACTAACTTTGCACTATTTGATGGTATCGAAAAACCTATTCCAACATTTCCACTTCTCCCAAGAATAGCAGTATTAATTCCTATTACATCTCCATTCATATCGAATAAGGGACCACCTGAGTTTCCAGAATTGATAGAGGCATCTGTTTGAATATAATCTTCATATCTTGATAATCCAATTGAACGGTTTCTTGCAGAAATTATTCCTGAGGTAACTGTTCCACCTAATCCAAATGGATTACCAATAGCAATAACCCAATCACCTATTCTCGCTTTGTCTGAGTCACCAAATTGTACAGGTAAAAACTTTTCTTTTGATTCAATTTTTAAAACTGCAATATCTGAAAGAGGGTCTGCTCCAATTACTTTTGCATTAAATTTTTTTTCACCATTGACTTGAACTACAATATCTTCTGCCCCTTCAATTACATGGTTATTAGTTACCACTATTCCTTCCTCATCAATAATAAATCCAGAGCCCAGTGCAGAGGATTGTCTTTCTTGAGGTGTTCCAAATTCTTTGAACATATCACCGAATGGTGATCCTGGCGGAAATTGAAAATTCGGGAAAGGGTTACCTCTCTCAACAACAGTTTGTGTTGTTGAAATATTTACTACTGACGGCATTAATTTTTCAGCTAAATCTGCAAACGAATTAGGTATATTTTGTGAATTTGATGTTGATGAAAAATTAAATACAAATAATAAAGAGAGAAATATTGCTTTTATTTTCATCATTTTAACTTTTTGCGTAATAAATAATTATAAATCCTATTAAAGCAAAAATTAATCCACCAGTGCGTAATTGACTGTCCTTGATTAACTCAAGCTTTTTAAGCATATTCCTCATTTTTGATGGAAATAAGGCATATAAAATTCCCTCAATAAAAAAGAATAGACCAAATGCAATGATCAATTCTTTCATCAAAGTTTACTCTGTTTGTGGTTTTATATTTCCAAAAAATTTAAAGAATTCACTATCAGGAGATAAAATTAGAGATGTCTCTCCACCTATTAAAGCTTTTTCATAAGCTTGCATAGCTCTATAAAATGCAAAGAATTCTGGATCCTGTCCAAACGCTGCAGCAAAGATATTATTTCTTTTACCATCTCCTTCACCTTTCATAATTTCAGATTTTTTTTGCGCTTCAGCTAAAATTACAGTTACTTCTTTGTCAGCAGTCGATGTAATTGTTACTGCCATTTCAGCTCCTCTTGCTCTAAATTCTTTTGCTTCTCTCTCCCTTTCGGTCTGCATTCTTCTAAAAATTGCATCACTGTTAGCTTGGGGAAGATCAGCTCTTTTAATTCTAACATCAACTATTTTTATTCCAAAATTTTCTGCTTCATTATTTACACCTTCTTGAATTAAAGCCATTTGTTTTGTTCTATCTTCTGAAAGAAGTGTTTGAAGCTCTTGTTGTCCAAGAACGTTCCTAATTCTTGAGTTGATAATGGTAGCTAATCTTGATCTTGCAACCCTTTCATTTCCAACTGAAATATAAAACTTAAGAGGATCAACTATTTGAAATCTTGCAAATGCATCAACTATTAATCTCTTTTGATCAGAAGCAATTACCTCTTCTGGCGGTGTGTCCAAATTTAAAATTCTCTTATCTAAAAAGACAACGTTCTGAATAAAAGGAATTTTGAAATTTAAACCAGGTTTTAGAATAATTCTTTTTGGATCTCCAAATTGAAGTACAATTGCCTGGTTAACTTCTTTAACTATAAAAATCGAAAAGAACGCAACTGCTGCTAAAGCAACAATAATTCCAGCTGTAATTTTTCCCGCATTCATATTAATTTGTCACTTTCTTTTTTTGCAATTCAGGTAAAGGTAAGTAAGGTACTACACCTGAGCCTGCATTTTTTTCAATAATTACTTTATCAATATCAGCTAAAACTTTTTCCATTGTTTCTAAATACATTCTTTCTTGAGTTACAGATTTAGCATTTTTATATTCGTTATAGATTGCTAAGAACCTGCTGGCTTCACCCTCAGCTTTTGCAACAACTTCTTTCTTATACGCTTCAGCTGCTTGTAAAATTTTTTCCGCTTCCCCTCGAGCTCTTGGGATAACATCGTTCGCATAAGCTTCAGCCTCATTCTTTGATCTTTCCATATCAGCTCTCGCAGCCTGTACATCTCTAAATGCATCAATTACCTGATCAGGTGGGTCTGCTTTTTGTGTTTGAACTTGTGTTATCTGAATACCACTAGTGTATTCATCTAAAATCTTTTGAATGATTTCTTGTGTATCTGTCTCTATTACTGATCTACCTTCGGTTAAAATTGGTTGAATATCTGATCTTGCTATTACTTCTCTCATAGCAGTTTCTGCTGCTGCTTTAACTGTGCCTTCTGGATCTTGTATTTTAAATAAAAAATTACCTGCATCTTTAATTACCCAGAAAACTGAAAAATCTATGTTAACAATATTTTCATCCCCTGTTAGCATCAAACTTTCTTGGGGTACATCTGCTACTCCACCTTGTGACGTAAACCCACTATCTCTCTCAGATCTAAAACCAATATCAATTCTATTAACTTTTGTAACTTTTGGAGTAAGAACAGACTCAACTGGAAAAGGAATATGATAATTTAATCCTGGCTGAGTTGTTTTCACAAATTTACCAAATCTTAACACTACTCCTTGTTCATCTGGTAGAACTCTATAAAGACCACTTGCTAACCAAACAAATCCTAAAATAATTAAAACTAAAATTACCTGCTTACCTCCTGAAGAACTGCCTCCTGGTAAAAATTTTTTAATTTTTTCTTGAAATTCTCTAATGATTTTATCTATATCTGGTGGAGTTGGACCTCGACCGGAACCATTACCGCTTCCGCCACCGCTTCCTCCTGGGGGTGTTCCCCAAGGACTTCCACCACCTCGTCTGAAATCATCTGCCATACGGCAATCTATATAATGTCTTTATGAGGAAAAACAAGTTAAGATCCTGTAATGCCAAAGGAAAAACCAGAATTAAGTGACGCAATGAGAGCCAGAATGGGTAGAAAATTGCCTGAAAAAAATCCAATTAAAGGTACAAAATTTACAATTGCAATCTCTAGCGCGAAAGGGGGTGTTGGAAAATCCACTTTTGCAACAAACTTTGCTTTAGCTCTTAAAAAAGTTGGTTGTAAAGTTGGTTTATTAGATGCAGACATTTATGGTCCATCTATACCTAAAATGATGGGAATTAATGAAAAACCAAAAAGTGACGGAGAAAAATTAGAACCTATAAATAAATACGATATTCAATGTATGTCCATTGGTTTTCTTACTGATCAGCAAACTCCTATGATTTGGCGGGGACCAATGGTGACTAGCGCTATTAGAACTTTTACACAAAAAGTTAATTGGAGAGACTTAGATTTTATAATTATTGATATGCCTCCAGGAACTGGAGACACTCAGCTTACTTTTTCCCAAGAAATTAAGATGGATGGTACGATTATAGTTTCAACTCCACAGGAAGTTGCTTTATTGGACGTAAAAAGAGGAATAAAAATGTTTGATAAACTAGGAGTTAAAATTTTAGGCTTGGTAGATAATATGAGTTACTTTGTTGGAGATGATAATAAAAAATATAATATTTTTGGAGAGGGTGGAGTTAAAAACACCGCAGAAGAATTTAATAAAGAATTTTTAGGGGAGATTCCAATTAATCCTGAAGTTGGAAAGTCAGGTGACAAAGGTAAACCTATTGTTGAGGAAGATCAAAGTAATGAAATATCAAAAATTTATATTAATTTTGCAAACAAAATTAAATCAACTTATCTTTAAGATCAAAAGCCTCCATAAGTTCATTCCATTCTCTCTTAGATAAACCAGAGTCTTCCATAGAAATATTTTCACCTTTGATAAGTTTTTGAATAATAATTTTCCCTTTTGCCGAAACTTCAGTTCCTCCAACTCTATAATCCATAAAGGCCTCATAAGTTATTGGAACCCATTTTTTTAACGTATCTAGCATTATATCTGCATAAACTCTAATTTCATACTGGGCGTGATGATCTGCTCTCAATCTCAAAAAATTCATAAGATTTAACAAATCTGTTTTCCAATACCATTGAGTATATGTGTTTAAAGTTAAGTTCATTCTTGCGAGTTCTCTTGCTAAACCTTTTTTATTTTCATCAATCGTAGATCCATCATATCTTTCATTGAGCATCGATTCGTAATTTGCATATGTTCTTTCAGCATCATTTTTTAAAAGTTCTAAAACTTCATTTGCTTGTTCACCTTCGAGAACATCTCCTCTACCTTGTCTATTAGATGTCGATTGAGCTGCAAGATTTTCTTTTGATGGTAAGTAAAATTCTTTATCTAAAATTGAATATCTTGCAGAGTATTCATTTACATTCGCAGTCCTATGTCTAATCCATTGTCGAGCGATAAAAATTGGTAGCTTAATATGATATTTAATTTCACACATCTCGAATGGAGTGCTATGCCAATGACGCATTAAGTATTTTATCAAGCCAGCGTCTGTGGAGACTTGTTTAGTACCCTTGCCGTAAGAAACTCTAGCTGACTGAACGATTGAAGTGTCATCTCCCATATAATCAACAACTCTTACAAAACCATGGTCAAGGGCAGGCAATGCTTCATAAAGAATTTTTTCTAATTCAGGTGAAGTAACTCTTTTTGTTGAATTGCTTTGTGATTGCTGATTTTTTATATCTTCTTGTTGTTCTTTAGTTAATTTCATGAATGTTATTGAATCTCTTGAATTTCCTTTTATATTAATAAAGTTGGATTTCCAACTATGACGATAAACGAATTTCGTAATAACCATTGCGGACGTGGGGGCAGTACCCACCACCTCCACCATTTACAACTTATGGGGGTGAACTAGATTCGACGAGTGACTAAAGGCTATTCTTTCGTTCGGAATTGTTCCTCCGTAACGGGCTAATTTATAATTGCTAACGAAAGTTACGCACTTGCTGCTTAATTAACTTAGTTAATTAGGTAAACGGGGTTTGGGGCACCTGGCAACAGAACGCCCCTTCCTATTTTAAAATAAGTTTTGATTATCAACGTTAATTTAAAAATACAACCGACTGACTCGTCCTGTACTCGTCATTAAAATTTTTTTTTAGTTTTTTCACATTGATAGAATCTAGTTAATTTGAAGCCGCCATCTTCGGGTTTTTTTCTTGCCCAAGCGTTTGTTGGTTCAGTGATAATCTTTAATTCTCCTGAAATTCTATCTAATCTTGCTGTGTAGTGAAATATATCCTCATTTTTTTTAGCACCTAAACCCTCAAACGATACCCTGTCTTCATAAAAATTTATACTTTTAAAATAGTTTGGAAAAATAATTGATGAGGTAATAAAAATTCTTTTATCGAAGTCTAAAATCAATTTTTCTTGTTCCAAATATGTTGCATCCACCTTATTGAGCGGAACTTGACGTTCATCATTAACAAAATTTTTTTTTATAAAATATTTAGTTAGATTGCATGTTAATATTGTCTCTATAGAAAATGCGTTATTTATGAAAAAAAGGTTATTAAAAAATAAAATGAGAACTGTAATCTTTAAAGATTTTTTCATTTAATCTAAAGTCTTAAGTTTTGATGAGAAAACATTATGGAATTTCTCAAGTTTTTCAATTGACCAATCAATATACTCGCTCCACTTTGACTCATCGTATAAATCACAGTTTTCTTTGTATAGTTTTATTCTTGATGCTGACCTATTTGGTAAAGGTTGCCAACTTAACTTAACATCAAGTTTGCTCTCAATTTCTGATTTATCCTTCTCTAATTCTTCAAATATGGATTTGTCATTTATTATATAAATTTCTATACCTAATAACTCTGTTTTTGTATTAAAGGTTAAATTTAAATTTACTCCACTTTTACCAACAGAAAATGTATGCCAGTGTTTTGCCGTAGGTTTTTGTGGCTTAACAGGACTATCTTCTTTCTCATCAATTTTTTGATTTAAAGTAGTCCAAAACTTCATCTGAAGTAGTTTAGTCTCTCCAAGGTCTTCATTTTGAATTTTTGATTTTGCAGTGGATACACTTTTTGACCAATTATTTGGTTTACTTACTATTTTAAAATTAGGCGCAATATTTGAGTCTCCTATTTTATATAATTCTACTATTATTCCAAAAAAGTTATAGTTCTCACCAGTAATATCATTTAACCAATCTAAAGTCGCTCTATGCTCATCATTAAACTCTGAAGCAATCCAAATAATTGTAACCGCTTTTAAACCAGTCGCATAAGTCAAAAGTTGGCCCAAATGTTTATGATCGGTTTTCTCAAGTTGGTTTTCTATTAACACCATATTATTAGATGCATAATCTTTGCATAAGATGTCTGCTCTAAAAGGCCCAACATCTTTCTCTTGAGCCTCGACTACTAAATCCATACCGATAGTCGAGCTTAATAAATCCATGTTTTCTTCTTTAGCTAACCATGGTGTGAAATGCATATCCTCTTTCTCCCAAATATCTCTGAGCTCAACTTTTTCCAATCTGCCTAATTTTTCTACTGACATGACTAAAAGTTATCAAATACAATAATCTATTACGAGTCGTTTTTGGCGTTATATTAGTGTTATTTAATATAAATTCTTTTAATATTTATCGAGTAAACTTTTTTTTCATTTTTGATAATATAATTTTTTAATTTCAAAATGTTTTTATTGTTAATTTTAACATCATAAGGCCATTCAATAAAACTGACTTTATTTTTAAGACATTTTTCTTCTTTTTTTTTATCATCTATTTGCCTTTTCTTAAAAGCCTCCACACCTCCAAAAAAAGATGTAGGGGAATAATGTTGAAAACCGTGATATTCAATTGCAACTTTAAAATTCTTAATAAATATATCTATTCTCTTTGGTTTAATCCATTTTGGTGAATATTCTTTTTCAATATTTGGAAAGTATTTTTTAAGTCTATTGAATAAATCTGTTTGACTAGTCCATCCCTCCCCAACCTTTGGCATATTATTTTTTGTTCTAAAGTTATTTTCAGCAATTCTTAAAACCGTATCCCTAAATTTAGAATCCTCATAACAATGATGAAAAGAAACATTTTTTCTTTTAAAAATTTTATCTAGTTCAATCGAAATTTTTTTAATATTTTGTTTTCCAAAATCTGTCAGATATGGTTGATTATAGAATACCAGGTCTTCTGATGTTGTTAAGAGATAAACGATAATTGTAATTTTTTGTCCATGTGGTGGAGATAAATATACAGCGCCAAGTTTCATATAGGCGTGTTTATTTATTAAGTCTTGATAATATTTATAAAGCTCCTTCCCAATTGGTTTTATAACGTTATCGACAAAATGTTTAAAAGGTGGTGGTTCTTCCCCTCGAGAAATTAAATCCTGAAAATAATCGTCGTATGATTTTAGCTTTTGATGAAATTTCCAATTTTCAGGCCTAAATCTAATACTGTAAGCCTTAGCTATTTTCTTACTATATCCATAAGAATGTTCAAAATATTTTTTTTCATTATTCTTAGCTTGATATTTTATTCTGTCAGCTTTCTTTGCGTACCCATTTAGACCTGATATTATGACATCACTAATTGGTTCTTTTGTGTAATTAATTATTTCTAATAATAATTTTGCAATTTTTGTATTTTCAATCTTATTGTTTTTAATATCGGCTATGTTGTATTCTGTGAGTCTTGGAACTATTGGATTAGACCAAATCTCATTTATATAACCATATTTTCGATTATTAGGTTTGGGTATTTTGATCCCTAAATCTTTATACTTTTGTTCATATTTAATTTGAGATGTACTTTTTTCTCTTTTAACTCTTTTATAGGGCTTTTGATCACTAACTTGTTTAGTTATTTTTGTTTTTTTTTGCTCATAATTATCACTAAAAGATATTTTATCTTGTTTGTTTTTTAAGAAGAAATGAAAAATCTTTTTTAAATAAATAAAGATATTAACAACTAAAGCATAGAAAATAAAAATTAAGATTAAAGTAACAACAAATTTAGATATTAATTCCATCATTAAAAGATTACCAAATCCTATTATTGATGACGACTTGATTTTGACTCGTCCTCTACTCGTCCTGATACGTAAAATTTACGTGTTTTTGTAAAAATAATTGACTATAATCAAACAAAGTTCGGGGCACCTGGCAACAGAACGCCCCTGCACTATTTAATAAATTTTCTTAAATCTGGCTTAAAATAATTAGGACCCTTCATTACTTTGCCTTTGTCATTATAAATGGGTTTACCATTATTATCTAATTTACTCATATTTGAGTTTTGAACTTCTTCAAAACATTCATCAAGATTAATGCCAAATGCATGCCCTGCACCATACGTTACATAAAGAATATCCGTTAGTGCATCAGCTACCTCTACCAAATCTTTTTTATTAATTGCTTCTATTAATTCATCAAGTTCCTCTTTAATAAGACTTACTCTTAATGCATTGATCTTTTCACTACTAAATGATGAACTTTGTTTTACGTTCTGGCCAAAAGTTTTCATGAAAACGCCAACTTTTTCAAAATTTGTCATTTTGCTCCTGTTAGTTATCTATTTTTTAATATATAAATCTAAATAAAGTATCAATGAAATTTCGTAAAGAATTTGACAGCATTGGATCAATAAATGTACCTAACGATAAATATTGGGGTGCCTCTACACAAAGATCAAAAAAATATTTTGATATTGGAGAGTTTTTAGTTAGGCCGATTTTAATTAAATCGATTGCAATAATTAAAAAAGCGGCAGCGATTGTACATTTAAACGAAAAACAACTTTTACCAAAAATTTCAAAAGCTATAGTTGCGGCATCAAACGAAGTTATTGATGGAAAACTTGATGAACACTTTCCGCTAAAAGTTTGGCAAACAGGTTCTGGCACGCAAACAAATATGAATGTTAATGAAGTCATTGCCAATAGAGCCATAGAAAGATTGGGAGGAAAAAAGGGGTCTAAAAAACCAGTACATCCAAATGATCATGTAAATAAATCTCAATCAACAAATGACGTTTTTCCAACAGCTATGCATATTGCGATAGCTATTGAAACAAAAAATAAGTTATTACCTTCTCTCAAATTACTAGATCAAGAACTAAAAAAAAAAGTATCAAGTTTTAAGAATATAATAAAAGTGGGTAGAACTCATTTACAAGACGCAACACCTCTTTCCCTTGGCCAAGAATTTTCTGGTTATCAATCTCAAATTAAAGATTGTATAAATAGGATTAGCACTGCTTTGAATGAAATTTATTCGCTTGCTCAAGGTGGTACTGCAGTAGGAACTGGGATAAATAGTAAAAAAAATTTTGATAAAAAGATAATTAATCAAATAAGAAAAATTACAAAACTTCCATTCAAGCCTACAAAAAATAAGTTTGCAGCACTTGCTGCACACGATGAAATTGTGAACTTTTCTGGGAGTTTAAATACCACTGCAGTTAGCTTAATGAAGATTGCTAATGACATTAGATTTCTAGGTTCTGGTCCTAGAGCAGGTTACGGAGAATTAATATTGCCAGCAAATGAACCGGGTTCATCAATTATGCCAGGAAAAGTAAACCCCACTCAATCTGAAGCAGTTACAATGGTTTGTGTAAAAGTTATAGGAAACCATAATGGGATTACAATGGCAGGATCGCATGGACACTTTGAGTTAAATGTATTCAAGCCTTTAATTGCACATAATATTTTACAATCTATTGATTTATTATCGGACAGTATAAAAAATTTCTCACTTTATTGCATAAGAGGACTTAAAGCTGATAAAATTAAAATCAAAGAATACTTAGATAACTCCTTAATGTTGGTGACTGCTCTAGCACCACACATCGGCTACGATAATGCGGCTAAGATAGCTAAGCTTGCACTTAAAAATAATACAACTCTAAAACATGAAGCTTTAAAATCTCAACTTATAAACGAAAAAGATTACAATAAAATTATGGATCCAAAAAAAATGATTTATCCTGCATAGATCTTAAAAAATTCTTTAATAAAATTTCTTATAGTAACTTTGTTAAAGGAATTGTTTTCATTTTTATTATATAAATTCAAAAATTCATCTATTTTTTTTGATGATTTGTTATCAATTCTTAAATTATTCATAGTAAATTTATCAAGTGTAAGATCATAAACAAAATCTAACCTTATTTTTTCAAAAACATCTCGATAATTTCTTTTTATCTGAAAATATCTAAAAAATTTTTCTATATCTTCAAAATTGAAAATAATTTCACCAACTAATTTTTTACCATCTATATCATTTAAAAACTCTATCTCATTAGATTTTATTAATACAGAGTCATTCCATTGAGTATGAAAGTCTTTCATTAAAATTCTTCCATCTCCCAAATGAATTTGAGAAATAAAATCTTGCAAGTATTCAAACTTATCGATTTTATCAATTTTGATATTTATAGAAGCATTCAAATTTGGATTATTTAACAATTCTGAGTCAAGTAAATCTATTAACAAAGACTCATTTTGAAATATTTTTTTTTGACTGATATAATTAAAATTAAGGTCTGTTGAAAAATAAAATGGTTTAAAATTCACCTCACCTCTAAAATCTTTTTCAGATGATAAAAAATTTAACGAATTATCTTTAATTACATATCTAAAAAAATTTCTTTTATTGATTGACGAAACATCAAAAAAACCACTTATTTTTTCTTCATCATAATCAACTGAAGTTTCAATATCTAGTCTAATTTTTTTTGCAGATAATTTTATATTCTTATTTTTATTAATAATATTTTTTGAGATATCCAATTTAAATGGAATATTAAATAATTTAAAGTTTGATTTTACTTTTTGAAAATTATTTACATCATCATAAAAAAAACTAAAATTATTTATTTTTGATAGGAACAGTAAATCATCATCTTCATCTTTATAAAAAAGTTTTGCTTTTTTAAAGATAAATCGATTTTTTTTGTCAGAACTATTCAAAGCTTTAAGAAAAAAATTAATATTATTTGAGTTTATATTAAATTCTGTATCTTGAAATACTAAATTTTTTGTAGAGATATTTTCTGATAAAAAAAAATTTTTAAAAGAAATATAAAATTTTACATAGCCCACTTTGGCTATTACATTTTCATTATGTTTAATGTTCAAATTTTTAGTGTAAAAGAATGGCTTAGGAAATAAGCCGTATTTAACTTTTTCATTAAACTCAATTTTGATATCGTATTTATCTGAAATTTGATTTATTAAAGAATTTTTAATGCTGTTCTCTTTGTAAAATACTGGAATTAAAAAATAACTAAAAAATAATAACACTAAAGATGCAATGGAAATTGCTATCTTATTATCTAAATAATAAAATTTTTTCTTGTTCTGATTGTATTTCTTTAAATTTCTAATTTTTTCAAAAAAACTTTCAATCTTATTATCTAAGTAGTTAAATTTTTTCTTTATAGGTGCGTGCTTATGAGAACTTCTAAAATTGCCAAAAAAATTATCTAATAAAGTGTTAATTGGTGATAATATTTTCCGAAACTTTTTTTTATTAAAATTAAACATTAATTGACTGACTTATAATTAAATTATTAAAATGGTAAACTCTGATTATCTAAAAAATCTTAATGAGGCCCAAAAACAAGCTGTGTTAGCTTTAGATGGACCATTATTAATAGTTGCTGGAGCTGGATCTGGAAAAACAAAGGTTTTAACTAGCAGAATTGCACACATAATAAAAAATAAAAGTGCTTACCCTAATCAAATTCTCGCTGTGACATTTACAAATAAAGCAGCAAAAGAAATGCAAAACAGAGTAAGTAAAATTTTAGGGTCTTCTGCTGTTGGTTTATCTTGGCTGGGAACATTCCACTCAATATGTGCAAAATTATTAAGAAAGCATGCTCCAGCAGTTAATCTTAATTCGAATTTTACAATTATTGATACTGATGATCAAATCAGATTGATTAAGAATATTTGTAAAGCAGAAAATATTGATGTCAAACAACTTGCTCCAAGATATGTTATTGCAATAATTGATAAGTGGAAAAATAAAGGCTTATATCCTAATGAAGTAAAAATTAATTCTAAAGATATTTATGAAAAAACAATCTTGCCTGTCTACAAAATTTACCAACAGAAACTGATTGAGTTAAATGCCTGTGATTTCGGAGATCTAATCTTACATTCAGTTAAAATTTTAGAAAAAAATAAAGATATTAGGGACATTTATTCAAAAAATTTCAAATACATTCTTGTTGATGAATATCAAGATACAAATTTTATACAAAGCCGGTGGCTTAATTTATTAGCAGAAAAAAACAAAAATATATGTTGTGTAGGAGATGATGATCAATCAATTTATAGTTGGAGAGGAGCTGAAATTAAAAATTTTCTAGATTTTGATAAGATTTATGAAAATACAAAAATAATAAGGTTGGAAGAAAACTATAGATCATCAAAAAATATTTTATCTGTTGCCTCATCATTGATTTCTAACAACGAAAATAGGGTTGGTAAAACTTTAAAATCTACAATGGACGAAGGTGATCTCATAAAATTAAATTGTTTTAAGAATGGAAAAGATGAAGCTATAGGCATTTCAGATGAAGTAGAGAACATTAAAAAAAAATATTCACTTAACAATATTGCAATTTTGGTAAGAGCTATCTTTCAAACAAGAGAATTTGAAGAAAGATTTTTAAAGATTGGTATGCCTTATCGAATTTTAGGGGGAATTAAATTTTATGAGAGAGCTGAAATAAAAGATTGTGTAGCCTATTTAAGATTGATTAACCAAGAAAAAGATGATCTGGCTTTCGAAAGAATTGTAAATAATCCCAAAAGGTCTATCGGTGAAAGTACAATTAAAACAATACACGAATACTCAAAAAAAAATAAAATTAGTTTAGAAAGTTCATCTAGAAAAATGATTGAGAAAAATTTGATAAAACCAAAGGCAAAAATAGGTTTAACTTTATTTTTAGATTTAATTTCTAAATGGAGAAATGATTTAAAAATTAAAAAATTTAATCATGTAAAATTATTACAAATTCTTTTAGATGAGTCTGGATATTCTGCAATGTTAAAAAATAAAAAAGATCTTGAAAATGAAAATCGTTTAGAAAATATCAAAGAATTATTGAGTGCAATGAAAGAATTTGACAACTTAGAGAGTTTTTTAGATCATGTATCACTTGCAACGTCTATTGATCAAGATTGGGAGGGTGAAAAAATCAATATGATGACTATGCATGCTGCCAAAGGATTAGAATTCGATGTTGTTTTTTTACCTGGTTGGGAAGAGGGGTTATTTCCTCATCAAAAATCGATAGAGGAAAAAGGACACAATGGTTTAGAAGAAGAAAGAAGATTAGCTTATGTGGGAATTACCAGAGCTAAAAGAAATGCAATTATCTCGTTTTCAATGAATAGGTTTTATCAAGGTGATTGGATAGATAGTATGGCATCAAGATTTATTGATGAGCTTCCAGAAAATAATTTAGAAAAAAATTCATATTTTGATGAAAGCAAAGATACATTTGAAGAATTTGAGTTTAATCAAGATTTCGAATTAGACAATGACTTTAAAAGAAGTCCTGGATGGATACGATATCAAAAGAGAATTAAATGATAAAAAAGAGAATAAATAAACTCAGAAGTAAATTTATAAATTATGGAATTGATGGATATGTCGTACCTAAAAACGACGAATTTTTTTCTGAATATTCTAATAAAGATAGGCTTGAATTTATCTCAAATTTCACAGGATCTGCAGGTTATGCGGTAATTTTAAAAAATAGAAACTACCTTTTTGTTGATGGAAGATATACGATCCAAAGTAAAATAGAGTGTGGGAAAGATTTTAAAATTTTAGATTATTTCAAAATTATTAATACAAGTGTTTTTAAAAATTTAAATTTAGGAATTGATCCTTCGTTGTTTACCTCGAAACAAATTCAGAATTTTTTTTTAAAAAATAATAAAGTTACTATCATAAAGGAAAATCTTGTTGATAAAATTTCAAAAATAAAGAGTAAAAAAAAATCCTCATTTTACTCAATTGATAAAAGTATAGCTGGTGAGAGTCATCACAAAAAAATTTCTAGGGTTTCATCTTTTCTAAAAAGAAATAAATATGATTATCTATTTATTACTGCACCAGAAAATGTTGCGTGGTTATTGAATATTAGAGGATACGATAGTCCAACAAGCCCAATACCAAATAGTAATCTTTTAATTACAAAAGAAAAACAAGTTTTCTTAATTGTTGAAAAAAATAAAACAACGAAACTTTTAAGTGAGAAAAAACTTAAACAAAACCAGATAATTGATCCAAAGTATATATTAGATTTTTTCGATAAATTAAAAAAAGGAACTATTTTAATAGATGAAAAAACATGTTCTTTATACTTTGAAAAAGTAATAGAAAAAAAATTGAAAATAAAAAAAAAAGAAGATCCGATTTATATTCTTAAGTCCATTAAAAATAACATTGAAATCAAAAATATGATTAACGCTCATGTCATAGACGGAGTTGCATTAACAAAATTTATTTACTGGATTAAAAATTTAAAAAAAATGAATATAACTGAAGTTGATGCTCAAAATAAATTGGAGCAAATTAGAAGAATGAACTCAAAATATTTATTTCCAAGTTTTAATACTATTGCAGGTAGTGGAAAAAATGGGGCAATAGTTCACTATAGAGCTACCAAAAATAATACAAAGCTAATTAAAAAAAATGAAATATTCCTATGTGACTCGGGTGGTCAATATAAATATGGTACAACAGACGTAACAAGAACTATCTGCTTTGAAGATCAAAATAAAAATATAAAGAATATTTTTACAAATGTTTTAAAAGGACATATTGCTGTTGCTCAAACTGATCTTAATAAAAAAAAAACTGGAAAACTTATTGATAAAGATGCGAGAAAATTTCTTAAAAAAGACCGCCTAGATTATAGTCATGGCACAGGGCATGGAGTTGGTTTTTTTCTGAATGTTCATGAAGGACCTCAATCTATCTCGAAATCTAATTCGGTAAAAATTCAAAAGGGCATGATACTTAGTAATGAACCGGGTTACTATAAAAAAGATAAATTTGGAATTCGTATTGAAAACTTGGTTTATGTAAAAAAAATTGGAAGAAAATTGGGTTTTGAAAATTTAACTTTAGCTCCAATAGAAAAAGAATTAATCAATTTTAATCTCCTAACTAAACAAGAAAAAAACTATCTTTTTAATTATCATTTAAAAGTTTACTCGAAAATATCTCCATTTTTAAATAGAAATGAAAAAAAATGGTTAGCAAGTTTTATTTAAGCATCTTTAACCAAGAAGATTGGTCTAAGATTTTTACACCTAAATTTTTTGCTGCATCGACTTTCCTATTAGTTGGTTTTTCACCAATAATAAGATAATCAAGTTTTTTTGTAACATTGCTAACTATTGATCCTGAATTTTGCTCAATTAAAGATTTTGCCTCAGAACGGCTCATGTTTGATAGTTTGCCTGTAAACATAAATGTTTTATTGTTTAATGGACCGCCAACTTTGGGTTTTTCTACGTCTTTAACTTCAAGTAATTCATTCAAATTTTTTAACACCTTTAAATTTATCTCATTGTTGAAAAAATTTTTAATTGAATTTATCTGAGTTTCGCCTATTCCATCAATATTCATTAGATCATCAAAATTACTTTTTTTTGAGAGTGCTAAAAAATTTTTAAGTGATTTTAGGTTCTTAGATATGATCTTAGCATTTTCTAAACCAATATGCCTAATCCCTAGAGCATAAATAAATTTTTCAAAAGAAATTTTTTTTCTTAAATTTATTGAATATCTTAAATTAGCAACTGATTGCTTACCCCACCCGTCCAAACTTTCAATTTTTTTAAAATCAAGCTTGAATATATCTGGTGGGAGTTTGACTAAATTCAAATTCCAAAAGTTTTCAACTATCTTTTTACCGAAACCCTCGATATTAAAAGCTTCTTTTGAGACAAAATGTTTAATTTTCTCTATAGACATTTTTTCACACTCATATCCCTCACTAGAGCATCTTCTTACTGCATCTTCTTTTTTAGTCGTAAAGTTAAAATCTTTAATTGTTTTTGATCCACAAGATGGACATTTAAGAGGAAAATTAAATTTTTTTGAATCCTTATTCCTCATTTTTAGATCTACAGAAACTACATGCGGTATTACATCCCCAGCTCTTTCAATTAAAACTGTATCATTCACTCTTATGTCTTTTCTATTTATTTCCTCTTCATTATGTAAAGTTGCATTAGAAACAACTACTCCTCCAATATTTACAGGATTAATTTTTGCAACCGGTGTTAATGCACCAGTTCTTCCAATTTGAATCTCAATATCATTTATCTTTGAAATTCCGCTGTTGGCTGAAAATTTATGAGCGATAGCCCATCTTGGGGCATTCGCAACATTCCCTAACCTTTTTTGTAATTGAAAATTGTTAACTTTATAAACGATACCATCAATATCAAAATCGATTTCACCTCTTTTTTTTTCAATTTCTTGGTAATTAGTCATTAAATTTTCTATTTTATCCAAGGTTTTATTTAAGGGATTGGTTTTAAAACCCCACTCTTTTAAATTTTCAAGATACTCATTTTGTGAAACTGCTTTCAAACCTTTTTCATGACCAAATGTATAAGCAATAAATTTTAATGGAATTTTTTTTGTTTCTTTAGGATCTTTTTGTCTTAAGGAACCAGAAGCAGCATTTCTTGGGTTTGCAAACTTATTTTTTAATTTTTCAAAATCACTATTTTGAATAAATACCTCACCTCTTATATCGATTTCTTTTGGAAAATTTTTTGACTTAATAAAATTTGGAATATCTTTAATTGTTTTTAAATTTTCTGATATATCCTCTCCCTCTTTTCCATCACCTCTAGATAAACCAGTGATAAATTTTCCATTTTTGTATGTTAAAGATGCCGATATACCATCAATTTTAGGCTCAGCGCTATAAACTATATTAAAATTCTTGTCTTCATTTAAAAAATTTAAAATTTTCTTTTCAAAATTTATTAAATCGTTTTCATCAAATGCATTACTTAAAGAAAGCATTGGAACTGAATGTTTTACTTTCTTAAAAACTTTAGATGGTTTAAAACCAACTGAATTAGAGGGAGAATTAATATTATTCAAATATTTATATTTTTTTTCTAATTCAATTATTTCTGACTTTAATTTATCGAATACTTGATCACTTACTAAAGGGCTATTTAAATCGAAATAATTTTTATTATATTTTTGAAACAATTTTATCTTCTTTAAATATTCTTGATTAATTTTATCATCAGACATTTTTAAAAAAGACTTTTAATTCTACTCAAAATTTTACTTTTTTCTTTTTTCCTTTCAGGAATAGTAGTTTTATACTTTCTGTTAAAAATTTTATAAGTTTCCTTGTACCATTCTCCTGAGTTATAATTATAACCTAATAAAGAGGCATATTTAAGCGACTCTTTTTCCATGCCCAATTTGTAATAAATTTCTACTAATCTATGTATTGCCTCCTCTACATGAATTGTGGTTTCATATTCTTTTAAAACATTTTTAAATCTATTAAGCGCAGGTATCCACTTTTTTTTTTTAATATAATGTCTACCAATGTAGACCTCTTTTGCAGCTAGTATATCATTAATTAAATCAATTTTAAATTTTGAATCATAAGCATAATCAGTATTGGGAAAATTTTTAATTACAAAATTAAATTCATTTTTTGATAAAATTAAGGGCGCTAAATCTTTTTTTTCACCCTCAATAGTTTCATAGTAACAGATTGCGAGAAGATAATGTGCATAAGCCTTGTCTTTGTCGTTAGGATAAGTTTTAAAATATCTTTTTATATTTTCAATTGCTAAACTGTAATAACTCTGCATGTAATATGAATAGGAGGCCATTAAAACTGATTTGGGTGCCCATTGTGATTGTGGAAGTAAAATTTCAGCTTCTAAAAACTTTTTACTTGCAGCAAAGTAATCACCAATTTCAAATAAATCCATACCCTTTTCATAGGCTGAAACCATCTCAATATTTTGATCGGTCTCTTTTATTAATTTTATGTTTTCAGTTTTTTTGCTACATGAATAAAATAATATTAGAGAAAAAATAATAAAAATTATTTTAAATTTGTACATCTTTCAAACTATATAGATTTTAGATAAAATTATAAGGATGAATTTTATTTATGCTATTGATCTTAGCAAACTTCTATTTATTAATGTATGAGGTAGTGTTCTTTCTTGAATTTCAATGATTGAAAAATTATCTTTATCGCTGAAGACTTCTCTTAACAAACTATTAGTCAAATAATGTCCACCTTGAGAACAGTTTATACTAGCTATCATTCTGTATCCAGATGTATAAAGATCACCAATACAATCTAGTATTTTGTGATTAACAAATTCTTTTGAATTTCTTAAACCCTCTGAATTTAATACTTCCTCACCTTTAACAACAACTGCATTTTCAAGACTTCCACCTTTCGCAAGACCATTTTTCTTTATTTTCTCAATATCTTCGTAAAGACAGAAAGTTCTTGATTCAAAAATTTCTGTTAGATCATCCTCATAAACATTTTTTTTGTTTCTTTGATTTCCTATTATCTGATTATGATATTTTAATTCAAAATCTATATCCAAACTTAATTTTGAAGGCTCAATTGAAATAAATTTATCACCATTTTTAAATTCAACTTTTTTATTGATTTTAATTATCTTAATGGGTTTGTTACTTAATTCCAAACCTGCTGTTAATATTTCCTCAATAAAAACTTTCGCTGATCCATCTAAAATTGGTACTTCCTCATTATCAATTTCTATCAATGCATTATCGATACCAATTCCAAATAAAGCCCCCATTAAATGCTCAATAGTTGAAACTTTCACACCATTACTATTACTGATAGTAGTGTTTAGAGATGTGTTACTTACATTCATAAAATTTGGGTAAATTAAATTGTTATCTTTTAAATCTATTCTCTTAAATATGATGCCAGTATCTGGACTTGATGGTTTAACACAAATCTTAGCTGGTTTCCCAGAGTGAAGACCTATTCCACTGAAAGATACAGGATTTTTTATAGTTTTTTGGTTTAATAATGACACGGAGAACTTTTAATACTCTAATCTCTAAATTTAAAAACAACAATTATTACAAGAAAATACGAATTAATTAAAAAAATTAAAAAATCTCTCAAAAAAACCCAGTTTTTTTGGGTTTTTATTAGTGATATAAACTTCATTTTCATTGAACCCATCTAAGATTTTTTGTGCAGTTATATACAAATTATTATTTTTATCATCTAAGAAATTATTCAGATAATTAAAACTCAATATTTTATCCAAAGATATTTGATACTTAGCAAGAACATCTTCAATAGTTTTTGAAATCTTTTTTGGTAAACAGATATAATTAATTTCAATAGAAAAATTTTTACAATTTTGTTTTTCTGGTAAAGTTTCAAAGTAAGTTCCATCAATAATAAACCTATCAATTTTCATATGAAGAATATCAAAATCTTCTAGAGTCTTTTTGCAGCAACTTTTTGCTTCTAAAAGCAATTTATTTATAGAATTTGAGTTTATAATGATATTGTCAAATTTATTTTTGATAGATAATCGAATAGAAAAAATATTATGATGATCAATAATCAAAAAAATATTTTTGACAAATTCATTAAGTTTTTTTTCTATCTTAAAAATATTTTCATTAAGAAAATTATCTAAAAAATCTAATTCGATTTGATTGTTTTGATTATTTGTTAACGCTTCTCCTTTATAAATAAACTCATTAGTGGAATTTATTGCAACAATCGTAAATTTATTAATTTCTAAAAAAAGAAAAATCTTATTTTCTAAATTATTTACCATTTAATATTATTTGATCTTTTTGGCGGAAATCAATTACTAATTCATTCTTAAATTTATCTTCATTAGATAAACGAACAAACAAGTTTAGATCTCTTTTTAAATCATTTCTCGATAATTTTATCAAATATCCCTCTGATGTTTCAATATCCCATCTTTTTGATTTGAAATAATAAAGTTTTATTATTTTTTTAAAATCAAAGTTTGATTTATCAACTTCGTTCTTAAATTTTAGAAATTCTTCAACATTTAAATCACCAAATACAAATGGCAGACTAGAACTTGAATAATTATTCAAAATTAATTTTCCATTTGATCCAATAAAATAATTGAAACCATTTTTTTTTGTTCGCGCAAGTATTTTTGTTTCCTTAATAAATATTTTTAAAGTTGAGGGATAGTTTTTAAATATTTCAAAATGTTCAATAATATTAATTGTATTAATTTTTTTTTTCAAATATTGTTTATCTAAATAAAAAATATTTTTAAAATTTGCATCATTAATAATACTCTCAACTTTTTTTCTCTCATTTAAATTTAGACCAATAATCTCTATTTTATTGATTTTTGGGAAATTAAAATTCATCAATGAAATATTATTTATTGATACAAGGAAACAAAATAGTAATAAGTAAATTATAATTTTTTTACTTATTAATAGATGCATCTTTTAAAATTAATTTAATTAAATTTATGAAATTAATTCCAATATACGCAGATATCTCTGGAACTAAAGATAGTTTTGTCATTCCAGGCTGTGTATTAATTTCTAAAAGATAAAATTTTCCTTTAAAATATTTAAAGTCTGATCTAGAAACACCTCTACATCCTATCAAATTGTGTGCTTTTAAAGTAATGTCCATGAGAGCTTTGTATTTTTTTTTAGGTAAGTCTACTGGAATGATATGTTCTGTCTTAGCATTTAAATTATATTTTGCCTGATAATCATAAAATTTTCTTTTTGGCTTAAGTTCAATTGCTCCAAGCTTCTTCTTTCCAATTATGGCTGATTGTATTTCTCTTCCAGGAATAAATTGTTCTATTAATATTTTTTTATAATCTTTTAACAATTTTATATTTCTCAATAAATTATTCTTAGTACAAATATAAACATTCACACTAGAACCTTCGTTAATTGGTTTAACTACAACAGGAAAGTTCAACTTTTTTTTTACTAAACTTATAAGTTCCTTATTAGTTTTATTAAAAGTAAAAATGAAATATTTCGGTGTTAAAATCTTATTTTTAATAAAAATTTTTTTGGAAATTTCTTTATCCATTGCCTTAGCAGAGGCAATCACACCTGAATGGGTATAAGGTATACCTATTGTCTCTAGGATTGTTTGTATATATCCATCTTCTCCAAACTGCCCATGTAGAGCATTAAAAATGAAGTGAGGTTTGAAACTTTTTGTTACAGATATTAAATCTTTGTCTGGCTCGCATATTTTTACTTTATAATTATTTTTTTTTAGTTCTTTAGCAACCTGTCTTCCTGTCTCTAAGCTGATAATTCTTTCCTTAGAAATACCACCTGAGATTATCAAAATTTTTTTTTTCAATTTATTCTAATATTTTAATTTCTTTATCTAATTTTATACCAGTTTTTTCTAGAACTTTTTTAGAAACAAAATCAATTAATTTTTTCATATCATTGAACGTTGCATTACCCTTATTTACAAAAAAGTTTGAATGTTTTTCTGAGATATGTGCATCACCAAACTTAGTATCAATAGAAACTGATTCTCTTATCAACTCCCAAACTTTTTTATTCGTTTGATTTATTGGATTTTTAAAAGTGCTTCCACCAGTTTTAATTCTCATTGGTTGATTTTTTTCTTTTAAGGATTTCATTTTTATTACTTCACTATTTACTTTTTTGAAAGTGCTTTTAACTCCTTTGAAAGAAGCACTTAAAAAAATCAGGTCGTCAGATAAATCATTTTTTCTATAATCAAAATTTATTTCTTTTGATGGAATTGTTATTAAATTCCCTTTTTGATCTATAGCTTGAATTGAAAGAAGAATATCTTTAAATTCCTTTCCAAAACATCCAGCGTTCATCTTAATTCCTCCACCAATAGATCCTGGAATACATGATAAAAACTCAAATCCACTCAAATTATTTTCAGCAGCAAAACTAGATAGGCTATTATCTAAAACGCCACTTCCAGAAATTATTACGTCCTCTCTTAATAAAGATATTCTATTAAAATTTTTACTAAGCTTTATTACGACTCCGTCAAAAATATTATCTGGGATTAAGATGTTTGATCCTGCACCAATGATAAAGATTTTTTCCTTATTATCGAGTAATTTGAGAAATTTAACTAAATCTTTTAAATTTTCCGCCTTATAAAAAACTTTGGACTTTCCTCCAATATTAAACCAACTTTTTTTTTTTAAGTCTTGATCGTAAATTACATTTTTATCAAAGTCTTTTAACAAATCTTTAAGTTGATGTATCTGCATTACATTAATTCAGGTAATTTTTTCATCCAATTTGAGATTGTACCAGCACCCATTCCTATGACGATTTTATTTCCATAAATATTTTGTTTGAGAAATTTTGCTAATTCAATATTATTTTTAATCATAAATAGTTTTACTTTTGAATTTTTAATTATTTCTTTTGCAAAATCATTATAATGAAAACCTAATTTAATTTTTTCTCCCGCTGTAAAAATGGGACATAATATAATTGTGTCTGCATCTCTGAAACAGTGAGTAAATTCATTTCTTAAATCTTTTAATCTTGATATTCTATGTGGTTGAAAAACACAGACTTTTTCACACTTATCAAAAACTTTTTTTACTCCCTCTAAAACAGATTTTATCTCAGTAGGATGATGTGCATAATCATCATAAAAATCAACTCCGTTAAATGTAAATATCTTATTAAATCTACGCTGGACACCTTTAAAGTTTTTCAGACCTTTTTTAATATTAGACACTGGAATTCCTACAGTAAGAGCAACTGCAATTGCTGCTGTAGAGTTTCTTATATTATGAACACCTAATAATGGGATCTGAAAGTTTTTTAAGATTGTTCTTTTTTTATTTGGTAAATTTATAGATAAATCAAATTTTGAGGAAAATTTGTTTTGAATTATATTTTTGATAAGAAAATTAGCATTAGACTTGATTCCATATGTAAAAAAATTTTTATTTTTAATATCTTTACTTAATTCATTGTTAATTTTATCATCAATACAAATAAAAGTTTTTCCAAATGATGGAACTTTTTTTATAAAATGTAGAAAATGGTTTTTTAAATCCTTCATTGATTTATAAAAATCCATGTGTTCTCTATCTATGTTTGTAATAATTGAGTATGTTGGAGAAATATGAATAAAACTTCCATCTGACTCATCTGCCTCTAATATAGACCAGTCACTTTTACCTAATTTTGCAGTGCTCTTTATCGAATTTATTATGCCTCCATTGATTATTGTAGGATCTAGCTTTGTATTTTCAAAAATAGAACTTACTAAAGATGTCGTTGTTGTTTTGCCGTGAGATCCAACTACGACAATATTTTTCATTAAAGAAACAAGATTTGCTAACATCTTCCCTCTTTTAATTACTGGTAATTTTTTTCTTTTAGCTTCTAGTAATTCTGGATTACTTTTTTTTATCGCAGAGGAAGTCACTACAATTGTAACATCTTTTATATTTTGTTTTTTTTGACCAATAAAAATTCTAACACCCTGTTTTTTTAATTTTTCGATATTTTTGTTCTTATTAATATCGCTACCTTGAATTTGAAAACCTTTTGCCTTCATAATCAATGCAAGACCACTCATACCTATTCCACCAATGCCTATAAAGTGGATAATCTCTTTTTTAGCTAATTCAATTTTCATTTATTATTTCCAATATTTTTTGATTTATATTATTCCATGAGTTTTGGGAATTATGTTTTTCTAAGTTATTTTTTTTTATATTATATTCGGACTTATTCGTAATTATATGATTTAAAAATTTTTCTAAATTAACGTCATTAAAGTCTTTTTGATTCATAATCCAGCAGCAACCTAAATTTTGATAAAAATTTGCGTTTTCAAATTGATGATTATCTTTTGCTGAAACTAAAGGGATTGTTAGGAACGGTTTATTCATGATTGATAATTCTGCTAAGGTAGATGCACCAGCACGCGTAATACATAGGTCTGATTGATTTATCAAATCTGCCAAATTTTCCTCAAAATCAAAAATGGTATTTTCAATTTTAGCCTCATCATAAATACTTCTTAATTGATCAGTATTACTTTTATGAGTTTGTTGAATGATTTTAATTTTATTTTTTTTCGACAAATTAACGATTACATTTTTTACTACATTGTCAAAAATCTTTGCTCCTTGACTGCCACCAACAACCAATAGACAGAATGCTTTATTTTCTGTTTTAATTTCTCTTTTATCATAAAAATTTTTTTTAACTAGTGGAGTTATTATTTGAATTTTATGTTTAAGTTTTTCAGGAAAGTTTTTTAAGCTTTCTGTATAAGTAAAAATTTTTTTACAAAAACCTAAAAAGAGTCTGTTTGCTCTACCTAAAACAATATTGGGTTCAAGTAGGTATATCTTTATTCCTAATAATTTTGCACCAAAACAAACAGGTAATGACATATATCCTCCTGTTGAAAAAACGACATTAATCTTTTTTTTTTTTAATAATAAAACTGTTTTAATCACCAAATAAATTACTTGGAGTATTTTAAATATAAAAAATATATTAAGATTTAATTTAGGAGTATTTATCAAAATAATATCATTTTTTTCATCATCTAGATATTTCAGCCCTCTTGAGTCAGTAGAAATAAAAACATTAAAATTTGAATGCAAATGTTCACTTAGAATTTTTGCTGGCACTACATGTCCCCCTGATCCTCCTGTTGAAATCAATATATTTTTCATTCAGTTACTTTTCTTTTTGTTAAATTCAAAATTATACCAGACATTATGGAAATACTTATAATCGATGAACCCCCATAACTTAAAAATGGTAAAGTCATTCCTGTAGTTGGGAATAATCTAATATTTACTCCTATGTGAATCATTGCTTGCATGAGTATTAAGCTAATAGATCCAGTTAGGATTAGTTTGATCTTTTTGTCATTTTCTTTGTAAACTTTTTTCAGAACCGAAAATATTAATACTAGGTAGGTTAATAAAATTAACATTATGAAGATTACTCCAAACTCTTCAGAAATTACTGAAATAATGTAATCTGTATGAGCTTCAGGGACTCTGTTTTTTAATGTTCCCTCTCCAATGCCTTTTCCAAAAAAACCTCCACTTATTATAGCTTCTAATGCTTTATCTGATTGAAAGTTATGAGTACCCATTTCAGGATTAAAAAAAGAAAATAATCTATCTTTTATGTATTTAAATTGTGGAAGGTAACTAATGATAGATACTATCGTGGCTAGAGAGATTAAAAAAACTAAGCTCAAAAAAAATATACTAATACCAGAAATAAAAATCAAAACTAACCAACTAAAACCGATTAAAAGAGTTTGACCAATATCTGGTTGAAGTATCAAAAGACTCGATATCAATATAGTTAACAAAAAAGATAAGAAGTATTTTAAATTAAAATTAGTATATTTTTGAGAGCAAATTATCATACTCATTATCACTATTAAAAAAGGCTTTACAAACTCAATAGGTTGTATTCTTGGCAATACCAACAAATCAATCCATCTCTTGGAACCCTTAATCTCTACTCCAATTATAGGAACCAGGAACAACAAAACTAATGATAAACAGAAAAATATTAGTGAAATTCTATAAATTTCTTTTTTAGGTATAAAAGATAAAATAAAAATTAAAAAAAAGCCAAAAAAAACAAAAACTGTATGTTTAAAAAAAAAGAAATAAGTATTCGTATCTAATTTGTCAGATGCAATTAGAGAGGTTGATACTAATGAGAAGAATAAACCCGCCAAAAATAAAATTAAGATCAATGATAGAATAGGTTTATCAATACTTTTCCACCATTGATAAAAAGAAATATAACTAAATAATTTTTCTTTCATTAATATATCTTTTTATCAACTTATTAAAATATGATCCTCTTTCCTCAAAATTTTTAAAACTATCAAATGATGCAGAGGCTGGACTAAATAAGATTGTATTATTTGAGTGTTTCTTTTTCTGAATATTCTTAAAAATTGCTGATACTGCAAGATTTAAATTTTTAAAACTTTTAAGTTCCGCATTTTTCTTTAAATCTTTTGAAAATTTTTTAAAGTTTTTACCAAAGACATAAATCTTAATATTTCTAAAATATTTTTTTGATAACGATATTTTGTCATCTTTTTTTGGAATACCGCCAATTAACCAATGAATATTCTTGTACATTTCTAGTAATTCTTTTGAAGAAGAATAGCTTGTTGATTTAGAATCATTAATGATGATTAATTTATTTTTGTTATAAATAATTTTCTGCCTATAATTCAATCCTTTGAATTTATTTACGCTTTCTAATAATTTTTTTCGTTTTACATTAAATTTTTTTATCATTTCTAAAACAAAGGAGAGATTTGCTTGATTTGATCTTGATAAAAAGTATTTGTTTCTAATTTTTTTCAAAATTAAATTGTTTGATTTTGTATCTACATTTACCAGTTTTAATTTAGGCTTTATTGTTTTAATTCTTTTTTGAATTAAATGATCATTTTTATTTACAAATCCAATTGCTCCTCTTTTTCGATTATTAAAAATTTTAAATTTTGCCTCTATATAATTTTTTAAATTACCATGTCTCTCCAAATGATCTGGCGCAATATTAAGGATAGCGGCAAATTTTGATGAAAAAATTTTACTATATTCTAATTGGTAGGATGAAGCCTCAATAATAAAAATTGTTTTTTTTGAGATCTTATCTATAGATAGTATTGGTGTACCAATATTCCCTACTAATCTTACGTCTTTTTTTTGATCTTTTAAGATATCATATAGAAGTTTGCAAGTGGTGGACTTTCCGTTTGTGCCAGTTATTGTTAATGAGACATTTTTATAAAATGAGTAAAAAACATCTAGATCTGTATAGATATTCTTATTTTTTTTTCTAAGTAAATTTTTTAACTTACATTTTTTTATATCAATTCCTGGGCTCAATATAATTATATCAAATTTGATTTTTAATAATTTTTTAAAATTGAGAATTTTTTTTTTTATCGACTTATTTATTTTAAGATTTGGGTTATCATCAAATAAATAAACATCATTTTTATTTCTTAAAAAATTGAATGACGAAAGTCCGCTTTTTCCTAATCCATAAATTAAAATTTTTTTATTAAAGAAAATTTGTGAATTATCACTCATTATCTTAGTTTTAATGTAGCAAGTCCTATCATTGCTAAAATAATAGAAATTATCCAAAATCTAATTACAACTGTTGATTCAGGCCAACCTTTCTTCTCAAAATGATGATGGATTGGTGCCATTTTAAAAACTCTTTTACCAGTAAGTTTAAATGATATTACTTGCACAATCACTGAAACTGCTTCAAGAACAAATAAACCTCCAGTAATTGCTAAAACTATTTCATGTTTTGTTATTATACCAACTGCTCCTAGAGAGCCACCCAAAGACAAAGATCCAGTATCTCCCATAAAAATTTTTGCTGGAGGTGCGTTGAACCATAAAAAGCCTAAGCAAGAGCCAATGATTGCTCCACAAAAAATTGAAACTTCCCCAGTTCCCTCTATGTAAGGAATTTGTAAATAATTTGAGAATACAATGTTTCCTGTAACATAACTTATAAATGCAAAACAAGCTGCAACAAGTATAACAGGCACTGTTGCTAACCCATCTAATCCATCAGTGAGATTTACAGCATTCGATGAACCAATAATTACAAATATTGAAAAAGGTATAAAAAACCATCCGAGATTAATGATGAGGTTTTTAAAAAAAGGAAAGTATAGATTAGTTAAATCCTGATAGTCATTTAAGTAAACATAAAAGCTAACACCAATAATTGCTAGTATTATTTGAAAGGTTAATTTTAACTTTGATGAGATACCTGAGGAGTTACTGTACTTTATTTTTTTATAATCATCGAATGCCCCAAGCAAACCAAAAGAAATTGCGATATATAAACAAAATAAAACATTTAAATTCGATAAATCAGCCCAGAATAGTACTGATATTAACAAACCAATCAAAATAATCACTCCACCCATAGTCGGAGTTCCTATTTTCTTAACTATATGATCTTCTGGACCATCATTACGGATAGGATTTAAAATTTTTTGTTTTGAAAAAAATTTTATAAAAGTTCCTCCAATAATTAAAACAATAATTAATGAAGTAAAAAAAGATAAACCAGTCCTAAATGTTAGATATTTAAATACATTTAAAAAACTAAAACTATCAACAAAATTTATTAAAAATTGATAAAGCATTTAATTTAAACTCTTCAAGTTATTTACTATACTGTTGAAACCTGTCGCATTTGAGGCTTTAATCATTAAATAATCATTATTATTGAAATCTTTCTTAATTAATTCAAAAATTCCTGATTTATTTTCTAAAATTCTTCCTCTTTTTACTTTCACAATATTATCGAATATTTCTCTTACCATTTTTCCCATAACAAATACTTTATCAATATTTGTCTCGTTTATTAAAGGAACTATTGATTGATGAAGTTTTTTTGAATGTGAACCAAGTTCCATCATATCTCCAAGCAAAAGATATTTACGATATTTTTTTGTATCTATATTGTCATAATTTTTTAAGGCTGATTTTAAAGATAGAGGATTAGAATTATAACTTTCATCAATTAAATTTATTTTTTTGTTACCTATCTTTATTGTAGAATGATCTCCTCTTCCTGCCGGACTTCTAAAATCTAAGAAAATTTTTTCATTAAGTTTAAGCACATCTTTGTAAATACTTATTACACTTAAAGCGCTTAAAATATTATAAATATTACTTTGAAAATTATTAGAAATTATAAAATATTTAAACTTATCATTAAGTTTAACTTTAATTTTAAATGCCTTTTTAACTTTTTTAATATTAAACAACTTAACATTTGCTTTTTTAGTTTTAATCCCAAAAGAAATCACATTAATATTATTATTTTCAGCAATTTTTTTATGTAATTTGAAAAAACTATCATCAGCATTCAAGACAACAAAACCTTTGGGTAATATATTTTTAATTATCTCTGCTTTAGCTAAAGCAATTTGTTTGATATTTTTGAAATTTTTTGCATGTGCATAATTTATGTTGGTTATCAAGCCAACATTCGGTTTTATAATATTTGTTAAATTATCTATTTCCCCTTTTTTATCCATACCAACCTCTAAAACTCCAAATTCATCACTATGTTTTAAATTAAGTAAACTTAATGGAACTCCAAATTTATTGTTATATGATTTTGGAGAAATACTAACACTAGAAATCTTTCCTAACACATTGCCCAATAATTCTTTGAGAGTAGTTTTTCCACAACTTCCTGTAATAGCTATAATATTTGTATCGATATTTTGTCTAAATATTTTTGAAATTTCAGTCATAAATTTTAATGTATTTCTTACTTTTATCTGACGTTTGCTATTAAATTTATTTTGAACTTTATTTACTACAACTAATGATGCTTTATTTTTAAATGCCTCTCCAATATATTTATTTCCATCATTTTTTTTTCCTTTAATAGCAAAAAAGATATCATTCTTATTTACCTCTTTGGAGTTAATTCTTGCTTTATCTGCTTTAACTAAAGGAATTTTATTTTTGATTTTCGATAATTCTTTAATAATATTTAACTTAAAGTTTTTTGATAAGTTTGTATTCTTAAGTTTAATACAATCTAAAATAATTTTTTTGTCTGAAAAATAAATTTTCTTTTTACCAAAATCTTGTATTTTTTCATGACCTTTTCCAGCAACCAACAAAATATCACCTGTATTTAAATTTTTTATGGCCTCAGAAATAGCTTTTTTTCTATCAGGAATTTCTTTTATCGAAGTGTCTTGAATACCCTTTTTAATATCATCTCTTATTTTTCTTGGATCTTCAAATCTAGGATTATCATCTGTTAAATAAATTTCGTTAGAATAATCACATGCAATCTTTCCCATTTTAAATCTTTTATTTTGATCTCTATTTCCACCACAACCAAAGAGTAAAATTATTTTTTTATTTGGAAATTGCTCTTTAAGGTTTGAAAGACATATTCTAAGTGCATCTGGTGTATGTGCATAATCAAGTATTACTTTAGACCTATTTTTGATTTTACCTATTTTTTCAAGTCTTCCATCTATTGGCTTAAGATGTGATAAAACATTTAGAATCTTGATTAAACTTATATTGCTATTTTTTGCTGCAATAACCGCCATTAAAATATTTTTTAATTGTATTTTTCCAATAAGATTTAAATTTATTTCTCTTGTTAGATTATAGTATCTAATTTTTAATATTTGTTTTTCACCTCTATAACTATGAGATAAAATTTGAAATTGATTTTTGCTATTATTTAAAACCTGCAATTTCAATTTTCTAGAAATTGCGATTTTTTTTATTCTTTTAAATTCTGGTAATGTTTCATCTGTTATTACATTTCCTTTCTTTCCTATCAAATTTTCAAAGAGGTACAGTTTTGCTTTGAAATATTCTTTAAAATTTTTATGATAATCTAGGTGATCTTGAGATAAATTTGTGAAAATACCAGATGAAAACTTTAGACCATCCAACCTATGTTGAGTTAGACCATGGCTGGATGCTTCCATAATTACATTGTTAATTTTTTGAGATTTTAATTTAGATAATATTTGTCCTATTCGAATTGGGTCTATTGTTGTATTTGGTAAATTAGATCTAAAATTTTTCGATTTTACACCTAATGTTCCAATTGAGGCGACTTTTATTTTATTAAGTTTTAACAATTGAAAATAAAAATCTGAAACAGATGATTTTCCATTTGTTCCAGTTACAGCAATTAAATTATTTGGTTTATTCTTATAAATTTTAAAAGCGATTTCTGCTAAAAGTTTTCTTATATTTTTAGTATGAATGAATAAAATATCCTTTTGAGGATTTGTAATTCTTTTCTCGCTTATAATAATTTTAGAGCCTTTTTTTATTGCAATAGAAATGAATTTATTTCCATCAAAATTATTCCCTTTTATAGCAAAAAAAATATTATCTTTTTTAATATCTTTTGAATTGAATGAAATCCCTGAGAAAAAAATTTTTTTTTTACTATTATCTATATTGGTAAAATAATTGCCTAATAACATTGTTAATTAATTTGCGCGTATTTTGTGGCTAAAATAGGCCCAATCTTTTCTATAATTTGACCAACAACTTCAACTGAAGTCCAACCCGCAGTATTAAAAGGAGTTCCTTTGTATTTTATTCCTGATCCATCTCTATAATTATAAACGTACTCACTATTTGTTTTAGGCTCATCCAACATCACAACTAAGCTATACTTGGGATTTGAGGCTGGAAATACTGAAGCAAAAGTATTAATTTTTTTTCGGGAATATCCACCATCTAAAATTTTTTCTGCGGTGCCAGTTTTCCCTGCAACCTCATAACCTTCTACATTAGCTAGAGTTGCTGTACCTTCTTTTGTAGTTACAATTTTTCTTAATATTGAAACAAGATTTGATGAAACATTTTCCTCTAAAATTCTTTCTCCTTTAATATATTTTTCTTTTTTTATAAGAGTTGGATTGATCCTAAAACCACCGTTAGCAATAGTAGAGTAAGCGCTAGTTAATTGTAAAATTGTAGTAGTTATTCCATGTCCATATGAAGTTGTTGCAAGCTTACACTTTCCCCAATTAAAGGGTATTGGTTTACCAATTTCCTCTATGTCAAATTGTATTGAGTTAATTAAGTCAAGATCATTTAAAAATTTTTTATATTTTTCAATCCCAATTGCTTGGCCGATTCTTACCGAACCTATGTTACCTGAGCGGATTAATATTTCTTCAGCAGTTAAGTTGGAGGGAATTTTTTTGTCATATTCACTTATTTTATTTTTTCCACAAGTAATATTTTTTTCTAAATTTTTAAATTCAGTATTTGGCTCTATTATCTTTTCATTTAAGGCTGCTGCCAAGGTAAAAGTTTTAAAAACAGAACCTAATTCATAAACACCCTTAGTTGCTCTATTAATATAATTTACATCTGTAATATTTTGTCTTTGATTTGGGTCAAAATCAGGTAGCGAAATAATTGATAATATCTCACCATTATTAATATCCATTAAAATTGAGGCACTACCTTTAGTTTTAAATATTTTATTAAACCTTATTAACTCTTCTCTTATCAGGAACTGAATATCTTTATCGACAGTAAGTTGAATAGATTTATCGTTTTTTTTTAAATCTACATCTAATGATTTCTCTAACCCAGAAATCCCCAAGTTATCATCATCAATTTGTCCTATTATATGACTAAATAAATTTTTTTGTGGATAAACTCTTATAAGATTTTCATGTGGTTTTATTGATTTATCACCCAACATCATGATTTTCTCATAATTTTCTTCTGAAATTTTTTTTTCAAACCAAAAAAATTTATTTTTTGAAAGTTTAGAATTGATTAGTTCAAAATTTTTATCAGGAAAAATATATTTTAAATTAAGTAACAATTTTTTTTTATCTATCGCTTCAACTGGATTTATTCCAATATCGATAGAATTAACAGTTTTTGCTAAAAAATGATTGTTTCGGTCTAAGATATTTGCTCTCTGAATTTTATTAAAAGAGCCATAATTCTTTGAGATATTGGAATTTAAATCTCTAGATCCCAAATGGGTAAGATGAATACAATAAATTACAGAAATAAGAAAAAAAATAAAAAAAATAAATGCAACTCTATTAAATCTAATATCAAAGTTTTTTTTGTCACTTTTAAATTCAAATTCTTCTTTACTTTCGTGGAGAATAAACTTCATATTGTTATCTTTCGCTATCTATAATTTTGAAATCATTTGTAATAATTTTTTCTCCTGTGAGGTCAATAATTTCAATTTCATTTATACTCTTTTGGGTTAACTTGTTTTCAAAATAAAGATTTTGATAACTAATCAGTTTTTCTGGGGAGCTTAAATAATCGAATTCAAGTTTCACGTTATCTAATTCTAAATTTAAATCTGATATATTCTCTTTTAAACTAAACAATTCCTCATTAATTTTCTTCGTAGAATTTTTTATAAAAGAGGTAATTACAATAAGTGAAAAAATTAAAATAATGGTTAGAATTTTTTTCATAAGTTAAGTCCAAGATTTTCAATTTCTATCAAATCTTTAAATTTGTCTAAAATATCAGTTTTAAAATCATAAAAATTTTCCTTTTTTATTAAGCACCTTAATTTTGCAGACCTGGAAGGAGGATTTTCTTTTAGTTCTAGATTTGACGGCACTATTGGTTTTTTTTGATATAATTTAAATAAGATATCTTCGTGTATTTCTTCAGGTTGATATCTGGATACACTTTTGTGTTCTGAAAGACTTCTAAAAAAATATTTTACAATTTTATCTTCTAAAGAATGAAAAGTTACAACAACCAAAATACCATCTTTTTTTAAAATTTTAGCCGCATTGATCATTCCATGGATCAACTCACTTATTTCTTTATTAACAAAAATTCTTAATGCCTGGAAAACCTTAGTTGCAGAATGAATCTTTTTATTACTTCCTTTTTTTGATTTTTCAATAATTTTTACTAAACGAGGGGTATCTATTTCATTAAGCAATCTGTCCTTAAGAATATTCTTAACAATTAATTTTGCATCTCTTTCATCACCAAAAGATTTAAAAATTTTAATAAGGCTTTTTCCATCTAGCTTATTTATTACTTCTTTAGCTGAAAATTCATTTAAACCCATCCTCATATCCAACGAACCGTTAGAATTAAAAGACAGTCCTTTTTTTGGATCTTTAATCTGCGTAAATGAATAACCTAAATCAAATAATACACCTCTCACATTTTCATTTTTGAGTTTTAAATTTCCTAATTTGCTAAAATTTAAATTCTTAAAGATAAATCGGTCTGGAAATTTTTTTTCAATTTCTTTTGCAACTTTTAAACTTTCAGAATCTCTATCAAACCCAATTACTTTGTTGTCTTTATTCTTAAGAATTTCTTGAGTGTAACCGCCTTGACCAAAAGTACAGTCGATAAATGTGCCACCATATTGAGGGGAAATAATGCTAATAATTTCTTTTAGCAGTACTGGATAATGTTTTGTTTTATCCTGTACTATGGTGGCTTCCATTTATTTTTACGAAGACCATTAATTTTTTTGTCTTCTTAAAAATGCTGGTATCTCTAAATCGTCCTCTTCATCCTCATTTTCTTGGGACAACAGATTTTCTGATGAGGAGGTCTCATTTTCTGAGCTAAATAAGTCTGGTGCATCACTGTCTACTCCAAACTCTTTTAGATCATTTTTAATCTCATCATCATTTGTTGACTCACCAATAGCTTCTTGAGTGAAAGAACTTTCCTCATCCTCATTGGTGTTTTCAACTAAACTTTCAACTTGTTGATTTTTTAATAGTTCCTCATGATATTGATCATTAATTTGATTAATATTATTATTTGCAATTGTTTCACCAATATTTTCAGTTGATACTTCATTCTCTAATTTTAAAGCATTAGCGCCACTTGAGATTGGCGTGCTAGTTGAAAAATTAAAAGAAGTATTAGATCCTAAATTGGAAAAATCAGAATATCCAGGATTTCTATTTTGTATCCTGTGTACCATATTTATAACTGATTTTGTTTCAGGTTGTTGTCCATCTAAAGCAGTTGCAACAATTGATACTCTAATTTTACCTTCAAGAGATGGGTCAGTTATTGCACCAATAATAACTTCAGCATCAGCCTCTACTTCAGATCTTATTTTGTTAACTACTTCGTCAACTTCAAATAATTTAAGATCTTTGCCACCTGTGATATTGACAAGTAATCCCTTTGCACCTTTAAGAGTATAGTCATCAATTAAAGGATTGCTAATTGCCATCTCGGTAGCTTTCATAGATCTACCTTCACCTTCGGCTTCTCCAGTACCCATCATAGCTTTTCCCATAGATGCCATAACTGTTTCAACATCTGCAAAATCTAAATTAATTATTCCAGGTCTTACCATCAGATCTGTAACGCTTTGAACACCATGCATTAAAACATTATTCGATAGGTTGAAGGACTCCTCAAATGTAGTTTGTTCATTTGCTATCTTAAATAAATTTTGATTGGGAATTACTATTATGGTATCCACATGTTTTCTTAATTCCTCAAGACCAATTTGAGCTCTTCTCATTCTTGAGGGACCTTCGTACAAAAATGGTAAAGTCACTACTCCAACAGTTAAAATATTTAATTCTTTAGCGGCTCTTGCAATAACATGTGCAGCACCAGTCCCTGTTCCACCACCCATTCCAGCGGCTATAAAAACCATATTTGCACCTTGTAAAACATTGACGATATCATTTAAAGACTCATCAGCTGCAGCTTGGCCTATGTCTATTTTTGCACCTGCTCCTAAACCTTTAGTTAAATTTAAACCAATTTGTATTTTTGATTTTGCTTTACTATGTTTTAGATCTTGTGCATCAGTATTAACAGCAATGAATTCCACTCCTTGCATTCCATTTTCAATCATCTCATTAATAGCATTTCCGCCTGCACCACCAACTCCCATTACTAAAAGTCTAGGTTGTAATTCTTTTATCTCTGGCGTTTTAAAGTTAATAGTCATTTTGTTTTCCCCCGTTATTTATTAAGTTAATGCTCCCATTTAAGACTTGCACGATTTAAATTAGCTTTTTTTCTTGCAGCGATCTTAAATTTTTCAAAAATTGTTGGTTCCCATATCTGAAAGGTTTTGCCCTGACCAACAAACACCATACTATTCTTAATTTTTGCATGTTTTAGTAATTTGGGTGTAAGTGAAATTCTTCCTTCACTGTCAAATTGTAAATTTATACTTTCTGATAATATTGATGTTGCAAAAAAATCTCTTTTTTCTTCAAAAGGATTTAAGGTGTCTATTGAATTTGAAATTTTCTCAACTCTATCTTGGGGCCATGCTTCTATTGATTGATTGTTAAATGATGGATAACAAATAACACCATTGTATCCTAAATTAGATAAATAAGATCTAAAGCTCGCCGGCACTGACACCCTTCCTTTTTTGTCTAATTTGTTTTCGTAGGTTGATAAAAACATAAACCATATATTTCTTTATCCCCTTTTATGGGAATATATGGGATATTATGGGTTTTTAGGTTATGTGTCAATACATACAATTAATGGTTTAAATAAGCAATTTAAGCTAATTTATTTTATAAAATGTCGATGGTTTAAATTACGAAAAATTTGCCAGATAAACTATAAGCCGGGTTCTGTCATTTAAACCTATCATTTCTCTAGGTTTGAAATCACTTCCAAACTCAAGCGACTAACCCAAGTGACTAGCCAAGAATTGCTTTTAGTTTTTCAACAATGTCACCTCTACTTAGTCTTGCTCCCAGTGGGGTTTTCCAGCGTTCATTGTTACCAATAGAACCGGTGTGCTCTTACCACACCTTTTCACCCTTGCCATGTTATGGCGGTTTATTTTCTGTGGCACTATCCCTAGGGTCGCCCCCGCCAGGTATTACCTGGCACTGTATCCTTGCGGAGCCCGGACTTTCCTCTTTAATTTCTTAAAGCAATAAGTCGTTTATCTGGCTAGTTCAATTTATTACTTAATAAAATTTTTTCAACAGTAATTAGTTAGGATTTTATTAAATTTTTACTCAAAATAAGGCATTCCTGGTCAGAAATCCCATTGACTAATTTCTGTCGAAATCTTCGTTGAAAAGCCTTTACTAAAAGTCTTCTTTTAACAATAGAGCTTTTTGATTGAACTTTTATATATCCAATCTTGTGAAGGTTAATAAAAAATTTTTTTTCCTCTAAAAAATTAATTTTTTGGAGCCTATTTTTAATAAGTTCTTTTTCATTTAACTGATGCCACTTTGCAAGTTTAACTTTTGCTAGCTCTTTCCATGGGAATTTTTCTCCTGGATCTTTTTTTCGATACGGAGCGATATCTGAATGTCCTAAAATATTCTTATAATTTATTTTGTATCTTTTCGTCAAAAGTCTTAAGAGTTTTTTAATTGAATTTGTTTGCTTTTTAGAGAATTTCTCATAAAAGTTTTCATGACCGGAATTTTGTATTTCAACGCCAATTGAATAACGATTTAGGGATTGAATATTTTTCCAATTTGATTTTCCTGCATGCCAAGCCTCGTAAAGATCTGGAACTAAATTAATTATTTTTCCATTTTTTTTAATGAAGTAATGAGCGCTAACTTTTGACTTGTAATCGGTTAATCTATTTAAAGCTGACAGCTCGTTTTTCATTCCTGTGTAATGAATGATTATATATTTTATGTTTTTTTTTAATCTTTTAGGTATACTAAAATTTGGAGAATAATTTTGTGTTATTTTAAGCCACATTTAAGCTATAATTCTGATTAATTCTTATTTTATTTTGTTTCTCATTGTAATATACAAGATTGATAATGATTAAGAAAATTATAGTTATATTAATTACAACTTTTGCGTTAGTTTCAAATTTACATGCTGGTTCAGATGGTGAGTTACTTTTAAAAAAAAATGAACCATCTAAGATAAAAGATTGTTCAGAAACTTTTAATAAAGCGTCTTTTGCAATTAACCAAGGTTTAGATAAAGTTATTTTTAAACCAGTTGCGAGCGTTTACAGATTAATGCCTTCAACAATAAAAACTGGTGTAAGTAATTCATTAAACAATCTAAGTAATGTAGTTACAATTCCGAATAATCTTCTTCAAGGAGAGTTTGCTTTAGCAGGAATTAATGCTGGAAGATTTGTAATAAATACAACTGTAGGAATTTTAGGTTTATTTGATGTTGCATCATATTTAGGATTCGAAGAATACACAAAAGAGGACTATGGACAAAGCCTTGCAATACATGGTGTTGGGCCCGGATGTTATTTGGTGTTACCAGTATTAGGACCAAGCACTGCTAGAGATACAATTGCATCACTAACTAATTTTTTTGGTGGTGATGCCTGGTATAATGTGACTGTAAGAAATGACACTCATTATTTCAGAGACATAGATTATTATTCATCTAAAGTTACTAGTGGGATTGATTTTAGAGCCAAAAACTTTGACTCTATTGAAAATCTAGAAAAAAACTCTCTTGATTTTTATGCATCTGTGAAAAGTCTTTATTTACAAGATAGACAACAAAGAATCTTGAATAGTCAAAAGATTATTGAAACTCAAGATGATAGTGATTGGGAAGAAGTAGAAACACAATAATTTCATTACAAAATGATGAAAAAAAAATTGTTAGTATTTTTAATTGTTTTTTTTTCAATAACAGTCAGCTCATTTTCTATAGAGCCTGACATTTTTGTGCAATCCACTGTCAATAGGGCATCTAAATTGCTTGGAGAAGATATTTCAAAAAATGAAAAGATTGAAAAATTAAAGATAATTGCAAAAGAAACTGTGGATATTAGAGGTATTGGATTTTACACGCTTGGAAAGAAAAGAAAATCTTTAAACGAACAAGAAAAAAAAAGGTATGCTGAATTATTTGAGGGATATTTTTTAAAAAGTTTTTCAAGCAGATTAGCAGAATATACTAATCCAGAAATTGATGTCCAAGGTAAAGAGAGGCTAAACGAAAATTACACTATCGTAAATAGTATTTTAAAAGCTACTAAAGAGAGACCTGAGATAAAAATTGATTGGCGAATATATACTAAAAATCCTGATAACCCTTTAATCAGAGATTTAATAATAGAGGGTTTAAGTTTAGCAAGAACTCAAAAAGAAGAATTTGCATCTGTTTTAAGTTCAAATAATGATGACATTGAAGCTTTATTCAAAGTCTTGAAAAAATTTTCACAGAATTAGAGCTATTAAAATGGTGGGCCCGCCAGGACTCGAACCTGGGACCAATACATTATGAGTGTACTGCTCTAACCAACTGAGCTACAGGCCCTTTATTAATTCTATTTTCTATATCATTAAAAAAGTTAATCAAGCTTGAATGTTTATATTCTGTTTCTAATTGTTCCTGAATGTATTTACATCTAGTGAAATAAGTATTCAAAGTGGTGAATTTTATTTATATGGAGAAATTTTTTTTAGAAAATGTATAAAAGAAGTCTCAAATTATTTTACAGTTATAGATAAAAAAATTTGTCGCTATGAGAAAATTACACTTTCATTATTTTAGTCAAATCGCTATTGTATTAAATGAGGAATTAATCTAATAAAATCAAATGAGAAAAATTTATTATGGAAAAGCTATATACGGCAACAAAGAAATTAAATCAGTCCTTAGAGTTTTAAAAAAAAATAGTTTAAGTCTAATAGATGGACCTCACGTAAAAAAATTAGAAAAACAGATTTCAAAAGTATTTGGTAAAAAATATGGTTTAATGGTAAATTCTGGATCATCAGCAAATTTATTAGCTTTATCCTCGTTTAATTTTAAAAAGAATTCTGAAATAATAACTCCAACCTTAACTTTCTCAACTACAGTTGCACCAATATATCAATTAGGTTTAATACCCCATTTCATTGGTGCTGAAAAAAATAAATTTATAGCTGACATTGAACAAATTGAAAAATGCATAAACAAAAGAACAGTTGCATTAATGATACCTAATTTAATAGGAAATATTCCTGACTGGAAAAAAATTTATAAAATTGCAAAAAAATATAATTTAAAAGTTATAGAGGACTCCGCAGATACAATTGGATATAGAGTAAAAAATAAAAACCTTGGTAAATATTCCGATATATCAACAAATAGTTTTTATGCATCGCATATAATTAATGGAGCGGGATCTGGTGGAATTGTTTGTTTTAATGATAAAATACAATATGAGAGAGCCAAATTATTACGTGGCTGGGGAAGATCATCCGCAACATTTAATGAGTCAGAAACTATTAGTAAAAGATTTAACGCAAAAATATCAAATATTAACTATGACGCAAAATATATATTCTCTGAGATGGGTTATAATTTTCTACCCTCAGAAATTTCTGCAGCATTTGCCATAGAGCAACTTAAAAGCTTAAAATTAAATATTAAAATTAGAAATTATAATTTTGAATACTTAAAAAAATTTTTTAGTAAGTTTCCAAATTATTTTAATTTACCCGAACAGAACCCTAACGTTAAAACTGCTTGGTTAGCTTTCCCTTTAGTGATAAAAAAAAATAACAAATTTAATAGAAGGGATATGCAAATCTACTTTGAAAAAAATAATATTCAAACACGTACTATTTTTACTGGGAACATTTTAAAACAACCCGCAATGAAAAAAAGATTTTACAAAAAGCATAAAGATTGTTCTAAAATTGCTGACGATGTAATGAAAAATGGAATTTTAATTGGATGTCATCAAGGGCTTACTAATAATGATTTAAAGTATATTTGTAATACTTTCAAAAGATTTGTTCACTAAAAAATGAAAAAAATTGAATTATATAACTTTAAAGATTTTAAAAGAAATTTCTTTAATTTAAAATAGAATAATTAACAATTTTTTAATTTTTAAAAAGTCATAGATGAAAATAATTTTTTTTGCTTTTAAGCACAGATACAGGTTTAAAGATCTAAATAATTTTTTGCATAGCAGAAAATATGGAAAGTATTTAATAATAAATCTCAGTGGACCTATTAAGTATTATCTATCAAAGATATTCATGTTTTTAAAAATAGGCAAATATATATCATGTGATGGTAGACCAATTATAAAAGATCATAAAACAGGTTATAATTTTTTTATAAGAGGTTCTGATTTAAACATACCATCAAATTTTAAATCCTTAGAAAATAATATTGTTTCCATAAAACATCCAATGCTTAAAAATAAGAAAATTTTTCAAGTGTATCCAATAAATTTAAGAAAAGTGAATCCAAATAAAAATTTAAAGATAATATTTATGTCAACAATAAATGTAAACTGTACCAGAAATGAATTAAATATATGGGAAAAGCATAAAAATGAAATTTTAAATAATTTTTCAATAATCGATGACAAAAATTTTTGGTTAAATATTACAAATGAAAGAGATAATATTGAAATTAATAAATTGTATAGAAGAATTAAATTATTGCTAAGATTTGAGATTATTAAACATCTTAAAAATAAATATAAAGAAAAATTTAACTTATTTGGTGATGACTGGAACAAGTATTATAAAGACGCGCTCAAATCAGATTATAACATTAAAAATAATATTAATCGATACAAAGGAAATATATGTCTAGATTTAGGATGCATTGAGGGAAGCTCCTCTTTATATTCTAGATCTAATCAAATAATTGAGTCTGGAGGTATAATTGTACAGAGTGAACAAATGGACAGTAGTGAAAAGTTTAAGCATCTAAAGGATGATATAGTATTTAATAATTTTATACAGTTAGATAGAATATTCGAAAAAATTTTAAATGATTATCTATTTGCAAAAAGAATTCTTGAAAAAATAAATGCCCACTTCTCTAATTCAAACAGAAATGTGGAACAGGAATTAAAAAAGTATTTTTAATTTATAAGATTTTTTCGAGAACAAAAATATCCTGAAAAAAAACGCCTGGCACCTCCTTCCAAGTACCTTTATAATGTTTTATTATTCTTAAGTTGCTTTTTTCAAACATATCTTTTAATGCAGTATGATTTACAGCAATTGCTCTTTCAGGAACTTTTGTCCAACTTGGATAAAACCAATTATTTGAGTCGTATGCTCTTTCATTATATACATACTGAAGTCTAGTTTGATTATGGAAGTTCGATTTTAAATTTAAATCTTTTTTTAAAAAATTCTCATAATCGTTATCTAAAGAAAAAAATGATATAAATGCTTTTCCGTTAATTTTAAGAACTCTACTAACTTCGTTAATATAAAATTTTGAATCGACTTCGTTTAAATGAGTCCAAACTGATAATGCTGTAACAATATCAAAAGAATCATTCGAAAATTTCCACGCAATATTTTTTTCTTGATTTGGGCTATAATAATTATTTTTCGTCTCGACATGAACAAAATTAAATTTTTTTGGATAATGTTTCTTGCAAAAATCTATTTCGCTCTTCATTACATCAATACCTGTATAACTTCCATTCTTACCAACAAATTCATTTACAGCATTAAGAACAAGTCCACCTCCGCACCCAACATCTAAAATTTTTAAATTTGATTTATTGATTAAGTTATTTTCTATTATTGTATGAAGAATACCAATTATATAAGACCATTCAGCATATGAATATGCCCCGCCTCTTCTTAAAAAAGCAGCGGGTATCATTTGCAAATTTTTTGATCTTCTTATGTGTCTTTTGTCTAAAAAAATATAAATAGGGTCTAAAACTTTATAAAAAATATTAAATAATAAAAAATTTTTTATTTTATTCAATATTTTCATTAAGGAACGTAAATTTGAGTTTCACTTTAAACAGAGCTAATTTTAAAATATATCTTCCAAAATCTAACTAAGTAATTTTAATATAATGTAATCATTTTTCAAATTCAAATTCTAATTCTTTCTGATTTATATTATTTAGCCTACTGAAATATTTTAGTTTGGTGGGCCGTGTTGGTTACGCTCCAACTACCCCTGCAATGTCAATGCAGTACTCTACTATTGAGCTAACGGCCCAAATTAACTTTCTAAGAAACTTTTAAGTTGTTTAGATCTACTTGGGTGCTTGAGTTTTCTAAGAGCTTTAGCTTCTATTTGTCGAATTCTCTCTCTTGTCACAGAAAACTGTAATCCTACCTCTTCCAAAGTATGATCTGTATTCATTCCAACTCCAAATCTCATCCTTAAAACTCTTTCCTCTCTAGGTGTTAAAGTAGATAATATTTTTGTTGTGGCCTCACCCAGATTTGATTTAATAGCTTGTTCTAAAGGAGCTAACGCTTTTGTGTCCTCAATGAAATCACCTAGGCTACTATCTTCCTCATCACCAACTGGTTTTTCTAACGAAACTGGTTCCTTAGAAATTTTTAAAACTTTTCTTACTTTATCTAAGGGCATTCGAAGTTTTTTTGCTAACTCCTCAGGTGTAGCTTCTCTACCAAATTCACTTAAAATAAGTCTTTGTGTTCTAACTATCTTATTAATGGTCTCAATCATATGTACTGGGATTCTAATTGTTCTTGCCTGATCAGCAATTGATCTGGTTATAGCTTGCCTGATCCACCACGTTGCATAAGTTGAGAATTTATAACCTCTTCGATATTCAAACTTATCAACTGCTTTCATCAATCCAATATTTCCTTCTTGAATTAAATCTAAAAATTGAAGACCTCTATTGGTATATTTTTTTGCAATTGAAATAACTAGTCTTAAATTGGCCTCTACCATTTCTTTTTTTGCAATTCTTGATTCTTTCTCTCCCTTTTGAACTCTACTAACTAACTTTTTAAAGTCAGTTACTGACATTCCAAGTTTATGACTAATTTCAATTAATCTTTCTCTTATATTTTTAAACTCCTCTTTATTTTTTGTGAAAAATTGTTTCCATAATGTATTGGTATCTAAAAACTTTTTTAAATTAGGATTAATCTCATTACCTATATAAAACTTAATAAATTCATTTCGTGGTATTTTTTGGTCCATTGCAAGTCTTAAAAGATTTCCCTCTAAAGAAATAATTTTTTTGTTTTCAACATAATGTTTTTGTACAAGTTCCTCTAATACAGATGGGGACAATTGCAAAGATTTAATATTTTCTAAAATATCATTTACAATTTTTACATAGCCCTTTTCTTTTGACGGGGAAAAAGTCTTTGAATTTAAAACACAATCTAATTTTTCTTTTTGATATTTTATTAGCTTTCTATATTCTTTTGTAAGTGTATGGACTGTATGTAACACTTTTGGTTTGATTTCGGACTCCATTGCAGCAAGTGTTGGGTTAAAATCATCATCACTTTCATCATTAGAATTTTCATCTTTTTCATCTTCTCCAGAATTCTTTTGCTTAGCACTAGGACCTGTATTTTCATCTTCCATATAATTTGTATCAATATCAATAATTTCTCTGACTAATATTTCATCTTTTTGAAGTTTTTCATCCCATTCAAATAATTGTTGCGCAGTGATCGGACTTTGAGATAATGCAATTAACATTACATCTTTCCCTGCCTCAATTCTTTTTGCAATCGCGATCTCTCCTTCTCTAGAAAGTAATTCAACACCACCCATTTCTCTTAAATACATTCTAATAGGGTCATCACTCTTTTCGATTGTTTTACCCTCTTCTTTAGAAGAATTTTCTTTTTTTCTTAAAACTTTAAAATCTGATTTTTTTTCAACTAATACTATTCCTTCATCTAGAATATGAATAAAAGCTTGTGATAAATTTTCATCCGAAAGATTTCTTTTACCAAGAGATTTGCTTAATTCTTCGTGAGTAATGAAACCTCTATGGGTTCCTCGACCCATTAATCTAGCGAATGATTTAGTAATAATTCTTTCCACAGCAATTTAAGTTTAAGAGGCTTATATAATATCAAATTAGCAAAAATCCATTGCTAATTTATTCAGATTAGTTGATTTTTCTCTCGTTTTTAAGCTCTTTCAGCTGATTAAAAGTCGATTCACTTAAATCTTCTGAAAACTTCGATTCTAATTCTTGGATTCTTAATTCCAAATCATGATTAAATAAATCTTTTGAAATATCATTCAGTAGCTCTATCACTTGATTGTCATTTTTAGGTTTATTTTTTAGAATATGTTTAATTGGCGCAAACTTATTTATCTTATCCAACAATTGTTTATCAATATTAAGTTTTTCAATATTAATAGTTTCATTTGATTTTAATTTATTTATTGCCGAACTGAATATTTGCTTATTAATTTCTGTGAATAATTTGATATTTTCTACTAAATGAATATTTGACTGAAAAAGAGATAAATTATTTAAGAGCAAATATAATAAAGAAAACTCTTTTAACTCAACAGCAGTAATTCCCTTACTTTCATTATAAAATTTTTTTGTTGATTCAAGTGATCTTGTTTTCTTAATAGAAAACTTATTCTTATTTTGATTGGAATGAGGTGTTAATTCTGCAATTTTTTCTAAAAAAAATTCAAGAACATATTTTTTAATAAAATTATCTTTAATTGTATTTGCTATGGATCTTAGTTTTTTTTCAAATATTGCCATAGAAGAAGGATTATTCTCAGTTTGTTTTTTATAATGGCTGAAAATAAATTGATGAATTGGTAACTTGTTCTGTTTTGTAAAATCTAAAAAATAGTTTTTACCATTTTTATTTACAAAACTATCGGGGTCCTCTTTATCTGGTAAAAACAAAAAAGATATTTGTTTTTCAGGTTTTAATTCTTTTATAGAATTTTCTGCTGCTCTTAGAGCAGCTTTGTAGCCACTTTCATCACCGTCGAAACAAATTATAATGTCATCAAAGAATTGATTTAATGTTAAAATTTGTTTATCAGTTAAAGAAGTGCCAAGATTTGCAACAACATTTTCAACTCCATTTTTACTTAAACCAACTACATCCATATAACCTTCAACTAAAAAAATATGATCTAACTTATTAGATAATTTTCTTGCTAGGTCTAAATTATAAAGATTTGAACCCTTTTTAAAAAAGTTAGTCTCTGGTGAATTAATATATTTTGCTAAATAATCTAAATTTTCAATTATTCTGCCACCTAAAGCGATTGGCTGTCCTGAAATATTGTTTATCGGAAATATTAATCTTCCTTTGAATCTCTCTACACATTTTTTTTTCTTTTCATCAAAATAAAATAAACCACTTTCTAATAAAGTTTTTTCACCAAATTCTTTTTTAAGTTCATCAAAAAAACTTGGATTTTTTTCAACAAAACCAATTTTAAATCTTTTAACTTCATTTTTACCTAATGATCTATTTTTTAAATAATCTCTGGCGTTTGAGAGTTTTTCATTTTTTAATAGCTGATTATGATAATAATCAACATATTTGCTATAAATTGATAAATACTCTTTCCAATTTTTTTCTCTCTCTTCATCTTGTTTTGTAAATAGATATGGTTGCATTCCTGCAATATTAGCAAGATATTTTACTGCCTCTCCAAACCTTAAGTTTTGAGTTTTCATAACAAAATCAAAAATATTTCCGTGCTCTGAAGTTGCGAAACAATGATAAAATTCTTTTTCATCATTAACTGTAAATGAAGGAGTTTTCTCATTTTTAAAAGGTGATAGTCCAACAAACTCCTTTCCTCTTTTTTTTAAAGCTACAACTTTTGAAACAACGCTAGAAACTTTAAGACGAGTTTTAATTTCATCTAGATATTCTTTTGGGTATTTCATTATTTATTTAATAATTGTTTTAACATGGCTCCAGCTTTTGAAAAATCAATTTCATCAGCATGCCTTTTTTTTAATTCACCCATTACTTTTCCCATGTCTTTAATAGAGCTTGCACCTAATTTAGAAATAGTTTCCTCACATATCTTTTTAGTATCTTCGTCATTCAGCTGCTTGGGTAAAAAACTTGATAGAATATTAAATTCGTTTTGCTCAATTTCTAGAAGATCAGAGCGATTATTTTTTTTATAAATATCGATTGATTCGGTTCTTTGCTTCATCATCTTTTTTAATAATTTTTTTATGTCTTCATCATCTGTTTCTTTTTTATTAGGGCCAGACCTATTTGAAATATCGAGATCCTTAATTGATGATAAAATTAACCTATAAGTTGAGATTTTAATCTTATCTTTAGATTTTAAGGCATTTTTATATTCTGTTTCAATTGTTTCTTTTAACGACATAATTTTTAATCTACTTTAAAGAAAAAATTCTTCAAAAGAAAAATTGTTTTTTTACAATTTTATAATACATCTCTGTTGCGATAATAAATCAATTATTGTATTAACCTTTAACTTATGAGTTGTAATTGATCAAAAAAGTAAAAAAAGCTCACTTAAAAAATTCTCAAAAAAACACTGGTATTTTAGTTTTAGAAAATAAAAAAATTTTCAGAGGTATCGGGATTGGACACCAAGGAGAGGCTACTGGTGAAGTTTGTTTTAACACCTCATTAACAGGATACCAAGAAATAATATCGGATCCATCTTATGCTGGGCAAATAATAAATTTTACCTTTCCTCACATTGGAAATGTAGGGACAAATCAAGAGGATTTCGAGTCTGATAAGATATGGACTAAAGGGGTTATTTTTAATTCTGAGATAACATCACCATCAAACTATAGATCTTTTCAACATTTAGATGCTTGGTTAAAAAAAAATAAAATAGTTGGAATTACTGGACTTGATACAAGAAGTTTAACGAATTTTATTAGGGATAAAGGTGCTCCAAAAGGAACCATTGCTCACTCAAAAAAAAATAAATTTCATATTAACAAACTTACTAATTCTACAATTAAATGGAGTGGGCTAAAAAATTTAGATCTAGCAGAAAAAGTTACTACACAAAAAAATTATATTTGGAAAGGACTTAAGACTTGGAAAAAAGAGTATGGTTATAGAAAAAACAATCAAAATTCATTTCATGTAGTTGCCATAGATTATGGAATAAAAAAAAATATTCTAAGATATTTTTCTGATTTTAAATGTAAAGTGACTGTGGTTTCTTGTAAAACACCTTCAGAAAAAATTTTATCTCTTAAACCTGATGGTGTCTTCTTGTCTAATGGTCCTGGAGATCCAGCTGCGACAGGAAAATATGCAATCAAAATTATTCAAAATCTTATTAAAAAGAAAATGCCATTATTTGGTATCTGCCTTGGCCATCAGATACTCGCACTTGCATTAGGTGGTAAAACAAAAAAAATGAAATTAGGTCACCGAGGAGCAAATCATCCTGTAAAAAATTTGATTAAAGACAATGTGGAAATTACTAGCCAAAATCATGGCTTTGAAGTTGTAAGAGAAAATTTACCAAAAAATATTCAAATTACCCATAAATCTTTGTTCGATAATAGTATAGAGGGAATAAGATTAAAGAATAATCCTGTATTCTCAGTTCAATATCACCCAGAGTCGAACCCAGGACCACAAGATAGTGTCTATTTATTCCAAGAATTTATTAACAATATGAAAAAAAATGCCAAAAAGAAAAGATCTTAAAAAAATTTTAGTTGTAGGTGCTGGACCAATTATCATTGGCCAAGCTTGTGAATTTGATTATTCAGGTACCCAGGCTTGTAAGGCATTAAAAGATGAGGGCTATAAGGTTGTTTTAATTAATTCAAATCCAGCAACAATTATGACAGATCCAGATGTTGCTGATAAAACTTATATTGAGCCAATTACTTTGGAAGTTTTAGAAAAAATTCTCAAAAAAGAAAAACCAGATGCAATTCTTCCAACCATGGGTGGCCAAACTGCTCTTAACCTTGCAATGGAAGCGGAGAAAAAAGGAATTCTAAAAAAATATAAAATTGAATTAATAGGTGCAAATTCAAAAGCCATTTCCAATGCGGAAGATAGAAAGAAATTTAGAAAAAACATGATTGATATTGGTTTGGATCTTCCAAAATCTGAAATCGTAAACAATGTAAATCAAGCATCAAAAGTTTTGAATAAAATTGGTTTGCCAGCAATAATTAGACCAGCTTTTACGCTTGGAGGTTTAGGAGGAGGGATAGCCAAAAATAAAAAGGATTACCTAAAAATTGTTAAAAATGGTTTACACGAGTCTCCGGTGAGCCAAGTGCTTGTGGAGGAATGCTTAGAAGGTTGGAAAGAATTTGAAATGGAGGTTGTAAGAGATAAAAAAGATAATTGTATAATTATTTGTTCAATAGAAAATGTAGATCCAATGGGAATACATACAGGAGACTCTGTTACAGTTGCTCCTGCATTGACATTAACTGACAAAGAATATCAAGTAATGCGAAATGCTTCTATTGCATGTTTAAGAAAAATTGGAGTTGAGACAGGTGGTTCAAATGTTCAATTTGCAATAAATCCTAAAAATGGGCGAATGGTAATAATTGAGATGAACCCTAGAGTATCAAGATCATCAGCCCTTGCATCAAAAGCAACTGGGTTTCCCATAGCTAAAGTTGCTGCAAAACTTGCAGTCGGCTATACATTAGATGAATTAAAAAATGAAATTACTAAAGTTACTCCAGCATCATTTGAACCAAGTATAGATTATGTAGTAACCAAAATTCCAAGATTTACTTTTGAAAAGTTTTCAACTTCTCCAGCAATTTTAGGTACATCAATGAAATCAGTAGGGGAAGCAATGGCAATTGGAAGAAACTTTAAAGAGTCTCTTCAAAAAGCATTGGTTTCTCTTGAGACTGGCTTTTCAGGATTAGACAGAATATTTAATCTAAATAAAAGACAAATTGAAAAAAAACTAAAAGAAAATATTCCAGATAAAATCTTACTTGTTGCTGAAGCAATGAGAAAAAAAATCAAGCTTAAAAGAATTTATAATTTATCGAAAATCGACCCGTGGTTCTTAAACCAAATTAAGGAAATAATAGAGAATGAAATTAAGATCAAAAACAATGGATTACCTAAAAATTTTGATGATTTTAACCAAATAAAATCAATAGGTTTTTCAGATAAAAAGCTTTCTGAGCTATCAAATTTATCTGAAGAGATTGTGAGAAAAAAAAGGACCGCACTTAAAATTTTACCAGTATTTAAAAAAGTTGATACTTGTGCTGCAGAATTCAAATCCTTTACACCATACATGTACTCAACATATCAAAGGAATTTTTCAATAAATTCAGAGTGTGAAGCTGACCCGAGTGTTAAGAAAAAAATTATAATATTAGGTGGAGGGCCCAATAGAATAGGACAAGGAATAGAATTTGATTATTGCTGTTGTCAAGCCAGTTTTGCCTTAAAGGCTGCTGGTTTTGAAACTGTTATGGTTAATTGTAATCCTGAGACTGTCTCAACAGATTATGACACTAGCGATAGATTATACTTTGAGCCTTTAAAGGAAGAATATGTTTTCAACATTATAAAGAAAGAAAAGGATAAAGGTAATTTAGTCGGCATTATTACGCAATTTGGTGGTCAAACTCCAATTAAATTAGCAAAATTTTTACATGATAATAATCTCCCAATTTTGGGAACTCAATACTCATCTATAGATCTAGCAGAAGATAGAGATAGATTTAGAAAACTTTTAGAAAAATTAAATTTAAATCAAGCTGAAAGTGGAATTGCAAAAAATTTTAAACAAGCAATTGAAATATCTGAAAAAATTGGTTTGCCTTTAATGGTTAGACCCTCTTATGTTCTTGGAGGAAGGGCAATGGAAATTGTTTACGAAAAAAGCCAATTAAAAAATTTTGTAGAGGAAGCCTTTAAAGCAGCAGAGAAAAATCCAATTCTTATTGATAAATTTTTAGATCATGCAATGGAAGTGGATGTTGATGCTATATCCGATGGTAAAGAAGTACATGTGGCTGGCATCATGCAGCATATAGAAGAAGCAGGAATTCATTCTGGAGACTCGGCTTGCAGCTTACCGCCTGTTTCCATAAAACCCTTTTTACTAAAAGAAATTGAGAAACAAACAAAAAATTTAGCCCTGGCTCTGAAAGTAAAAGGTTTCATGAATGTTCAATTTGCAATAAAGAAAGATGAAATTTTTGTTATTGAAGTAAATCCAAGAGCTAGTCGGACTGTTCCATTTGTATCAAAAGCTAAAGGAATACCATTAGCAAAGATAGCCTCGAGAGTTATGGCTGGTGAAAAACTTTCAAAATTTAATTTAAAAGATAAATCTAAAGGAATGTTTGCCGTGAAAGAGGCTGTTTTTCCGTTTAATAAATTTCCAAACAGTGATTTATTGTTAGGTCCAGAAATGAAATCAACTGGAGAGGTGATGGGATTTGACAAAAATTTTGGAATGGCATATGCAAAAAGCCAGATAGCATCTTCTAATTCGTTACCTACAAATGGACTAGCTTTTTTATCATTAAAAGATTCTCATAAAGATGAAGGTTTAGGGCTTGCAAAAGAACTCTTAAAACTAAAATTCCATTTGTGCGCTACAAAAGGAACAGCTGAATACATTAAAAAACATGGCATGAGGTGTAAGATTATTAATAAGGTAAGTAGTGGTTCACCTCATATCGTTGATGTTCTTGACTCCAAAAAAATAGCTTTAGTAATTAATACTGGCGGAGGTAACACCGAACATAGATTAAACGATGCTATTGCTTTAAGAAGAGCAACACTAAAAAATAAAGTGCCCTACTGCACAAATATGTCAACAGCACTTGCATGTATTGAGGGTATTAAATCACTTAAAACAAAAAAATTAGAGGTGACGTCTCTACAAAATATTTAATCAACCTTCCAATCAGTTTTAAATGTAACATAATTGACTTGAATACATCGTCTTTCTTTAACAATTTTTTTCTTTTCCATTCCGTGCCATGTATTTGGACCGCTTGTAAATAAATAACCATAATTATGTTTGTAGGGAACTGTTTTAACTTTTTCTAATTTTTCATTATAAAAATCAGTACCTAATTCCTCAGATTCATTTGCATTATTAACAAAAATAAGTCCTGACATTAATTTTTCTTTAATGTCACAATGTGGCTTTAACCAAAAACCTTCACGATCACAAATAACTTCAAGTCTGACATACGAACCGGCTAAATCTTTATTAATCATTTTGGAGATTGTTTCGCATGTTTCTTTAGATTGAAGTTCATTAATGAATTTTACTAAATTTGGAAATTGAGAAGCATTTTCTTTTGTAACAAAACATCTAAATTTTATTGCCTTACCGCCTGAAGCTATTCCTTCTCTAAATTCGGCGGCACCACCATCAATTGCTCTTGTACCATCATAATTGAGATTATGTTTGCTTACATCGGGAATGTCTGCACCTTCTATTTCTTTAATAGCTTCTTCATTCAAAGCATTATTATATTCCCAGTGATTAAATGGGAATTCATACTTTTTTGAGTTTTTCAATATAGAATTAAGAAAAGTCATAATCTTTAAATTGTTTCTCTATATATCCCGATATTCTATCAGTTTCATTAAGTTTTTTATAATCCCATTCTTCTACTCCATCCCCTAAATTTTTAATTATTTCTAAGGATTTAAAAAGCTCAAAAAATTTTTTGAAGCGAATATTTTTTTTAATAGCTGGCATTTGAGCCACATATATTGGTCTCCCCGACATAGCTGCCTCAGATATCATAGATGTAGAGTCACAAGTTACAATAATATGATTAGCTAGTTTAAGTGATGACAAATAGGCTTTCTTATCAATATCTTGAATTATAATCTGATCATCATCAAAAAAATTTCGAGCTTTATCTATAACTCTTTGCGGTGTTCTCATTGAGGGTATAAAAATAAGCTGATAACCTTGATTAATAAAATTTTTTTCAGTTTTAACAAAAATTTCCTCAATTATTTCATCATTAAAATCATAATACTTATTTGGACCACCAGCGATAAACACAATTACTTTTTCTTTTTTAATTCTAGGTTTTAAATAATTAACATTTTCCTCTAACTCTTTTTCGGTAAGATAATGAATTGCTCCTTTGGTTTTAAGAACATTTTTCCCCTCAAGACCATCGTGTTCTGGCGCAATAACAAAATCAAAATTATTTAATGATACTTTTGGATCTTGAATATGAATGTTCATAATTTTACTTCCAAATTTTTTTTTTAAAAAGATGGATGGGACTACACTTTTTCTCCCACATGAAATTACTACATTAAATTTTTCTGATATATTATTTTTGAAAACAAAATCTTTTACGGGTGTTAATTTTGGAGGAATCATTTTCCAAAAATTATTTAGTTCAATTTTTTCGTGTATAAATTCAAGATTAAGAGCTTTGGCAAGCCCCTCAACTTGGCTAATCATGCCATGCATACCCTCGGTCAATAATAAACCTTTTAATTTAGTCATTTATCACTATATAGCTTTCATATGAGTCAAAATCCAACTAAACACACAAAAGTGTTAATAATTGGGTCTGGTCCTGCTGGATACACTGCTGCAGTTTATGCGGCGAGAGCAATGTTGAATCCAATTTTAGTTTATGGGGCGGAGCCTGGAGGCCAATTAACAACAACAACAGATGTTGAAAACTTTCCTGGATTTGCTGATGTTATTCAAGGTCCATGGCTTATGGATCAAATGAAAGAACAAGCAAAAGCAGTTGGAACAGAGATGATTGAAGATCATATAAGTTCAGTAAACTTAAAAACAACACCTTTTGAGGCTATAGGTGACACTGGTCAAAAATATACTGCTGATAGCATAATAATTTCCACAGGTGCCCAAGCTAGATGGTTAAATATTAAATCTGAACAAGAGTTCAGAGGATTTGGTGTATCGGCATGTGCAACATGTGATGGTTTTTTCTTTAAAGATAAGG
>CACBIY010000002.1 GCA_902539445.1 uncultured Pelagibacteraceae bacterium
TGGTAATTCTGTTTCTAAACTTTGCTGTTCTCTAGATAAAAAAAAATATAATATTTTTGTAATTTGTATGAATAATTGTGCTTATGCAAAAGAATTTTCAAAAGCAGGTATTAAAGTTAAATTAATAAATTCTAGTAGAGCCCTTTTCGCTGTTTTTTCTCTTAATAAAATTATTTCAAAAATTATTGAAAATAGTAATCAAAATTATCTTATATCTAATATTAATTATACAAATTTACTTTGTTCAATTTTTCTAAAAAAAAGAATTAATTTAAAATTTATTGCTATTGAGAGAACACCTTTTAAAGAATTAGAAATTTATTTTAGCTTAATTGATCGGATTAAAAAAACATTTATGAGATTACTAATACCAATTTTTTATAAAAAATTTGATTTAGTTATTTGTAACTCTGATTATTTAGGTAAATATCTAAAAAAGAAATATGGTATTTTCTCAAAAACTTTATTTCCACCCTCAATTACAGGATTTGAAATAAACAGTAAGCGAAAAAATAAAAAAAGTCTTCCCAAAAAATCAAAATTAAAACTTATAACTGTTTGTAGGTTGTCTAAAGAAAAAAATATTTACGAAATCATTCAAGCAATCAGTGAGATTAAAAGAGAAATAAGCTTATATATAATTGGTGTTGGGCCAGAGAAGGATAATATATCTAAATTCATAAAATCTCTTAATTTAGAAAAAAAGGTAAAACTTATTGGCTTTGAACAAAATCCCTATAATCATTTATTCAAAGCAGACCTTTATATTAATTCATCGTATTTTGAGGGTTTTCCTAATTCTGTTGTCGAAGCTGCTCAAGTTGGCTTACCAATTATTGCATCGCAAAGCCATGGTGGCATTAATGAAATTTTATCAAATGGAAAGGGAGGCACAATTTATAAAGATTTACGAGACCTGAAAAAATCTATCGAAAAATTTGCAAATAATCAAAAAATCTTTACTAGAAAATCGATAACTGCAAAAAAAAAATCTTTTGAATTTAATTTAAAAAACCATGTTACTAGATTTGAAAAAATTTTAAATGAAATCTAAACTTTATAATAATTCTTAAACCACTCAACAGTAGTTTTTAAACCATAATCTATAGATGTAAAATTTTGCTTCCCAATAAAACTTTTGATCTTTTTGTTGGTACCATGAGTTTTAACTACATCAGCTTGTTGCAATTTCCTTTTAAATAATTTTGGTTTTTTTTGTGTTAAAAAATTAATTTTTTTTATAATATCAGTTAATTTTTTGGGGTTATTTGAGCATACATTAAAAATTTCATGATTAATTTTTTTTTTAGAAAAAACCAATTTGGAAATAATCTTACAAGCATCCAAAATATAAGTAAAATCTCGAGTATGCTCACCATAATTATTTAAATAGAAATTTATCTTTTTGTTATAACTGGAAGTTAAATACTTCATCATAAACATATCTGGTCTTCCCCACTCACCATAAACTGTAAAAAATCTAAGACCGATGAAAGAAATATTGTATTGTTTGGAAAATACCTCCGCCATCTCTTCATTAACTTTTTTTGATAAAGCATAAATATTTTTTGGCTTCACGTTCTGAGTTTCATTTAAAGGAAATCTTTTAGAATCACCATAAATAGAACTTGACGAGGCATAAATAATTTTTTTAATTTTATATTTTTTGGCAATATCAATAAGAGTATAAAATCCGTGAATATTATTATCAACAAATTCACTTGGTTTTTCTAAGGAGTAACGAACTCCTGCCTGTGCTGCCAAATTTATAACTAAATTTATCTTTTTAATTTTAAAAATTTTTTCTAGTTTTTTTTTATTTAAAATATTAATTCGAAAAAATGAAAATCTTTTATACCGAGATAATTCTTTAATACGATTTTTTTTAAGTTTTTTTGAATAATAAGTATTTAAACTATCAATACCAATTATTTTAACATTAGACGAACTTAATAAATATTTAGCAAGATTAAACCCTATGAAGCCTGCTGCACCTGTAATTAATATTTGCATAAAAATAATATTGATATATCAATATTAATTCATAAACGATATAAATATTTCATGCTAAAAATATGTGTAATAGGACTCGGATACGTGGGTTTGCCCATTTGTTTAAAATTAGCAAAAAGTTTTAATATTATTGGTTATGATATCAATTCTGAAAGAATTGATACTTTGAATAGAGGAATTGATCTCAACGATGAATTTAAAAAAAAAGATATTCAAATAAAAAGACTAATCTTTTCAAAAAAAATTGAGGATATAAAACAATGTAATTTCTTTATAGTTTGTGTTCCAACACCTATAACATATTTAAAAAAACCAGACTTAAAGTATATCGATAAAAGTTTTAATTTGCTCTCAAAAATCTTAAAAAAAGGAGATATAATTGTTTTAGAATCAACTGTTTATCCAGGTGTAACCAAAACATTCACAAAAAAATTAGAAAAAAAAACAAAATTGGTAAATAATTATGATTTTAGTACTTGTTATAGTCCCGAAAGAATAAACCCAGGCGACAAAAATAGAAATCTTAATAATATTAATAAAATTCTTGCTTACGAAGGTAAGAATGTAAAAGTAAAAAGACTAATAATTAATGTATATAAAAAGATATCTAAAAAATTAATTTTTTCCAAAAATATTAAAGAGGCAGAGACTGCAAAGGGTATCGAAAATATTCAAAGAGATTTGAATATAGCACTATTTAATGAGATATTAATGATTTGCGATAAGTTAAAATTAAATTTTAATGAAGTAGTTCGTTTAGCTTCAACTAAATGGAATTTTATAAACTTTTCTCCTGGTTTAGTAGGAGGTCATTGTCTTCCAGTAGATCCGTACTATTTAACTTATATTGCAAAAAAACAAGGTTATAGATCAAAAGTGACTTTATCTGGTAGAGAAGTAAATAATTTTATGAAAAAATATATTATTAACTTAGTTAATAGAGCTATAAAAACAAGTAGAATTAAAAAAAATAAAGTTAAGATTTGTATAGTCGGTCTTACTTACAAATATGGAGTGGCTGATACCAGAAACTCTCAAAAAATTGAGATCTTAAGGTATTTTAAGAAAAGATACAAAAATACAATAGGTTTTGATCCTTTTTTTAAAAGATCTAATAAATTGAAAAATTATGAGTTAAAAAAATATAATTTTTTTCTGTTTCTTTCGAAAGGTTCAAAATTTAAAAAAATTGCAGGTTTATTAGATAAAAAAAAAATAATTGATCCATTTTTTTATTATTCTAATTAGAAAGAATTTTTTCAAAATTTTTAAAATGTCTAAAAACTGAAAAATTTTTAGAGAATTTTTTAAGATTTATTTTTTTATTTATCACATCTTTAGTATTTGAATTCTTTAATTTAAAATATTGATCAACAAGAGAAGTTTTATCATTATTTCTGAATAAAAAACCATTTTTAGAATTGTTTAATATTTCTGATGGGCCAGTGTTTGAATCTGCTGCAATAACAGGTTTATTTAAAAATCCGGACTCAATTAAACTAAAACCTGGATCCTCATACAAGGACGATGAAATATAACATTCACAATTATTTAGATAATTGAATATATTTTTTTTGTATCCTTCCAAGAAAACACTTCCACTTAAATTTAAATCTTCAATCAATTTTTCAAGTTTTTTTCTCTCATCTCCTTCTCCCAAAATGATCAATTTTAGATTTGGATATTTTTGCGAAATTTCTTTAAAAGCACTTATTAAAAGAAAGAAATTTTTTTGTTTCGTTAATCTACCGATACTAAGAATATAATTAGTATTAAGAAATCTATTTTCTATTTTTTCTCTTTTTTTGATATTTATAGAATTAACTTTTAATATTGGATCATAAAGAAGTTTTATTTTTTCTTTTGAAAAAATTTTTAATTTTGTTAATTTTTGTAAAGTAGATTGAGTTGGACAAGTTACAATGTGAACATTTTTGGAAAATAAAGTCCAAAAAAATCTCCTTACTTTATTAAGTTTTGGTGTTCCTGAAATTCTTATAATTAATTTAGTTTCAAATTTAAAAAAAAAAAATAAGACTAATGGTAAGGAGACTACTAAATGAGCTACCAAAAAATCAGGTTTTTCTTTAAGCAATAATTTTCTTAATACGTTAAAATTCAAGATAAAAATAATCAATTGTGATAATCGACTTTTTAAAAAATTGCCTCTTGGTAAAAATTTGTAATAATTTTTATTATACAATTTAATGATATTAATTCCTGATACCTTATCTAGCTTCTCTTGCCACTCACCTGATGAATCGACAATAAAAGGTTTATATTTGTTTTTGTTACCATATCTTTTTAAGGAGTTTATTGAATTTATGACCGCATCTACGGTTGCTATATTTGATAAAAAAGGTGACCAATAAAACAATTTCATTTAATTTTTAAGTATTGGACGCAAAAAAAACATATCCTATAGGATAAATTTTCTTAGGATCAGTTTTAATAAATAATTTAACTATTTTATCAAAAACTAAAGACAACAAAACTAAAAGTTGATAAAAAACTGGTAAATATTTAAGGTAACTTCTTAATAACGAAATACATGCTAAAAATGGTCCCGTGCCAAGCTCAATAATTTCTATATCTTTAAAATTGTTTGATTTTAATAATTCTACTAAATGATCTTTTGTGAATCTTGAGTAATCTTTTGGAGCACCATGAACTCTAAAAAGAAAAGGAGTAGATCCTATGATTTTTCCGTTTTTTTTACAAATTGTAGATAAATTTTTAAGAGCTAAATTTGGGTCCAAGAGATGTTCTAAAACATTAAAAATAACTATATAATCGTATTTAGTCTTTAAAGAAATATTTTTTTGTAAATCAATATTTAGAAATTCTTTGTTTGAGGAGTTTATATTAGAAAAAGTGACTCTACAATTTTTTAAATTAGGGCTACAAAAGTTTTTATCAATTTTTTCAGAAGCTCCGAATTCTATAATATCTCCCTCAGTTCTAAATTTTTTAAAAATCTCTAATTGAAATATTCTTAAGATAGATTTATTTGAGAATATTAAATCAAAATAACTCATTATTAATCATTTTATGAATGATAGTTTTAAATTTTAATTTTGGTTTCCATTTCAATATTTTTTGGGTGTCCGCAATGTTAGCTTTATAGCCTCTCAAATCAACTTTTCTCTTATATTTTGATACATTAGTTTTTAAGTTCTTTTTACTTATATCTAAATATTTAAAAACTTCATTTACAAAATCTTTCAATGAATAAGTTTTCCCAGACCCTATTATAAAATCTCTTGGTTTATTCCTTTGCATCATAAGCCAAATAGCTCTCACATAATCAGGTGCCCAACCCCAATCTCTAACTATTTCAACATTGCCTAATTTTAAGATTATACTTCTATTTCTTTTTATTTTGAGAGCTGTATCGACAATTTTTTTTGTTACAAATTCTTTAGATCTTAAAGGAGACTCATGATTAAATAAAATTCCTGTACAACAATAAATATTATATTTTTCTCTGTAAATTTTGACTAACCAGTAAGCAGCTGCTTTTGATACTCCATATGGGCTTTGTGGCTCTATTTTTGAACGAATATTGTAAAAGTTTTTTTTATTATCACCGTAAAATTGGCCAGAGCCAGCATTAAATAATTTAGCTTTGTACTTTTTTTGCTTTAGAGTTTTTAAAATGTTCAAAATACCTTCCGTATTGCTTTTTAATGAAAGATGAGGTGTTTCAAAAGAATTAATTACCGAAGAGTCTCCAGCCAAGTAATAAATCTCGTTAATATTTCGACCTAAAATTTTTTCACAAAATTTTAAGTTAGTTGCTTCTCCCTTTAAGAGAGTAATTTTTTTTGCAATATTTAACCTTTCTAAACGATGCAAATTTTTACTTGATTTATTTCTTGTGGTTCCAATTACTTTGTAACCTTTCTCTAATAGAAGATGAGATAAATAGGCTCCGTCTTGTCCACTAATTCCAAAAATAATTGCAGTTTTTTTAAATTTCATAAGCTAAATTTGAATTTATTTTTAATACTTTTGGTATATTAATTAAACTAATTTTTTTATGAACAAAATATTAATATTTACTGCTACTTACAATGAAAAAGAAAATATAAAATATTTAATAGAAAGTTTAAATAAACTAAACCTTAATATAGATATCCTTGTAATAGACGATCTTAGCCCAGATAAAACTTGGGAAATTTTACGTGAATTAGAAAAAGAAATTATAAACTTAAAAGTAATAGTGAGAAATTATAAATCTGGGTTGGATACTGCTCATAAGCTTGCTTTTGATTATGCAATAAAACATAAATATGAAAAATTTATTTCAATGGATGCAGATCTTTCACATGATCCAAATGAGATACCTAAAATGCTAGATATTTTAAATACATCATCATTTGTAATTGGATCAAGGTATATAAAAGGTGGTAAGTGTGAAATGTCTGGATATAGGTTGGCTCTTAGTATTGTAGGAAATAAATTCATTAAAAAAGTTCTTAAAATAGATTGTAATGAATTTACTACATCCTACAGGGGATTTAATCTTTCAAAGTTAAAAAATTTTAATTTAAATGTGATTAACTCTAAGGGATACAGTTTTTTTATGGAAACAATTTATAGGCTAAATAAGCTTGGGGTTAACATAAATGAAATTCCTATTCATTTTAAAAACAGGCAACATGGATATTCAAAAATACCAGGTATTGAAATTTTTAGAACTCTTAAAAATTTATTTCTTTTATATCTAGAAAATATACAAAAAAAATGAAACTTAAAAATATTACAAATTCTTGCTCAATAATAATTATTGTTGCTCTTCTAGCATCTCTAATTTATGCAAATTTTAATATAAAAAACTTTGATAGAAATGTTTTTACAGAGAACGGTCAATCAACTCATTTGATGATAAAAAATGATGCATTAAGATATTTTTCTCATGGAAATGAAATTAAAGATCAATTAAAAGAAAATATAAATTATTTTGAGACAGGAAGAAATAATTTTACTAAGTATCTATATCCTAGAATAATTGCCTTATATTATTTAATTTTTAATTACGATTTATATGAAAATTCAGAGGATAAAGTTGTAAAAATAGGTGCTCATAAAAATTTTTTAGTTTTACAAATTCTTTTGTACTACTTAAGTCTTACATTCCTGTTTTTTCAATTAAAAAAAATAATTGAGTATAAATGTTTGTTTTTTTCTTTATTTTTTCTTTGTCTTGAGCCTACAATTTTTCAGTATCATGGCACTTTTTGGTCTGAGTCAATATTTTTTTCACTTCAAATCATAATCATGGCATTAGTTTTAAATAACAATTTTTCAAATATTCGTTTTTTTATCCTTGGAATAATATTGTCACTTTTGGCATTACAAAGGACTAATGGCTTTTACTATTTAATTCCTGTAATTCTATATTTTTGTTTTTATAAAGACTTTAGATTTTTAAAAAAAATTTTTTTCTTGTTACTAGGTTTCTCAATATTGATTTTATTTGTCGGTTATCATAATTATAAAAAATCGGGAGAGTTTTTGATTACTCCTCTTGAAACAAAATCAGTATTGCACGCATATGTGATTCCAAATATTTTAAGTGAGGAAGAAAAAGATTTTGAAAAAAAACAATTTTTTAAAATGATTGAAAAAGAAAATATTACTATTGATTTAGATAAATTAAAAAATTCTAATTATGCTAGATATTCTTTTATGTTTTGTGAAAATGCTAATGAAGGAAAAGAAAATTTTGGATATCTTAAAATATGCAAATACTTTCATGAAAGATCCAAGGAATTAATTTTTTCAAATCCAGTAGAGTTTATAAAATATGTAGCAAAAAAATCTTTAAGTTTTATTTTGTTGAATCCGCTACACATTTATTCTGATCACAAATTTTTATCTGGTGAAAAATATTATGAAAGTGATTTACATAAAAAATTTATACCTTACAGAATTATATATAGTTTATTAATTTACTTTATCTGCTGTGTTGGGTTAATTGAGTTGTATAAAAAAAAGGAATATAAATTAATACTTTATTTACTCGTTTCATCTATCTATTTTTTTGGTATTTTATCATGGCACGGTAATAATAGGTATTTCACACCGGTTTTAATATATATTTCTTTGTTTTTTGGATATGGTATTAATTATCTTTTAAGCATCTATAAAAAAATAAACTTTAACAAAAAATAATAAATCTAAAAAGTTATACTTTTTTTTCATAGAAATATTTTTGATAAGTCAAAAATAAGATTAAAATAGATTAAATTTCTAGTCACTTCAAGAAATGGGAAGCCTGTGTGTTTTAAACTACCGGTTATAAAAATGTTTGAAATGTAAAAAAATGTTTTATTTCTTATTTTTTTTGGCTAAAAGATGTAAATGTTAAGATAAAATTTTACAACTTATATATTCTTATGCTTACAAAAAAACAAATTACTTTTTTCAATAATAATGGCTACGTAAAGGTAAAGATATTTAAAAAAAATAAGTTAAATAAGTTTAAACATGAGCTTGCGAAATTAATCAAAGTTAGTCTTAAAGTTAATCACCCAGAATTTTATAAAAAAATAATTAGATATAATAAGAATGATGATTATTATGTACACAATGGAATGTTAGAATTGTCAAAAAAAAATAGACAATTTTTAGTTAATATCTACAATCAACTACCAAGCTCCGTCGATTTCTATAAACTGTTATCAGATGAAAATATAAAATACGCAGTAAATCAATTATTACAAAAAAAAGGTAATTCTAATTTATATGTCAATGCAACAACAATTAGAATGGATGTCCCTGGAATAACTCCATATGTTTATGGATGGCATCGAGATAATAACGCAAACATTCTGGACTCGAATTTTATCCAGTTATGGGCACCAATTATTTCAAATGTGGACAAAAAACTAGGAGGACTAACAATCTTATCAAAAAGTCATGGAAAAAATATCAAAACAGATAGATCAGATAGAGAAAGAGAATTAGTAAGAAAATTAAATATGCCATCAAGACCACTTTTAAATGCTAAAATAATATCTAAACATTCCTTAAAAGAAAAAATTATCACGTGTGAACTGGGCAGTGTAATTTTATTTCATAACAGTCTTTTGCATAAAAGTGGAATCAATAAAACAAAAAATAAAATTAGATACGTTTGGGCAACCTTTTATCATGATTTGTTTAATGAAAACTGGAAGTTTAAATTACTTAACGAAAAATCTTCGAATTCTAAATTAACGAAATAAACTATTATTTATTTTTTTGCTGTTATCATAAACGACGAGGAAAAAGGTAAATTTGATAATTTATTATAATTTTTTTTAAAACTTCTTTTAAAAATATCGTTAGAGAAAAATTTATAATCTTTTTCAGTATCATATATTGAGGGTAGCACAGGATGATAATTAATGGGATGTATATCAGTTATCATATAACCTAACTTTTTAAGAGTAGAAGAAAGCTGTAATGGTGTAAATTGATGTCTAATATTAACCTTAATGCCTGTATTTGGTTGTTTAAAGTTAATATTATTTATTGTATCTGATTTATTTTTTTTAAAATCTTCTAAATTTTTTGATTTGTTACAACTAAGTGCTTCTCCATACAAAATTTTAAATTTGTTTCCTTCAACTTCTTTTTTTGAAAATTCATTTAGTGAGAACAAATTAAATAATCTATTTCTAGAACTTATAGTAAAAAATCCGCCTTTTTTGAGAAGTTTATTCGAAATCTTAAAAAAATTATAAATTTCATTTATAGATAAATATTCAATAAATCCATTTGCTGAAATACAGTCAAATCTTAATTCTGTTGAATAATCAAATATAGATTGAGTTTTAAATGATAAATTATTTTTTTTATATTTTTTGTTTGCAATTTTAATCATCTCATTCGCAAAATCTATACCGACAGATTTTTTAGTTATTTTTGAGCTATTAAAAACCAAATCACCAACACCACATCCAACATCTAAATGATATAAAAGTCTCTTTTTTTTAATTAGATTAATTACATATATATTTCTTTCATGTATTGTATTGAGTGGTTTATTCCTCTTGGGAAAAAATGACTTTTTCGACCAATTGTTTGCATCTTTCTCAAAAAAATGCTTAGTTTGTTTTTGTTGATTGCTCATTATACTTTAAAATTCTATGAAAATTAGATTTTGACATCATATTTCTTTAATATCTCAAAACCTTTTTTATAAGAACTAAAATCAATTATGTCGTCTGTCTCTAGTGAAATATTAAATTGATTTTCTAATTCAGCTATAAGAGTCATATGGGCAATTGAGTCCCATTCAGGAATTTCATTATATTTCAAATTTTCATCAAACTTTTCTGAAATTGACAGAGATTTCGCAAAAATTGTTTTATAAATACTAGCGCTCATTGAAATTATTTTTAATGGTTGATATAATATTATCCTTATCTAGTCCATTTTTTTTTTTTAAAAAGTTGTAGCTCCCACCTTTTGTATATTGATCATTTATACCCAAAAACATTTGTCTTGGAGAATTTTCAAAAGTAGATAAAGTTTCTGATATTGCAGATCCTAATCCACCTATTACATTGTGTTCTTCAACACTTACGATCAACTTTGCACTAAGGTATTTTTCTAAAGTTTTTTTATCAAATGGTTTTATTGTATGCATGTTTATGACTGCACAACTAATGTTACTTTCATCTAAAATTTTTGCTGCGTTTAAACACTCTGATGTTACAGAGCCTGAGGAAAATATTGCAACATCTGATCCATCTTTTAAAATATTTGATTTACCTATCTCAAAATTATAATCTTTATCGTACACGATTGGATTATTTGATCCACCTGTTAACCTTATATATACCGAGCCATTATATCTTAAAGCAGCTTGAAAAGCTTTAACTGTCTCTAAAGAGTCTGCTGGAGATACAATTGTTATATTTGGAATAGTTCTTAAAATCCCAACATCTTCAATACAGCAATGAGTAAAGCCTAAATTGCCTAAAATCAATCCACTCGCCAAACCCACCATACAAACTTTATTTTTCATATAACCAAAGTTGACTTTTATTTGTTCACAACATCTGATTGTTTGAAAGGGTGCAAACGTTGTTGTAACAACATTATAATTTTCACTTGCCAATCCTGCAGCTACTCCGATCATATTTTGCTCAGCTATACCTAAATCCAAATAATTTGATGCATATGTTTTTCTAAATCTATCAAGACCTGCAGAAGTAGAGACATCACATGTGAGTATCATCATATTCTGGTGCTCTTTTACCAGTTCCAATGCTGCCAAACCAAAAGTTGCTCTAGGTCCTATGATTGACCAAGATTTTATAATTCTTTCATTAATTATCATTATTTAATTTTATTTCTTTTAGAGCATTCTCATATGTTGATTTTGTTAAAATTTTATGATGCCATTCATTATTATTTTCTGAAAAAGAAAAACCCTTACCTTTAATTGTATTAGCTATTAACGCTTTAGGTTTTTTAATATTCTTTGAGTTATCAAAATAATTTAAAAGAGAGTCAATACTATGACCATCTATTTCATCTGTATGCCAGCCAAAACTAGACCACTTAAGTTTTAAATCATCTAAATTCATAATTTCCGAATTTGAGCCAGTTTGCTGAAAATTATTTCTGTCTATTATAGCATATAAGTTATCTAATTTAAGATTGGGTGCCGACATCGCAGCTTCCCAGACTGATCCTTCATTGCACTCTCCATCACCTATTACTACATATACAAAATTATCAAGTTGTTTTTTTTTTAAAGCATATGCAACACCAATACCCAACGATAAACCCATTCCCAAAGATCCATTAGAAAATTCTATACCTAGTTTTTCATTCTTAACTGGATGACCTAAAAAATCTGAGTCATCTTTTTCAAAAGTTAATAAATCATTAAATTTTATGTATCCTATTTGGCATAATGCAGAATAATATGCTAAACACGCATGCCCTTTGCTTAAAATAAATCTATCTCTACCTTCCCATAATGGGTTTTTAGGATCATATTTCAATTGTGAAACATATAATGTGGATAATATTTCAACTATAGATAAAGCCCCTCCAAAATGTGAGCTGCTTGAACCTGCTGACAGAGACATTTCTAAAATATTTGATCTCATATCATTAGAAAATTTTTTAATTTCATTCTTAAAATTTTTTTTTTCCATTAATTCATTCCTCCATCAACCCTGATTGTCTGCCCACTTAAATAAGTTGATAGATCCGACGCAAGGAAAAGTGCCACGTTCGCAATCTCGTTAGGATCTCCTACTCTTTTTAAAGGTATAGTCTTTATTACTTCTTGCAAAATATTATCTGGAGTATTATTTTTCATCATATCTGTTTGTGTCAAGCCAGGGGCTATACAATTTACCCTGATATTAAATACTCCAAGTTCTTTTGATAATGTTTTAGCTTGTGTAATTATTGCTGCTTTTGATGCTGAGTAAGCGCTCCTTCCCTCATTTGCATCAATTGCTGATGAAGAAGATATGTATATAATATTACCACTTTTATTTTTAATCATAGTTTTCACAAGGCCTTGAACAAAAACACTTTGAGAAAAAAAATTTATTTCAAAGATCTCTCTAAGTTTTGAAATAGGAGTCATTTGAAAAATACCAGTATATATAGACCCTGCGTTATTGATCAAAATATCAATTTTTTTGTTCATAGACGCAATTCTTTTTATTGCATCTTTGACGCTATTTTCACTTTGTAAATCCAAATCTACTATATCAATTGAATTTTTTGTATCTTGGGAAATTTTTTTTGTATATTCTTTAAAGTCATTATTTGATTCTCTTACACAAGCAATAATATCAGCCCCATTTTTTGAAAAAATTTCTAAAGTTTGTTTGCCTATACCGCGGTTTGATCCAGTAATAACTGCCACTTTATTTTTAAGAAGCATTTATACAAAATCTTCTTTAGAAAATATTTCCTCTGCTTTTGCAGGATTAAAAATGGTTTGGCCTGGAAAAGTCATAAATTTACTTATAAATTCTTTATCTTCTCCTGCTAAACATAAATCACTATGATTGTTGAAGTACTTAATACTAAATCCATATTTAATTATATCTTTTAAAGGTTGTTTAAATATATTTCCTATTTTTATGTGAACATAAGGGCAGACAAGCACATCACCTATTGGAGTTACATAAACTCTATTGACTGTTGTACAACCTAAAATTTTTTCATTATTTTTATCAAAAGGGTTCCAAATATTTCTAACTAAGTTTTTATATTCTTTTCTTATTTTTCTTAAATAAACTCTATCGTTATCATCACATATTATTTCATCCATCTTCTGCCACATACCAGATGGAACAGCTACATTTAATAAAGTTTTGTATTTTTGATCTCTTGAATAATCGAGAAGTTGTTTAAAGTGATCTGTATTTGCATTATAGTGACCTACTGTTACATTTAAGTATGGGTCCATTCCAGCATCCTTAACATGTTTTAATGCATCTAAGGCACGTCTCCATGAATCTTTTCTTCCTCTAATCTCATCATGCACTTTTTCATCCATACTATCTATGCTCACTGAAACTCTACTTACTTTATACTCAGCAAGTTTTTTTGCCATTTTTTCATCTAAATAGAATCCATTTGTTGTCAAATACATATAAAACCTTTCAGGTCTTATGGCCTCAAGTACTTGAAATAATTTCTTTGGTTGTAACAATAACTCTCCACCCTGTAAATCAAACTCAAAAAATCCAAGCTCATCTGCCTCATCAGCTAACTTCCTTATCGCATTTATATCTAAATATTCTTTGACATGATCACCTTTAGGGGAATTTGTGAAACAGTATTTACATCTTAGATTGCAAGCATTATTGAAATTAAGATCAATACCTCTAGTTTTTTGACCAACTTTTCCATCATTTTTTTGAACGTAAGCATAGAAATCTCTAAGCTTTTTCATTAATCTTGGTTTATCTAGTAAAGAGGAAGCTATTGGCATTTTATGTACTTTGACTTATATATTTTTGTGTTTCTTCTGTCAATACGACTGTGAACTCTGCTTTTAAAGCTAAGTCATCATTAACATATCCCTCTCCATAACAATTTGCTATTCCTCTTTTAAATAATTTGATTTCAGTTTTTAAATTTAATTTATCACCAGGTATAATTTTTTTTTTAAACTTTACATTATTTACATTTGCTAACAAGACTGTTTTTCCTTTATTTCCGTCTAATGTAAATATAGACATTGCACACATTTGAACTAAAGCCTCTACTTGAAGCATTCCAGGCATATTTGGATCATTCTCCCAGTGTACTTTAAAAAACCACTCATCATTTTTTAAAAATTTGTAACCCTCTGCGCTTTTTCCTGGAACTACTTTAGTAACATGATCAATCATTAAATATGGAGGTCTGTTCTTTTGATATTCAAGTATTTGATTAAAATTTAGTTCCATTAGAGTTCTATTTTGTCAGTTTATATAATACGTTGTAACCATCCCAAAATAAGTCCATTTCCATTGATAATCCAACTTGAACAATTCTGTTTACAGATGATAAGTACGATTTTTTCTTCAATTTTTCTAGTTGTTTTTTTGAGTATCCATATGAAGTAATGGTTTGATACTTTTTTGAGAAAGGAAGATTTACTTTATATTTATCCTTATTAGAAAATTCATAAAACAGTCCCCACTTCCCCCTAAAGTTTTCTAAATTATCATTTAATTTATCCAATTTAATTCTAATCAATAAGTTTTCATTATTTATTATATTTGAGATAGAATTATTTTTTGCAGAAAATATAGCTGAGCTTGTATATTTGTCTACTGCTGAAAAAAAACTAAGTTTATATTTTTTTTTTACCACTTTAAGTAATTTTGACCAAAAAATTTTTTTTGCCTTTTCTACTTTACTTCCAGTCCAGATTATTAAATTAGGAGATGAGCAAGCATTTTGATCGACTAAATATGTATCGTTATAGAAATTTCTAACAAAGTGCTCTAAATCCATTTTATTTATAACGGATATCCTATTGCTATCAAAGATAGATAAAGAGTATTTATCTGTAAAATATAAATTTCTACAATTTTTTTTTGTTTTGAATCTTTTAAATAAATTTACGGTTTTATCTCCTCCCCAGATCAATCTTGCATCAGAAATACTTGATAAAAAATTAGAACTATCATCATCAGTATAATTTTTAATAAAATAGATATATTTGCTTATATCTAGATTTATTGATTTTATATTGTTCATAGATTCAATTAATATTTTAGCCATTAACTCTGACTTTTCTGGTAAACGAATTATATTAGTATTTCCGGATAATAGACCAAAAATTAATGAGTACGCGAAATTTGAAACTATATTTGATGGTGGTATATGAAATAATAATCCCACTCCTTTTCTTTTATTTAATTTTTTGATTTCATATTTTTTTTTTAATTTGATTAAATTGTTTCTTCTAATCCAAAATGCAAAACTCATAATCTCTGGATTTTTCCTTGCCTCAGTTGATTTAGTCATAAGAATTGACAACTCTGACAAAAAATTTAACATTTTATCATCAAAAGGTTTTAGTTTTTTGGATTTTATCTTTTTTGAAATTACAGAATTTATATTATGTACTTTAATCATTAAAAATTACTACAACCTCGAATTTCTGCTTTTTCAATTCTGCCATAAACTTTAAAATATTTTCCTTTTAAGCCACACTTGCAATCGTCTTCACCTATAATTTCACCCAGATCCTCAGTTAAAATATTGTGGCCAGGATAACTAGTTGGAATAGAGGATATTAATTGTATTAAACCTTTTTGATTTTTTTTTAAAACATTAAAATTTTCATCTCTTATAATAACATCAGAATATTTTGTTGTATGAAAATAACCACAAGTTGGAGACTCAATAAATATTGAACCAGTTTGTTCAATTAAACCATAATAATTATAAATCTTTTTGATTTTTAATTTTTTATACAATATTTTTTTAAATTCTCTGTTTGATATTTTGATATCGTCTAATTTTTTCCAACCCCCTCCATGAATTAATATAGAATTTTTAAAAATTTTATCTTGATAATTTAATTTTAATATTAAGCTCTCATATACTCTAGCTGTAAAGCCAAATATAAAAAAAGGTTTATTTTTTACATACTTTTTAAAATTTTTAAATTCATTAAGATCAATGTTATTTTTTTTGTCTAGCAGGTAAAAGTTTTTTTTGCTAAACAGGGAAAATCCTAAAATTGCAGCTGTTTGCGCATTAAAAGCATCATTGCCATGCTCAGGTTTTTTTGAAATTACCAACATTGGGAGTCTTTCCGATGTAATTGAGGATGAAAAAATTTTATTTAAGACTTCGATTTGTTTTTTTGCATTTTCTTTGTCCAAATATATTTTAGATAGACCTGATCCAGATGTACCTGATGAATACATTATTTTGTAAATGTTTTTATTTTTAATACTTTTAAGCTCTAAGCTTTTAAATAATCTAACCGGTAACATCGGAAGCTTTTCTAAATTATCTATTTTTTCAAAGCTTGGATAAAGTGATTTAATTATTTTATTATATTCTGAGGATTTCTTAAAATGGTGTTTATTCAAAATTTTTACTTGTTTCAATAAATTTTTTTTTTTTTTATTTTTAGTTAAGTTATAAATATTACTCAAATCATTTTTAATCATATTAATTTTTTTTTTCTAATTCACCATAGTTTGTTTTATTATTTTTTGTTTTTGGAATTTCTTTAATATATCTAAATTCAACATTGGTTTTTAAAATTTTAAACTCCTCGAATAAATATTTGAATATTTTTTTATTAATAGTTTTATTGGTATGGAATATAATTACCTTATTTTTGATAGATATAATTGCACATTTAATGCTTTTATTTTTTAAACTATTTTCTATTAAATCTAGATTAAGACGAACTCCGAAAAGTTTAGCGATTCTTTTACTTCTTCCTGTAATGAAAATAAAACCATCATTATCTTGATAGCCAATATCGCCAGTTTTAAGAATATTCTTTTTTTTAAATGTTTTTAAATCTTTGAACCCATTAGAATAGCCACCAAATATATTTCTACCTTTATAAATAATTTCATCATTCTTTATTGATAAACTCCCTCCTGGAATCACTTTACCAATGCTTCCAATTTTATTTTTAAATTCAGGATATAACAAATATGAAATTCTTGGTGATGCTTCAGTTTGGCCATACATTGAATAATATTTTATATTATTTTCCTCACAAAATTTAACTATTTCAATCAAAGTTTTTCGATCTAAAGCGCCTCCTGCAGATGTGAGAAACTTAAGATTATTTTTATTAAAATTTTTTAATCCAAATTTAATTATAAATTCGTATAAAATAGGTACACCATTAAAGTTAGTAATTGGAAACTTTTTATAAAGTTGCCAAAACTCTTTTTGAACTAATGTTTTATCAGTGAGAATGATCGAAGATTTTGCAAGTATGTGTGTATTTAAAATTGACATACCATAAGAATATGATGGTTGAAGTGTGGTTATTGTGCAATCATTGTTGTTTAGCTTTAAATATTTAATTATATTTTCGGTATTACTTTTTATGTTATTAAAAGAAATTTTTGCAAATTTTTGTTCACCAGTGCTTCCAGATGTTGGCATTAAAAATGCAATATTTCTATTTAATTTAATTTCATTAAAATTTGTTTTTAACAAAACATATTGTTTTAATTCGAAAATTTTTTTATAATTGAATTCATCTTTTATATTATTAGGAATAAATAAATAATTTGGTTTAAATCTTTTAATTAATTGTAATATACTCTTAATTCCTGTTTGCTGATCTATTAGCAATTGCGGTTTAGAAATTTCAAAAAAATAGAGATATCCAACTAAAAAATCAATTGTGTTTTTAGTAATATTTAATATCAGTCCTTCTATCTTGTAATCTTTTTTTAATTTATTAATTTTATCATTTATGTCCTTATAATTATATGAGCTATTGCCATCTGTAATAAAACTTTTATTTCTAGAATTTGAAATACTATTAAAAAAAAAAGACATATTTGGATAATATTAAATATTTCCTATATTATACTATTGATAAAATGTATAATTAAAATATCTATTCTTAATTATTAATTAGTGATAATTAAAATTGCAACACGTAATAATGATAATCAACTTTAAGTATGACCATGAAAAAAAATAAGACTATCATAATAGCTGAGATAGGTGTTAATCATAATGGTAAACTGAAATTAGCAAAAAAACTCATTGAGATAGCTGCAAAAGCGAATGTGGATTATGTTAAGTTTCAAACATCTATACCAAGTTTGCATATCTCTGAAAATGCAAAACAAGCAATTTACCAAAAAAATAATTTTCCAATAAAGAACAATAGTCAGCTTGCTATGGCTAAAAAACTTGCATTCGATTTCAATATTTTTCCAACTTTAAAAAAATTTTGTAAAAAAAAAAATGTCAAATTTCTTTCATCTGCGTTTGATATAGAGTCCATTAAATTTTTATATAAATTAAAGCAAGATTATTTTAAAATTCCATCAAGTGAAATAACGAACTATCCATATTTAAAAGAACTAGGCAAACTTAATAAAAAAATAATTTTATCAACGGGAATGTCAAATTTGAACATGGTTAGGGATGCAATTAAAGTTTTACAAAAATATGGCACTAAAAAAAAAAATATTATACTTTTACATTGCAATACAGCTTACCCAACACCCATAAAGGATGTAAATCTAAATGCTATGTTAAGTCTTAAAAAAAAATTCAAATGTGAAGTTGGATATTCAGATCATACTGAAGGAAATATTGTTTCACTAGCTGCTGTAAGCTTGGGAGCAAAAATTATTGAAAGACATATAACTATAAGTAAAAAAATGAAGGGTCCTGATCATAAATCAAGTTTAGAACCAAGAGAGCTAATTAAATTAGTAAAAGATATTAGAGATTTACAAACAGCTTTAGGAAATAGAAATAAAAATATAACTAATAGTGAAAAGAAAAATATAATAGCTGCTAGAAAATCTTTAGTAGCTTCAAAAAAAATTATCAAAGGTGAAAAATTCACTCATAAAAATATCACCTCAAAAAGACCAGGTTCAGGTTTATCTCCTATGTTATATCCTATGATAATTGGAAAAAAATCGAAAAAAAATTACAATAAAGACGAGTTTATCAAACTGTGAAGAAAAAAATACTTTTCATAACTTCAGATAGATCAGATTTTAATTTACAAAAAGATTTGATTATTGAATTACAAAATATTTACAACTGTTATCTTTTTTGCACCGGTACACATTTTGATAAAAAATTTGGTTTCACAATTAATAATATTAAAAATACTAAAATTAAAAATTTAATTTTTTCTAAAATCAAAAATGTAAATAAAATTGAATATTTTAAATTACATTCAATTTATTTAGATGAATTTAATAAAATAATTCATAAAATAAGACCTGATTTGTTAATACTTTTTGGTGACAGGTCCGAAATATTAATTTGTTCTTTTGTTGCCTATTCTAAAAAAATTAATATAGCGCACTTTTACGGTGGAGAGGTAACTAAAGGCTCTTTAGATAATAGATATCGTGATGGAATTTCTTTATTTTCTAATTATCATTTTACAAGCAACATTAATCATAAAAAGAATGTAAAAAATCTTGGTTTTAGAAATAAAAATGTATTTTCTTATGGGAGTTTATTAAATGATGTTTTTTCAAAAAAAAATTTTTATGATAAACAAAAAGTTGAAAAAAAATATAACGTAAAGTTAAGCAAATATAATTATGTTTTGACATTTCATCCAGATAAAGAAAATAATATTAAAAATTATAAAAAAGTATTTGAGAGTATCAAAGGCCTAAAAAAAACATCAATATTTATTTGTAGGCCAAATAATGATCCGGGTAATAAAGAAATTTTAAAATTAATTAACAGGACAAAGAATGATAAAAAAAACATATTTTTAATAAAAGATTTTGGAACAAAATACTATTTTTCTCTCGTAAAACAATCTAATGGTGTAATCGGAAATTCATCTAGTGGAATATCTGAAATTCCAAGTTTAAATAAACCTACTATTAATATTGGGGATAGACAAAAAGGCAGACCTAGATCAAGCAGTGTTATAGATGTTGGATATGATATCAAAAAAATAAAAAAGGCTATTATAACAACTAGATCTAAAAAATTTTTGAGGAAAATCAAAAAAAATTATAATCCTTATTTTAAAAAAAATGCATTACTTAATACAAAAAAAGAAATAATTAAAATTTTGAAATAGTTATTTTTTATTAATAGTTCTTATAATTTGCCTAGGATAATTTGTCATTGCGTAATTTTTTTTTAAATCAGATGTTAAATGTGATCTTGAGCCAATATGTGTATCATCACCAATATTAATATTTTGGTGCACAACTGTGCTACTTCCAAGAAAAACATTCCTTCCTAAAGTGCAATTTCCCCCTATAATTGTTCCAGGCATACACGTCAGATAATCTCCAGAGATTAAATTATGTCCCAAATCACAAAAGTTACTAATAATCGAAAAATTTGAAATTTTAACGTCAAAACTAATGTGAACATTACCAAATATAACATTTCCTTTACCCATCTTAAAAGTTTTTGGAATGTATACATTTGGATGAACAATATTAATAAATTTAATTTTTTTACCCTCTTTTTTAATTACTTTAGATCTCATTAACGGGTTCATAATTCCACAAATTCCAAAAACATTTTTATTTGGAAATTTCTTAGACTGATAAATTTTTATTCCAGCTAACTTAGATTTTGTTTTAAAAAGATTATCGTCAACAAATCCTAAGACTTCATATATCTTTTTGTTCTGATTAATAAAATTTATCAGCTCTAAGATCTCTCTAGAAAGTGATCCTGCTGAAAATATTATGATTTTTTTCATATAAATATTATCTACTTAAACTCATTTATATCAATCAAATATGTCCTAAGATAAATATCATTTTAATACAATTTGAATATTATAAATATGCATTTGATCTTGAATTTTGAACCTAATTGTTTAAGTTTTCGTCAAATTAAAAACAACTTTTATCACTAGATTGGTTTCATGTTTTTTAGAAAATCACTTATTTTCTTTTATTATTTATTTTTATTCATATTAACAAGAATAAAAAAATATTTTATTAATTTATATAATTATAAAGTTTCAATCGATAAATATGGAGTTTTAGGTTTAGTAAAGTTTTATTTAAATAGAGATTTTAACCCAAGTAAAAGTAAAACTTTTCAAGAATTTACAAGAAGAAATAAAACTATTTGGAAAAAAAATGAAATAAAAAAAGGTAAAAAAAAATATATTTTAACTAGTTTTGTCCATATTCCAGAAGATCAAATCTGCAACTCGTTAGTCTCCAAGTATATCGAAAGAACTTTTAAAGCTAAATCGATAATCCCTTTAATTAATAAAAAAGATATACAATCAGAAATTATTATGAGAAGTTATGGATTTAAATCTTTTAAATATCTTAATGAACCAAATATTTTCAGTCATCTATTTATTTTTATTAAAAGTTATTTTTTACTAATAAATATCAAATCTCCTAAAGATTTTTTAAAGCTTAAATTTAGAGATATTTTTTATGGAAAAATTGTTTCTGAGCATGTAATTAGACATACTGGATATCCACAAATTAATAATTTAAATTTTTCAGTAATTTATAATTTTTCTATAGCACTAGATATTGACAATCAATTTTCATCAATACTTAAAAAAGAAAAATTTAATGGAGTAATAATGTCAGAAAATCAGTTTTTACCATGTGGTATTATCTACCAAAGAAGTTTAAATAAAAAATTGAATGTATATGCTAGACATGGGCATCCAAAAATATCTATTATTAATTTTAGAAAATTTAATGAAGTTTATACAGCAAGGGCGCAAATCTCAAAAAAATTATTCAAAAGTATTGTAAAAAGAGATTTTAATTTTGCAGTTAAAGAGGGTAAAAAAATTTTTTATAAAAAAATAAATAAAGGTATTGATAATGTATGGAAAAGAGAAAGTAAATTTGTTTATAAAAATTTAAAATATAAAATTCATAAAAAAACTATTTGTAAAATTTTTAAATGGGATAGGAAAAAGAAAATTCTTTTAATCTTTACGCATACATTTTTGGATGGGAATTATGTTCAGGGCTGGAGGGCATTTAGAGATAATTTTGAATGGTTAAAAGAAACTTTAGATTTTGCATCAAAAAATCCTCAGTATAATTATTTGATTAAAACTCATCCAATGGACTCTTTCTACAAAAAAGTAAAAATTAACACAAAAGATTTTGTTGGAGAGTATTGTAAAAAATTTAGTCATATTAGGCTTTGTCCAGAAAAAATTTCACCAAAATCTTGTTTTGAATTAGTTGATATAGGAGTTACTTCACATGGAACAGTGTCTTTGGAATTAAATGCACTAGGTAAACCTTGTATTAGTGCTGGAAGGACATCGTGGGGTGAAATTGTTCAAAATTTAAAGCCAATCAATAAAAATGAATATTTTAAAAAATTAAAAAATGCAGATAAAATAGAGAAACCAAGTAAATTAATACGTGATAAAATGTATATATATTTCTTTATTCAACAAAGTTTAATGACTTTAAAACATCCTTTAGTGGTAGAATTTCCTGTTAGTAGATATAGCAATAGAGACGTATTTTGGCTAAAAAATGTAAAATCAATCAAAAATTATAACTACGAAAATGATTTTTTTGATAAGTGTTTTAAATATCAAGTGAAAAATAATTTAAGACATACTATTAATTTGCATTACAAGAAAAAATTAAAATCTTTATGAAAAAAATAATAATAAAAATATTGTGGCATATCGCTAGATATTTGAGAATTCATGCAATAAATAGAAATTTAGCATTTCAAAATTATTTGAATATTCTTTCTGAAAATAAAAAAAAAAATGAGAAAATTTTATTAAATTACGGTTATAAAAATTTCTCACAAGCTGATGAAGATGGAATTTTAGAGGAAATTTTTAAAAGAATAGGCACAATGAATAAAACATTCATAGAGATTGGTGTTCAAGATGGTTATGAATGTAATACTCTTCATTTAATCAATCAGAAATGGAATGGTATATGGATTGAAAAAGAAAAAAAATATTGTGAAAAAATAAATAAAAATTTTAACTTTTTGATTAATAAACATCTTGAAGTAATAAATGATGAGGCTGATACTGAAAATATTAATGATTTAGTGCAAAACAAAATAAAAAATCAAAATAATATTGATTTATTAAGTATTGACATTGGATTAAACACCTACCATGTTTTAAAGAAAATCAACTCTATTAGTCCAAGAGTGATAATAGTGGAATATAACGCAAAGTTTGGACCATCTGCAGAATGGATTATTGAATATAATAAAAATGTAGAGTGGGATAATAGTAATTACTTTGGTGCCTCGTTAAAAAGTTTTGAAATCATGTTAAAAGAAAAAAATTATCTGTTAGTAGGTTGTAATGTAACAGGTGTTAATGCTTTTTTTGTAAGAAGAGATCTAATTAATGAAAAATTTATTGAAAATTATTCAAGTGAATATCATTATCAAAATAAAAAAGAATTCCTGCTAAAAGCTTTCGAAAATGAAAATAAAGTCAAAATTGGTAGATTTGAATAAACAAATTTTTTCTAAATGGATCAGAATTCAATAATTAAATGTAGGGAATGGTTAATAAAAAATGAAATTTCTTTTAAAGAAAATTTCGATCTAAGTTTTAGATCTTGGATTAAAGCTGGTGGAATAATAAAATTATACATAAACCCATCGAATATAGAAGAAGTAAAAGATATAGTCTCTTTTCTGAAATCAGAAAAAATTACGTATTATATTTTAGGAAATATATCTAATACTTTGATACGAGATGGTAACATTTATACACCAATAATAAATTTACAAAAAATTCAAAATATTGATCAGATCTCATCAAATGTTTATTCTGTCGGCGCAGGAACCTCAATTAGTAGATTTGCAAATTTTTTTTCTAAGAAAGGTTTTTCAGGGATACAAGGATTAGTAGGAATCCCCGGAAGTGTTGGGGGTGGTGTTTTTATGAATGCTTCATCTTATGGCTCTTGTATTTCTGACTTTTTAACTTCTGTAATTTTTATGGATGAATATGGTAAAATACATAAAAAAAAAAAAGATCAATTATTTTTTGATTGGAGAAGTAGTTATTTTCATAAAAAAAATTTAATTATTCTAAAAATTGAATTTGAATTTACAAAGAAAGAAAATCAATTGAAATTAGATAACTGTATCAAAGAGATAAAAGCGCATAGGAGCTTTTATCAAGAAAATAACTTTCCAAACCTTGGAAGTTTATTTGCTACTAGAAATATTTATAAAGATTTATCAAAAAATTCCATTATTTTATATTCTGCGTTTTTAATACATAATTTTTTAACAATACTTTTTAAAAGGTATTCAAAAACTCATTTGATTAGTTATAGAAAATTTTCTAAATCAATATACTTAAAAATGTTAAAAATAAAAAAGATTCAAGGATTTGGGTTTTCCGAAAAAACTTTAAATTGTATTATCAACTTAGGTTCAAAAGATGCAAATAAAGCAATTAAACTAATCAATAACTTTCAAGAAAATGTAAAATACTCTATCAGGAGAGAAATAATCATTTTAGATAAAATTAAGTAAATTTAGATGTTTTGTTTTATATTAATTAGTAGATATTCTTTAGATAAACTTTTCCAATCTAAAAATTTGTTTTGATTAATTTTATAATCAAAATTTATATTTTTTAAATTCTCTTCAGTAATTTTTCTACTCTTAAGCTCTAAATAATCTACAAAATATTCAATCTTATTTTGTCTGGTTTTACTAAAAGTGTACCAAAAATTTTTGTTATATTTATAAGCAATCATTACTCCATGAAACATTGATGTAAATACAAATTTTGATTTTTGGAAGTAATTTAAAAACTCATCGGAATCGATTATTATTTTATTAGTGTCACACCACTTATTGAAGAATCCTATTGAAACAATTTTTGAATTATTTTTTTTAGAAAAAGATTTGATACTTTTGATCTCTTCATCTGAAAAATTAAATCCATAAATTAAAACTATATTCTTATTAATTATTTTTGAATCTTCTTTATCGATAATCAACGTAGGATCTAAAACAATCTGAGGATTGGAATTATTTATTTGTTTTACAAAATCATAAGTGCCTTTATCTCTGACACTTATGTTTGCAAATTTTTTAAGATCTTCTTTTATCCTATGAAATACATTTGATTTTAGATCAGAAATTTCTGCATTTCCTATACTTGCAGCATATGAAATCTTAGGTTTTGCACTATTTACGTTGCCAAAATAAATTGGGTCATATCCAAAATATTTATTATTAAAATTCCAAATTTCATCGCTACCAAAAATATATAAATCTGATTCTAATAGTTTAGAATTTGCCTTTGGAAAAAAGTTTTTATCTCTCCATTTTCTCATTTTTAAATTTTTAAGGAAATTTTTGCATAGTTTGCTTATATTAAAAGTTCTTAATGGTTTATAAATCTCATGAAAAATTAATTCTTTAGGCATGTAATCATAAAAATTTACATTATGATTATTTGTGTTTTCCTCTATTACTTGTCTCAAAGATTTCGCTTGTAGTAATGCTCCAATGTTATTTGAGAGGTAAAAAGTAACAATTCTAATTTTTTTTTTCAGAAATTGTACCCTTTTTAATTTCATATACCTTATCACAATATTTTAAAGTGTTCGATCTATGAGAGACTAATATTATAGTCTTATTTTTTTTATATCTTTTTATTATTTCAATTATTTTATTTTCATTTTCTATATCTAGGGAGCTAGTTGCTTCGTCAAAAATTAAAACTTTTGGATTTATATACAACGCTCTAGCAATACCAAGTCTTTGTTTTTGCCCACCAGATATCTTAACAGCCATATCACCAACATTCTCATTTAATTTATTAGGAAAACTATCAACAAATTTTCTTAAATTTAACTGATCAATAAGTTCCTCTATCTTTTTTTCATCGATTAATTTTTCTTCAATTCCAAAAGCTATATTGTCTTTAATACTTGCATCCATAAGATAAACGTCTTGCGGAATATAACCGATATTTTTTTGCCAATTGTGAATATTTTTTTCTAAAGATTTACCATCTATAAATATGTTGTTTTTTTCAGTTTTTAATAGACCCATAATTATATTAACTAAAGTGCTTTTGCCCTCTCCAGACTCACCTATAATGCCTATGCAAGAACCCTTTTTAATATCAAAATTAATATTATCTAAAATATTCTTTTCGTTGTAGCCGAATGTAAAATTTTTAAATGATATTTCTTTTTCAAAATTAAAATTATCATCTTTTGTCGAACTCTTATTTTCTACATCTATTTGAATATAATTTCGCATCTCTTTTGTAATAAGGTCAAATGACGGCTGTAACCATCTTGTCTTTGAAAATGATTGGGTTATCAAATTAAATGCAGGTATAAATCTTGCCCCAGATGCGACCAATAGAGAAACCACTGAAATAACATAAGCATCTGATTTGTTATAAAGAATTAATAATAGAGAAAAGCACACAATTACCAATACTGAAATCATCTCCATTACCGTTTTGGGAAGAGTATTAAAGAAATTATTAAAAAAAACTAAATTTTCAATTTTTTTTGTATTTTGAAAAAAATCGTTTGTGAAAAAACTTTCTTTATTATTGATCTTGATTTGTTTAATCATCAAAAAAGTATCACTTAAAATCTTAAATCGTTTAGCATTTCTCTCATGAATTTCCTCGCCTCTCTTTTTAAGAGTTTTTTTAATGATAAGATAAAAAATAATATTAAAAATTAAAAAAATAGAAAATAAACCTAAGTTAATTAATGGACTTACTGAAATAATAAATATTAATATTATTGCAACTATAGTAAATTCTCTCAATAATACAATTTTTGCGATAAAATAATTAAATGCATGACCTACATCGATCGTAAGTGTTCTCGTCAATTGGGAAGGCTTCGCGTACAGAAAAAATTTATATTCTGAATTAACATAATATTTAAATAACATTTTTGAGACTGACAATTTGTATTCTTTAAATATTTTTTGTTGTAAATAATTTATCAAAATTAGTATTATATTTTTGATAAAAAATAAGACTACTACTGATAAACCTGAGTAAATAATGATTTGTCTCTTTGGCAATTGCTTTAAATTTGAAAATAATTCAATATTCTCTGTGTAATTTGTTATAAAATTGTTGTTATCAGTTAATGCAAGTGCAAAAATTGGAATTGAACCTATACTCAACGTTTCAAAAATAATTACAAAAAAAGAACTTAAAATATAAAAATATAAAGTGGTTGGATTTTGTTTATATATTAAACTTTTATATTTTTGAGGAATCATTTAATTTTCTAAATCGAAGTCCACCCACCATCTACAACTAAATTACTTCCTGTTATATATGAAGCTGCCTCACTTGAAAGGAACAACACTGCACTAGCAATTTCACTTGATTTTGCAAGCCTTTTTAATAAAGACTTTTTAGAATAATTTTTAATAAATTTTTTATTTTGTTTGTTTTCAACTCCACCAGCACAAATGGAATTTATCCTGATATTATATTTTCCATAAAAAGAAGCCATTTGTCTGACCAGATTTAATTGTCCACCTTTAATTATTGAATAACTCATGCTTTCAGACATATTTGTGTTTTTGTAAATATTCATGTCTTGGCCGACCAAACCATAAATGGAATTTAATTGAACTATGGATCCTTTAATTTTCTTTTTTGCCATAATTTCTGCAAATAACCTTAAAATCCAACAACTTGAGTTTAGTTGAATTTTAATATTTTTTTCAAAAGATTTTAAGCTAATGTTTTTGAAGTTGTTTTTACTCCAATCTTTTGTTTTTGGGTAACTACAATTTATAAAAACGTTTGGTTGTCCATGTTTTTTAATAATAGAAAAAAATTTTTTTGATAATTTATTTACATTTTCAACATTTAAATATTCAAATTTGTAGTTTTTATCTACTTTTTTTAAATTATTCTTTATATCAAGGTTAATTACTCTGCCTTCCAATTCTAATATTGCTTTGCTTACTTCTTGTCCTATTAAGCCAGAGCCACCTAAAATAAACACTTTTTTTCCTCTAAAATTAAATAAATTTTTATAATAATTCATTAATATTTTTAATTGATTTTTTATAGTCATCCCACTGACCAACGTCTATCCAATTTTTTTCATTAATTTGAAATAAACCAATCTTTTTTTTATTTTTTTTTAATTTTTCAATTAATTGGTTCATATCTGTGAAGGTGTCTTTTTTAATATTTTTCAAAACTTTTTTATTTAAAATGTAAACTCCAGTATTGACAAGAAAATCATAAGTTGGTTTTTCTAACATTTCAGACAATTGTTTTTTTTTGTTATTTTTGATGACTCCATAAGGGATTTCTACTTTTTTTTTACAAACAATAATAGTCGCAATATTTTTATTTTTTTGGTGATAGTTATATGCATCATGAAAATTTAATTTTACTAATACATCACAGTTTGAAAGAAAAAAATCAGAATTTATTTTTTTTTCGACCATTTTTAATGAACCGCAAGTGCCTAATGGCTTATTTTCCGTTATATTATTAATGTTTATTTTAAGCTTTCTTTTCAATTCTTTTAAATAAGCTTTCATAATTTCTGATTTAAAATTAATTGATATATAAAAATTTTTTATACTGTATGTCATAAAGTTTTCTATTACATGTTCCAAAATTGATTTTGAGTTTACCGGAAGTAATGGTTTGGGTAAGATATTAGTAAATGGTCTCATTCTTACACCCTCTCCACCAGCCATTATAACTACTGGAATTTTAGAGGTATTTAGAATCTTTTTATCTTTATCCCTAAAAGTTATGCAATCAATCAATTTTCTTTTATTGTCAACTATTGGAACAATAAATAAACTATTTTCAATTATTTTTTTTTTTACTAATTTAAAATCATATTTTTTTTCCGTTACATAATATATGTTTTTAAAATCTTGATAGAATTTACTTATTCTAGTTTCAATGTTTGCTCCTTTTAAAAGAGCTCTCCTTACGTCAGCATCATTAAGTATTCCAAGTAGTTTCTTGAATTTATTTACTACAATTAATGACTTAAGAGATGATTTTTGAAGTATTTCAAGCGCTTCTCTGATTTTTTGATTGGGTTGTATTATAATTTTATTTACGTTCATTTTTTGATAAGATTATTCCAGGACTACTTGGAATATTAATTGTTCTATCTTTCATTTCGATTGAGTTTTTTAAATTCATTGATGGACAATATCTATATGGTTTGTTCGAATTAATCAAATTCCAAACCGGTCGAACTTGAATACCTTTTTTGTTTACGCGGCTTATAATAAATTCGAGTAAAGATTTATTTTTCTTTGATATTATTAAAGTTTGTAGCCAAAAATTGCTTTTACATTTTTTTGGTTCATTTAATAAAGAAACCCAATTTAGATTTTTTATTCTTTTATTATATAATTTAAAAAGTTTTCTTTTCGATAAAAGTAAATTTTTTAAGTTTCCAATTTGAGCTAATCCTAAGGCAGCATTAATATTTGGCATTCTATAGTTATATCCAACATCATAATAATTATAGTTCCATGGGTGTTGAATTTTACAAACAGTTGATAAGCTTTTAACTCTATTAAAATATTTTTTTTTATTAGTAAGTATTGCGCCACCTCCACCAGTTGTAATTATTTTGTTCCCATTAAAGCTCAGCACGCCAATATCACCAAAAGTGCCTAAATGCTTTTTATCATTAAAACTTCCTAAGGCCTCTGATGCATCTTCAATGACTATAAAATTAAATTTTTTTGCTAATTTTTTAATTTCTTTAATTTTTGCTGAATGTCCAAATATGTGGGTCACCATTAAAATTTTAATTTTTCTACCAGAATTCTTATTAAAATATTCTCCTTTTTTTTTTTTTAATATCTTTAGTAAGTAACGCTCTAATTTAATTGGATCGACTCCTAAACTTTCTTTTTCAATATCTACAAAATGTGGTACGCCCCCTAGATAAGAAACTGCATTTGCGTTTGCAATGAAATTAAAAGCTGGCATCAAAACTTCCTCATTTTTTTTTAAATTTGCAGCTATTAATGCAAGGTGTAAAGCAGATGTACCTGAGTTTACTGCAACGGTAAATTTCGATTTGGTAATTCTACTTATTTTTTTTTCAAATATATTTACATAATTACCAATAGAAGAAACAACCCCGGTGCTAATACATTTGTTTAAAAAGAATTTTTCATAGCTTGTAAAAAATGGAGCATGTAATTCCCTAGGTCCTTTATTTATGATTGACTCTATTATGCTTAAAATTTCAGTTGAGTATTTTTTCATTACTTAAGTAAAGTTTCATTAATTTTAAAATCTATAATATCATCAATATCAAAAGCACTTGTTTTTGGCATTATGTGGGCAATTGTATTTTTAGAAATAAGTTTTTTGCAGTTTAATAGATGTTTTCTTTTAAAAATGTAAAATGAAGCATTCATATCAAAAATTCTTGGTGTATCTTGTCGTCTCACAAAATTTCCATTTTTAACCAAGAAAGTTTTTTTATTCAAAATTTGTATCATATTAAAATACGGATTTTTTCTAGATGGTGTAACCGTAATTAAAAGATCTGCATTTTTCCTTATAAATTTTTTAAATGCATTTTGAAAATCTTTTTTTTTTCGTATTGGAGAAGTAGCATCAAAATCAATTAAATAATCAAATTTTTTATTAAATTTCTTCTCCATTTCAAAAAGTGCATGTTGTAAAACTTTGATTTTTGAAGCTTTTGATGATGATAAATATTTAGGTCTTAAAATAAGATTTTTAATTTTTTTTTTTTTAGAATAGTTTAATATTTTTTTTGAGTCTGAACTAACCACAATAGATTTAAACATTTTGAGTGAATTTATAAAATCTATTGTATGATACATTAATGGTTTTCCTTTTAGATTAACAAGGTGTTTATTTTTAAGCCCGACAGATCCTGACCTCATACAAATAGTACACAGAATATTTTTCATATTTGATTGTAAAAATTAAATTATTAATAATATTTTAATTACTTTATGACAATTTTAAGATAAATAGAAACATATTCATTATGAAAAAAATTTTTGTTACTGGATCAGAGGGATTTCTAGGATCTCATTTGGTAGAGAAATTAATAAGAAAAGGTTATAGCGTTAAAGCTCTTGTTTTATATAACTCATTTAATAAGTGGGGAAATTTAGAAAAATTGCCAAAAAAAATTTTAAATGAAATTGAAATTGTCACTGGCGATGTAAGAGATAACGATTTAATGGATAAATATATCAAAAATACGTCGATGGTATTTCATTTAGCGGCTCTCATAGGAATACCATATTCTTTTATAGCTCCTAAATCTTATTTAGAGACTAATACTTACGGGACATTAAATATCTTAAATGCTACAAAAAAATATAATATTAAAGTAATTCACACTTCAACGAGTGAAGTGTATGGAAGTCCAAAAAATATTCCTATTAAAGAAGATCACAGATTATTTCCTCAGTCACCTTATGCTGCAAGTAAAACTGCTGCTGATCAAATTGCAATAGCTTTCTATAATTCATATAATCTTCCAGTAACAATAATAAGGCCATTTAACACTTTTGGACCAAGACAATCTTTAAGGGCAGTTATACCCACCATTATAAGTCAAACTTTAGATAAAAGTATTAAGTTTATTAAGCTTGGAAATGTGAATACAACTAGAGATTTTTGCTTTATAGACGACACAATTGATGGATTTTTAAAAACAATAAATAATAACAAAATAATTGGAGAAACAATAAATCTAGGAACCGGGAAAGAATTTAAAATTAAAAATATTGCTGAATTAATTGGAAAAACAACAAAAATTAAAAAAAAAATAATTACCGACCCATTAAGGGTTAGAGATAAAAATAGGGAAGTTATAAGACTTTGTTCTTCAAACAAAAAGGCTCAAAAGTTACTTAATTGGAAACCAAAATATTTAGGATTAAACGAATTTAAATACGCACTTAAACTAACAGTAGATTGGTACAAGGAAAATAATTTAAAGAACAAAAATAAATTATATAACATTTAGTTAAATATATTTTTTTAAAATCTCTTTACCTTTTTCATAAGAGCTGAAATCAACCATATCATCTGTCTCTATATTTATTGAAAAATTATCCTCAAGCTCTGAGATCAAGCTCATATGACCAATAGAGTCCCATTCAGGAATATCATTATATTTAAGATTTTTAAGTTTGGCATCGTTTATTTTAAAAATTTTACAAAAAGAACTATTATATAATTTTAATTGTTTTGGGCCCATAATTTTTTTCAATATATTATAAATTTATTTATGTCTATAAATTTAAAGCATTTTTTTTATTTCACTCGAAATTTTGTCAATCCCTAGCTTATTTTTTTCGTCAATAAAATGATAGTTTTTTATATAATTTTCTAAATTCAAATTTTTTTTATTTAAAATTGTCATTAGTTCTTTTTTACTAATTTGAGTTTTATCGAAAAACTCAATTGATGGTATTTTTAATTTTTTGGAATAAATACTTTCATTTCCAATTACTTGAGATTTAAGAGCTAAAATTTTCTTTTTCATAATTATTGCATCTATAATTGAGCTACTTTCAAAAAAAGTTACTAGACAACTTTGTTTAATTAGTTCTCTAGTTTTATATTTAACCACTTTATAGTTTTTAAGTTTTTTAGATATTAGCTTCTGATCATAAGAGGGATGTATAGAGACAATTATTTTTTTTTTTAATATTTTAGAAATTCTTTTAAGAAAAATATTAAGATATTTATAATGTAAATCTATATCTTTTGAATTAAATTTAGTTATCTCTTGAACATGTTTATAAGTAAGATCTTGATCCAAATGTACAATATATTTTTGAGAATTTCTTTTTTTATCAATAGAATTGAGATCAGATGCTTTGCTGTTTATAATTATAATTTTTTTTGTAAATAAAAAGTTATTTTTATATAAAAAATTTTTAAAGATATTATTTTTTATATTTTCTAGATTATTTTTATTGCTTAAAAATCTTATATCTATTTTTTTAACAATTCCAATATTGCTTGTTATTGTAAGAATTTTTGGAAATAAATATTTATTATAAAAATAACTTAAAATTTTTGAAAAATTTTTATTACTATCTGTTAAAGCAAACTTTTGAAAATTGCCAATATTGCTTATCATGAGGAGTTTAAAGTTTTTTGTATTAAGATATCTAAAAATTTTGAAATTTGTTGGATCTAGATTTAAATTTAAAATTACGATATTATTTTTGTCTTTAGTTAATTTGCCAAATCTCTCAAAATTAACATTCTTAAGAATAATTTTATTTGATCTTTTAAAAAATTTATCTGAAAAAAAGTATCTTTTTTTTTCTTTGGAAAGTAGTTTCTCAGCGTTAATCAAGATCAACTTATTAAATTTTTTAGCAAGATGATTAATTAGAAGTTCATGTGTGTTGTATGTTGAATTAATTGAACTAAAATTTGTAATGAATAAAATTTGATTATTTTTTTTCATTCTTCAGAGAGTTCCAATCTTTTCTGAGAAGCCCTAAAATAAATCTATCTATATAATTTCCCTCTATATAATCTTTTTCTCTTTGAACTCCCTCGAGTTTAAATCCAAATAGTCTTTTATTTATCTCAAGTAACCTCTCATCATTTGCTGCAGCCTCTATTCTTCTTAAATTCATTTTGTTAAAAGCATGATCAATCATTAGAGACTGGGCTTCTTTAAAGAATAATAGTGAATTCATTTGTTTATAATTTTTTGAAAAAATAGATGCAATTGAGCAAGTTCTATCAAAATTATTTATTTCATATAAAGCTAGCATTCCAATTAATATTTTTTTTTTATTTATAACTCCTAATTGAACTCTCTTTTTTGATAAAATATTTTCTTTAAAATATTTTTTTTGATTTGATAATGTATTTGGAAAATATCCTTGTTTAGTAAATTTCGTCAGATTCTTATCATTAAACCATTTGTACCAGGAAGTATTATTTACTACATTATTATCTATACAAATTAAATCTACAATTTTACCCTTTAAAAAAATATCATATTTCATTTAAATGTTTGAACTTAATGTTTGTATATTAATAATATCTCTTTTTTCAGTTTTCAATATTTCTTCTCTTCCATGCATAAATCGATGATTATCTATCATGATAAGATCATTTTTTTTTAGCATAATTTTATAGGTATTTTTTTCTGCTTTATAATATATTTCTTTTAAAAATTTTGCTGGTATCCTCCTATTATTTCTTAATGTTCTTCGAATTAGTTGTGGTTCACTTTTTAAACTAATGAATAAATGATTTGCGAATGCTAAATTTCTTGTTGGCATGATTGTTTTGTGTACAGCATACTTATTATAATCAATCTCAATTTCACCAGTTTTAAAGTTAACAAAACAATTATTTATTCCCTCATAGGGCAAATACCACTTTTTCCTTGATTTCTTTATTTTTTTTTCTAAGTAAGGAATTTTTAACTTATAAGAAATTTGATTTGATAAAAAAAAATTTTTAGTTTCTAAATTTAGAGAATTCCATAATGACACCCCGTCACAAAGAAGAGTTTTCCCACTTTTTTTTGCAGGTTTTACGCAATAAAACCAAATGATTTCTGGGCATGACGGTGAAAAGCTTGCTTCACTATGCAGATCAATTTTTTGATTTCCACTATCGACGTTTCTTATAAAATCAGATCCAAATCTCTTGGATCTTCTTGCTGCATCATTCGCATATGAGTGTGAGAAATTATCAGTGAAGCTTATCAAATTATTCTTATTTAAGTTAATATTTCTAAAAATTATTATACCTTTTGATCTAAATATTTCTTTTATTTTAGAAAAATTTATTTTTTTTTTATTTTCTTTTTTTAAGTTTAAAAGACAACCTTTATTAAAAAATAAATCTGAAATTTTATTCATCTTTAAAAGTCTAATTAATTTTACTATAAAGTATCATTTACATCGTATCTTGGTAATTGATATTTAAATCTTACATTTTCTTTATTTATAGGTCCTTTTTGAGTTGTAAGAGCAAAACTTATATCTAATTTTTTAAGAATTTTTAAAGTACTTTTATTATATGATCCATTGGGATAACACACAGATATATTTGATACTCCTACATTTAATTTTTTAAAATAATTTATTGGGTTTTGTAGCTCTTTTTCTTGTTTATGAATTGGAAGATGCTCCCACCAAAAATGATTTTCTCCGTGAATTCCGAATGACATCCCACTCTTATACATTTCAGAAATATTATTTCTACTTAAATATATTTCTCTAGAAAACTCCTTTTCATCTACATTCATAATTTTATTAAATAATTTTTTTAATACAAATTCTCTTTGTTTTTGTGGAAAAACATATTGTAAAGTTCTTTTAATCAGAGTTGTTTTTTCATCATCAAATCTTGACTTTAAGTTTTTAAATTTAGAATGATTAAAATTTACTTCTTTTTTATATTTTTTTTTATAAATTTTTTTGATTTCACTAATTATTAAATCTCTATTTGTTTCTTTCTCAAGAATAAAATGAAGCTTGTTTACATCTAAAATTAATTTATTTTCAATTACCATTGTTGGTGGATAAAAAATTCCTTTAATTTTTTTTTTAATCAATTCTGGAAAAACATAATTATAATGATCACTATATCCATCGTCAAAAGTTAATATCACAGAAGGTTTTTTAGGGAAATTTATTCTACCACTTATTATTTCGTTAAACTCCTCAAAATTCAGAACATTGTAAGATTTTTTAAAAAAATCTAATTGTTTCCTGAATTCGACAAGCTCCATTCCTTTCAAATTCTTATATTTAGATTTTTTTATAGGTCTTATATAGTGATAAGCAATTACTCCTATATTATATTGTTTTAAATTTACCATTTTCTAATATCAATTAATTGATGATTTTTTGAAAAAATATATTTTGGGTATTTTTTATTTTTTTTTAAGGATCTAGATATCATTTTTAATTGTTCAAGATTATTTATACCAATAATAATATTGGAAACAGTCTTTATGCTTTTAATGAACGAAATACAAGCATCTAATTGACTAATATTGTTTTCTGTAATCCAAGAATACCAATTTTTAAAAGTTTTATTATCTAGATCAACGAATTTTTTATTTAAATTACCTCTACTTTTTAACAAAATGCCCTGTAGAAAAATAGACCTAGCGTTGAGCTCAATTTTTTTCTTGGTAATTAGATTTATTAATTGTTTATCTAAAAATCTTCTATCAAATATATTAATTGGTATTTGAACCATATCTATATTATACAAGCTGATTATTTTTTTTAACTTTTTAAGATCATAAATAGAAACGCCTATTTTTTTTACATATCCTAATTCTTTTAATTTGATTAATGTTTTATAAATTTCTGAACTTTTTTTACTTAATAGATCTTCTTGATGATGAATGTATATACCCTCAATTTTTTTTAAACCCAAATTCTTAAGAGATTCAAAAAATTTTTTAAATATCCACGACTCAATATTTATAGTGTTTTTTGGTATTTGAGGAATCTTAGAATAAACAAGGTCACCATTTAAATTATATTTCCCTATAGTAGTTTCAGAATTCTTATAACTTGACGCTGTATCAAATGAATTTATTCTATTTTTTTTACAAAATTTAAATATCTTGTTTAATTCATTTTTACTGATCTTGTGCTTTTTATAACCATATCGTGCTCCAAAATTTGCTGTTCCTATAATCAATTTATTAAACATTTAGTTAAGTATTTTTTTAATTACTACTTAAAATTTTTTTAATCTTATCAACTTCCAAATTACTAATTTTATAAAAAACGTCATTTATATTATCTAAATATTTGTTTATTAACTTTTTATTATGCGCTATAGATACATATAAAGAATTGGTGGCTAATATATTTTTTTTTAACATTTCTTTAATAAGAAATTGTTTATAAATCTCATTGTTTTTTTTAAATTTAAAAGATACTAAAGCATCTAATCCATAAGTTTCTAAGTTTAACTTATTATTTTTGGCAATTTGGTTGATTTTTCTTTTTATATATTTTCCTTTCAACGAAATATCTTTCCAAGATTTTCTTTTTTCCATCTCTTGAAGCGTTGCAATACCTGCGGTTGGTCCAATTCTTTCACTCCAAAAAGTGCTACTTAAAAAAGTTTTTTTAGCTGAGCTCATAATTTCTTTTTTCCCTATAACAGAAGTTATCGCATACCCATTTCCAAGAGACTTTCCAAACATTGCAAGGTCGGGGTACACTTTATAATTTAAGTGAATTCCTCCAAAGTTTTCTCTAAAACCAGAAGTACATTCATCAAAGATCAATACTATGCCTTTTCTATTTGCTAAATCTCTGACTTTTTGAAGAAATTTATTCTTGGGTTTTTTCTCTCGCTCTACTTCCATTTTAATAACTCCTACTTTTGGATCATTATTAATAATCTTTAATAAACTTTCGTAGTCATTGTAATTAAAACTATAAACTGTATTCTTTAATGAAGAAGGAACTCCTGCAATTTTAAGATCTGGTGATAAATGGGTATCAAGACTATTTTTATTATTCAGGTTGGAGGAAAGATACCAGTCGTGCCAGCCATGATAGCCACACACTGCAACTTTATATTTATTACTATCTAGTGAAGCTCTTGCCAATCTAACAGCTATTGCATTTGCTTCTCCTCCAGTACGTGCAAAAAAAGCCATTTCCGACCAAGGATGCAAGTCAATTAATTTTTCCGCTAAATAAACTTCCTCTGAACAGTTTAAGCTTGATGAATTACCTTTGTTTACTGTGGAAATTACTTTTGAGTCCACATAAGAATTATTATAACCTAAAATATTTGTTCCAACTCCCATGTAAGAAAAATCGTTATATTTTTTCCCATCTAAGTCCCAAATACTGCAGCCTTTAGTTTTTTCAAAATAAACTGGCCAAGAATTCAAATCAAAAAATCTAGATGGATTTTTTGAAAGAAACATGTTTCCGTTCGGAAAAACATTTTTTGCTCTCCTCCAAACTTTATTTCCTTTGCTTAATTTCCCCCCCTCATTTCTTCGAATAGAGGAGTTGATTTTAAAAAAATCTGGCTTCGTTAAATTTAGTTTCCTGATTTGATCAATACCAAAAGTATTTGAATTGAAATAATTAAATATTTTCCTAAGTTGTATTAAATCAATTTCTTCATCAAGAGTAAGTCTTAGAGATGAAAGGTTTTCTTTATAATCATAATTTTGTTTTTTAATTTTTTTATTACTAATTAAAAAAGGAGTTACATGTTCTCTGTGAAATTTTGTTTTTGCATTTAAATGTGCAAACCTAAGACTTTCAAAATTAAAAATTTCAACATCATACCCATCAGGAAATGTTGGCTCTAAAACATTACTTAAATAATCTAATTTACTTTTCAAAAAAAGTTTTAACATTTCACTGATTATATTCGGATCCAAAAAAGGACAATCGGCAGTAATTCTTATAATTATATCTGATTTAAAATAGTTAGCAGTTTCAAAATATCTTGACAAAACGTCATCATTATTTCCTTGAAAAATATATTTTGCTCCAGCAGATCTAATTAATTTTTTTAAATTTGCATTAAATTTGTTTTTTGGTATAGCAAAAATAATCTTATCAGCTAATTTTACTTTAATAAGCCTTTCATAAATTATTTTTACTATCGATTTATTTTTAATTTTTCTTAATAGCTTATTCTTCATTCTGGTGGACTCAGATCTTGCTTGAACTATGATATGAATATTTTTAGATTTCATTATTTATAATTGAGCTTTTTTAAAAATTTTTTTAAAAATACCTATTATTTTGCTTTGATCTTTTTGCTTAAGATCAGGGTAAATTGGTAGTGAAATTTCTTTTTTATAAAAATTCTCTGCCACTCTAAAATCACCAACTTTAAATTTAAATCTTTTTTTATAATATGGCTGTAAGTGAATAGGAAAGTAATGAACTTGTAAAAAAATATTATTTTTTCTGAATATTGAAATTAACTTTTTTTTATCAATACTTAACCTTCCAAAATTAATTATAAGTGGATACAAGTGATAAGAATGAGTACAAAATTTTTTTTCCATTGGAATTTTAACGAAGTTATATTTTTTAAAAAAATTGTTATATCTTTTTGCTATACTTCTTCTTTTTTTGACAAAGAACTTTAACCTTGTAAGTTGACTTATTCCTAAAGCACACTGAATATCTGTTAACCTATAATTGTAACCTATTTCATGTAGTGAGTAATCAATCATATTTTTATTTCTTAACATTCCATGACTCCTAAGAATTTTAAGTTTATCGTTACTTTTTTTATTATTTGTAAAAATTGCTCCACCTTCACCCGTTGTAATATTTTTTACAGGATGATAGCTGTGTGTTACATAATCAGCATATTTTATGGCATAGTCGAACCTATTAAAATATTTTGTTCCAATCGCATGGCAATTATCATTAATCAACTTAAAATTATATTTAACTGATAATGATTTTAGTTTTTTCCAATCACATGGGTGTCCAGCATAATCTACTGCTATAACTGCTTTTACATTTTTCTTAATCTTCAATTTTTTTTCTAACTTTTCTATATCTAACGTATATGTATCTTCGTCAATATCGATAAAATCAATTTTTGCGTTATTATATATTGCACAGTTTGCAGAAGCTAAAAAAGATATCGGACTAGTCAAAATCAAATCATCTTTATTCCATTTTTCAACTAACCCAACTAAATGGAGAGCTGCAGTACCGTTTGAAACAGAAATACAGAATTTAGAACCCATAAATTTTTTGAGTTTATTTTCAAAATCTAATATTTTTGGACCTGTCGTTAAAAAGTCACTCTTTAGAACTTTAACTACAGATCTTATATCATCCAAGTTTACAGATTGTTTACCGTAACTTATTTTCATTATCGGAAATAAATTTTTTTATAAGAATTTTTAATTCACTAGCATTTAAATATTTTTTGTTATCAAAACTGTTGTATGAAAAAGGTTTTTTAATTTTCTTACAAATATTTTTCTTTAAAAAATCTTTCTCCTTCCATTTAACAAACTCAGATTTTGGTAGTATTGCATACCAATTATTTCCCTCAACAGTATTTAATGACTCCGAAATAGAAATCATTTCTTCATGAAGTTTTTCACCAGGTCTAATCCCTACTATCTTTAACTTACAAGCTGGGCCTATAGCTTTTGCTACATCAAGTATATTATAAGAATAAAGCTTAGGTACAAATATTTCTCCACCGTACATTTTTTTAAAAGACTCGATTACAAATTTCACACCATCTATCAGTGATATATTAAACCGAGTCATATCTTTATGTGTAATAGGCAAAATTCCTTTTTTTTTGCTCTCTAAAAAGAATGGAATTACTGAACCTCTACTTCCAAATACATTTCCATATCTTACAATTGAGAATTTAGTATTTTTTGAAATATTATTTCCCGCAATAAAAAGTTTATCTGAGGCAAGTTTAGTAGCTCCATACAGATTGATTGGTGAGGATGCCTTATCTGTACTTAAAGCGATAACACTTTTTACACCTGTCTCAATACTGGCTTCAATAATATTTTGCGCTCCTAACACATTTGTCTGGATTGTTTCATAAGGATTGTATTCACAAGAAGGCACCTGTTTTAAGGCAGCTGCATGAATAATATAATCAATTTTATTTGAGAAAGCAGTAACAAGCCTTTGTTTACTTCTTATATCCCCAATAAAAAATCTCACTCTGTGATAATTTTTTTTTATATGAGTTAATTGGGACATTTGAGACTGCTTGAGCTCATCTCTGCTAAAGATAATTATTTTTTTTGGTTTATAATTTTTTAATATATATTTTACAAATTCCTGACCAAAGGATCCTGTGCCACCAGTAACTAATATATTCTTATTGTTAAACATTTTATAAACTTATACTAGAAAAAATTAAATTTGATACTATCAAGATTATTTTCTTTATTATTAAATTTTTGGATTATTTTGCTCTGCATTTTTAAATTTTCATGGCACACATATAAAGTAAATTTTTGTTTAATTTTAATTCTTTTTATGAAATCTTTATGGCAATAAATCATTTGGTTTTGAATAATCCTCCCATTAAATGAGGGATTGTTATCAATTATATACAATTTTTTGTATTTATGACGAACAAAATTAAATACTATTCTTCCCAACTGTCCAAAACAATAAATGACAGCATATTTTGAATTGTCATTTAAAATTCTCTGCTTGTAATTTTTAATTAGTTTAAATTTTTTTTCTAAATGTATTTTGTATTTTTTTTGATTAAGAATTTTTATTAATGTATGTTTTATTTTTTCAATTTGAGTATCATTTAAAAAAAATAAATTTTTCAAAATTTCTTTTAAATAAAAATTAATCCTACTTATAATAAAGTCTTTGGCTGTCTTTGATTTATATTTTAAAGATTGAAAATAGTTTAAACAAAAAATTGAAGTATTAATGACATCAACTCCTATGGATCTTCCCAATGAATTAGGATTTTCATCATTTCTAATTATATGAGTATTTTTCAAATATGCTGACTTATATTTTTTGAGCAATATATTACTTATAAAAACCTGATCCTCATAAAATTTAAGATTATTAAGAAAAAGTTTTTTTTTTACAATATTTGATCTGATAATGTAGTTCCAAGAATGGATTTTAAAATTTTCAAAATTTGTGATTTTTTTTAAAAAAAATTTATCTTTATTTTGTTTATCAATAAAGTTGAAATTAATCTTATTAGTTTTAGAATTTTTTGAATCTATATATAGGAAATCATACTTATTATTTTTTAATTTTTTATAGACATTAGATAAAAAATTTTCTGAAAGTAAATCATCGCTATCAATAAAAACTATATATTTTCCTTTAGATTTAAGTATGCCTTTATTTCTGGAATAAGAAACACCTCTATTAGATTTATTCACAATTAATTTAGTTTTTTTGTATTTCTTTATAATGTATTTTTTTAAATCAACACTGCTTCCATCATCAATTAAATATACTTCATAATCATGAAAATTTTGATTTTTAATACTGTCTAAACAGTTTGTAATGTTTTTAATCGTATCTCTGAAAGGAATGACTATTGAAAAAAACAATTTTTATTAATTGATCTTATTTACTTTAGCAAAGTTCATTATTTCTCTAGTTTGCGCAGCTACTGGGACATGTTTCGAGGTATAGTCTCTTCCATTACAATATGAACAAGCTGTTAAATAATCTTTGTTAAAATATAAGTTGAAAATTTCTTTTTTTAATTCATCTTTAGATAAATCCTTGTTAAGTAAATTTACAGTATCATTTGGATTTTTGGGAATAGCACCAAGATGAGTTCCATTTGCAGAAAATGGACATCTGTAAAGCTTACCATCAAGTAGAGAAATTAAATCACTATTGCAACAGTTACTAAATAAGTGTTTCAATTCTTTTTCAGATTTATTTGAGTATGGCATTATTCGACCACAATCATCCCATTTCTCCAATTTAAATGTAGAGTAAGAAATTTTTTCATCTTCACATAATTTTACTATTTTGTCGTGATTCCTGCTTATATTCCCGTAATTAGAAATCTCTAAAATTACATTTTTCTTTCTAAGACATTCTAAATTTTCTCCCTTAGGGATAATTTGACCATTGGTATAAATAGCAATTCTAGCACCGGAATTATAAGAATCTAATTTATTAATAACTTTATACATTTCTTTATTCATAAACGGATCTCCACCAAGAACTCTAAATTCGTCAATTGAGTCTATGACACTCATTATTTTGTCTAAAGATAAAAAAAGATCCTCCATTTCAGCATTTTGAGGTTTTGAATAATATTGCATTAAATTAGAACAATCTTTACATTTCAAAGAACATCTTTCTGTAATTTGAACGTCTAAAGTTTTTAAACTTAAATGATTTGATTTCAAATAATCCATTTTTTTTGTCATCTCACAATAATAATCAACTATCCTTTTAATTTTTAGTGGATGAAGTCCCCCTTTGTAGATCTCATCTATGTTTTTATGCTTTAAGAGTTCAGTTGAAAAAAAGATGTTTTGAAAATTATCTTCCTCTAATTTTGGTAACAAATATTTAATATATTGGTTTGATAAAAAAATATTAACTTTTTTCCCTAACTTTTTTAATTCTTCATATGAAATAACCTTCAAATCTTTAAAACCTTCATAATCTTTCACTTCTCTTATGTTGGAAATATTTCTTCTTCTTTCATCATTTTCACAAAGATAGTTAACAGTAACTCCTAGGTCGGTTAAGATTTTAAATGTAAGACCGCTAATATTGCCGGCACCTAATAAAACAACTTTTTCGTTTGTTTCATCGATGATATTTTTAATATTTGACTGATCGTATTTAATCATTTTGATATCGGTAGTTTATTACATTAAAATTTTTATTTATACAATTTAAAAAACGTTGGAAATAATGATTTATTTTAATTTAAGCAATTTAATTAATTTTTTATTCAATGGTGACTCTGGGGATATCTTTATAGGAGATTTTCTGTTAAGAATTTGTGAATAATATCTTGCATCTAAACCATCTCCAGGTCTTATTTTTACAATATTGAATTTAGTAAATTTTTCATTTTTATCTATTTGTTTTAAAGAAAATATCGATCTTTTAAATTTTTTATTTTTTAATTCATTTATGGATCTAAAAAAATAATTTTTATTATCATTTAATTTAAAACTTGTATCTAAAATATTTCTATATTCAGCTATATCTTTTCCTTTTAAAGAAAAGTCAGAATCTAATCCTTTAGATTTCTGATTTATTGAAATATGTTTTTCAAAAAAAGTAGCACCATAACACAAAGCAAGACTCGCAACAGTGCTATTATTTGAATGATCAGAAAGACCAACATCGCATTTATATCTTTCTTTCATTATTTTTATATTATACATATTATAATCATTAATTTTTGATGGATAGCTGCTTACACAGTAGAGTAAGACAATCTTTTTTGCTCCATTTCTTTTTGCAGTTTCAAACGAGATATCAATTTCTCTAAGTGATGCCATCCCAGTTGAAATTATAATTGTTTTTCTAGTTTTTGAAATTTTTTTAATCAATTCTAAATCATTCATTTCAAAAGATGAAACTTTATAAAAGGGGCAATTTAATTTTTCTAAAAAATCTACTGCAGTTTCATCAAACGGAGTACTAAATAATCTTATATTATTTTTTTTTGCATAACTAAAAAGTTTTTTATGCCAAGACCACGGTGTGTGTCCTTTTTTGTATAAATCCCAAAGATAATAATTTTTCCATAAACCATTATTTATTTTAAAATATCTTTTTTTGGAATTTAATGTCATCGTCTCTGGTTTATAAGTTTGTAACTTTACTGCATCTGCTCCATATTTTTTTGCTAATTTGATAAGTGAGTATGCTTTACTAATTGAACCTTCATGATTAGCTGAGATTTCAGCTATAAAAAATGGTTTTTTAAAATTCATATTAACTATTATATATAAAATTATAGATTAAAAAATAAATTATGAATTTAAAAATAAATAAAGCAAAATCCAAGGATGTTCTATTTTTTTATAAATTAAGGACATCAAAAATTGTTAGAATAAATTCATTAAATAAGAACAATTTTACATTCAAAGAGCATCAAAAATGGTATTTTAAAAATTTTGAGAAAAAAGGTAATTTTTTTTTTATAATAAAAAATTCTAAAAATAAAATTGGTTATATTAGGTTAAGTGAATTGAATAGAGCAAACTTTTTTTTATCTATTGCAATAATTAAAAAGTTTAACAAAAAGGGTATTGGAACTTATTTTATTAATAAAATTGAAAAAAAGTTTAAAAACAAGACTTTTGTTGTAAATGTTTTAAGAAAAAATATTTCTTCATTTCTCTTTTTTGAGAAAAATGGTTATATAACTACCAGAAGTTTTAAAAATTATTTAGAAATGAAAAAAAAATTAAAAAATAGTAAAAATTATATTCAAATAATTAATAAAATTAGTTTAATCAGGAGAAAAAATAATTCTCACTGGATGGATATTTTAAAGTTAGCGTTTAAAAACTCTCCCCAAAAAGCAGCAAAGATAATGTCGCAAATATATAAAGAAGATAATCGAATTTCTAAATTAACTAAAAAGTTAAAATAATAAAAAAAACATATAATTAATCTCAATAGATTTTTTAAAATTAATCTTTTTACTAATAAAAATTTTTTTCAGTGCATAAATCAAGCCAATTGAGCTATTAGTACTGGTCAGCTACACGCATTACTGCGCTTCCACATCCAGCCTATCAACGTGGTGGTCTACCACGGCTCTATAGGAAGAACTAGTTTTGAGGTGAGTTTCCCGCTTAGATGCTTTCAGCAGTTATCTCGTCCATACTTAGCTACCCGGCACTGCAGCTGGCGCTACAACCGGTCCACCAGTGGTATGTTCAACCCGGTCCTCTCGTACTAGGGTCAACTCCTCTCAATTCTTCTACACGCATAGCAGATAGGGACCGAACTGTCTCACGACGTTCTGAACCCAGCTCACGTACCACTTTAATTGGCGAACAGCCAAACCCTTGGGACCTGCTCCAGCCCCAGGATGTGATGAGCCGACATCGAGGTGCCAAACACTGCCGTCGATATGAGCTCTTGGGCAGTATCAGCCTGTTATCCCCGGCGTACCTTTTATCCGTTGAGCGATGGCCCTTCCACTCAGAACCACCGGATCACTATGACCGTCTTTCGACTCTGCTCGACTTGTCAGTCTCACAGTCAGGCAAGCTTATGCCATTGCACTCTACGAACGATTTCTGACCGTTCTGAGCTTACCTTCGCACGCCTCCGTTACTATTTGGGAGGCGACCGCCCCAGTCAAACTACCCACCATACAATGTCTTGATGCCGGATTACGGCTATCAGTTAGATATCAAGAAAAACAAAAGAGGTATTTCACTGGTGACTCCACAAAGGCTGACGCCTTTGCTTCAATGTCTCCCTCCTATACTAAATATGTTTTTCCTAACACCAATGTAAAGTTGCAGTAAAGGTGCACGGGGTCTTTCCGTCTAACTACGCGAACTCCGCATCTTCACGGAGAATTCAATTTCACTGAGTTGATGTTGGAGACAGCGGAGAAATCGTTACGCCATTCATGCAGGTCGGAACTTACCCGACAAGGAATTTCGCTACCTTAGGACCGTTATAGTTACGGCCGCCGTTTACTGGGGCTTCAGAAATGAGCTTGCACCCATCGCATTAACCTTCCAGCACCGGGCAGGCGTCAGACCCTATACATCCACTTACGTGTTAGCAGAGCCCTGTGTTTTTGATAAACAGTCGCTTCTCCCTGGCTTGTGCCACCTCTAAAGAGTTGCCTAAATAAAGGTCTTCCTTATTCCGAAGTTACGGAAGCATTTTGCCGAGTTCCTTCAACATCATTCTCTCAAGCGCCTAAATATACTCTATTAATCCACCTGTGTCGGTTTAGGGTACGGTCTAATGATGGAGCTATTTCTTGGAACCTTTTCGCGGCAAATTCAATCCATTAAGAATTCACAACTTACAAGATCCGTCACTACCATCTGGTCAAGGAATATTAACCTTGTTTCCATCGACTACGGCTTTCGCCCTCGCCTTAGGTGCCGACTAACTCTGCGCGGATTAACCTTGCGCAGAAACCCTTGGATTTTCGGCGAAGAAGTTTTTCACTTCTTTTATCGTTACTTATGTCAGCATTCGCACTTCTGATACCTCCAGGATCCCTCACGGGTATTCCTTCACAGGCTTACAGAACGTTCCGCTACCAGTTATAATTTTCGAAAAAATTATAAATCCACAGATTCGGTATATGATTTTAGCCCCGTTACATCTTCGGCGCAGAAACTCTATTAGACCGGTGAGCTGTTACGCTATCTTTAAAGGATGGCTGCTTCTAAGCCAACCTCCCGGCTGTTAAGGAATTTCCACATCCTTTCACACTTAATCATAATTTTGGGACCTTATCTGGTGGTCTGGGCTCTTTCCCTCTCGACCATGGACCTTAGCACCCACAGTCTGTCTGCTGAGGAACAATGCTTAGCATTCGGAGTTTTATTAGGTTTGGTAAGAATCTCTTCCCCCTAGCCCATTTAGTGCTCTACCTCTAAACATCTATTTACTCAACGCACTACCTAAATAGTTTTCGCGGAAAACCAGCTATCTACGAATTTGGTTGGCCTTTCACCCCTTACCACAAGTCATCCAAAGACTTTTCAACGTCAACTGGTTCGGTCCTCCGGCAAGTGTTACCTTGCTTTCAACCTGCTCATGGTAAGCTCATTCGTTTTCGGGTCTAATTCATTAAACTAATCGCCCTATTAAGACTTGCTTTCGCTGCGCCTACACCTAGATGGCTTAAGCTTGCTTAATAAATTAAGTCACTGACCCATTATACAAAAGGTACGCCGTCACTCTAAAAAGAGCTTCGACTGATTGTAGGCATGCGGTTTCAGGTTCTATTTCACTCCCCTAATAGGGGTTCTTTTCACCTTTCCCTCACGGTACTAGTTCACTATCGGTCACTGAAGAGTATTTAGGCTTAGAGGGTGGTCCCCCTATATTCGAGCAGGATTTCACGTGTCCCGCTTTACTCAAGAATTTTGTTAAACATTACTCATACGGGACTATCACCCTCTATGGTTAGCATTTCCAAACTATTCTAATTTTTTTAACAAAACTACTGGCCTGCTCCGTTTTCGCTCGCCACTACTAACGGAATCTCAATTGATTTCTTTTCCTCTGGTTACTTAGATGTTTCAGTTCTCCAGGTTGTCTCCTTAAACCTATGTATTCAGTTTAAAGTTCCACATAAAGTGGTGGGTTTCCCCATTCGGAAATTTTCGGATCAAAACTTACATACAGCTCCCCGAAACTTATCGCAGTATATCACGTCCTTCATCGGCTTTCAGTGCCAAGGCATCCGCCACACGCCCTTAAACGCTTGATTTATGCACAGAAAAAAATTCTGTGTTGAATCAAATTTTTTTGAACATTAGCTAATAACATTTCTAATGTTCGGATATAGATATTGATATTAATTATTTTTTTCACTATTTTTAATAACTAAGTGTTTTGGTGGAGGATAGCGGGATCGAACCGCTGACCTCCTGAATGCAAATCAGGCGCTCTCCCAGCTGAGCTAATCCCCCTCAATTGTTTTTGGTGGGCCGAGAAAGACTCGAACTTTCGACCCCACCCTTATCAAGGGTGTGCTCTAACCAACTGAGCTACCGGCCCCCATTCAAGAGAAACACTAAATATTAAGAAGAGAAATGAGGACGGTCAACATTAACCTTGTGTATTTTTTAGAATAAAATTTTACTTTTATTCATCCTTAGAAAGGAGGTAATCCAGCCGCAGGTTCCCCTACGGCTACCTTGTTACGACTTCACCCCAGTCGCTGACTATACCGTGGTCAAGGGTTTAAAACCTTGCCTTAAGGTAGAACCAACTCCCATGGTGTGACGGGCGGTGTGTACAAGACCCGGGAACGCATTCACCGTGGCACGCTGATCCACGATTACTAGTAATTCCAGCTTCATGCACTCGAGTTGCAGAGTGCAATCCGAACTGAGGTATCTTTTAAGGATTTGCTTAACGTCGCCGTCTTGCTTCCTGTTGTATATACCATTGTAGCACGTGTGTAGCCCAACACGTAAGGGCCATGAGGACTTGACGTCATCCCCACCTTCCTCCAGCTTATCACTGGCAGTTCTTTCAGAGTGCCCAACTAAATGATGGCAACTAAAAGTGAGGGTTGCGCTCGTTGCGGGACTTAACCCAACATCTCACGACACGAGCTGACGACAGCCATGCAGCACCTGTGTTTCGTCCGGCCGAACCGAAAACTTTAATCTCTTAAAGTCGCGACGAACATGTCAAGTGTTGGTAAGGTTCTGCGCGTATCTTCGAATTAAACCACATGCTCCACTACTTGTGCGGGTCCCCGTCAATTCATTTGAGTTTTAACCTTGCGGTCGTACTCCCCAGGCGGTGTGTTTATCGCTTTCACTGCGACACTGAAAATAAATTTCCAACGTCTAACACACATCGTTTACGGCATGGACTACGAGGGTATCTAATCCTCTTCGCTACCCATGCTTTCGTTCCTCAGTGTCAGTAATGATCCAGAAAGCTGCCTTCGCAATTGGTATTCTTTCTAATATCTACGAATTTCACCTCTACACTAGAAATTCTGCTTTCCTCTATCATACTCTAGCTGAAAAGTTTTGATGGCAGTTCCAGAGTTAAGCTCTGGGATTTCACCACCAACTTTTTCAACCACCTACGAACTCTTTAAGCCCAGTAATTCCGAACTACGCTAGGTCCCTTCGTATTACCGCGGCTGCTGGCACGAAGTTAGCCGGACCTTCTTATTCGGGTACAGTCATTTTCTTCCCCGACGAAAGAGCTTTACAACCCAAAGGCCTTCTTCACTCACGCGGCATCGCTGCATCAGAGTTTCCTCCATTGTGCAAGATTCCCCACTGCTGCCTCCCGTAGGAGTTTGGGCCGTGTCTCAGTCCCAATGTGGCTGATCATCCTCTCAAATCAGCTATTGATCACAGTCTTGGTAGGCCATTACCCCACCAACAAACTAATCAAGTGCAGGCTCATCCAATGGTGCATAAAGCTTTCTCCGTAAAGACTTATCCGGTATTAGCACAAGTTTCCTCGTGTTATTCCAGGCCATAGGGTAGATACCTACATGTTACTCACCCGTCTGCCACTAAGTATTGCTACTTCGTTCGACTTGCATGTGTTAGGCGTGCCGCCAGCGTACGTTCTGAGCCATGATCAAACTCTCAAGTTTAAAAACGGCGCACACTAGCTTCCATATAAATTCTAAGAATAAAATTTATATGATGTTGAAGTGTGTACGACAAATTTTGGTAACCTTAACCGTCCACACTTCTCTTCTTAAATTTTTACATTTTAAATAACTAATTGAGCTAAAAGTCTCAATAATCCTCACTATTTTATTGTTATTACAATAATTTAAATGAGAAAGTTCAGTGCTTATAGGCTAAAATTATAGGAAATCAAGCAATTAAGACTAAAAATTTGATAAAAAAGCCTGAATTTTAGGGGTTTTTTTTGATTTTTTTATATTGTTAAACTAATAATTGATAATTCAAAATTTTCTATGATCAAGAAATTTAACATTAAATTTAAAGTAAAAAATGAAATTTTTGCTTTAGTAATATTAATTATCTTAACAAGCATATTTACAATTTACCATAATCAAACAAAAAATAAAATTAACAACAATTATAAAAAAATTATTGAAAACTTTTACTTTAAAAAAACAATAAATCATTTTTTCGAAAAATTTGAACCAAGATTTAAAAAGATTTCACATAAAGTTAGAGAGGGAGAAACTTTTATGGGTATCCTTGAATATTATTCTCTTAATAAAGATGAAATATCAACTATAAAAAATAAAATTAACAAAAAAATTAATTTAAATAGACTTAACACTAATCAAAAAATACATTTTACTATTGATCAGACGGATAATTCAATAAAGGAATTTATATTCCAAATATCAAACAAAGAAAGGATTATTCTAACCCAAGATTTAGGGAACAAAAAATTTAATCAAGAAATTGTTTTAACGAAATTAGAGAAAAAAATTGTTTATAATGAAAGTACAATCCTTAAAAGCCTGTATAAGTCAGCGATAGATCAAAAAGTACCATCTAATATAATAGTCGAATTTGCAAGAATTTATGGTTTTCAAGTTGATTTTCAAAGAGATATTAGGAAAAAAGATAAATTTCAAATTATGTATGAGGCTTATGTTGATGAAAACAAAAAACTAATTGAAACAGGAAATATTTTATTTGCAAATTTAATTTTAAGTGGAGAAGAAAATTCACTTTTTTATTTTGATGAAGAAAATAATACTGGGCATTATGATAAAAACGGTAAAAGTGTTGAAAAAGCTCTGATGAAAACTCCAATTAACGGTGCAAGACTTTCTTCTCCCTTTGGAATGAGAAAACATCCAATTGATGGGTTTAATAAAATGCATAAAGGGACTGACTTTGCTGCTCCAACCGGAACACCGATAATGGCATCTGGTTCAGGAGTAATCAAAAAAGCAGGTTGGTGTGGTGGAGGTGGTAATTGTGTGGTTATTAAACATAATTCAACCTATCAAACAATTTATGCTCATATGTCTAAATTTGCTAACGGAATTAGGAGTGGTGTTAGAGTTAAACAAGGACAGACAATAGGATACGTTGGTTCAACAGGCAAATCTACTGGACCACATTTACACTACGAAGTTCTAATTAATGGAAAAAGAGTTAATTCTCAAAAATTAAAACTTCCCTCTGGAAAAATTCTTAAAGGAGAAAATAGAAAATTATTTGAAACTAAAAAAATTAAATTAAATGTTTTAAAGTCTGAAAAAATTATGGGTCTAAATTAATTTTAAATAATTCTTATTAAATTTGAGTTATTGTTTTCTTTTCCTCAATATCATTTTGTTCTTTATTGGACTCAGGGATATTATGTTGAGATTTAATATGGTCACTGTTTATTGAGTTTAGTTTTTTTTGAGCATCTTGATCATTTAAAACTCTGGTAAAATGATCTGCGTGTTGAAAATAATTTTCTGACAAGATTTTATCTCCGCTTGATAGAGCCTCTCTTGCAAGATTACTATATTTTTCAATTAATTTTGACGCATTATGATTATTTCTTCCTGGAGACTTTCTTTGAAAATTTTCATTTTTTGAAAAATTAGAACCATATTTTGGCCTATCTGTATTAGATTTAAAACCTCTATCATTTCTTCTGAAATTATTTCTTCTAACATTATTATTTCTGAATGTGACCATAAAATTTATTTTTTTGTGCTAATTATACATCGATCATTTTTTGCTAGATCTTTTATAATATCATTAATATAGAAATTATTCTTATTTAGCATTTTTTTAACCGGCGCTCTTTGATCATAACCAATTTCTAAAATCAGCTTACCATTTGTTTTTAACAAATCAGAAGACTTTTTTATAACCTTTCTTGTAACTGATAAACCATCCAATCCACCATCAAGAGCCAGTTTGGGCTCATAATTCTTAATTTCCCTTTCAAGTTTATTCAAATCAAACTTTTTAATGTAAGGAGGATTAGAAATTATCAAATCATATTTGCGATAAATTAAATTGTCAACATCTGATTTCAGTAATTTTATTCTATCACTAACTCCAAGTTTATTTGCATTATATGTACATATTTTAATACAATCTTGACACAAATCTACACCAGTAGCTGTAAAAGACTTTTTTTCTTTTAATATTGAAAGACCTATACAACCTGAACCAATACCAACTTCTAAAAAATTAACATTATTCTTGTTTTTGTATATGTCTAAAACTTGCTCTATTATGATTTCTGTGTCTGGTCTTGGAATTAAAACTTTTTCATTAATTTTAAAGTCATATTTCCAAAATGACTTTATACCGGTTAAATATGCTAGTGGTTTTCCTTTTGAACGTTTAACAATAAGATCATTAAAACTGTTTTGATCATCTCGATTAATTTTTTTTTCAGGGTTTAACAAAATAAACTTTCTATCTTTTTTAATTACTTTAGATAATAAAAGTTCGCTATCTAATAAAGCAGAACTTATATTATTTTTTTTAAGCTCTTTACAAGCATCTTTTATTGCAATTTCAATATTCATTGATTAAAAACATTTAAACTTTCTTCTTGTGCTCGAAGAGTTAACGCCTCAATCATTTCATCAAATACCTCACCTTCTAAAAATTCATCAAGTTTATGTAAAGTTAAATTTATTCTATGATCAGTTACTCTTCCTTGGGGAAAATTATAAGTTCTTATTCTTTCTGATCTATCACCTGAGCCTATTTTACTTTTTCTGTCTTTAGATCTTTGATTCTCAATCCTGGATCTTTCAAGCTCGTACAATCTCGATCTTAGAATTTTCATCCCTTTAGCTTTATTCTTATGTTGAGATTTTTCATCTTGTTGGGAAACAGATATTCCTGTTGGGATATGAGTAATTCTAACAGCACTGTCAGTAGTATTAACCGATTGTCCTCCTGGACCTCCAGCTCTAAAAACATCAACTCTTAAATCGCTTTCATTTATTTTTAAATCAACCTCTTCAGCTTCTGGTAAAACTGCAACTGTTGCTGCAGATGTGTGAACTCTTCCCTGTGTTTCAGTATCCGGCACTCTTTGTACTCTATGAACGCCACTCTCGTATTTTAGCGTAGAATAAATATTATTTCCTTTTATAGAAGCAATTACCTCTTTTAAACCACCAGCCTCGCTTTTAGAAATTGAGATTAATTCAAGACTCCATTTTTTTTTATTACTTACTTTTTCATACATCTTGAAAAGATCTGAAGCAAATAAACTTGCTTCTAAACCACCTGTTCCAGCTCTAATTTCTATTATTGCATTTTTTTTATCTGCTTCATCTTTTGGCAAAAGAAATAACTTTAGTTTTTTTTCATTTTTCTCATTTTGAGTTTCTAAATCGGCTAATTCTGTTTCAGCCATTTTTATCATGTCCACATCTGAATTTTTATCCTCTAAAATTGATTGAATTTCTTTTTTATTTTTTTCATAAGAAATATAAAATTTAGCAACTTTAATAATTTCATTTAAGTCTGAATATTCTTTAGATTTTTCAGCAAATGAATTTTTGTCAATTTCAGTAGATGATAGCTCTTTTTCTAGCAGTGCATGTTTGTTTATTAAATCATTAACAGTTTTTAAAGGTATCATTTCGAATTGTCCAATTCAGAAACTTTTTTTTCAACCTCACTTACTACCTTATCAATCATATCACTGGTCAAAACTTTTTCAGATTGTACACCAGATAGATAAAGCATATTATTTCCTTTTTTACCTCCAGTTATTCCTACATCTGTTAAAGCTGCTTCTCCAGGTCCATTAACTACACAGCCAATTACCGATAGAGTGATTGGTGTTTTAATATGAGAAAGTTTTTTTTCTAATATTTTTACTGTTTCAATTACTTCAAAACCTTGTCTTGCGCACGAAGGACAAGATATTATTTTAACTCCTCTCTCTCTTAAATTTAAGGATTTTAGTATTTCATTTCCAATTTTAACTTCCTCGACCGGGTTATCTGATAAGGAAATTCTGATAGTGTCACCTATACCCTCTAAAAGTAAAGTTCCTAATCCAATAGAGGATTTTACACTTCCAGATACAAATCCCCCTGCCTCTGTAATTCCTAAATGAAGCGGATAATCAGTAAGTTTTGACAACTGTCTGTATGCTTCGACGGATAAAAAAACATCTGATGACTTAACACTAACTTTTAAATTTTGAAAATTTTCATCTTCAAGAATCTTGATGTTTCTTAGAGCACTTTCAACTAACGCCTCTGGACAAGGTTCTTTATATTTTTCTAAGATATCTTTTTCTAAAGATCCTGCATTAACTCCTACTCTAATTGAACAATTATGATCAACTGCAGCTTTCACAACCTCTTTAATTTTTTTTTTACTTCCAATGTTACCAGGATTAATTCTTAAACAGCTCGCACCACTTTCAGCGGCCTCAATTGCTCTTTTATAATGGAAATGAATATCAGCAACTATAGGTATTTCAACATGTTTGATTATTTCTTTTAATGATTTGGATGACTGCTCATCAGGACAAGAAACTCTAACTATATCAGCTCCCTCTGAACTAATTTCATTAATTTGATTAATTGTAGCTTTTACATCTGTTGTAAGAGTATTTGTCATTGATTGGACTGATATTGGATTTCCTCCTCCGACTTTCACTTTGCCAACATTAATCTCTCTTGTTTCTCTTCTTTTTATATCTCTAAAAGGTCTTATGCTCATTTTTTTTGATCTAATTTAAATTCTTTATGTAAGGCAATCAAAGCTTTTTGTGTATCCTTTTTATTAATCAAAACTGAGATTTTAATCTCAGAAGTTGAGATTACTTTAATATTTATTTTCTTGTTTGCAAGTGATTGAAACATTCTGAAGGTTACTCCTGGAGTAGTTATCATACCCACTCCGATCACTGAAATTTTTGATACTCCCTTTTCAAAAAGTAATTTTCTGTAATTAATAGTTTTGTTTTGTTGAATAATTTTTTTTGTTTTATTCAAATCATCTGTTTTTATAGTAAATGTTAAATCTGTTTCTTTACCATTGGCAGAAATATTTTGCACAACCATATCAACATTTATTAAATTTTTAGATAATGGTTTAAAAATTGCTGCAGCAACCCCAGGTTTATCTTTCACTCCAATAAGAGAAACTTTTGAGTCATTTTGAGTTGAAGAAATTCCAGTAACAATTTTATTATTTATAATTTTAGATCTTTTAGTAATCAATGTCCCTGTCCTTTTAGAAAAAGACGATTTTACCTCTATATCAATCCTATTTAATCGTGCATCTTGTATTGAGACTGGTTGCATAACTTTAGCTCCCAGAGATGCCATCTCCAGCATTTCTTCATATGAAATTACTTTAATTTTTTTTGCATTTTTTAATTTGTTAGGATCAGTTGTATAAACTCCCTCTACATCAGTATAAATTATACATCTCTCTGCTTTGAAAAACTTAGCAATCATTATTGCACTTGCGTCAGATCCACCTCTTCCTATAGTTGTAATTCTATTTTCATCATTTAGTCCCTGAAACCCAGTTACTATTGGTATGCCACCCTTTTTTAAATATTTGGTAATATTTTTTTTGTTTATTTGATTTATCCTTGAGTTTTTATATTTGCCTTTGGTCAAAATCGGAACTTGCCAAGATAACCAAGATCTAGACTCGTATCCTTCATGAATTAATCGTCCAGCAATTAAGGAACATGAAACTTGTTCACCTGAGGAAACCAAAACATCATGCTCTGACTCTGAGAAACTATCGCTAATCTCAAAAGATTTTTTTATTAACTCATTTGTCACACCACTCATAGCTGATGAAACTACAATTACTTTATAGTTTTTCTTTTTATAATCGATAATTATTTTAGCAACTCTCTTTATTTTTTTAATAGTACCAACTGATGTACCCCCAAATTTTAATACGACAATTTTCATGATAAATTAATCTTTTAAATTTAAAAAATATTGAATAAATACATGTTGAATATAAAGTCAACTTACAAATGAAAAATAACACAATAAATAAAAAAGAAATAGAAAAATTTTCTAAAATTGCAGAAGAATGGTGGAATCCTGAAGGTAAATTTAAACCATTGCATAAATTTAACCCAATTAGAATTTCATACATAAAAGAAAATATTATTGAGACGTTCAAACTCAATTATAATAAGACTCCACTTAAAGATATCAAAATTCTAGATATAGGATGTGGTGGAGGTTTATTATCAGAACCTATGTGTAGATTGGGTGCTAAAGTGACTGGAATAGATGCATCTGATAAGAATATTAAAGTTGCAAAACTTCATTCAAAAAAAAATAATCTTCAAATAAATTATTTCTGTTCATCGCCTGAAAAATTTGACGCAAAACAAAAGTTCGATGTTATCTTAAATATGGAAATCGTAGAACATGTCGAAGATGTAAATTTTTTTTTAAAGTCATGCAGCAAACTATTAAAAAAAAATGGAATTATGTTTGTTGCAACCTTAAATAAAACATTGAAATCTTATATTTTTGCGATTGTTGGAGCTGAATATATATTACGTTGGCTTCCAATAGGAACACATGAATGGGAAAAATTTTTAAAACCTGAAGAATTAATTTCTATACTTGAAAAAAATGATCTTAAATTAGATAAAGTAAATGGAATGAATTTTAATCTAATTAAAAATAAATGGAGTGTAGGTGATGACAAGTCAGTAAATTACATTGCCAAATTTATTAAAAATTAATTATTTTCACTCTCAAACCACGGGACCATCTGTGCATCTATACCCTCTTCTTTGAGTTCTTTTAAATCCTGCTTTGAAGCAGTTCCGTATATACCTTTATTTTTTTTTTTATTGTTATAATGAATTGATCTCGCCTCATAAGCAAAGTTTTCGCCAACATAATCAAAGTTACTCTTAATAAATTTTTGATATTCTCTTATTGTTTTTTTTATTTTTTGATATCTTATAAAATCCTTTTTTTCATTTTTATGGCTTAAATTTTTACTGATTAACTTAGGTGCCATTAAATTTTTTTCTACTTTTAGAGATCCACAACCATGACAATTAAGTAACTGTTTCTTTTTAAGCTTATCGTATTCTTTTGAAGATGCAAACCAACTGTCAAATGCAAGATTACACTTTTTACATAATAAATTATATTTGATCATAATATTTATCTAATTACTGTTATGAAAATTTCAATATAGCTAGCTTCTATAGTCTGAATTAATTTTGATATATTCATTAGTCAAATCCATAGTATAAACAGTAAAACTTTTTTTTCCATTTCCAACATCAACAGTAAGATTAATATCCAATCCTTTCATATATTTTGCGGCTTCATTCTCATTATATTGATTGTGCAATTTTCCCTTATTTACAATTACCAAATCACCAAATTTTATTGATAATTTATTTAAATTTACATCTGCATCGGATTTTCCAATTGCCATGATTATTCTACCCCAATTTGGATCTTCACCAGCAATTGCAGTTTTTACCAACGGAGAATTTGCAATTGAAAAACCAATTTTTTTTGCATCCTGATCTGTTTTGGAATTTAAAACATTAATTGTAACAAATTTTGAAGCTCCCTCTCCATCAGCTACAACTCTTTTTGCTAAATTTAACAATAGACTGTTCAGGGCTTCATCAAATAATTTGATCTTTTTATCATTAATTGTCTTTATTAAAGTGTTTTTTGCTTTACCAGTGGAGAAGATTGAGATCATATCATTAGTACTAGTGTCGCTATCACATGAAATTGCGTTAAAAGTATTCTCAATATTTTTCTTAAGTAATTTTTTTAATACATCATTAGAAATATCAGCATCAGTAAAAACATAGGCTAATGTAGTTGCCATATTTGGTTGAATCATACCAGAACCTTTTGCTATTCCATAAATCTTTACACTTGTATTTCCAATTTTGCATTCTTCCATTGCTATTTTTGGCTGTGTATCGGTTGTCATTATTGATAGAGCAACTTTCATCCAAATATATTTGTTTTGAGTATATTTAATATTTTTTATTAGCTCTGGAATTTTTAACTTAATTTTTTCTTCAGGAAATTTTTCCCCAATTGTTCCAGTACACCCAAAAATAAGATTTTTTGGTTTAATTATTTTAGGATCATCTTCATCTTCTTTCTGTTTTTCTGTAAGTTGTTTTGAAATTAAATCTGCAAGATGTTGCATGCTTTTATAACCATGCTCACCTGTGAATGAGTTTGCATTTCTTGTATTGACTACAAGTGAAAAAATTTTTTGAGTTTTTTGACTTAAATTCCATTTAATGTTTTCTGACAAAATTTTAGACTGGGTATAAAGTGATGCGAAATTTGCGCCGTCACGAAAATAGAACATTGCAAGATCATCCCTTTTAGAATTATATAAATTAGCACTCACTGAGGACACTGCTAAACCGTCTAGGTGATCAAGGTCTTGATATTGCCCCATTTTTCGATCTTGTGATTTTGAGGCTAAAAAATTTGATAAATTGATTCCCATGATATTTAAAATTTAAATTAAATCACTATATTAAAAGTTGTAATTTAAATGTATATCAAAAACTAATGTTAAATCCTCTAAACTTTATTTCTAAATTTATTAAATCAGGCAATAAAAAAGAGCTGGATAGAATTGGCAAAATAGTGGACGAAATCAATCTATTAGAGGAAAATATAAAAAAACTCAATGATAAAGAGTTTCCTGAGAAAACTTTAAAATTAAAAGAGGAAATTCAAAAAGGTACTTCTTTTGACAAAATTCTACCTGAAGCTTTCGCTCTAGTAAGAGAGGCCTCTTTAAGATCAAGAGGTGAGAGGCATTTCGATGTTCAATTAATAGGCGGAGTAGTTCTACATGAAAACAAAATAGCAGAAATGAGAACCGGAGAAGGTAAAACTCTTACAATTGCTTTGGCAGCATATTTAATGGCTTTGGAGGAAAAAGGAGTTCATATTGTTACAGTAAATGATTATTTGGCGAAAAGAGACTCGTTAGAGATGGGTAAAATTTTCAATTTTTTAGGATTAACATCTGGCTATATAAATAACGATCAAAACGATGAAGAAAGAAAGAAAAATTATGATTGTGATATTACTTACGCAACAAACAGTGAATTAGGATTTGATTATCTTCGAGATAACATGAAATATTCAAAAGAAGAAATGGTTCAAAGAGGGCACCATTTTGCAATAGTTGATGAGATAGACTCTTGTCTTATTGATGAGGCAAGAACTCCTTTGGTAATTTCTGGGGCTGCAGAAGATAAAACTAACCAATATGTTGCTGTTGATAAAGTAATAAAGCTACTTAATAAAAATGATTTTGAGGTCGATGAAAAAGATAGGAATATTTTATTAACAAATGAAGGTATTAATCATATTGAAAGTTTATTTTCAAATGCGGGGGTTTTAAAAAATAACAATTTTTATGATCCAGAAAATCTCGATTTAGTTCACTTTGTGAATCAAGCTTTAAAAGCAAATCATTTATTTAAAAAAGATAAAGATTATCTCGTTAAAGATAACAGTATCAAAATTGTAGATGAGTTAACTGGTCGAATACTAGAAGGCAGAAGATTTGGTGATGGTCTCCATCAAGCTATTGAGGCTAAGGAAAAAATTGATATACAGGCTGAAAATCAGACTCTAGCGTCTATCACTTACCAGAATTATTTTAAACTTTATACAAAGATATCAGGTTGTACAGGTACAGCTGCTACAGAATCAGAGGAGTTTTTTGAAATTTATAATCTGAACGTAATTGTAATTCCGACTAATAAAGAGATGATCAGAAAAGATTTTAATGATCAAATTTTTCGAACTGAAGTAGAAAAAAATAATGCAATCATTAAAAAAATTAAAGAATGTCATGAAAACAGTCAGCCTCTTTTAGTATTCACATCTAGTGTGAGTAAATCCGAGATATATTCCAAATTACTTAAGCAGGAAAAAATTGAACACATAGTACTAAATGCTAAGAATCATGAAAATGAAGCAGAGATTATTGCTAATGCTGGTAAAGCTAACTCAGTAATAATTACCACAAGTATTTCTGGAAGAGGTGTAGATATTCAACTAGGAGGAAAAAAAGGATCGATTCAGGACGATCAACTCAAAAAAAATAAAGATTATATCAAATCTTTAGGTGGTTTATTTGTTATTGGAACTGAAAGAATGGAGTCCAGAAGAGTAGATAATCAAGCAAGAGGAAGATCGGGCAGACAAGGAGACGAAGGAAGTTCTATTTTTTATGTAAGTTTAGAGGATGACCTCATGAGAATTTTTGGATCTGAGTCAATGAATAATATTCTTCAAAAACTCGGTCTCAAGGATGGTGAAAGTATAGACCATCCTTGGATAAATAAGGCTTTAGAGAGAGCACAACAAAAAGTTGAGACACGAAATTTTGATATTAGAAAAACTCTCATAAAATTTGACAATGTTTTAAATGATCAAAGGCAAGTGATATTTTCTCAAAGAAAAGATGCTATGGATAGTGAAAAAATTTTTGATTATTCAGATAATTTTTTATCAGAAATAGTAGAAAACTTAATAAGCCTAAAAATTCAAAAGTTATCAAATCCTAAAAATAATGAGTTTAGCAATAGATTAAAGACTATTTTTGGAAAAAGTCTAAACGATGACGAGTATAATGAATTAATGTCTTTAAGTGACACAAAACTAAGAGAAAAAATTTTTGAAAAATTCAAATTTGCTAGAGAAGAGAGATCTAAAATTCTTGGGGAAAATCAATCAAAAGAAATAGAAAAAAGAATTCTCTTACAATCCATTGATTTTAATTGGAAATCGCACATCCAATACTTAGAACAATTAAGACAGGTTGTGGGTCTTAGATCATATGGACAAAGGGACCCTCTTATAGAATACAAGAAAGAAGCATTTGATTTATTCTCGAATTTACTGGACAAATTAAAACTAGATTATGTAAAAATATTGATGAATCTTAAAGTTTATAATGAACCAACTGAAAAAATAAACCAGAGACAATTAAAAGAAAAATTTAGAAACCTTGGTAAGAAAACAAGTAGGAATGATCCTTGTCCATGCGGGTCTGGTAAAAAATTCAAAAAATGTTGCGGAGCTTTATAAAATAAATAAAGTAAGTGCAGCTACAATAACTAATGTTGCTACAGCAATTGCAACATTTTTTTTAGATTTAATTATTTCTTTAAAATCTAATCTAGATGTTTGAATTGCGCTTAGACTTTCAGTACTAGATATAAACCCTTTGCTTCTTCCAATTTTTAAAAATTTATCTTTTCGATGATTAAGAATTTCCTCAGCTGTTAAAGTTTTAAAAAAATCTAAATTTTGAGAAATAGAGTTCCTTATATTTTCAAGAATCATATCTCGGTCTCTATGGGCGCCACCTAAAGGTTCTGGAATTATTTCATCAATAATATTTAGCTCTAATAAGTCTTTAGCAGACAGTTTCATTGCTTTTGCAGCATCGAGCATTTTTTTTGGATCTCTCCACAATATTGTTGCACATCCCTCAGGTGAGATTACTGAATAAATAGCATTCTCAAGCATTAAAACTTTATTTGAAGATGCAAGAGCTATGGCTCCACCTGAACCACCTTCACCTATTACTATAGCTAAAGTTGGAACCTTAAGTTTCATACAACACTCGATTGACTTGGCGATTGCCTCTGCTTGTCCTCTCTCCTCTGCCCCCACTCCTGGATATGCACCTGGAGTATCTATAAAAGATATAATAGGAATATTAAACTTATCTGCTAGTTCCATTAACCTAATAGTTTTTCTATAACCCTCTGGTCTCATCATGCCAAAGTTTCTCTCAATTCTAGTTTCTAAGTTTTCCCCCTTCTCTTGACCAATTACTAATACTGATCGACCATTAAATTTTGCAAAACCAGTAATAACCGACTTGTCTTCTCCATAATATCTATCACCTTCTAATGAGATAAAGTCCTCAAACAAGTTATCAATAAAAAACTTTGATTTAGGTCTATCCTCGTGCCTTGCAACCAATGTGATTTGCCAAGGATCTAAATTATTATAAATATCTTTAAGTTTCTCATCGATTTCTTCCTGAGTTTTAGAAATTTTTTTTGTATCAACTTCTGACAAACCTTCTTGATTAAAAGGATCTTTTAATTTCTCTAACTCATTTTCAAGATTTTTAATATCTGCTTCAAAATTTAAATAATTCTTCATCTTTATATGACTATACTTATATAAGAAAAATGACAATAAAATGTCTATGTTACTATTATGTAATTGACTTAAATAAGCTAGAGTTTAAATATTTCTCCATGACATCAAAATATCATTCTGTTAATAATCTTAAAGTATCAGAGGAATTATTACTTTTTGTTAATAATGAGTTATTTAATGGTACTGACATTTCTCCTGAAAAATTTTGGAAAGATTTTGATAAAACGGTTCATGAATTAGCTTCTAAAAATAAAGAACTAATTGATTTTAGAGAAACACTGCAAAAAAAAATTGATAAATGGCATATTGATAACAAAGGAAAAAATATTCAAATTAAAGAATACAAAAATTTTTTAAAAGAAATTGGTTACTTAAAAGATGAAGGTCCAGATTTTAAAATTGAAACAAGTGATATCGATGAGGAGATTACTACAATAGCTGGGCCTCAATTGGTTGTTCCAATTATGAATGCACGTTACGCTTTGAATGCTGCTAACGCAAGATGGATGAGTTTATACGATAGTTTATATGGAACTGATGTCATCGAAGCATCTGAAGATAGTACTTCAGAAAGATATGATCCGGAACGAGGAGAGATTGTAATTAAGTATGGTAGAGAATTTTTAGATAAATATTTTACTTTAAAAGATTTTAGCTGGAGAAAAATAACAGGAATAGCAATTCAAAATAAAGAATTAAAAATTTTAAAAGGTGTTGATGTAACAACTTTAAAAGACAAAAATAAATTCGTTGGTCATCGAGGTGAATCAGATAACCCGTCAGCAATAATATTAAAAAATAACAATCTGCACATTGAAATATTAAAAAATCCAAGAGCTTTTAGTGCTCAACAGGATCATGCAGGCATAAGTGACATAATACTAGAATCTGCAGTATCTACAATATGTGATAATGAAGACAGTGTTGCAGCAGTAGATGCTCAAGATAAAGTGATCTGTTATAGAAATTGGCTTGGATTAATGAAAGGAGATCTTATAACAAGATTTGAAAAAGAGGGAAAAACATTGGAGAGAAAACTTAATCCAAACAGAAGTTATATTTCAAAAGATGGAAAAGGATTAAAATTGCACGGTAGAAGTCTTTTACTAATTAGGAATGTTGGTCATTTGATGACTAATCCCTCAATAATATTGAAAGATGGAAGTGAAATTCCAGAAGGATTGATGGATGCTTTTATAACAACTGCGGCAGCTCTTCATGACATGAAAAAAAAAGGAAATTCAAGAACTGGTTCAATATATATTGTAAAACCAAAGATGCATGGTCCAGACGAAACAGCATTTACAAATGAAATTTTTACTAAAGTTGAAGAAGTTTTAAAATTAAAAAAATACACATGCAAAATTGGAATTATGGATGAAGAGAGAAGAACATCATCAAATCTCAAAGAGTGTATTAGAACCTTAAAGCACAGAGTTTTCTTCATAAACACCGGTTTCCTTGATCGTACAGGTGATGAAATGCATACATCAATGGAGGCGGGACCTATGATTAAAAAAGGTGATATGAAATCTTCAAAATGGATTGTGGCTTATGAAAATAACAATGTTGATATAGGTTTGGCCTGTGGCTTTTCGGGTAAAGCTCAAATAGGTAAAGGAATGTGGGCCATGCCTGATAAAATGAAAGACATGCTAGATCAAAAAACTGGTCATCTTAAGGCGGGAGCAAATTGTGCGTGGGTTCCATCTCCAACTGCAGCAGCTTTGCATGCTTTACATTATCATGAGATAAATATTTTTGATGTTCAAAAAAAGTTGTCTAAAAGAGCAAAGGCTAAAATTGATGATTTACTTACTATTCCTATTGCAGATAGACCAAATTGGTCAGTTGATGAAATCAATAAAGAAATCTCCAATTCTGCCCAGACATTACTTGGTTATGTTGTAAGATGGATTGATCAAGGTGTAGGTTGCTCCAAAGTGCCAGACATAAATAACGTCGGGTTAATGGAAGACAGGGCAACTTTGAGGATTTCTTCGCAACATATTGCAAACTGGGTACATCACGGTGTTACAACAAAAATACAAGTTATAGAAATAATGAAAGAAATGGCAAAAATTGTGGATAAACAAAATGAGAATGATCCCAATTATATTAAAATGAGCTCTGATTATGATAGGTCCATAGCATTTCAAACTGCATGTGAACTTATTTTTAAGGGAAAAGATCAACCTTCAGGATATACAGAACCACTATTGCATTTAAATCGATTAAAAAAAAAATCAGCTTGAATTAGAATTTATTTTTGATCTATTTTTAAAAGCAGAAAGAAGAGTGCCATCATCAAGATTTTCAATTTCCCCACCAACAGGCAACCCTTGAGCTAATTTTGTGATCTTAACATCCATATTTGATAAACTGTCTTGAATATAAAAAGCTGTTGTTTGGCCCTCAACTGTTGCACTAGTAGCTAAAATTATTTCCTCAATTTTATCTTTTTTTACCCTTTCAATTAAAGAATTAATTAATAAATCCTCTTTTTTGTGACCAACAGAGGAAATGGTACCTCCTAAAATATGAAAATATCCTTTAAAAATATTTGAATTTTCAATCGACCACTGATCAGCTATGTTTTCAACAACACAAATTTGACTATACTTTCTCTGTATAACTTTGCAATTATCATAAGAACACTCGATAGTTGATGATTTTAAGACACCACAAATTTTACATCTAGAAATATTTTTATAAACTTCAGCTAAAGTTTTTGCTAAAGGTTTTACAAGTTCATCTCTATTATTAATTAGTTTTAAAACTATTCTTTTAGCTGATTTAGGGCCTAAACCAGGCAACTTTGATATTAATTTAACAAGCTCTTCAATCTCAGAAGTATTTTGCATTTGCTATAATGGCCATTTAAATCCAGGTATTCCAAGTCCACCTGTTGCTTTTGAAATTTCTTCAGCTGTTTTTATTTTGAGTTGTGACTTAGCGCTATTATGAGCAGCAACAATTAGATCTTCAATTATAGTTTTATCTTCCCTCATTATTTCCTCTGATAATTTGACTGATTGCATCTCTCCCTCCCCATCAAGCATAACTTTAACTGAATTCGAGCCTGATACTCCCTCAACTTTTATTTCTTTTATTTTTTTCTGACTTTCTTTCATTTTCGACTCAAGTTCTTTTGCTTTATCTATAATTTTTGTAAAGTCAGTCATTAGGTTCCTCCTCTCCTTTTAAATTAATATTGATTAATTCAGCATCAGGGAAATTTTTTATTACATCTTTGTAAATTTTTAAGTTTTTTGCCTCATCTATTAAAGATTTCTTTAATTTTTGCTCTTTTTCCCTCATTGAAATATCACCTTTTAATTTACTAAATGAAATAATCCATCTTTCACTTGTCCAATCAAAAAGTTTAGAGGAGAGGTCTTTAACGAAATTTTTATCTAAATTTTCATTAAAGGATATCTCAATCAAATTTTTTTCAAATTTTACTAGATTTACATTTTTTTCTAACTCATACTTTAATTTAATTTCTTTTTTATCAGTACATGTCTGTATTAATTTTTCTAAACTATTAATAAATATTCTTTTTTCTGACTTAACTTCTTTGTGAATTTCCGGTTTACTTTTTTCTTTCTGATAAATATTCTTGATTTGATTTATTGGTTTTGATTGATCATTAATTTCTTTATCTATAACTGAATTTTCGCTTACAGAATTTATATCAGTAACTTTTTCCAATTTTATTGAACTTAAATGCATCAGCCTTAACAAAAACATTTCCATTGATAAATGTTGATTTGAAACTATGGCAAGCTCATCAAGAGTAGAAATTGTAAATTGCCAAAATAAAATCAATACGCTCGGATCAAGATTTTTATTTAAATCTTTGATTTTTTGAAATTCTTGATCATTTAATGAAAAATTTGTGCTTTCTAAAGTTAATGATTCAATATTTTTAAAGTAATAAAGTAATTCTAAGAAATCATTAATAAAGATTTTTGGTTCAACACCTTGATCGTAAATTTTTCTATAAATTTCTATAACTTTAATCTCGTCTCCTTTAAGAATAAATTCAAATAAGTCGATTAATTGTGATTTATCAAAAAAACCAAATATTTTCTGTGCTGATTTTAAATCTAATTCAGTTTTTGGATTTAAAGTTAATAAAGCTCTATCTAATAAAGAAAGTGCATCTCTTACTGAGCCTTCAGAAATTTTCACTATTAATTTTAATGCTTCATCAGTAATTTTACCTCCTTCTTTATCTTTAATATTTTTGATATAACTGAATAATTCAGTCGATCTAATTCTTGATAAATCAAATCTTTGACATCTAGATATGACTGTAACTGGAATTTTTTTAATTTCAGTCGTTGCAAAAATAAATTTAAGATATTCTGGAGGCTCTTCAAGCGTTTTCAACAAAGCATTAAATGCTTGTTTGCTTAACATATGAACTTCATCGATAATAAAGATTTTATACTTTGATGAGGTGGGTCCATATCTTGAAAACTCAATTAATTCTCTAACATCGTCGACACCAGTTCTGCTCGCAGCATCCATTTCTAAAACATCTATGTGATTTGAATTAGTTATAGCATCGCAATTATCACATTTAATTTTACATTTATTTTCAATTCCATTTGAACAATTAAGCGCCTTAGCCACTATTCTTGCTATAGTGGTTTTTCCAACTCCTCTTATTCCAGTGAATAAATATGCATTAGGAACTTTATCAGCTATTATTGAATTAGTTATAGTTTCTGCAACTACATCTTGACCAATAAGATCATCAAAATTTTGCGGTCTATATTTAAGTGCTAATACTTTTGAATCATTATTCATAAATTCTAGGAGACTAGAACCTGAAAAACTGTCTTTACGACTGCTTCCGTTAAGATCTGGTCGGGTTCAAGCAGTATCCACCTCTAGCCTCCAAAACTATTATAACAGTAATAATTTCTTATCTACAAGAAAAGTTATTTATTTATTTCCCTTTGTTTGTCAGCTTCAAAAACACCTAGAACGTGAAAATCTTGACAATGTAATCCTAGGTCTTCAAGTGATTTTTGTACTCTTGGCTCTTCAATATGACCATCTAAATCACATAAAAAGAAAAAAGAATCGAAAGAATTTTTTTCAGGATAACTTTGTAACTTTGTAAGATTTACTCCATTAATAGCAAACCCTCCTAAAGATTGATATAAAGCTGCGGGTTTACTTTTTAATTTAAATAAAAAAGAAGTTATATATTTTTTTCCACTAAATTCTGGTTGCGATATATTTTTACCCATGACAAGAAATCTTGTTAAGTTTCCTTTTTCATTTTCTATATTATTTTTTATAATTTCTAAATTATATGTCTTAGCACTTAATGATGAAGCTATTGCTGCTTTAGTTTTGTCTTTACTTTTTGAAACCATTTCTGCGGATCCAGCTGTGTCAGCTCTTACATGTTCAGTAAGTTTATTTGATTTTATAAATTTTGAACATTGTGATAGTGCTTGGGCATGAGAATAAACATCTTTGATTTCTGAAACTTTTGTTCCAGGTAAACCCAATAAATTATGTTCAATTTTTTGAAAATACTCAGCATAAATATTTAACCTATATTCGAAAATCAAATATTCAATTCCAATATTTCCAGTAATTCTATTTGATTCTGGAATTATAATTTTTGAATTTATGTCTCTTGATGCTTGAACAAAACAGTCATCAAAAGTTTTACAGGGTACAACTTCAGCATTAGAATCGATAGATAAAGCCGCTAAGTGTGAATACGCTCCGAAAGTTCCTTGAAAAAAAATTTTACTCATTATGACTTATATTCCATTATTTTTTTTATAGCCATAAAATCTTCCTTAGTATCTACTCCAATTGGTGATGATTTTGCTAGAGCTACATTAATGTTTATATTGTTATCTAATGCTCTTAGCTGCTCTAGTTTATTTTTAATTTCATTTTTAGACTGTTTAAAAGAAACAAACCTTTCCAAGATTTCTACATTATAACAATAAATTCCTAAATGATGATAAGCTTGATCACTCTCTTTATCTAATTTCCTCATAAAATTTAACGCTTTAGGAAATTTTGATTGTTCCAAGCTTTCTTCTGTAATCACCTTAACAATATTATTATTTTCAAAAAATTTTTTATCATTGATTTTTGCTGCTAGGGTCCCCAAATTATACTTGGTCTTAACCATATGACTATTCAAGTTTTGTATATCCTTTATATTCATTAGTGGTTCATCTCCTTGTAGATTCATAACTAATTCCACATCTGTTCTACCTAGTTTTACCAAAGCCTCATAGACTCTATCAGTTCCTGTTTTATGATTATTGCTAGTCAATATTGCTTCTCCACCATTTTTTCTTACATCTTTAACAATTTCCTGATCTTCTGCAGCAACGATTACATCCCCAATATCAGCTTCTCGCGCTTTTTTGTAAACATGTGAAATTATAGATAATCCATTAATTTTCAGTAAAGGTTTACCTGGTAGTCTCGATGCTGATAACCTAGAAGGAATTATAACTAATGTCTTCATTTTCTTTTAATTTCTCATTACAATATAAATAGAGGCAAAAATGTACATTAAAAATATAAGCAATTTGATATTTATAGTGCTATATGTTCAAAATAATTTTAAGAAATGGATTCTTTCGAGCTAAATAAAATAATAGCTGCAGTATTAATGGTAGCGCTTTTAGTAATAGGTATTGGAAAGCTTTCAAATGTTATTTTTCATGTTGATAAGCCTGAAACACCTGGTTACTCAGTAGAGGTAGAACAGGCTACTGTTGTGAGTTCACAATCAAGCTCACAACCAGCCGAAGATAAAGTTGATATAGCTGCATTAATTGCTCTAGGTGATATTGCTACAGGAGAAAAAGTCTTTAAAAAGTGTGCTGCATGTCATTCTATAGTTAAAGGTGGAAAAAATAATATTGGTCCAGCATTATATAATGTCGTTGGAAGAGGTGTAGGCGCAGTGGGTGATTATAAATATTCTAAAGCTCTTGCCGCCTATGGAAAGGCGTGGACTTTTGAGGAGCTTAATGGGTACCTACTAAAACCAGCTAAATGGATTAAAGGAACTAAAATGGCTTTCGCAGGATTGAGAAAAGAAAAAGATAGAGCATCTGTTATTTTATACTTAAATCAAAATTCAGATAATCCATTACCATTACCTTAATTTTCCAAAACAATAAAGTAATATGGATTTTTGAACATGGACTCTGTTAAGAGCCTGTTGCCAAACTTTAGATTGTTTGCTTAAAAAAACATCCTCTTCTACCTCTTTACCTCTCGGCAAACAGTGGAGGAAAATACAATTCTTCTTTGCCAAGCTTAGTAGCACTTTATTTATTTTAAATTTTTTAAATTGACTTAATTTTTTTGTCTTATTTACTTTATCATTCATGGAAATTACTTTATCCGAAAAAATAACATCAGCCCCTTTCACTGCTTTTTTTGGATCGTTTATTATATGAATTTTATTTTTATTGCTTTTAATATATCTCATAATTTTTTTATTGGGTTGGTATTTTAATGGGCATCCAATTCTTAGTTTAAAAGAAAACTTAATCGAAGCAGCAATTAAAGAATTTAAGACATTATTAGAGTCACCAACCCAAGCGATATTCAAGCTTGATATTGGTTTTTTTTTAATCTCCTCAACAGTAAAAATATCTGATAAAATTTGAGTTGGATGGGAACTAGGGCTAAGACCATTTATAATGGGTATAGACAAATATTTTTTAAATTCCACTAACTTTTTATCACTATCAGTTCTGAGCATAAATGCGTTACCAAAATTTGACAAAATTTTAGCTGTATCTTGAATGCTTTCTCCACCCTTTGTTAAATGAAGTTCATCTGGTCTAAGTGTTAAAGTACTTCCACCCAATTGCTTTATGGCTAAATAAAAACTTAATCTAGTTCTGAGACTGGACTTCTCAAACATTTGTATTAATAATTTTCCTCTTAATGGTGCGCCTTTATCAGCTTCAAGATTATTTAAATTTTTTCTCAGTTTCTTTCGTCTTTTAGCATCTGAAAGTATTTTTTTTAAATCTCTTATCGGAATATCCTTTATATTTAAAAAATTCTTCATTTTAATTAAGTTCTTTACAAACCTTATTTATAATTTTTAAACAGAGATCGAGTTCATTTTTTTTTACGTTTAACGGAGGAAGAACACGAATAACATTTTCTGAAGCTCTTATTGTAAGTAATCTATTTTCTGTGAGTTTTTTAATGAAATTTGTTTGATCTCTATGTAGTTGAATTCCAATTAAGAAACCTCTTCCTCTTATGCTTTTAATAAGACGCGGATATAACTCTTGAATATTTTTCAATTCAAATAGAAAATATTTTGATAGATTTTCGATATTTTTCAAAAATTTTTTACTCGAAACTATATCCATTACCGTATTTCCAACCGCCATAGCTAAGGGATTTCCTCCAAAAGTAGATCCATGAGTTCCGGGTATCATTCCAGAGGCAGCTTTTTTATTCATTAAAACAGCTCCTAATGGAAATCCACCACCTATTCCTTTTGCGATTGGAACGATATCAGGTTTAATCTTAGCCTTTTCAAATGAAAGAAAGCTTCCTGTTCTTGAAATTCCGCACTGTACTTCATCTAAAATCAATAATATTTTTTTCCTATTACACAGCTTTCTTAATTCTTTTAAACACCAGTCTGGTATTACCTTTATACCTCCCTCGCCCATAATAGGTTCAATCATTATGGCTGCTGTTTTTTTTGTAATCTTTTTTTTAAGAGATTCATGGTCTCCAAATCTAAAATGGTCAAATCCTGCTATTTTTGGACCAAATCCCTCAGTCATTTTTTTTGACCCACTAGCATAAATTGCTGCTAATGTTCTTCCATGAAATGAGTTTTTAACACATAAAATTCTATTTTTATTTGGTTTTCCAATAGAATAAAAATATCTTCTAGCTACTTTTATAGCTGCTTCTGTTGCCTCTGCTCCACTGTTTTGAAACATAACAAAATCTGCAAATGTTTTTTGACATATCTTTTTAGCCAATCTTTCTCCTTCTGGAATTTGAAAAGCATTTGAAACATGCCAAAGTTTTTTTGACTGATTGTTAATTGTTTTTATTAATTTTGGATGTGCGTGTCCCAGAGAATTTACCGCTATACCCTGAACAAAATCTAAATACTTTTTATTATCTTTGGAATATAGGTAACTGCCTTTTCCATACTTAAAAGAAATTTTTTTTCTGTTATAGTTTTTTGCTAAATAAGTCATAAAGTTTATTTATACCTCTATATTTGAAGATTTCATTGATACAAGTCAGGATTGAAATTTTTTTTGTTTTTTTTTTTTGTGAATAACTACAAATATCATCTTGTTATTATCATATTAAGGCCTCTATATAGTATTATTGAATTATATTAACACATTATATTGTTTTAAATGAGCTGGACTGAGGAAAAAGTTGAAAAATTAAAAGAACTTTGGGGTAAAGGCAATACTGCCAGTCAAATTGCTGAAATAATAGGAGGGATAAGTCGTAATGCAGTTATTGGTAAAGCTCATAGACTTAACCTTTCTGCTAAAATTAAAACAAGATCTGCAAATACTAATCAGAGTCAAAAATTACATCAAGAAAATAGCAAAATTAAATCAGGCAAAATTAGAAGAAGTAAATTTAAATCTTTAATAATTGAAAAGAATTTTGAACCAGAAAATCCAAAACATTTAGAAGAGTTAGATGACAACTCGTGTAAATGGCCTATTGGACATCCTGATGAAAAATCTTTTTATTTTTGTGGCAGAACATCTTTGAAAGATTTTTCTTATTGTAAACTGCATTTATTATATGCTTATCAGCCGAAAGGTAAAAAAGATGATACAAATGAAAAAGAGGATATTCAAGAATACATTGAAAAAAAAATTCAAAGTGGCTAAATAGATTTTAGCTTTTTTTTTCTAAATCTCCTAAATTATATTTTTCTGAAGAAAACTCTCCGCCATCCCGCCACATATAAGAATATTTTTTTACCTCATTTTTAAAATACAGTTTACTAGGCAAACCAATATCTGAATTAGTTTTGTATTTTCCTGAAGGGACATTATCATATTTTAGTAGTCTCAGTTGATCCTCAGTAAGTAGTGGTTTTGGAAATAATTGAAAAAATTTTGCAGACAATTTTGCAATAGGTAGTGGAAACGGTATTAATAGTCTTTTTTTATTTATCAAATTTAATAAAATTTCCAAAATCTCTTTAAATGTTAGCATCTCTGGGCCAACACATTCTATAATTTTTGTATCAGATCCCTCTGAAATTATATGATATATTATATTTGTTAAATCTGAACAATGTATTGGCATGAATTTCGTTTTTCCTGAATAATAAAGAGGAAAAACTGGGAGTCTATTTAATAGTGTCATAAACTGAGTACTAAAATTATCAGAGTTCGAAAAAACTACAGAAGGTCGTAAAATTGTGCTTTTTGAGAAATTTTCCAAAACATTTTTTTCACCTTCAAGTTTTGAAATTGCATATTTAGAGTCTTTTGCTTGATTAACTCCCAGCGCAGAAACATGAACAAAATGTTCCAAATTATATTTTCGACAAAGTTTAGCTACTAAGGTCGGGAAAGTTGTGTGAATATTTTTAAAAGTGTCTCCTTTTCTTTTTTCATACAAAATTCCTATCAAATTAATGCAAAAATCTGCCTTGATAAATAATTTTTCAATCTTTTTCTCTTCAAAAATATTTGACTCTATAATATCTATGTAACCAGCATTAGCTTGAGTTTTAATTTTCAAACCTCTTTGATGAATATTTCTTGTTACTACTGTAACTCTAAGGTTATTTTTGGTAAGTTTTCTAATTAAGAAACTTCCAATTTGACCACTTCCACCAAAAATTAGACAATTTTTTGCTTTCATATATATATATTATTAAAAAAAATGGATATTAAACTTCATAAAAATGACTTACCAGATGATTTAGATTTAGGCAATTTAATAGCTATAGATGGCGAATTTATGGGGCTGAATATCAGACGTGATCCATTATGTCTTATCCAAATCTCTAGCGGTAACTCAGATGCTCATATAATTCAGCTTGATAGACTAAATTACAAAGCTCCAAATTTAATCAATATTCTTCGAGATGATAAAATTACAAAAATTTTTCATTATGGGAGAGCTGATTTAGCTTTTATAAAGTATTATCTTAAAACTGAGACTAATAATATACTAGATACAAAAATTGCCTCAAAGTTATCAAGATCTTATTCTGATAACCATTCTTTAAAGACACTGATAAAAGAGTTTATTAATGTGGATATAAGTAAACAATTTCAAAATTCTGATTTTGGTGGAGAACTCACTCCCGCTCAATTAAAATATTGTGCAAACGATGTAGTCTATTTACACAAAATTCATGAAGAACTTAATAAAATTCTTATACGCGAAAATAGATTTGAGTTGTATAAAGATTGTCTTAAATTTTTAAAAACAAGAGTCGATTTAGACCTTGCTTTATTTAAAGATGACATATGGGCTCATTAAAAAAAAAAACAAATTTCAAAAAAATTGCAAAGGAAGTAATTGATTTAGAAATTAAAGCTTTACAAAAGTTGAAAAAAGCGTTGAATAAAAATTTCGATAAAGCAGTAAATGCAATAGTTAATTGTCAATCAAAAATAATTTTATGCGGAGTTGGAAAAAGTGGAATTATTGCCTCTAAAATTTCAGCAACACTCTCATCTATTGGAACACCATCTTTTTCTCTTTCGGCTAATGACTGTTCTCATGGAAATATGGGAAGCATAACAAGAAAAGATGTTTTAATCTTAATCAGTTATTCTGGAAGCTCTTTAGAATTGAAAAATATAATTAATTATGCAAATAGGAACAAAGTTCTATTAATTGGGATCACATCAAAAAAAAATTCCGATCTATATAAAAATAGTGATATTAATTTAATAACACCAGAGGTAAAAGAGGCAGGTCTAGACATGATACCAACTTCAAGTACAATAACTCAATTGAGTATTGGGGATGCTTTGGCTATTTCAACTCTTAAAAAGAAGAGGATCAACAATTTAGATTTTAAAAAATTTCATCCCTCTGGAAGTCTTGGAGAAAAATTAAAAACTGTTGAAGATTTAATGTTAACAAAAGAAAAAATACCTTTTATTGATGAAAATAGTTTAATGACCAAAGCATTAAAGATTATGACAGAAAAAAAATTAGGTACACTTATTGTAAGAAATAGTAAGAGATATACCACAGGAATAATTACTGATGGTCAAATAAGAAGATTTAGTTCAAAAAGTATAAATCTTAATTCTCTTAAGGTTAAAGATGTAATGACTAAAAACCCTATAAAAATAGAAAAAAATATCTTAGCTACAAAAGCACTTGCAATAATGAATGAAAAAAAAATTACCAGTCTTTGTGTTTATGAAAAAAAAAAAAAATTTTTTACGATAGGAATTTTACATATTCATAATATTTTAAATAAAAAAATTTACTAATATAAATGGATTTAAAAAAAGGTTTTCAATTTAGTCTTTTAACTTTACTTATTGTGGTAAGTTTTTTATTTTATAATCGGTATTTTACAGATGATTTAAAAAAGATTGAAAATAGAAAACCAACAAATGTATCAGAAAAAAAAAATACTGAAATTACTGTCAATAATTCAAACAATAATATAATTGAAAATTTAAAATACACTTCTGAGGATTTATTGGGTAATACATATACAATTATCGCTCAATCAGCTACTTTAAATGAAGACAAATTCAACGAAATTCAACTCTTTGAAGTGAATGCTGAAATTGCTAGAGAAGACCAAGAAGTTATTTATATTTCATCAGAAACGGCTAATTATAATAAAATAAATAACAATACAGTTTTTAAAAAAAAAGTTAATGTTAAATATGGAGATCAAACAATAGACTCTAATATTTTAAATCTGAATTTCAAAGATAATTTTATAGAAATTTTAGAAAATGTTTATTATGTCAATAAAAATACAACAATTAAAGCAGATAAAGCAGAAATTGATTTATTAAATAAAAAATTAAAAATTTCTATGATAAATAAAAAAGATAAAGTAAATATTAACAGTAAATACTAATTATGGGAATCATAAAAAAATTTCGTATTAAAAACTTCAAGCAGGAAAAAGAGTTGTTAAGATTAGAAAAAATTTCTGTATTTTTTGGTAAGCGTAAAATCTTGGAAGATTTAAATCTAATTTTAAACCAAGGTGAAATTCTTGGATTATTGGGACCCAATGGAGTAGGTAAATCAACGATTTTTAACATAATTATAGGACTATTAAAGCCAAATTATGGTTCAGTGTTCATAGAGAAAAAAAACGTAACTAAAGATCCAATATTTTATCGGACAAAAAATTATAAAATTGGGTATGTGCCTCAGCATGGGGGTTATTTTCACGATCTTACTTTGAGGGAAAACTTAAAAGCTATAAGTGAAATAGTGATAGAGGATAAAAAATTAAGAGATGAAAAAATAAATCTTCTTATTTCAAAATTTGAACTTGAGCCTTTACAAAATATAAAGGCTGAATTTTTATCTGGAGGACAAAAAAAACGTTTAGTAATTTCTTTGGCATTATTAAGCAATCCTAAGATATTACTGTTAGATGAGCCATTCGCAGCTTTAGATATAATGACAATTAAAAACCTACAGCAAATCATTGTTGATTTACAAACTCAAAATAATATCTCAATAATTTTATGCGATCATCAAGCTAGGGATCTTTTAACTTGTGTGGATTTAGCGATCGTATTATCAAATGGGCGAGTAGTTGCAAAGGATACTCCCAATAATCTTATTAAAAATATTGATGCACAAAACGCTTATTTTGGTGATTCTTTTAAGATCAGTTAACTTGTCCCAATGGCTAATTTTGTAAAAATTAAGAACAAAATAAATAAATTTAATAAAAGATTATCAATAGATGGAGATAAAAGTTTATCAATAAGATGGGCTCTATTATCCTCACAATCTCTTAAAAAAAGTAAAGCTTCAAATTTATTACTTTCAGAAGATGTTATGAGTACTTTAAATTGCCTTAAAAAACTTGGAGTAAAAATAAAAATTTCAAAAAATTTTTGTGAAATAATTGGATTAGGTCTTAATGGATTTAAATATAGAAATAATTTGATATTGAATGCTGGTAATTCTGGAACTTTAGGTAGACTTATCTTGGGTTTATTAGTTCACTCGAAAAAAAAAATAAAAATAAAAGGAGATAAAAGTTTATCTAAAAGAGATTTTCTACGTGTAATTGAACCTTTGGAAAAATTTGGAGCAAAATTAAATAGTAATTACGGAAAACTTCCAATTAATATCCAGGGAACAAATTACTCAAAGCCAATAAAGTATTTTGAAAACAAAGGATCTGCTCAATGTAAAAGTGCAGTGATGTTAGCTGCTTTAAATACATTTGGTGAGACTATAATTAAAGCAAAAAAATCAAGAGATCATAGTGAACTACTTTTTAAACATTTAAAGTTACCAATAAAAATAATAAAAGGTGATAAATTTGACATAATTAAAGTCATAGGTAAGCATAACATACCCTCTCTGAACTATAAGATACCATCTGACATTAGTTCCGCAGCTTTTTTTATTGTTTTAACTGCACTATCCAAAAACTCAAGTCTGAGAATTAAGAATGTGAATATCAACCCGTCTAGAATAGGAATATTTTATATTCTTAAACTAATGGGCGTTAAAATTTCAAAATTAAATGTTAAAACCTACAAAGGTGAAAAAATAGCTGATCTAATTATAAAAAGTACAAATAAAATTAAACCAATAAATTGTCCTATAAAGTTTAATAGTTCAGCGATTGATGAATTTTTATTAATATTTTTAGTTGCCGCCAAAGCAAAGGGTGTCTCATATTTTAAAAATTTATCTGAATTGAATCAAAAAGAAAGTCCAAGGCTTAAATGGGGTTCAAAAATTCTTAATAAAATTGGAATAAAAAATGTGGTTACTAAAAATAGTATAAAAATTTTTGGCAATCCAAACTTAAAAGTTAACAGAAAAATTGTTGTGAAAAACTTCCTTAAAGATCATAGAGTTTTTATGACCTGCGTTATTGCGGCTTTATCTTTTGGGGGTAAATGGCAAATATTTGACAAAGACTCCATCAATACATCATTCCCCTCTTTTTTGAAGAAGATTAGCTATTTAGGTGCAAAAATAGAATAATTTTGCTTAGAGGTAGAAATAACCAAAAAAAATTAAATTTTTCAGTAAAAAAATAATATTTTGTTTGATTTTGCCCAAATTTCATTCTTGATTAAAACCATTATTTTATCTAAATATTCGGAGTTTTTTATAAAATAAATAAAGGCATAATAAGCAAATTGTAAATGGAAATATATAAAGATCTCTCTAACCCGGCCTCTAAAGAGTTTGAAAAATTATTGAACAATCAATTCACAAAAAATACCATTGAAGAGGGGAAAGTCATTGAAGGGAAAATAAATAAGATTACAGAAAAATTTGTTTTTTTGTTTATAGAGGGTTTAAAAAGTGAACCAGTTCTAGATATCAACGAACTTAAAAGCATGGGTCTTTCAAAGAATATCGCTATAGGTGAGACTATTTCAGTATTGTTAGAAAAAATAGAGGATAAGAATGGGGATGTTGTTGTTTCTGCAAGTAAAGCCCAAAAAATTAAGGGTTGGGATAAACTTGTTCAAGCGTATGAAAAAAAAGAACCTATCATGGGTAAAATTACGTCGAAGTGTAAAGGGGGATGTATTGTAGAACATCTAGACACAGGCTCTCTTATGTTTTTACCAGGATCACAAATAAGTGACAAGCCTCTTAAGAATATTGATCATCTTATGAATGAGCCACAGAAATTTGCACTTATCAAGTTAGATAAAGTTAGAGGAAATGCTTGTGTTTCAAGAAGAGAGATCATTTCAAACTTTAAAAAAGAGGATAAAGCAAAAATTATTGAAAAATATAAAGTTGGTGACATTATAAAAGATGCAGAAGTGAAAGGTTACAGTTCTTTTGGATGCTTTTTTAATGTAAACAATGAGCTAGATGTTCTAGTGCATTTACAAGAAATTTCATACAGTCGTGTTAGCCATCCTGATGAAATATTTAACATTGGTGAAAAACATGACCTAAAAGTAATTAGTGTTGATAAAGAAAAATTACAAGTTGGTTGCTCTATTAAGCAATTATCCCCTGATCCATTCGAACATATTGAGAATTATGAATTAAAAAAAATCTATAAAGCTAAGGTTGTTAAGATCATGGACTTTGGAGCGTTTTGTGAATTAGAGCCTGGATTAACGACACTGCTTCACTCTAGTGAACTAAGCTGGACTAAAAAAAATACTTCTGTAAAAAAAATGTTTAAAGTTGGTGATGAAATTGATTGTGTTATTACTGAAATTGATAAAACTAAAAGACGTGTTGCAATTTCCCACAAACTCACAAAGGAAAACCCTTTCGAGACTTTTGAGAAGAAACATCCTATTGGATCTGAAGTAAGTGGAGAAGTAGTAAATAAAAATGAATACTCTTTATTTGTTAATATAGAAAACTTAGACATTGATGCATTTTTACATTGCAATGATTTAACTTATTTAAACGATGGTGAAGAAGAACTAAAAAAATTCAATAAAGGAGATAAGATTAAAGTAAAAGTTTTAGAAATTAAGGCTGACGATCAAAAAATAAGGGTTGGTTTAAAACAAACTCAACCAGATCCATTTAACTGGTTTAACGATAAAAAAGCCAACGATATTATAACTGTAAAAATTGTTTCTACGGACAACAAAGGTCTAATTGTGAGACCAGAAGGATGTGAAATGGATTTTGTTATTAAAAAAAATCAAATAGCAATAAACCCTGCAGATGCTAGAACTTCTAGATTCACTGGTGGTGAAAGAATTGATTGTGCAATATCAGAAATAGATTTTAATAAAAGAAAAGTGACCTTAAGTATAAAATTATTAGAAGAATTGCAAAAAAAAGAGGCTTTGGAAAAATACGGATCTGAGGGGTCTGGAAAAAATCTCCCTTTTTCCACTCTTTCTGAGGATTTAAACAAAAAAAATAAAAAATAAAATTGGCAATTGTAAAATCAAACCTTTTAAAACAATTATCAAAAAACTATCCTAATTTTTTAAAAAAAGATTTAGAAAAATTTACGAATATCATTTTAAAAGAAATTAGAATTTCTCTAAAACGTGGAGAAAGAGTTGAGTTAAGAGGTTTCGGAATTTTTTCAACTAAAATTCAAAAAGCTAGAATATCAAGAAATCCTAAGACAAATAAAAAAATTGATACTCCAGAAAAAAAAACAATTCACTTCAAAATGTCAAAGGATTTGTTTAAAATTTTAAATGATTAAAAAAAATAAAATATTTGTTGCTTGCGATAGCACTAATATTTTAAAGATAAAAAAAATTATAAAAGAAACACAAAATACAAAATTAAAAGTTGGATATAAGTTTGGGTTAGAATTTTTGAACTCAAAAAATGGAAGAAACTTTTTATCTAAGATAAAAAATAAAATAATATTTGCAGACCTTAAAATTCACGATATTCCTAATACTTGTATATCGACTATTAAAGCAATCAAAGATTTAAATATTAATTACTTAACTATACATATTAGTTCTGGCTTAGATGCTTTAAAGGCTTGTAAAAAAATATCTGGGAGAACAAAATTAATAGGTGTCACTACACTAACCTCGTTAAATAATAAATCTTTAAAAGAGATTGGTTACAGTAAAAATATTAATCAACTAGTATCTCTTCAAGCAAAATTAGCAAAAAAAGCTAATCTAGATGCAATTGTGTGTAGCGCACATGAAGTCAAGATTGTCAAAAGATTCTTTCATAAAGAAATCATTACCCCAGGAATAAGATTTAGTACTAAAACAGATGATCAAAAAAGGGTTGTTGCTCCAAAACAAGCCTATAAGAATGGGAGTGATTGGCTCGTAATAGGAAGGCCGATAACAAGAGGTAATATAAAAAAAAATGTTAAAATATTAATTAATCATTTAAGTCAATGATACAAAATTTAAAAATTTGCGGGATCTCAGATCCTGAAACTTTGGATTTTATTTTAAATCATCCCCATCCACCAAAATTTATTGGTTTCATCACAAATTACAAAAAAAGTAAAAGATATGTTGAATATCAAAATTTAAAAAATTTAATTAACGTTGGTAAAAAACAAACAAATTTTGTCTCAGTGCTTGTGAGCCCGACAAATGAATTACTAGGGAAAATTAGAGATCTTAATTTTGATTATTTCCAACTTTATGATGTTGATCCTATCAGAACTTTTGAAATAAAGAAAAAATACGAAATTAAGATAATTTCAGCACTTACTATTTCAAATAAAGAGGATGTGGATAGATATAAAGATTATTTAGAAATCTCGGACATAATTCTTTTTGACTCAAAAGGTTACCATAGGTCTGAAAGCTTTGATCATAAGTTACTAGAACAGGTGCCTAATGAAGTAAATAAAATGATTGCAGGAAATATTCAAATAGATGATATTCCTAACCTAAAAAATAAAGACTTCATAATTGATTTATCTGGATCGATTGAAAATAATGAGGGAAAGAAAGATATAAATAAAATTGATAGATTATTAAAATTATTTGCAAAAACATGAAACTTAAAAAAGGAATCCCAGTTATAGATCAATGCGATAAACTCGGATTTTGGGGTGGTAAATTTGGGGGAAATTTTGTACCTGAAACATTGAAAAAACCCATTGAGGATTTGGAAATTCTTTTTAATAAACTCAAAAAAGATAAAAAATTTATCAATGAAAGAGATAAATATTTTAAAAATTGGGTTGGCAGTCCTACTCGTTTCATAAAATTACAAAATTTAACAAAACATCTGGGCGGAGCTCAAATTTGGTCTAAAGTTGTATCTGATGCAAATGGAGGAGCTCATAAAATTTATAATGCAACTGTTCACTGTTTACTTGCAAAACGTTCTGGGAAAAAAATCATTTGTGGAGACACTGGAGCTGGCTATGCAGGTAAGATGTTAAGTATGGCAGCCAAAAAATTTGGTCTAAAATGCAAAATTTTCATGGGAGCAAAAGATATTCAAAGGCAGCAGCCAAATGTAAAAGCCATGAAAAAAAACGGGGCCGAAGTCATTCCTGTATATTCTGGAAGTCAAACTCTGGTAGATGCTGTCTCTGAGTGCATGCGATACTGGGTTGCAAATTGTGATAAAGTTGCCATGTGTGTTGGAAGCACCGTTGGTCCAGCCATATTTGTTCGTATATGTGGATGGAGTACAAGTCAAATATCACGAGAACTAAAAATTCAATTAGTTAATGAGTTTGGGTCAGTTCCAAAAAAACTCAAGCTTTACAATTGTGTAGGAGGAGGAAGTTCTAGTTTTGGATTCTGGAATGAGTTTATGGATTACGATAAAAAACAATGTGAGTTCATTGGCGTGGAGGCTGGTGGACCTGCAAAAAGTAGGAAGCATGCTGCACCCCTGACCTATGGATCTAAAATAGGAATTCTTCATGGTGCAGCACAGTACGTCAATCAAAATACTGATGGTCAAATAGAAGAAACTGAGTCAATTTCTGCTGGACTTGATTATCCTGGTATTTCTCCACTTCATTGTTTTCTTAAAGATATAAAAAGAGCTAGATACACCTCAGCAAGTGATGAGGAAGCTTTAAACGCTTACAAACTTGTAACGAAGTTTGAAAAATTAAGACCCTCTTTAGAACCAAGTCATGCTTTCTCAGTTGCAATCGCAGAATCAAAAAAATTAAGTAAAGATACGATCGTTGTAGTCAATAGTTGTGGAGATGCTTACAAAGATCGAGCGATAATAGAGAGTAGATTAGGAAAAAAATATGTATAATCCAATCAGTTATGCGTTTAAAAAAGCTAAAAGTGAAAAGAGGCCTGCTCTGTTAACTTATACCGTAGCTGGAGATAGCTCAAAAAAACAATCCTTGGAAATATTAAAATCAATCTCCAAAAAGGTTGATATATTGGAGATTGGTGTACCTCACAACACTCCAGTCGCCGATGGAAGCCAAATTCAAACAAGCTCATATAGAGCAATCAAAAATGGAATTAAAGTTAATGATATTTTCAAGATTGTAAAAAATTTTAAAAAATTTGATATAAATAAACCAGTTATATTGATGGGGTACTATAATATGATCTTTCAATATGGTGAAAATGAATTTCTAAGACAATGTAAAATTTCAGGGGTAAATGGATTAATAGTTGTAGATTTGCCTTGGCCAGAAAATAAAAAATTTGCAAATAAATGTAAAAAAAAATCAATATTTTTTATTCAACTTTTATCACCGACTACAACTAAAAATAGGTTAAAACAGATAATTAAAGACTCCCACGAAATGATCTATTTCATTTCTATGCTTTCTACTACAGGAGGAAAACTTAAAGTTTCCTCTAAAGAAATATTGCATAACTATGATAAAATAAAAAAAATCAACTCAAAAAAAAATGTTGTGATTGGTTTTGGTATCACTGAAAAAACTATAAAATCGCTTAAAAAAGCTGATGGTTTAGTTGTTGGAAGTGCTATTTGTAAGGAAATAACAAGTTCTATAAAAAAAAGACAAAATCCTGTCACAAATGTTTATAATGTCGTAAATAGACTAAAAAATAAAATTAAATGAATTGGATAACAAAAATAATTAAAGCTGGAGAAAAAATAAAGACAGCTATCCATAAAAGAGCAACTAAAGAGGAAATTGCTAATAGTGATTGGACTAGTTGCTGTAAAGGACCAATTTTAAAAAAAGATTTAGAGGAAAATCTTTGGGTGTGTCCTGATTGCAATAAACACCACAGAATCAATCCGAAACAGAGATTTGATATTTTTTTCGGTAAAAATAATTATGAAATTTTTAAAACACCAATTCCAAAGGATGATCCACTAGATTGGACAGACTCTAAATCTTATAAAGATAGATTAAAAAGTGCGAGAAAAAAAACAGGATTGGATTGTGGTATGATGGTTGTTTCTGGTTCAATTAATAATATTAAAATTACTGCAGTTGCATCAGATTTTGAATTTTTAGGAGCCTCAATGGCTGCTGCGGAGGGTGAGGCATTTTTATATGGTATTCAACATGCCATCGAAAACAAAACTCCTTTTGTTTGTTTTAGTTCCGGTGGGGGAATGAGAATGATGGAAAGTTTGATCTCATTATCTCAAATGACAAGAACAACGATGGCTATTAATGAACTAAAAAAAAATAATCTTCCTTACTTAGTTTGTTTAACCGATCCGACTGCTGGTGGAATTACAGCCTCTTATGCAATGCTGGGAGACTTACATATAGCAGAATCTGATCATGCTTTAATAGCTTTTGCTGGAGCTCGAGTTATAGAAGGAACAGTTAAAGAGAGTTTACCAGAAAATTTTCAAAGAAGCTCTTATGTTCAGAAAACTGGGTTTGTGGACTTAATTCTCGATAGAAAAGATCTTCAAGAAAAATTTGGGATTTTAATTTCAATTCTATTAAATAAGAAACCTGTTATAAGCACTGAAGAAAATGAAACTTCAGAAGATAGTAAATCACTTACAAAAGCTGCATCCTAAAGAAATAGATCTAAGTTTAGACCGTATAAAAATTCTTTGTAAAAAATTAGGTAATCCTCAAGATAAAATTAAAGCAATATCAGTAGTAGGAACAAATGGTAAGCAATCTACCATTAATGCAATTTTTTCAATTCTTAAAGAAGCAAAAATAAAATGCAATGTTTATACGAGTCCTCATATTCAAAAAATTAATGAGAGATTTGTTTTTAATAATAATATGCTTAATGATGATGAATTGATTGATCTTTTTGAAGAAGTTGAAAAAATTAATGATCAAAATCCCTTAACTTTTTTTGAGGCTTTGTCTGCTTGTTATTTCTATAAAGCTGCTCAATTTCCTAATAATATTAATTTAATAGAAGCAGGTTTGTTTCATAGGTTTGACGCAACCAATATACTAAAAAATAACTTAGCTAGTGTAGTTTGCTCTATAAGTAAAGATCATCTTGATTGGTTACCGAAGGATCAACAAACTATTGAAAAAATTGTATTTGAAAAAACATCCTCTCTTTTAAATTCTAATATAATTGTATCTAAACAAAACTCGGTTAAAACAGCTGAAAGTATCAAAAAATCAATTTCACAAAACTTATCTAATAAATTTTTTTTTAACGAACATTATAGTTATTCTAATGGAGAAAATGGTTTTTTTTATTATGAGGATAAATTTGGTGGCTTAAAACTACCGTTGCCAAATATTCTTGGACAATTTCAGTTAGAAAATATTTCAACAGCAATAGCAACAATAAGACAGTTAAATTTAGAAGTTAAAGATGATGATATAAAAGATGCAATAACCAAAATTGAGAGTATTGGCAGATTACAAGAAATAAAGTCTGGAAAAATTAAAGATCTAATCAAAAATAACCGATTATTGTTAGATGGAACTCATAATGAAGATGGCGCTAGAGTTTTAAATGAATATCTCCAAACCTTAGATTGTAATAAGCATTTTATTATAGGAATGATGTCTAATAAAAATCATGAAGAATATATTAGCCACTTTAAAGATATATCGTCTCTAACCACTGTTGATATCCCTAATCAGCAAAATGCTATCAGTGGTAAAAAATTAAAAGAAAAATTTCAAAATGTTTTTAATGCTAAATACGAGGACAGTGTTGAGAAAGCAATTAGGTCCTTATCACTTAAAGAAAATGATATGTTAATAATTACAGGATCTTTGTATTTAGCTGGCGAAATATTAAACTTAAATTAAATATTTTTTTCTAAAAACTCTTTCATATGGCTTTCTGGTACGCCACCAACTTTTCTATCAACCTCAACACCTTTTTTATAGATCACCACTGTTGGAACACCTCTTATTCCCGCAGCACTTCCAGTATTAATACCACCATCTTCTATATCAGCGTAATAAAAACCAGCCTTGTCTTTATACTCAACTGCAAGCTTATCCATAATTGGTTTCAAGGACTTACAAGGGCCACACCAAGCTGCACTAAATTGAATTACTGAAACGTCCTCACTTTTAATCTTATTTTCAAAATCTTCATCTTTAAAATCTATAAGCATAAATCCTTTCTATTAATTTGTTTATTAAAGTCAACTAGGCAATTTCATATTTCTTTTCAATAGACATAATAAAATCATTTATTTCGTCTAGTTTATTTAATTCATTTTTATCATTTCTTTTATCTGCTTGATCTCTCAAATAGTCAATTTCATTATATGCCATATTTACTGTTTGCCACTTCTCCTTATTCTTACTTAGTATACGTCTAGCAATTTCACTTTTAATATTTTTATATAAATCAGGTGGTAAAATTTGCGGCGCTTCCTGATAAATAATTTTTTGTCCAAACCAACTACATCTTTTGTCTGTAAATTTATCTAGTAATCTCAACTTATCTTCCCAAGATGAACTATGCCAGTTTTTAAAAAGAGCAGTATCTTTATTAGGGATAAATTTCTCATACAAAGTTTCTTCAGGTAACAAATCTTCCTGGGTTTTAGTTTGCTCTTTTTCCTCTGCTGCCTCTCTATTTATAATTTGTATATTTTTACAAAAATTTTCATTATTTCTAACCATTTGCGCTCTTCTTTTTATTGTTTCTAAATCTAGGTCTGAGTAGGGTTTTTGTTTTAGAGCAAACTCTTTGTTCAAAATTACTGGAGCTTTATTAGTTTTTAAAACTCTTAAGGGTTTTGGACTATATTTTTTAAAAATATCTCTTAATTGATTTACTGTTAAGTTTAATAGTGGTTCTGGATCTCTTCTTAAATCCCAAACATATCCCCACGAGGCGTAAGATGGATGAAAACAATGATTTGGATGTAGTGTGCTAGTGAGATACATCATATTTCTACCTTTCACATTTTCAAAAATAGAATATATGCCTTCATTTTTTAAAAACGTTTCTACGCTTGTTTTAGTTGATGTTTTTAAAAATGTTTCCCAATTTTCTTTATGTTTATCTTTAATAATGCGAAGGACCTTCAATGAATTTTGAGCATCAACGTAGGCAGTGTGACTTGCTGAAGTGTCAAAACCTTGCATTCTTGATAAAGATTCTAATGCTAGGCTTGGGTTACCTGCTTCTGTTAATTCTGTTTTTAAAGTTTCAGAATTTAAGGTTTGAGCTGCCCTAGCTATGTGTAAACCATCATGTTCGCTGTTAGGGGATGAATGAGTAGCGTAAGGATAACGGTTACCTTTAAAAAAATTAAAATGAAACATTCTTCGATCAAAATTTAAATTTGACCACCCCATAAACATTGCTGGGGCACATTTAGAGAAAAAGTTTTCAACAGCACCTAAAAAATCATAATGTGAATAATTGCCTTTAGTTAATAGATCGATACTAGTTGAATTAACAAGTAAAGCCTTTGCACTCGGCACTTCTCCCTCTGGCATTCGCCCTCTTATATTTAATTTTCCAATTTCTTTTAAATTTTTATCAACTACAACAGCTCCAACTTCAATTATGGATCCCCATATTGTTGAGTTTGTTGTCTCTGTATCGTAAATTACAATCTTATCCATTTTTTATTAAGCTGAGTTATTCATCTCATTAAATTTTTTTAATCTACCTAAAAACAAATTTTGATATGTTATCAGTTCTGGCCCTTGAATTTTAAATTCTTGAAATAAATTATCTACTGTACAAACTAAAATAACACATTTATTAATATTCGAATTATAAACAACATTATGGGCTAAAGAGTAAGCCGCAGTTTGTAAAAACCAAGAGTCTATGTACTCTGATTTTTTTGGTTTGTTGGACTGCTTGAAATCAATTATTGTTTCTTTGCCTTCATAAACACCAACGCAGTCTGCTGTTCCCGCATATCTCTCAGGATAATGCATTGTACACTCAACGCCGTATATTTCTTCTAATCTGTTTTTTAAGCCTTTATCAATAATTTCTTTTGCCATTTTTTTATATTGCTCATTGTCTTCAAAGAAACTTAAATTTTCTCTCCCCAAAAGAAAAGACTCTAAATAGCTGTGCATTTGAGAACCTCTGCTACTTGCTGCCTTTGTTATAGCTTCAGCTTCTTTAAAGCCAGTTCTCTCTCTCCAGTTAGCCAAAGCTGCTTTATCTTCCTCAGACTTTGTTACATCAAGTATTGAAGTTACACTCGGTAACTTTGCTTCTCCCAATACGTATCTTCTTATTCCATCTTCTGTCGCTCTTGAACTTGTAGGATAGTCATATTTTTTGTTCCAACGCATGTGATTTCTTATAGTCGGTATTATCTGAAAAAAGAAATTATTTTTTGACTTGTTTATTTCTTTCAACAAAACTCTCAACGTTTTCTGTTAGAACAGCTTTTTCAACTTGCTCGGGATCTTTTATATTTTCTAAAGTTCTAGTAATTGATCTTGCATCTTTTCCAAAATTATCAACAACCGTCATGGCCTCCTCAAGTTTTTTTCTTAATTTATAAATATTATCAAAATGACTAGAAAACCTCGTACTTATAGTTTTTAAATGATCATAAATCTCTGTTGCGTGTTTTGAAATTTTAAGAGACTGAAAGCCCATGTGCAAGGATTGTAAATACGCTGAAAGAGTATTAGGACCACAAATTACTATTTTATATTTTTTCATTAATTCTTGGGTTAATAATTCTTTAGTGCTTGGATCTTGATATTCAGTTAACTCTTTATAAAGACTTTCTGTAGGAGCGTACACTATTGCAAAATTTGAAGTTTTAGGTGGAACAATATATTTTTCCATAACACTTTTTGCTTTAGCCTTAAATGCACTTGCTAATTTTGTTCTAGCATTAGCAACTGCCTTCTTATCATCTGCCTCGTGCGCATCTGTAATTGCCTTAAATTTTTCTACTGGAAAATGAGAGTCTACCGGAACCAAAACATCTCCCTGAAGCTTGATTGCAAATTCTACGTTTTCACTTGTATCTTCTCTCATTTTAACATTGGTCATATATTGAGACGCAGGTAATAAATCTTTAATTAGAGCATCCAAAGAATACTCAGCTAGAGTTCCATATTTTTTGACCCCTGCTAAAATTTTTGTAATTCCCTCTTGACTTTGATTTAAGAGCTTTACTTGTTCATTAAAGTTACCAACCTTCTCATCAACTTTAGTAAGTGCCTCGGTCATATCCTTTGTAACCCCAGTTGATAATGAGTTAAATGAAGTAGACATCGAACTTAGAGATGTATTGATTGTAGAGTTTAAGCTATCTTTTAATCTAATAATTTCTGCATTCAAATTTGCTATTTCATTAGTCTCATCAGCTCTGTTCTCTTTCTTGGACTTTATGTTTAAATACAAAATAGCCAAGATTGCTCCAAACATTAAAATCAAAATTATTAATAAAATTGTGTCCATGATTCGTAAGTTATATTATAAGGGATTTTTATGGAATTATATCTCATTTTGAAAATTATTTTTGGAATAGGGGTTCTAATAGCTACTTATGCAATAATAAGAAATTTAGATATCATCAAAATTATTCTCATATACTTTAAAGATAAATTACTTAGAAAGTAATTTAACAAAGTTTTTTAAACCTTTTTTTTTACTATTTTTTTTTGAAATAAAAATACAAGCTTGAGATTTTAAGATTTCTCCATCTTTCAATATACGTAGGTTATTCGCTCTAAGAGTCTCACCTGTAGATGTTATGTCTGTAATTAATTCAGCTGAACCAGTAAAAGGGTAAGCCTCAGTTGCTCCTAAACTATCAACTAATTTAAATTGAGTAACACCTTTAGAAAATAAAAAATCCCTAGTTAAATTTGGATACTTAGTTGCAACTCTTAATCTTTTTTTCTTTTTATCTCTAAATTCAAATGCAATTTCTTCTAGGTCAGCTATTGTTTGAACATCGATCCAAGGATCAGGTATAGCTACAACTAGATTAGCATTTCCAAAATCAAGTTTTTTAATAACATTTATTTTGTTTTGGGTATTTATCTTGCTTTCTTTTAATAAATCAAAACCAGAAAAGCCAATATCTAAAGAGCCATCTCCTAATCTTTCAATAATTTCTCTAGCGTGCAAATATAAAATTTTTATGTTTAATTTATTTTTTATTGAACCTATCAAATCTCTTTCCCCTCGCTCAGAAATAAGCTTTAATCTTTTTTTAGTAAAAATTTTTAAAACATCTTTTCTTAACCGTCCCTTACTTGGTATTCCTATATTTATTAAATTTTTCATGATTGGTAATTTAAATTAAAAGCTGCTCCAACTGCTGGTGTTTGTTTTTTTGAACCAAGATCAGAAATTAATTTGTCATAACGACCACCATTACAACAATTAATAATTTTCGACTTTAATTTGATGTCTATTTTAAAAACTATGCCGGTGTAATACTCCAATTGTCTACCAAAGGCTGATGAAAAGACTACATTCAATTTAGATATTTTATTTTTTGAGACAGGAAAATATTTCTGATCAACAAAAAGGTTTATTTTATGTTTTTTTAAAGAATCTATTTAATTCCTTTGCAGCTTTATTTATTGGACATTTAATTTTTAGAAACTCTTTAATGATTTTCGATGTATTACTTCCTTTACTTGTTCTTCTTGGATCCTTAATCTTTTTATCAAACCTTTCTAAAATTTCTTTTAATGTTCTACCTGCAACGATTGATGATTGATTATCCTTTAACATTTTTAAATATCGTCTTTTATCAACCTCAACAATAGTTGGATCTACATCAGAATTTGTCTCTAATCTTTTTAGTAAATCACTGAAATAATCTTCTCGCCAAAAATGTCTTGTAAGTCTTAATTTCCATCTTTTCGGTATATCTAATTTAGATATTAGAAGATTAAAAATTTCCACATTGCCAATAGTGAGTGTGCCAGTTGAGTATTTCAAATTTTTTAGTGATTTAAGTGATGTATTTATTATTTCTTTGTCGTCATTTTTTTCATCTTTTGATCCTATAATCTCAAAACCAACTTGATTTCGGATTATAGAGTCCTTTTTATTTTGAGATTTTCTATAGGCCTGTCCGCTATAAAATATTTTTTCTTTGCCCTTTAAATTGTTTTCTAAATATCTAAGACAAGAAGCAATGGTAAGGTCAGGTCTTAAACATAATTCATTACCTGTCTGATCTGTAAATGAAAAAATAAATTTTCTAAAACTTTCACCAGATCTTTGAACTATATGATTAGTCTCAATAACTGATGGTAATTCAATATATTTAAATCCTTTAGACTGAACTGATCTAAGGATTTTGTTAGAAAAATTTTTTTGATTTCATTTATTAAATTTTCTTTTGGAAATGTAATTTGGTTATTCTCCCCTTTAGCCCCAAGTAGATTTTTTAATGTTATTTTTTTATCTTTAAATTCATTTTCACCGCAGATGACTGCAACTGGACATTCTCTTTTGTTAGCATAAGTAAGTTGCTTACCTAGATTTTTTTTACTATCCAAAAATATTTCAGAATTGATATTATTTTTTCTTAAATTATCTAAAATTTCGTAATAATTTTTTAAATATTTTTCATCCATTACACAAACAATAACTGGATTTTGTGTATCAGCTTCTATTTGATTTAATTGCATCATTGCAAATAGCAATCTATCAACACCAATACTGACACCTGTCCCTGGAATATCTACACCCTTAAATCTTGAAATTAATTTATTATACTGTCCGCCTGAGCAAATACTTCCAATATCAACTTCCTTACCCTTAATATTTTTTGCTTTAAAATTTAGATTGGTTTCAACACAAAACCCATCGTAATAATCTAAACCTCTTACTATCGTAAAATTAGTTTTTACTTGATCAGAATAATTTCCAAAGTTTAAAACTTCAAATAATTCTTCTAATTCTTTAATGCCCTCTTGGGTAACAGGATTTTTAAAATTTTCTTTAAGTTCCTTTAAATCTTTAATCCTTAAAAAATTTAAGATTTTTGAAGTTTGCACATCACTTAGGTTTGCTCCTTTTGTTATAGCTCCACTTTTATCTTTTCTCTCTTTTTTTAATAATTCTTCGACACCCTTTAAACCGAAACCTGGTTTATCGAGTTTATCTATAGCTCTCATTACTTTGATTTGTTTATCTTTTTCAATTTTCAAATCCTCAATCAGACCTTGAACGATTTTTCTGTTACTGACATTGATGGTAAATTGATCTTTTTTTAAACCACAATCTACTAAAGTATTTGAGATCAAATTACACAGTTCAGCATTGGCTTGGGCTGGATTAACGTTTCCAACTATATCACAATCTGCTTGGGTAAATTCCCTATACCTAGCATTTCCAGATTTTTCATTTCTAAATACATTTTGAATTGCATATCTTTTATATATTGAAGGAAGCTCTTGATTATTTTGTGCAACAAATCTAGCAAGTGGACTTGATAAGTCATATCTTAAAGTAATATTCTTTTTACCATCATCGAATGTAAACACATCAGACATAGGATTATTCTCATCCTCTGCAAGAAAGGAGCCTATATTTTCACTAATTTCAAATGATGGTGTTTCTAATGGATCAAATCCATATTTTATAAAATTTTTCTCAATAACCCTTAATAGTCTTTTTTTGAGAAGTAATTTTTTATTCCATCTATCTTCAAAACCTGAGGGTAATCCAGGAATTAATTTATTTTCTTTATTCATTTTTTGGTACCTTGAGTAGGTTACGCTCCTACGACTTCGGATCCACAAACCGACGTGATACTATTTCACCATCAAGGCATATCCTTTTTGTTTTATCTTATTTTGTTGTTATTTAAAATTATAATATAAGTGATTATTCGCTAGCTTTAGCCAGCGTGGAAATGAGCGTGCACACCTCTATTAGTTCCTCTAAGAGCAAGTCTAAGAGTACTTGAGTTTAATTTGTAATTAGTCTCATTTTTATTCATGAGCAGCGTTTTAGACAAAAATTAAAATTATTCAACCCTAAAAAGAAAAGGACGTTTTCTTATTTCTAAGAAAACGCCCTTGTAAAATATTTAAATTAATCTAATTTTTTTAAATTTACAGCTGAAGGGCCTTTTGGACCATCCTCTAAAGTAAATTCTAATTTATCTCCTTCATTTAGAAATCTCATTCCTGCAGCTTTTACTGCGCTGGCGTGAACAAAGGCATCTTTTTCTTTATCGTCTCTCTCTATAAAACCATAACCTTTTTTGCCATTAAACCATTTTACTTTTCCTTGAATTGTACTCATCTTTTTACTCGTCCTTTTGTTATTTATTTAAGATAGAAGTTAATTTCTTTGTATATTAATTTCAAGATGTTTTGGTGGTGCCTCGGGAAGGATTCGCACCTCCGACACAAGCCTTTTCAGGGCTCTGCTCTACTCCTGAGCTACCGAGGCAAAAAGTTAACCTCTAAAGATAATTCTGCCTTTAGTAAGGTCATAAGGTGTCATTTCCACAGTCACATTATCACCTTGTAATACTCGAATTCTGTTTTTTCTTAACTTACCTGCAGTATGTGCTGTCACTACGTGACCGTTTTCCAATTGAACTCTAAACATAGCATTAGGTAACAGGTCAGTTACTTTACCCTTAAATTCAAGTAAATCTTGTTTTGACAAATTTTATTTTCTCCTAATTCGTTTTTTCACAGATTGAGCGTGTGCGGCCAACCCTTCATAATTTGCAAGAGTTATAACTGATGGTCCAAGCTTTTCAATACCCTTTTTTGATAAGTTTATATATGAAATTCTTTTGTAAAATTCATTAACACTTATACCGCTTGAAAATTTAGCAGAACCATTAGTTGGTAATATATGATTTGAACCAGCATTATAGTCAGTCATTGCCATCACAGCATATTTTCCCAAACAAATAGAACCAGCATTTTTAATTCTTGAAATAAAAGATTTGTAATTTTTTACATTTAATTCTAAATGCTCAGGAGCAATTTTATTCACAATATCAATTATTTGTTTATCTGAGTTTACTTGAATTAAAATTCCGTTATTTAATAAACTTTTTCTTGCGATAGCTGTTCTTGGAATTTTTTTTAATTGTTTAGAAATTTCTTCCTTAGTTTGAATTATTAAGTCTTTACTTTTAGAAATTAAAATACATTGAGCAAGTTCATCATGTTCTGCTTGACCAATAAGATCGCTTGCTATCCAGCCTGGATTTGAGAATCTATCACCAACAACGGTTACTTCTGATGGTCCGGCTATCATTCCCTCAACACCAACATCCCCAAAAACTTCCTTTTTAGCAGCTGCTACATACTTATTACCAGGACCCACAATCTTATTCACTCTATTAATTTTTTTTGTTCCATAAGCAACTGCTGCAATCGCTGATGGACCACCAATAGAATATATTTCCTTAATTTTACATTTTTTTGCTGCATATAGTACTGCAGCATTTTGTTTTCCTTTATATCCTGGATTAATCATAATTATTCTTTTTACTCCTGCAACTATCGCAGGGATAGCATTCATTAAAACGCTTGAAGGATAAGAAGCTGATGATCCTGGCACGTAAATTGCAACAGATTCGATTGGTAGATATTTGTATTCTAATTTATTTTTTAATTTATCCATGTAAGAAATATTTTTAAATTTTTGTAATGAGTGAAACTTGTAAATTCTTGAATAAGCTAGATCGATAGCATTTTTTACTTTAGGATCTAGAGATTTAATAGATTGTTTAATTTGACTAAGACTAGGTTTAATTACTCTATTCTGGTTAAATTTCTTCTCATACTTTAATAATGCCTTGTCACCATTTTTTTTTACATCATTAATTATTTTAATAACAGAAACAGAGCTCGTTTGAACTTTGGTTTTTCTTCTTAATAATAAATCATGTAACTTTTTATTAAAATTTCTTAATTTACTATTTAATATTTTCATATTTATTTAATCTCATTTTGGTCCTCTAACCTTACTTCAATTGTTTCTGTAGTCAAAACAATGTGACTATTATTATCAAAAATTAAATTTATTTCATAATCATCTTTATTTTTCAAATAATCGATGCCAATTAAGTTTAATATTTCTTCTTTATTTCCTTGATCGATGTTTTTAGATTTAACCTTATCTACAAAATCAAATCTGCAAATACTGTTTATTTTCTTATTGATTTGATCAGACTCAATTTTAGTTCTTTCGATTGATAATAGAAAAACTTTGCTTGATGCTAAATACTTAATATTATCAACTTTTGTTTTTGAGCCTGAAATACATGCTGAGATCATTTGCAATCCCTCTTGATCATTTGCAATAATTTTAGCTAGGTATTTACTCACTGTTTTAATCTTTTTATTTTAACTCCAATTTTTTTTAATTTATGTTCAATATTTTCATAACCACGGTCTAAATGATAAATCCTATTAATTATTGACTTACCTTTAGAAACCATCGCTGCTAATACCAATGAAACCGATGCTCTTAAATCGCTAGACATTAATTCGGCACCTATAAATTTAGTATTTCCGTAAATGTAAGCTTTATTATTCTTTACATCTATTTTTGCACCGAGCCTGCGTAGTTCTGCTACATGCATGAATCTATTTTCAAATATATTTTCAGTGATAGAACTTTTTCCACTTGCTTTACACATCAAAACCATAAGTTGTGACTGTAGATCGGTTGCCACACCTGGATATTCTTTAGTTTTAATGTTTTTAATGGATCTAATTTTTTCTGGACCTTTTATAAAAATTTTTTCTTTATGTGCTTTTATTTTTGCCCCAAACCTTTTTAGTAATTCTAATTCTGTTTTGATAATTTTTGCATCAAAATTCGATATCTTCAAGTTTCCTTTTGCCAATGTTGCTGCCACACAAAAAGTACCAGCCTCTATCCTGTCAGCCATGACTGAGTATTCTGTTGGATTTAAAGTTTTTACTCCATTAATTTTGCATGTTCTTCCAATCCAGGAAATCTTTGCTCCTGCCGAATTTAAAAACTTTGTTAAATCTTTTATTTCAGGTTCAATTGCACAATTTTTTAAAATAGTCGTACCTTTTGCTAAACAAGCTGCAATTATAGAATTTTCTGTAGCTCCTACAGATAGTCTAGGAAACTTTATAGTTGTTCCTTTTAATTTACCATTGGATTTAGCTAAAATATAGCCATCTTTTAAAAGATAGTTCATCCCAAGTTTTTTCAAAGAATCTAAATGATAATTTATTGGTCTTGCTCCGATCAAACATCCACCAGGTAAAGAAATTTTTGATTTATAATATCTGGCAATTAAAGGACCTAGTACCAAAATTGAACCTCTCATTGTCTTAACAAGAGAATAACTTGCAAATGTTTTTAGATTTTTTTTATTGTGTATTCTGGCGACTCTTTTATTTTTAGATAAAATAATTTTCGAACCTAAAGATCTTAACAAATTTATCATGGTATTAATATCCTTTACCCTTGGTAAATTTTTTAACACAACTGGCTGATTGAATAATAAAGTCGCTGCTAAAATTGGAAGTGAGGAATTTTTGGATCCTGAAATTTTAACTTCTCCCCTTATCCTACTTGGGCCTTCAATAGAAAACTTATCCATAAATTATTTCTTAATTTTCGCTACCTGAATTGTAGTTTGCCCCTGATATTTGCCATTCTTAGACTTATAAGTTGTCTCTGGTTGGGTATCTGATTTAAAAAATAAGAATTGAGCTATACCCTCGTTAGAATATATTTTTGCCGGGTTAGGTGTAGTATTACTTAGTTCTATAACTATATTTCCCTCAAATTCATTTTCTATTGGTGTTACATTACAAATAATACCTGTTCGAGCATAAGTACTTTTTCCAACACAAATACATAAAACATCTTTTGGTATTCTAAAATACTCGACTGTTTTAGCCAAAACAAAAGAATTTGGTGGAATTATACAGTGAGGTCCTTTCCTCTCAATAAAATTATCTTCAGAAAAATTTTTAGGGTCTACTAAAGAACTGTTTACATTAGTAAATATTCTGTACTCATCTGAGATCCTTACGTCATAACCCATACTACTGAGGCCATAAGATATTTTCCCCTCAGAAACTTGATGATCTAAAAATGGTTCGATCATATTATGTTCTTCACACATTTTTTTTATCCAAGAATCAGGCTGGATAGACATTATCTATTTTTCTTTTTATTTTTTTTTTGAAAAAGTTTTCTTTTTTTTAAATTTTTTCTAAGGGCGGAACTCAATCGCTCATTCTTATTTTTTGTATTCATTCTTTATCTGGATTAGTTAAAAAATCTAGAGTAATCGGTTTTGATGCATCTAGGACCTTATCTTTATCACTCTCTTTTTTAATACCCTCTTTAGCCAAACGTTTTGCTTTTCTTTCAGCAAGCTTTTTCTCTCTTTTGGCTTGCTTTTCCATAAGTTTAGCACTTTTTGTAGATTTATAATCGTAATGAATACCCATAAAATTCCTTAATGTTATATAAATCAAATTGGCCAAAAAATTAAGGCAATAATTTGAAATAATTACAATATAATCAATTAAAAATTGATTTTAATTAGTCTGCCCTGATAGTTAAGTGGTATAACGTATCCATGGTAAGGATAAATCCTAAGTTCGATTCTTAGTCAGGGCACCATTAAAATAAAAATGAACAATACAATTAATTTTATTAAATATTTCAAATTATATATTTCAATATTGTTTATTTTTAGTGTTTTTTTCTTATACGGAAAATATAATGTTGGAAACGACTCTACAGTTTCTGAATGGTTGATAAATTATGAAGGCGGATTCACAAAAAGGGGCTTAATCGGTCAAATTGCTATAAACATAAGTGAATTATTAAATTTCAGTTTACGACAATCAATCTTTTATTTTCAAATTTTTTCTATTGGTATTTATTATCTATTGTTAATAAATTTTTTCAAATCTGTTAAGTTTAATAAGATAATCTTACTAAGTATTTTTACTCCGATATTTCTTTTATACCCTGTTGCGGAAATTGAGGTCTTGGGAAGAAAAGAAATTATTATCTTCTCTTTTTACTTAGTTTATCTAACACTTCAAAATTTTAAACAAAAAAATTTTTTTTAGAATATTTTTCCTACCTTTATTGATGCTGATATGGGAACCGGTGATCTTTTTTTTTATTTTTTGGTTAATAGTAGATTATATAGAGGGCATTTTTGACAAAGATTTTAAATCAATAATTAAATATCTATTCACTTTTGTGCCAGCTGTCTTAATAGGTGTTTATATTGCTCTCAATCCTATCTCTGAAGCTGATCATAAAAACATGGCTATTTTTTTAAAAGAAAATTTTAATGAAAATTGTTATATGTCTTGTGCATTATTATTGAGCAAATCCTCTATATATGATCAATTTCAAGCAAACTTTAATCTCCTTAATTTTGAAATATTTTTAAGATACTTTTTGATTATTTTAATTGGTTTTGGACCACTATTTTTACTAATTAAATTTTCACAATTTAGAAGATTAAATAATAAAATTTTCTTTTTTTCAGTTGTACCACCGATATTTATCTTATTCATGATGATGTCTGATTGGGGCAGGATAGTAAATATATTCTATACTTTTTCTGTTATTTCATTTTTGTATCTTCATAAAAAAAAACTTGTGTTTGTTAATAATAAAATTTTGGAAAACTTTTTTGTAAAAGTTTTAAACAAAAAATATATATATACATTTTTTTTTATAGTATTTTGTTTCGGATGGAATCCAAAAACTAGTCTGACAGGAGATATTGGAACAAACCCTTTGTGGAAGATACCGTATAACGCAAGTAAAAGAATTATAGGGTTTGACAGTATTAGATTATTTCAAGAGAGTACTATTATGAAATGGCATAAAAAATATGTAGAGTAAATCAATTTTTATAAAATATTTTTCTACCAACAATACTTAATACCACCAAAATAAAAAATCCAATTAAAGGTATATAAATTTCAGAGGATAATATTAGCTCAAGAAACCCAGGCGCTTCTAGATTTTTGTCAATTAATTTTTCTATACCACTTCCAATCGATACAGCTAAAAATATTTGTGGAATAATACCAATTAAAGTTGCAAAGAAAAAATTTACAGTTCTTACATTAAAAATTGTCGGCAATAGACAACTAATTTGCCAAGGAATACCTCCTATAAAACGATAAACTAAAAGATAAATAAATTCTGATTTTTTAAATTTTGTTTCTAGATTTTGATATTTGTTTAAAAATTTCTCTCTAATCAAATCTTTAAGAAAATAATTTCCAAAAATATATAAAAAAGTAGCGCCTATACTTAAACCCAAAACTACAATAAGAGTGCCAATCCATTTACCTAAAATAAAACCACCCATCAAAGCAACTGGAGAGCCAAATCCTAAAAAGGGGAATACCCATAATATTGTTAATAATAAAAAAACTAACGATACTAGAAATAAATTTGAGTTTTTAAGCTCAACAAAATACGATCTGTTATTTTTTATAAATTCATAAGATGTTATTTCTTGAAGGCTAAATTTTGAAAAAAATAATAATAAAAATATTATCAATAATGCTAAGTAAGATAGTCCTATAAATATTTTAATTTTTTTAGTTTTTTCCATGATTAGCTACAGTATTTATAAAATCTTATATTTGCTATTTATATATTTAATTACTATAAAGATCGAAATTTTTAATAAACTTAATTCACTTTATGAAAAGAACTTATCAACCTTCTAAAATCAAAAGAGCAAGAAAACACGGTTTTAGATCAAAAATGAAAACTAAGGGTGGCAAGAAACTTTTAGCTAGACGAAGGGCAAGAGGCAGAAAATCGCTAACTGTGTCTGGTTAATCAATGAAAAGCAAAATTCTTGCTCTTTCAAAAAACGAAGAATTTAAAAAGTTACTTCAACAAAAAAAGGTGTCGAATAAATATGTCACAATTTATTTTGGCTATCTGAATAATAAAAACAAAAACAGATTTAATATTTCATTTGTGACAAAGAAAAAAATTGGAAATGCCGTAAAGAGAAATAAAATAAAAAGACGGCTTAGAAATATAATGAATGATGCATTTAAAAAAATATCGATAAATTTGCGTTATTCATATCTTGTTATTGCCAAGCCAACTATGTTAAATAATGAATTTAAAATAATAAAAGAAACCTTGTTTCAAGAATTTATTAAAATAAACAAATGAATATTTTTACAAAGCTATTAATCAAATTCATTAAAACCTACAAATATATAATTAGTCCTTTGATTGGTCCCTCATGCAGATATTTACCAACTTGTTCAGAATATAGTATTGAGGCTCTCAAAACTTACGGTTTTATAAAAGGTTTTTCGCTAAGTTTAAAAAGAGTTATGTCATGCCATCCATGGGGAAATAGCGGATTTGATCCAGTTAAAAAAAAGATAAAAGCAAAAAAATAATGGACTCTAAAAATACAATAGCAGCTATTGCATTATCCTCAGCGGTAATAGTTTTATATTCATTATTTTTTATTCCTGAAAAATCATCAAAAGATCAAAATCTTGTAGAAAAAGAAAAAATAGAACAAAGCACTGATACACCAATGTTAGAACAAAAAGAAACTTTTGTTGAGATTTCAAGAAAAGATGCTTTAACTGAAAGCGAAAGAGTTGAATTCGAAAATCCTAATGTAATCGGTTCGATATCTTTAAAGGGTGCAGCTATAGACGATCTAACTTTTAAAAATTATAATGTTGAACTTGAAGGTGATGAAAAAATAATACTATTAGGACCTAGAAATATTAAAGAAGGTTATTTAATTGAAAGTGGATTTGTAACCTCTGACAAAAATATAGATATTCCTACATCTGAGACCATCTGGTCTATTAAAGGAAATAGAAAATTAACTGAAAATTCTCCAATTAAATTATCTTGGACTAATGATCAAGGAATTACCTTTGAAAAAGAAATTTCTTTAGACGATAAATATTTATTTTCTATCAAGCAAAGAGTTATCAACAAAACAAATGGAAAATATGACTTTTATTCTTATGGTCAAATTATAAGAAATGAGATCCCAGACATAATAGACTTTTTAATTCTTCATGAGGGATTAATTGCAACTTTAGATGATGAATTAATTGAGGAAGATTATGACGATATTCAAGAGAAAAAGTTTACAAAAACTGCTCAAAAAGGTTGGCTGGGTATAAGTGATAAATATTGGATTACTTCACTAATACCTCCACAAAATAAAGAGTTTAAAACAACATTTGATTATAAAGATAAATTTAGAGCGAATTTTATTGCAACTGAACCGCTTGAATTGGGTCCAAATAATTCTATTGAAGAAAATTTACAAATAATAGTTGCTGCCAAAAGAGTGGATGTCATTGATGGATATGCAAAAAGTTTAGCTATCGATAAATTTGATCTAGTTATTGATTGGGGTTTCTTATATTTCATAACAAAACCCTTGTTTTTTGGTATTGATTATTTTTTCAAACTACTTGGTAATTATGGATTAGCTATCATAGCTATAACAATTTGTATTCGTCTTGTTTTTTTTCCTTTAGCAAATTTTTCTTTTAGAAGCATGGCAAAAATGAAAGCCCTCACTCCAGAAATGGTAAGATTAAAGGAGCTTCATAAAAATGATAAAATGAAATTACAACAAGAAATGATGGCACTTTATAAAAAAGAAAAAGTCAACCCAATGTCTGGATGTCTTCCAATTCTCGTTCAAATACCGGTATTTTTTGCTTTGTATAAAGTTTTATTCGTTACTATAGAAATGAGGCATATGCCTTTTTATGGATGGATACATGACTTAAGTGAACGTGATCCAACAAGTATATTCAATTTATTTGGACTGCTACCTTATGATGTGCCATCATTTTTAATGATTGGCGCTTGGCCCGTTGCAATGGGAGTTTCTATGTGGGTACAACAGAAATTAAATCCTGCTCCCACTGATCCTATGCAAGCTAAAATATTTATGTTCTTTCCACTCTTTTTGACCGTAATATTAGCGCCATTTCCAAGTGGCTTAGTAATTTATTGGACTGTGAATAATATTTTAACTATGGCTCAACAAGTATTCATTATGAAAAGGACTACGGTTAAAACTGTCACTTAAAAAATTAATTATTTCATAATAATAAAAATGGATTTAAAAAAAATACTTCCAAATAATGGACCACCAATTGACGAAGTGTCTAAATACATAGAAAAATATAAAAATGACCTCATAGTAATAAAATACGGAGGAAATGTTTTTATAGATAGAAATATCTTTGATAATTTTATAACAGATATAAATATACTTAGTAAGTTAGGTATTTCATTTGTAGTCGTTCATGGAGGAGGTCCAAGAATTAAAAGAGAACTAGACAAATCAAATATTCAATCAAAATTTATTAGAGGTTTAAGAGTAACAGATAAAAAGATGATAAACATTGTTGAGTCAGTGTTGATTGATTTTAATAACGATATTGTCGATTCTTTAAAAAGATTTGGTACTCATGCAACCTCAATTCATACGAAAAAAAAACAATATAATTGAAGTGACACCAGAAGCAAAAGAGCTTGGTTTTGTAGGAATACCTAAGAAAATTAATAATGATCTTATAAAAAAAATTCTTAATAAAAAACAAGTTCCAATAGTTTCACCATTAGGTTTGGGAAATGATAATCATCCATATAATATTAATGGTGATACAGCTGCTGGTGCGATCGCAAAGTCATTAAAATCCAGAAGATTACTATTAATGACTAATGTTGAGGGAGTTTTAGATAAAGACAAAAAACTAATTAATGAAATTACTTCAACAGAGGTTTTAAAGATGGTTGAAAATAATATTATTACAGAGGGAATGATACCTAAAATAAATACTTGTTTAGATGCAGTTAAAAATGGGGTTACAGCAGTCGGAATAATTGATGGAAGAAAGCAACACTCTATATTGTTCGAAATTTTTTCTGACAAGGGTTCTGGGACTTTAATAAGAAAATGAAAAATTTTAAAAAAATGAAATATCTTCTGTTAGATCTTGATGGGGTTTGTTACGGAAAACACAACAATTATTCCCTTGAAAAAGTATTTGGTCAAGTTTCTCAAAGAATGACAATGTTTATATCTGAGAGACTGAAAATAAATATGGAGGAAGCAAAAAAATTACAGACAAATTATTTCTACAAATATAACACGAGCTTAAATGGTTTAATGATACATCATGATATACCTCCAGAAGAATTCTTGAAATATGTTCACACAATAGATCTTTCATTTATGAAAGAGGACAAAATAATGAGGAATGAACTTGAAAAATTAGACATGGAAAAGTTTATTTTTACTAATGGGAGCGCCGAGCATGCTAAAAATATTTTAACTCATTTAGGTGTTTATGATCTTTTTGGAAGAGATAAAGTTTTTGATATTAAAGATGCTGGGTATGTGCCAAAACCTGAGGCTAAAACTTTTGATTTAATGGTTAAAAAATTTGGATTGAATCCAAAAGAAACCATTTATATAGAAGATATCGCAAAAAACCTGAGTATTGGTTACGAGCGGGGCTGTGCAACTGTTTGGTTAATTAATGATGAACATTTTGGCAAGATAGATTCTGATAAAGATTATATTTCTCATAAAATTGAAAATCTGTCTTTATTTCTTAAGGAAATAAGGTTATTAAAAAGTCAATAAATTATGTCTATAGAAAAAATTATAAATGATGCTTGGGAAATTAAAGATCAAATAAACCAAAATTCAGACCAAAAAATTAAAGATGCAATCAATCAGGTTATTGGTGATTTGGACAGTGGAAAATCAAGAGTTGCTGAAAAAATAAATGGTGAATGGGTTACACATCAGCATTTAAAGAAAGCAATTATGTTAAGCTTTAGAATTTATCCAATGGAAAACTTAAATGGTCCTTACAGTAGTTGGTATGATAAATCTCACTTGTTAAAAGGTAAAACTGCAGGTTGGTCAAAAGAAGATCATGAAAGAGCTGGGTTTAGAATGGTTCCTAATTCTCCAGTTAGAAAAGGATCATTTGTTGGAAAAAATGCTGTTTTGATGCCATGCTATGTAAATATCGGAGCTTATATCGATGAGGGAACGATGATAGATACATTTGCAAGAGCAGGTAGCTGTTGTCAAATCGGAAAAAATTGTCATATCTCAGCAGGATCAGGAGTTGGTGGAGTTTTAGAACCTGCACAAGCTTTACCTACGATAATCGAAGATAATGTTTTCCTTGGAGCTATGTCAGAAGTTGTTGAGGGGGTGATTGTTGGGGAAGGTTCAGTTTTAAGTATGGGCATGTATATAGGTCAATCAACTAAAATAGTCGATCGAAAAACCGGTAATATCACTTATGGTAAAATTCCGCCGTACTCAGTTGTTGTCCCAGGTTCATTGCCAGACAAAAATAATTCGGCTGCACCGTCGTTGTACTGTGCTGTAATAATTAAGCAGGTTGATGAAAAAACAAGGTCAAAAACTTCTATAAACGACCTCTTAAGAGACTGAAATGAAAACTTTAAATCAGTTACAATTAGCTAAAGAGCTAATTAGATTTCCTTCAATTACTCCTGTAGATGCAGGTATAATGAAATTTTTAGAAAAAAAATTGAAAAGACTTGGTTTCAAAACAAAAACACTCGAATTTAAAGAAAGAGGCTTTAAGCCTGTTAAAAATTTATATGCAAGATTCGGAAATAAAAGTCCAAACTTCTGTTATGCAGGTCACCTGGATGTTGTGCCTCCAGGAAATATAAAAGATTGGACAACTAATCCATTCAGACCATCTATTAAGCGAGGTCACTTAATTGGAAGAGGTGCGAATGATATGAAAAGTTCTATTGCAGCTTTTGTTTCTGCTGTAAGCAAGTTTTTATCAAAAAATAAAAAATTTGATGGATCAATTAGTCTGTTGATAACAGGCGACGAGGAGGGTGATGCAGTTAATGGCACAAAAAAAGTTGTAGAGTTTTTGAGAAAAAAAAGAGAGAAGATTAATTTTTGCTTAGTCGGTGAACCAACTAACCCAAATGTTTTGGGTGAAATGATTAAAATTGGTCGAAGAGGCAGTTTAACTGGTAAATTAATTATATTTGGTTTACAGGGTCATGTTGCATATCCTTCTAGAGCAAATAATCCCTCAACTACAATTGTTAATATTTTAAAAGAATTAAAGGAAATTAAGTTCGATAAAGGAACTAAAAATTTTCAACCTACAAACTTGGAGGTTACTAAAATAAATATAAACAATACTGCAGATAATGTTATTCCAGCGACAGCTGAAGCAACATTCAACATAAGATTTAATAATAAACATTCCTCAAATTCTCTTAAAAAAAAACTTAACAAAATTTTTAGAAAAATGACCAAAAAACATAAATCAAAATTTAAAATTGAGTACAGAGTTTCTGGTGAAGCTTTTTTTGACAAAACCTAACAAAACAACATTTATGATACAAAATATTATTAAAAAGATAACAAAATTAAAACCAAAATTATCTACAACAGGTGGAACTTCAGACTTAAGATTTATAAGAACCATATGTCCAGGTCTTGAATTTGGTTTAGTTGGAAAAACTATGCATAAAGTTGATGAGGCAGTATCTCTTAAAGATCTTAAAAATCTTACAAAAATTTATGAAAATATTTTAAAAAATTATTTTAAATGAATACAGCAATTGTAAATTCCGACTCTTATGAAAAACATGACACTGGTGATGGTCATCCTGAACAGCCTAAAAGAGTAATTGCTATAAAAGAAAAATTAAAAAAAAGAAGTGATCTGATTTGGGAAAAACCAGGTAATGTGCCAGATGATATATTGGCAATGACACATTCAAAAGAATATATTGATAATTTAAATAGTTCATTCCCTCAAAAGGGTCTAAAATTTTTAGATGGAGATACTGTAATATCACCAGACAGTAAAAAAGCAGTATTTGATGCAGCTGGCTCAACAATTAGGGCCATTGATGGAATAGAAAATAAAGAATTTAAGAACGCGTTTTGTTTAGCAAGACCTCCAGGACATCATGCGGAAAAGGATAAGGCAATGGGATTTTGTTGTATATCAAACGCTGGGGTAGCCACTAATTACTTAATTAAAAATTATAAATATAAGAGGGTTGCGTGTGTAGATTTTGATGTGCACTGGGGAAATGGAAATTATGATGTTATGCGTAATAACAAGAATTCATTATATATTTCAACTCACCAATATCCTTTTTATCCTGGAGGAGGTACAGATAAAGATAAGGGTGATTTTAATAACTCTTTAAATATACCTTTACCAGCAGGAACAAACTCAGAAGAATATTTAAATGCATTCAATAGAGTTTTAGATAGGTTAATTAATTATAAACCTGATTTTCTTATATTCTCGGCAGGTTTTGATGCTCATAAAGATGATCCTCTAGCTCAATTTAAACTTGAAACAAAAGACTTCTATGAAATTACTAAAAGAACTTTAGCTGCTACCAACGAGTTCACTCAAGGCAAAGTTATCTCTATTCTTGAGGGAGGCTATGATTTAAATGCATTATCTGAAAGTGCTAATGAACATGTTAACGCACTTGTAGAATTTAATTGATTTAGATTAAGTTAATAATAATTCACTCATATGAAACTTTATAGAATTAAAAGATCTAAAATTGATAAGAAAGGAAGAGGTCTTTATGCTACACGTGATATTAAAGAAGGAACAAAAATAATTAATTACGTTGGCAAAATTATTACAAATAAAGAGGTTGATGAGTCAATTAAGTTTGATAATAAAAAACCCATTTACTTATTCACATTAAATAAAAAATATACTCTCGATGGAGATTTTTCATGGAATATTGCAGGTCTAGTAAACCATAGTTGCAATAATAACTGCGATTATAATGGCAAAGGTTTAAAAGTATGGATTACAGCAATTCGTGATATTAAAAAAGGAGAGGAGTTTACTTGTGATTATGGATTTGGTTATGATGAAGACTATAAGCAATTTCCTTGCAAATGCGGTTCAAAAAATTGCTGTGGGTATATTGTAAGAGAAGAGTCTAGATGGAGAATTAGTAAAAAGTTTGCAATGAGTAACAAAAAAAAATTAATAAATAACTCTCGCTAAATAAAGACCTTCAGGTGGTGCTGGTGGTGCGCACAAAATCCTTTTTTTTGAGTTCATAACAAAATTGAATTTTTTTAGAGTCCATTTTTTTTCACCTACATATTTTAAACAACCAACCATTGATCTAACTTGTTGTTGTAGAAAAGATTGAGATTGAAATTCTATCTCTATTTTACTATTTCTAGATTTTATTTTAACTGATCTCATTGTTTTGATCGGACTTTTAGCTCTACAGCTTGAGGCTCTGAAAGTAGAAAAATCTTTAGTACCAACTAATTTTTTCGCAGCTTTTTTCATTATCTTTAAATCAAGTTTATTAATAATATGCCATCCTCTATTTTTATCTATTACTGGTCTACTGGGACGATTAATGATTTTATACTTATATATTCTCATTCTTGCAGAAAATCTTGCGTGAAAATCATTGTTTTTTTTCTTAATTTTAATAATTGAAATCATTTCCTTATTTAAAAAATAATTCAAAGATTTGACAAATTTACTCAGATTTTCAATTTTTTTTTTACACTCAAAATGAGCAGATTGTTCAAGTGCATGCACTCCTTTGTCTAGTCTCCCAGCGCCAAACAAAATAATTTTTTCTTTTAATAGTTTAGAAATTCTCTCTTGAATAATGCCTTGTATAGTTTTACCTTTTGTTTGAATTTGCCAACCTCTAAAATTGGTGCCTACATACTCTATCAATATTTGATATCTAAACATTAGATATAATTGAACCTTTTCTAATTTGGGATCCAAGCATAAACTCTCCAATTTTTTGCACCTTTTTCCCCTCTCTCTGTATTTCAAAAACTTTAATAGATTTTTCACCCCCACACGCTATCTCAAGATCATCTGATATAACCTCACCATTTTTACCAATCCCATTTCCAATTTCTGCTTTTAAAATTTTATATCTTTGTCCGTTAAAATTGAAAAAAGCTCCTGGGGAAGGATATAAGCCATTAATTTTTCCAATTATCTTTAAAGCATCGCTATTCCAGTCTATTTGTCCTTCTTTTTTAGTAATTTTTTTTGCATAAGTGGCTTTGGAATTATCTTGATCAACAAAGTTTGATTTACCCTCAAAAATTTCATCTACAACATCTAAAATTTTATCCGCTGCTATTAAAGCGAGTTTTTCTGAGACCTCTTTTGCATTGAGACTTTGATCAAGTTTTATTTTATAAGTGTTACTTACAGGTCCACTATCCAATTCTTCATTAATTTTCATTATACTAATCCCTGTTTCTGTATCTAAATTCATTATAGCTCTCTGAATAGGTGCAGCACCTCTCCATTTTGGGAGTATAGATGCATGAATATTTATAAAACCTTTTTTTGTTAAACTTAAGAATTCTTTAGGAATTATTTGTCCATAGGCTACAACAATTGCAAGATCAGCCTCCATTTTTTTTAAAAACTCATATTCCTCAGTGTTGTTTCTCAAGTTCTGTGGAGATCTGAATTCTATATTTAAAGTTTCTGATATACCTTGGACTGGTGATTTATTTATCTTCTGACCTCGGTGGGATTTTTGGGGTGGTTGTGTATAAACTAAATTTATTGGAAAACCATTTTGATAGAGTGATTTCAATATTGGAACTGCAAACATGGGTGTACCCATAAAAATGATTTTTTTAGGCATTTCTAAACTAATATTCTGTCAGGATTTTTTTTTGTTTTTGAAATTTTTTTGATGATGATATCTCTTTTTAATTTTGATAAATGGTCAATTATCAATTTTCCATCTAAATGATTAATTTCATGTTGTAAACAAGTTGATAAAAGACCGTCACACCTTAAATTTTTTTTTTTCCCATTGATATCAATATATTCCACTTCACAAATTTTTGGCCTTTCAATTTCTATAAATGTATCTGGAATTGATAAACAACCCTCCTCATAAATTGAGGTTTCATCACTCACTTTTTTTATAACAGGATTTATGAAACTTAAAGGCTCGCTCTTTTCATCTTTATTTGACACATCAATTACTAAAATTCTTTTAAGGATACCTATTTGTACTGCAGCTAATCCGATACCTTTCGAAGCGTACATTGTATCAAATAAATCATTAATAAGTTTTTTTTCGTTAGTGCTGACTTTTTCTAATGGTTCGGAGATTTTTTTCAAAGTTTCATCAGGAACTGTAATTATATCTTTAATGCTCATTAGATAAATAGATAAACTAATTTTTAAACTTTTAAAGGAAGAACTTTTAATAGAATTTTATTACGAATAGAGTCTATGTTTAATTGATTTAGTGCACTTATTATAAAAAATAGGGTATCCTCATCTAAAGTATTCAACTCATCTTGACCAATGACCTCTATAATTCTGAGAATTGTTGAAGCAGACTCATTATTATTTACCATGACTTGAATATCTGTTGGCATTTCAGAGCCTAGAATTTTATATAAATTGTCGTATTTCTTATCAATTTTTATGCCATCTGATTTCAATGACTCAATTAAAATAATATCTTTTTTGGAGATAGAATACTTTTTATCCTTTTTTATTTTTTTGAGAAAATTATTGAGATCTTTTTCTGCTTTTGTTTGATTATATTCCCCAATAAAATATTTTATAAGTTTCGATTGATGTAAAAGATCATCATTATACTTTATTTTAGTTTGTTTTTTTTCATCAGTATTAATATTTTCTAAATAAAAACTAGTATGCTTTGAGGAAACTTGATCTAATTCAATATCTTGTAACAGATCTTTTAGTTTCTCCTCAAAAGCATTACCAATTTTATCCTTGATGAATGCTTCTTTTAGAAGTTTCATTAACTCTATTTTTTTATTTATGTCAGACTCTAACAATACACTTTGATATAAAAGGGCCCTACTCTCAATATTAGCTAAAGATTTGAATACTGTTTTGACATTCAAAAATTGATCAATCGTAAACTGAAATCTTTTGTAAATTTGAAATAAATCATCTTCAAGATAATTCTTGTTATGAGTAGCATATTCAATTAATTCTATTTTTTCTAATTCATCCAAGTCGATTTCATTAGTTTGGTATAATAAATTTGAAGCAGCTAAATATTTCCATATTAATGGATTAGTATTTTCTTTTGGTTCAAAAAAAAATTCTGGGTTTGTTTTATGGGCCAAATGAAACTCTAAGATACTTTTTTCAGATACAGCTTTATCAACTTCATTTGTGTATCCAAAAAGATAATTTAGTTTATTTTCAAAATATTGGTCTTTAAAACCTAATTCTTTTTTTAAGTCAAAAATTAATTGTGCTTCATCTTTTTTTCCATTGTTTATCAAACAATAGATATTAAATTTTGACAAATAATTATTTTTTATTGGTTCTGAATTATTTAAAAAAATCTTACAAGCCTCATCAAGCTTAGACTCAGATAAATATTTATCAACTAAATATTTACTTAGTTTAGGGTGTAAATTTAAAATATCATTCTTAATTAAATACTCCTCTATGAGCTCTAAGTTATTATGTTTTATTAACCAATCTGATTTGATTTTTAAAAAATCCTTCTCACTAATATTTTTTTTGGGATAATAAGCATTAGTTAATAAAACTATGTTCATAAGTTCTGAAGCATCGCTTGATAAGTTTATTTTAGCTAGATTAGAGAAAAGGTATTTTAATTGATCACCATTAGAATTCGACCACATATCAATTTTTAATCCAAAATCCTCAGGATCGTAAAGACCTATTATTTTAATTTCTTTGGAATTTAAAGTTTCATCAACTTTAATTGAATCTGATCTTTTTTTAGTTTGCATATTAAAAACATCAATTTTTTCAGTTTCAAGCTCACTTTCGGTAATAGAAATTAATTCCTTATTCTCAGAATTTTCTTGTATTTGTTCTTTATCAATATTCCATATATCTACAGGTTCATTTTCTGAGAAAGAATTGGCTATCGAAAAAGAAAAAATAATTAGAATTGATAAAAAAGTTTTATTTAACAATTTTAAAATTTTCATTAGGTATTATTTTTTCAATTGTTTTTTTTGGTGCTGGGAAGTCCAATTTATTTAAAAGAAAAATTATTCCAATAAATACAATTGCAAATAAAAATAATTTTATCAATAATCCAATTATGCTTTTGCTATAACTTGTTTTTCTAGTAAATTGCATATAGATTTAAATAATTTCAAATTAAGACATATTTGTGTTTTTTCAATAAAGAAACTTATGAAATCAAAGGAAAATTTAGTTTTTATCGGAATGATGGGCTCTGGAAAGAGTTCTATTGGCTCTATGGTATCAAAAAAACTAAATCTTAATTTTTTTGATATTGATCAATTAATTGAAAATGATCAAAAAATGAAAATATCAAAAATCTTTGAAATTAAAGGAGAAAACTTCTTTAGAGATATTGAAAAAAAAATAACTCTTAATATTTTAAAAAGTAAAAAGGGTGTAGTTGCACTTGGTGGAGGAGGCTTCATTAATCGAGTTATCAAAAATGAGGTTCTAGAAAATCACTTATCATTTTGGCTTAATTGGAATATCGATACGTTAGTTAATAGGATAAAAAACAGCAAAAAAAGACCTTTAGCAGTGAATTCAAGTAAAAATGAACTCATAGAAATCATAAAAAAACGTTCAATTATTTACTCTAAAGCACTATATAAAATAGATTGTGAGAATTTTACAAAACAACAAATTGCAAAAAAAATCATAGATATTTATGAGTCCAATTAAACTGATAGTTAAAACTAATTCAGAAAAATATCCTATCATAATTGGGAGAAATTTAATTTCTAATTTATCACAAATATTAAAAAAAAATTCTATCAACTTTAAAAAATGCTTGTTAGTTTTAGACAAAAATATTCCAAAAAGATATGTCAAACAAATTTCAAAATCTCTAAAAAGATATGAAACTCAAAAATTTATTTACAATGCAAATGAGAAAAATAAAAACCAGAAAAATGTTAATAAAATTCTAGATCTTTTACTTCAAAAGAATTTTTCAAGAGATGACTGTTTAATATCTATTGGGGGAGGCATTACGGGTGATGTAGCAGGTTTTGCTGCAAGTTTATTCAAAAGAGGTTTAAAATTTGTTAATATTCCAACAACATTGTTATCACAAGTTGACTCTTCTGTTGGCGGAAAAACAGGCATTAACACATCTCAAGGCAAGAATTTAATTGGAAGTTTTTATCAACCTAAAATTGTTATCAGTGATGTAGACGTTTTGAGAAGTCTACCATTTAGAGAAGTAGTTTGTGGTTACGCAGAAATAGTGAAACATGCATTCATTACAAATAAAAAGTTTTATAATTTTCTGGAAAAAAATATTGATGACGTATTAAAACTAAAGTCTCCAACTATTGAAAAATCTATTTATGAGAGTTGTAAAGTAAAAAAATCAATAGTTGAAAAAGATGAAAAAGAAAAAAATTTGAGAAAAATTTTGAATTTTGGACATACTTTTGCTCATGCATATGAGGCAAGTTTAAATTTTTCAAAAAAATTAAATCATGGAGAGGCGGTAATTCTGGGTATGAAATCTGCTTTTGAATTTAGTAAAAATAAAAAATTGATTACCAATAAAGAATTTGACTCTGCGATTAAACATCTAAATAATAATCATTTTCCAGTTTCTATTAAAAACTATTTTACAATAAAAAAAATTAATCAGATCATATCCTTTATGATGAGGGATAAAAAAAATAATTCTAAAAATATTAAGCTTATGTTAATTAAAAAAATTGGAGGTCCAATAATTGAAAAAGAAATTTCAGATGTTGCTGTTAAACTTTTTTTAAAAAAGAGATTAATTAATTAAAATTTGTAAAGAGTGAATATGATTTTTTAATTCCTCATCTAATATTTTATAAACTTTTTTATTACTCTCAACTTTATTTAATTTCTTAAGCTCCTCAGAGTCTATAGTGACCTTTAAATGAAATTTATTACTCTCGTGTCCTGAATGGTTTTTATGTAAAAATGTTTTATCTTCTATCAAAATATTTTCGATATTAATATTTTTTTTTATTTTTTTTTTTACGTTTGAGATTAATTCATCTATATTCATTTGATATAATTATATCATGAAAAATATCTGTGACTGGAATAATTGCAATGAAATTGGTGAATATAAAGCACCAGTTGAAAAAGATAATAGTAAAAAATTTAGATTATTATGTTTAAATCATGTCAAAGAATTCAACAAAAATTGGAATTATTTTTCGGGTATGAATGATGATCAAGTAATTGACTTTTTAAAATCAGATATGGTTTGGCATAAACCTACGCAAAGTTTTAGTTCTTCAGATAACTTTTTTAAAGTCTTGTGGAGTAATACTTTGAGAGATGATCTTGATAAAGAAAAGTTAAAAAGCGATTTTAATCATATGGGACAATTTAGATATAATCACAAAGACATTAAAGCATTTGAAATATTGGGTATTTCAGTAGGGTCGAAATGGGAAAAAATTTACAATAAATTTAAAATACTTGTTAAAAAATTTCACCCTGATATGAATTCTGGTAATAAAAAATTTGAAGAAAAACTTAAATCAATAACTTTGGCTTATACTCAGTTAAAAAATACTTACAGAGAAAAAAATTGACACCAGATTTAAACAACCAACCTGACATAAAACTCTCAATAAAACAGACTTTTGGGATCGACTCTAATATGGAGGTCGATGCATTTTCTAAAAAAAGCGAGTACGTGCCAGAAATAGATAAAAATTATAAATTTGATCGTGATACTACTTTAGCGATTATCTCAGGTTTTGCATTTAATAAAAGAGTTCTTGTTCAGGGTTATCACGGCACAGGAAAATCTACACACATAGAGCAAATTGCTGCAAGATTAAATTGGCCGTGCATCAGAGTAAACTTAGACAGTCATATAAGTCGTATAGATTTAATAGGTAAGGATGCAATTGTTTTGAAAGATGGAAAGCAAGTTACACAATTTAATGAAGGAATTTTGCCTTGGTCAATACAAAACCCCGTTGCATTGGTATTCGATGAGTATGACGCAGGAAGACCTGATGTAATGTTTGTTATCCAGAGAGTGCTTGAAGCAGAAGGTAATTTTACTCTTTTAGATAAAAATAAAGTTATTAAACAAAATAAATTTTTTAGATTATTTGCAACCTCTAATACTGTTGGTTTAGGAGATACAACAGGACTTTACCATGGAACTCAACAAATAAATCAAGGACAAATGGATAGATGGAATATTGTTACAACTTTAAACTACCTTAGCCTTGATAAAGAAATGGAGATTATTTTAGCGAAAAATAAAGAGTTAAATAATACAAAGGGTAAAGAAAAAGTTTCTAATATGATTAAAGTCGCATCATTAACTAGAAAAGGATTTATAGCTGGGGATATATCAACAGTTATGAGTCCGCGAACAGTTTTACACTGGGCTGAAAATGCAGAAATTTTTAAAGATACAGGTTATGCTTTTAGAGTAACGTTTTTAAATAAGTGCGATGAAATCGAAAAGAATATAATTGCAGAGTATTACCAAAGATGTTTTGGTGAGGAATTACCAGAGTCCTTATTAAATATTCAAATTTAATGAATAACAAATCTGAGAGTTTTAAGGAAAAACTTAGACAGGCTCTGTCGTCTACAGTAAGAGTAATCTCAGACGATTTAGGAGTCAATCCAAAAAAAGATATTAAAAATTCTGAAAAACAAGATTCAATTGAACTAGAAAATTTAAATTCAAAAAATGATTTTATTAAGGCTAGAGCAGAAACGGACTCCAAAGCTCTTAAAAAGAAATTTTCTGATGAATCAATATTTAAAAAGAATTTACCCACCAGCTCGTCATGTAAATCACTTTATACAATTACAGAAAAAATAAGATACGAAAAATTGGGATCAAAAATGCTAAAAGGGGTAAAAAAAAATTTAGAGGATAATTATATTCAGATGATCGACCATAAAAGAAAAGATCAAATTAAATCTAAAGATGATGTGCCTGTAGTTGAGGCTTTTGAATTATATATGCTGAAAAATTTCCACAATATCAAACTCAATTCTTTAACATCAAGAATGTTAAACTTCTGGGAAAAAGATTTTGATAAATCAATTTTTGAACATATAGAATTTTTTAAACAAAATTTAGAAGATCAGAATATTTATAGTTCGAAGTTCTCCCAGATACTGCAAGAAATGGACATTTTTCAATCAGATGAAAACGATGAAAAAAGGGATGAAACACCAGAGGATAATAAAGAAAATCAGTCAAGTGAAAATGATGATAGTGAGGATGAAGACAAAAAAGATCCTGACAAGCAAGATGAAACGGAGGCCAGTCTAGACTCGGACTATAATATTGATGAATATAAATTAGATGAACAACTTGTAGATACAGAGTCAGACGAACAAAACTCTGAGCAAGTTATCCAAAAGAAAAATTTAAAAGATCTAAATGTAGATTATAAAATTTTTTCAACACAGTTTGACGAAATTACGAAAGCCGAAAATCTTGAAAACGCAGATGAAGCAAATAAGCTTCGAAAAACTTTAGATCAACAATTAATTGGTTTTCAAGATGTTATAACTAAACTTGCTAATAAACTTCAAAGACAATTATTGGCAAAACAGAATAGAGCTTGGGAGTTTGATTTAGAGGAAGGATTACTTGATAGCTCTAAGCTACCAAGAATTATAATGGATCCATATAATTCATTGTCTTTCAAGAAAGAAAAAGATTTAGACTTTAAGGACACAGTGGTAACACTTTTAATTGACAACTCGGGGTCAATGAGAGGTAGACCAATTACAATTGCAGCTATTTGTGCTGACATTTTGTCTAGAACTTTGGAACGTTGCTCAGTGAAAGTAGAAATATTAGGGTTCACAACAAAAAATTGGAAAGGCGGGCAAAGTAGAGAGTTATGGAATAAAAATAATAAGCCAAAGACACCTGGAAGGTTGAATGATTTAAGACATATTATTTATAAAGGAGCTGATACTCATTGGAGGCAGGCAAAAGATAACCTCGGACTTATGTTAAAAGAGGGCTTATTGAAAGAAAATATAGATGGGGAGGCTATAACATGGGCTTTCAATAGAATTAAAAAAAGAAAAGAGGAAAGAAAAATTTTAATGGTAATTTCAGATGGTGCACCGGTTGATGACTCAACCTTATCAGTAAATTCAGGAGATTTTTTAGAAAAACATTTAAAAAAAATGGTTAAGTTTATTGAGGATAAATCTGAAATAGAAATTTTAGCTATAGGGATTGGTCATGATGTTTCTAGATATTATAAAAGAGCAATCAAGATCACTGATGTAAATGAACTTGGTGATGTAATGATTTCACAACTAAGCTCATTATTTGATAAAAAAGCTAAATTACATTAAATTTTTTTTAAATCTTGATTTTTCCATCTAATATTTACTTCTGCCCCAGATCTTGTTTTAGAATTTTGACAATTTAAAGAAGCAAAATTTTTTTCAAGTAAGTTTTTGCCTATAAATATTCCAAGACCTAAGCCCGATTGATTTTTATCTATATTCTTGAGTGATCTTAAATAAGGTTCACCTATTTTTGACAATATCTCACCTGGATATCCTTTTCCATCATCTTCAATAGTAATTTCAGTATATTCATTATTACTTTTAAGGGTTATAAATATTTTTTCTTTAGCAAATTTATTTGCATTTCCAATAAAATTTCTCAAACCATATATAATCTCTATTGATTTTGGAATTTTTCTAGGGCTTGAATCTTGATCAAAATTTAAAATAAATTTTTTATTACTTGTTTCCTCAAATGAGTTTACAATTTGATTGATATATTTTTTAAAATTCAAGTCTTCATCTATAAAATCATCTTCTTCAATTGGATTTAAAGATAATCTTTTCAAAATTTGATTACATCTTTCAACTTGACTTGATAATAATTCTATATCCGAGGTCAATTCTTTACGTTCTTTTAATTGATGTTTTAACTCTTGTGAGATAATTTTAATCGTAGATAAAGGAGTTCCAAGAGAATGGGCTGCTGCTGCTGCTTGACCTCCCAAAGATAACATCTCATGTTCTTGAGCCATTATTTCTTCCATTTTACTTAAAGCCTCTTTTCTTTTTCTGGACTCTGATCCAAAAACTATCGCAAAATAATTTAAAAAAATTAAGGCAATTATTAAAGCGATTGGAATTGAAAAATAATAATAATTAGAAACATGAAAATGATTATTTAATGGTGCAGGTAAATCTTCTGAATAAAATGTTAGAAAAATAATCATTAATAATGTTGTGATAACTAGAAATAAATTAGTTCTGATACCTAGATTTGAGGACGCAAATACACTGGGAATTAATAAAAAAATTACAAAAGGATTAGCGATTCCTCCTGTTAAATATATAAGTGAGCCTAATTGAAAAATATCTATCATTAGAAAAATTAATGCAGATCTATCTGAAAGTTGAGTTTTATTATAAATAAACACCAAGTAAAAATTACTCAAAACTCCTACAAAAATAATTAAATTTGATAAAATAAAATTAAAATTAAAATTGAAGAAAAAATAAACAATATAAACGGAAATTAATTGACCTATTATACCAATCCATCTTAAGGAGATATAAGTAGATTTTTTTAAAGTATGAAATTTAGAAGTTTCAAAGAACTTCATGGGCTAGATATCTAAATTTTGAACATTTATTGCGTTAGAGATGATAAAATCTTTTCTTAATGTTACATCATTACCCATCAAAGTATGTATCAATTCCTGATCTTTTTTTGAATTTTTTGAATATTGAACCTGAAGTAAATTTCTCGTTTCAGGGTTAAGCGTTGTGCTCCAAAGTTCTTCTGGGTTCATTTCTCCTAAACCCTTAAACCTTTGTATACTCATTTTAGATTTTTCAACCTCTATCAATTTTGAGAACTCTTTTGTACCTTTCTTAGATTTTTTAATTTCCTTGCTATTAGCCATTATATAATTTTCTAATTCTTCTTCGTCTTTAATATATATTCCTTTGGAACCTTTATTAATTTTAAATAGCGGTGGTTGAGCAAGATACACATGGCCATTTTCTATCAACTTATTAAAAGGTTTATTATTAAAGAAAGTTAATAGTAATGCTCTGATATGAGATCCATCAACATCAGCATCCGTCATTATAATTATTTTTCCATACCTTAAATCTTTTAAATCAATTTCATGAGCCTTTGGATCTAATCCAAGTGCATTAATTAATGTAACTATTTCATTTGAAGATATCATCTTGGACAATGCTTTTGTTCTTTGATCTGAGCCATTTCCATTTCCATTTCCATTTTTTTTTATTTTTAGATCTTCAACATAAGTATTAAGTATTTTTCCTCTCAAAGGTAAGACTGCTTGATTTGATCTATTCCTACCTTGTTTCGCAGAACCACCAGCTGAGTCTCCCTCAACGATAAATAATTCTGTTCCTTCTTGTTTTCCTATTTGACAATCTGCTAATTTTCCTGGAAGGCCACTTAATTCAATAGCTCCTTTTCTTCTGACATTTTCTCTTGCTTTTCTAGCCACATCTCTAGCCATTGCAGCCTGTATAACTTTAGCTAAAACTACTTTTGCTACCGAAGGATTTTGATCAAACCATATAGATAATTTTTCGTTTACTAATGTCTCAACTATCATTCTCACTTCTGATGACACCAATTTGTCTTTTGTTTGAGAGGAAAATTTAGGATCAGGAATCTTAGTTGATAAGACGCATGTTAAACCTTCTTTTATATCATCTCCAGAAATAGTTAATTTATTCTTTTTAAGAAGATTATTTTCGTTTGCATATTTATTTATTATTCTTGTTAACGCACTCCTAAAGCCTAATAAATGTGTTCCTCCATCTTTTTGATAGATATTATTTGTATAAGGAAAAATATCCTCAGAGTAACCTGCATTCCATTTTAATGAACACTCTAATTCTACATCATTTTTTTTACCCTCAATATATATAGGTTTTCTAAATAAATCGTTTCCATTTTTATTTTGTAACTTTTCTCTTTTCTCGTCCAAATAATCTACAAATTCGATTAGGCCTCCATCATATTTAAACTCTAAAATTTTTTCTTTTTTTTGACTATCGTCTATGAAAGTTATTTTTATGCCTTTATTTAAAAAAGCTAATTCTCTCATTCTTTTGATTAAGATATTCGCGCTAAATTTAATTGATGAGAAGACTTCTTTTGAAGGTAAAAAAGTTATTTGAGTACCTGTTTGTTTTGATTTACCAGAAATTTTAAGGGGTGCCTTTGCTTCACCGTTACGAAATTCAATAGAATATTTTTTCCCTTCTCTATTAATTTCTAAAAAGAGTTTTTCTGATAGAGCATTTACAACAGAGACTCCCACACCGTGCAAACCTCCAGAAACTTTATAAGAATCATGGTCAAATTTTCCACCAGCATGAAGTTGGGTCATTATTACTTCGGCAGCAGATTTTTTTTCTCCCTTGTGTATATCTGTTGGAATTCCACGACCATCATCATTGATAGTTACGGTTCCATCAGAATTTAATTTTACACTAATATTTTTACAATATCCTGCTAGAGCTTCATCAATTGAATTATCTACAACTTCATAAACCATGTGATGTAAACCAGTTCCATCATCGGTATCACCAATATACATTCCTGGTCTTTTTCTTACTGCCTCTAAACCCTTAAGCACTTTGATAGAATCTGCTTGATATGTATTTTTATTTGCCATTTTTTTTAAATTAAGGAAAAAAAAATTATAACATTTTTTGTTAAAAATTGCTCAATTATAATCACAAATTTCTTATATAAATGTAAAATAAGTGTGATATTTCAAGGGTTATTTTATGTTGTGTAAAATGAGATTCGAAAGAATGTTTTTCAGGTAATTATATTAAAAAAATCACCAAGGTATCTCTTTGCCCAATGAATTAATAAATTTTCCGTTAAATGACTCAACATTTGATGATATCAAATCAATTATTAAATTAGCACAAACTTCACTTTTTATTTGTCCGCCTGGATTCATTCCTGATTGAACATTGCCAGGATCTATAGCAAATACTATTGTCTTCAATCTAGCATTTAAGTCTATAGACATATTTTTCGTTATAGAATTCAAAGCTGTTTTTGAAGCTCTGTATATGTATGCGTTACCTTGATTATTTAGTTTAATGCTGCCAGCATCACTACTAATGTTAATTAAAACTTGAAGATTTTTAGTTGATGATTTGTCACCTAATATTATTTGCATAATTTTTAAAATAGAAAATGAATTAACCATTAGTACTTCTTGAAATTTTCTAAAATCAAGTTTTTCTATTTGTTGGTCTTCAAAAGATCCTCCAAATACACCAGCACAATTAAATATCAAATTTATTGAAGTTTCTTTTAGTTTTTCTTCAAGATCTTTACATTCATGTATATTTCTTTGGTCATACTTTACTATCGTTAAATTTTCATTCTTTATACATTCTAAATTTTTAGAATTTTCTCGATAAGTAGCCAAAACTTTATTACCTAGAGCTAAAGTTTTTTTTGTTAAAGCAAGTCCAATTCCAGAATTAGCTCCAGTTATCAAAATATTTTTATTATTTATATTTGCTAAATAATCTTTTTTTGAAAATTTTCTAGTATAAAAAAATTTTTTTATTTTTTTTCTTAATCCCATTACCTATTTTTTAGCATCAAACTAGTCCACAAACTAGGCTAAGTAAAAAAATATTTAACCCTTAAAAACTTTTAAAATAGTGATTTTAATGAATAAAAAACATTCTAAATTTTATAGTTGAATTGGTGGCGGAGAGAGTGGGATTCGAACCCACGGTACCTGTGAAGATACACACACTTTCCAAGCGTGCGCCTTAAACCACTCGGCCATCTCTCCAAAAGAATTATCTGAAAAATTCTAACTTTTTACCAACTTTATCCTTCTTAGATAAAATTGGTTTTTTTATTGGCCATTTAATTTTAACTTCTTGATCTCTCCAATCTAAAGTTGTTTCACTTTCTTTATGTCTATACTCAGAACATTTATAATGAACTATACATTTATCTGATAAACATAAAAAACCATGAGCAAAACCCTCTGGAATGTAAAAAGAATACTCAGACTTATCTGATATTATTAAAGAATAATATTTTCCAAACGTTTTTGAATTTTTTCTTAAATCTACTGCGACATCCATAATTTTTCCAAAAACAACAGTAATGACTTTTGCCTGAGGTTTTTTAGTTTGTATATGTAAGCCTCGAATTACATTTTTTTTAGACGAAGACATTACATCAAATTTAAAATGTTTTTTGATCAAATTATTTTTAAACACCTCTTTAAAAAAACCTCTATTATCAAAAAACATTTTTGTTTTAATTATCTTTAAACCAGCGATATTAACATTTTTAATCTTCATTTAATTTATGAGTGAGTTTTTTTTTCAAAAAAAGTCCAATGCCATTCTAAATATTTTGTATTTTTTTTAAACCAAAAAGACAAATACCGTTCTGCTAGATAGGCATATAAACGTTGTTGATCATAACCTTTTAAGTTTTTAAGACCAAACTCTTTTTCGCAACTGAAGAGCCATGAAAATAAACTTTTAAACCATTTATCAATTATTTTTTTTTTTGAAATAAACATTATATGTGGATTAAAACTACTATTTTCATTCACAAATTTTCTAAATAAAATTCTCTCACTTTTTTTAAGATGATTGATAGCCTTATCTAAAATTCCAAAACCATGGTGCATGTCAAAATGAAGTTTAATATTTTGTTTTTTCTTATCATAAATTATCGATGGATCTTTTAATAAATTTTTGTATCCTCTTTTCAAGAGTTTCATCTTTTTAGGATTATCAATTTTAATTGGTTTACATATAATGCTTTCGTAATCTGACCATTTTTTTGGAGGTTTTTTAAGAATGAATTTTTGAAGTTGCTTAAAATTGGTTATTTTTTTTTTTGATTGAAGCCAAAATCTCCTTTTTTGGCAAAAACCAACCCACAAATTTTTATCTAGTTTTTTTAATTCATTTTTCCAAAACCAATAATGAAATGTTAATTCTGAATAATTTCTCTCTTTAGATTGTATGTTTTTGCCTGATAAACTTGAAATATATCTTTTTTTAAACTTTTTATTTCCTACACCGGCCAAGTTTAAATTTAATTGTTCTAAGTATTTTAATTCAATATTTGTAACACAATAAATTTTCATTTTGACCATCAATTTCTAAAATTTTACTTTTACTATTTTCTGAAGTTTTTTTATATTTATTGTGGAGTCAAACGGTACTTTTATCTTCATCTTTTTATTTTGATAAATTTTTTTTACTTTTTTATTTTCTTTTTTTGCAAAATTATAAATATATTGTGCCCTTCCACCAATATTTATTATCCCCTGTTTGTTTAAAAGCTTAAAAAGAATTTTTGCAACTTCATCATGATACATGAAGCTAGTCTTTACATTTGCAAAAGCTTTTTTGTGTATGAACGGTTTCTCTGTCATACAAACCCTTAAAATCAAAGAATTTTTATATAATTTAACTGAACACTCGCCACCTAATTTTGACCAAGCATAATTATTAAAAGGTTTTAAAGGATCATCTTCATTATAGTTTCCATTTGTTCCGGGGTATACATAATTAGTTGAAAAATAAATTAATTTAATATTTTTATGGGAACAAGCCATTGTGACGTTGGCAGTCCCTATTATATTGAGATTAATACTTTTATTGATGTCTTTTTCGTGTAACTCCATCGGTCTTGAAAATCCAGCTAAATGAATAACAATGTCAGGTTTTGTTTTTTGTAAATATTTTAACATGGAATTAAAATTTAAAATATTGAATTGATTTTTATTTGGGAAAAAAAGTTTATGTTTAGTGAAAATACTTTTTAAGTGATTTCCAAATCTCCCTGTGCCACCTGTTACTACAATTTTTTTTCTCATAAAAATAAGTTCTATTTTTTTCTTAAAATTGCTATTTCGTTAAAATTACCTTTATATATTTCTATACTGTCAATATTATATAAAAAATTATCTCTATCATTTTTTTTGATATAACTTGAATTTAATAATGTTTTTTCTTTTTTAAATTTAAACAAGATTTCTCTAAGAGTTGGTTTTTCATTCTTAAGGTTCATATCTTTTCTGGTATCAGGAAAATCAAGTTCCTCTACAATAAACAGACCTCCACTATTCAATTTTTTAAAAAGCATGAATAAGCTGATAATTTGATCTTTCAAGGAATGTCCTGCGTCCTCGATTATAATATCAAAATTATCAGAAAATTTATCAATTATATTTTTTTGTATGGAATCTTCATTGGACGAATTTACATAAAAATTTTTAATTCTATTTGATCTATATCTAAATAAATCAGGATAAATATCTGCTGCAAAAAATTTTGAATTTTTGAAATAAAAAAATAATGCAGCTGAAGCATTGCCATGAAATGATCCTATTTCTAATATATTAAGATTTTTAGATTTCAAATTTTCGAAATATTTTTGATAAAAATTGCTGTAACCATGTCCTTTTATCTTTAGCGTAGTCCTCTTGGATGGATGAGCATATTGGTTCTCAAATTGATTGCCTTTATCACTATTAAAAAAATCAAATAATTTTCCTAAATCTGAAGTTTCACTTAAACCAAATCTATCTACAAATTTATCTAAATTAATAATTTTCGGCAGATGAATTAAATTGATAAAATATTTTATTGGAATAACAATTAATATATATAATTTTAAAATATAATTTGCTTTTTTAAATCTGTGCTCATAGTAAATTTTATAAAATGTTCGTAATTTCATATTATTTGATTTATATTCTAAAAGTTTAGCAAAGTAATTATTTAAATAATTTTAATGCTAATAAATGAAAAAGATTAAAAAAAAACTTAGTTTTTTATACAAAAGTTTAATTAGGTCATTTTTCATAATTCTATATGGAAAAATAATTTTTTGTAAGAATCCTGAAAATGAAAAAGATATTTCAATTGAGGAAGTAAAAGATGAAAATCTTAAAGATCCAAATAATAATAAATATTTAATATATAAAATCAAAAACGGGAGAATATTTAATGATTTTGTAGAGAATGTTGCAATTATATCTGGAAATAAAATAATTGATAAAGTTTCTTATCAACAAGTTAAAGGTGAATTCAAAGATGCAAATTATAACTCGGTTCTTTACAAAGGAACACCATATTTAAAGACAAAATTTAAAAGAAGAGTTTTATCATTAACTCAAGGAGCTAGTGGTCATAGAAATTATTTTCATTGGCTTTATGATATTTTGCCTAAAATAAATATTTGTTCTAAAAATTATAATTTAAAAGAAATAGATTATCTATATATATCAAAACTTCAAACATACCAAAGATCGACACTAGAAATTTTAGGTTACGATAATCTAAAAATAATTGACTCTAATAAAAAAAGACACATACAAGCGGATGAAATAATCTGCACAGAGCATCCTTGGTATAAAAAAGGTTTTATACTGGAAGAGGCTAAAAAATTACCTGAATGGATCGTGAGATGGATAAATGAGACATTTATAAATCATGGAAAAAAATTTAATTGTAATGAAAAAATATTCATTGATAGAAGTGAGTCAATTTTTTCACATTGTCAGTTTGTAAACAATCAAGAAATTATAAATTTCTTAAAAAATGAAGGCTTTACAAGTTATAAAGTTGGACAGCTATCTTTTCAGGAACAGATATATCTCTTTAATAATGCAAAAATAATTATAGGGGCTCATGGGGCAGCATTTGCAAATTTAGCATTTTGCAAAAAAGATACCAAGATAATTGAAATAAAGCCAAAAAAACACCCAAACTTTGTTGATCAGCATATTTCTAAGATAAAAGAGTTAGATTTTAATTTAATAGAAACTGATGAACTTAAAAATAAAGATAGAAATGGTGATATTTTTTTAGATACAATAAATTTAAAAAAATTTTTGTAAATTTTCATGTTTACAAAAATTTTTTGATAATTCTAATTATCAAATTTAGTGGTATAAAAATTAATGGATCAATATAATTTTAAAGATACAATTACAATTATAATTGTTTTGTATCGCGAAAATTATAAAATCTTATTTAAAACTTTGGACAAAATTAGAGACTTTAAAAAAATAATAATTGATAACTCAAATAACTTAGAATTAAAAAATAAAGTAGAGGCAAATTTTAAGATTGAAAAATATATATTAAACAAAAAAAATATTGGATTTTCTGCAGGATATAATCAAGGTGTGAAACTATGTGAAACTGATTTTTTATTAATTTTAAATCCAGACTGTATTATTGATAATAAAAGCATAATAAAATTATACGAAAAACTTAATCAAAATAGGGATTGTTATTTAACCACATCGACATCTTATAATGAAAATAATCAATTAACTTATGCTGGGGGCTTATTACCCGAAAATGGAGAAAAGGATTATCCAATCAAACTTGAGGGTGATATTTGTGTTGAAAACACTCTAGGTGCATGCATGTTTTTTAAAAAAGAAGATTTTATTAAGATAGGTTTATTTGATGAAATTTTTTTCCTTTTTTTTTCTGACGATGATTTATGTAGAAAAATTAAAAAAAAAAATAAGTATATTATTCAAGTATTTGACTCAAAATGTTTTCATTCACATGGTATCAGCAAAGTAAAAAATATTTTCGAAAAAATCTATTTGAGAGAACATTATTATCTACTAGATAAATTTCATTATTTTCATAAATCAGATAATCATAAGGATATGATGAAAAACATTATTGATAAAAAAAATAATTATTTGATAAAAATATTTTTTTCTTTAATCACTATGAGGTTCAAAAAGGTTGTATATTATTTTGCTCGATACACCGCTATTTTAAAATTCAATAATTTTCTTAAAAAACTAAGCTAAAAAATCAGAAAATTTTTCTCTATTTTCTAATATATAATTGGGTAATTCCTCATCTTTTATAACTTTAAACTTAAAATCTCTTCCAAATAAATCTTTATGAGAATTTATTTTTTTAATAATTTGATTAATATCTGTAAATTTAGTTTTATTAAACTCTGAATGAGCAAATGATTTTATTTTTTTACTAACTTCCTCGGGAGGCATTACAAAAGAAAAGTGCCAGCCACCTTTATCTACAATGTTCCATTTAATTTTATCCAATCTATAAAAAGGATAGTTTTTTACTTTTTGTTTCCTTAACCATTGAGGGTTCTTTAAATATTTAAATTTACACATTTTCGACCCATACCAATTTGGCTCTGAAGCATTAAGTAAATTGAATTTATAGTAAATCATCTTTTGTTTAAAAGCGGTATATTTTCTTTTATCTATAAGCACTTGGTTAATTTCTTCCAAATTTGGTATTTCATCAATGTCTGAAATAATTATGTAATCTTCTTGATTTGTATTTTCTAAAGCTTTTAAAATATAATTTCGATGATAGTTCTCTCTTTCCCAATGATTAAAACCATTTGGAAAATCCTCTAATTTTAAATAAATGATTTTTTCTTTAAACTTTTTAAAGTTCTCTATATTGAAATTATAATTTTCTTTTATTTCTCCGCTGTGATTATATCTTGCCTCAATGATCACAAACTTATCAATATGTTTATCTAATAAATTTAATCTTAATTCTAATATTAGATCCTCATTATTATAAAGAAAACAATCTATGATATTCATTTTCAATCTTTGTTGATTTTTAGAACTCCTATAAAAGCTTCTTGTGGTATCTCAACTCTACCAAATTGTTTAGATCTTGCCTTTCCTTTTTTTTGTTTCTCTAATAACTTTCTCTTTCTGTCGGTTGCTCCACCCCCGTGAATTTTAGTTAATACATCTTTCTTAAATCCTTTAATTGTTTCTCGCGCAATAATTTTGCCGCCTATAGCTGCTTGGACTGGTATCATAAAATTATGTCTGGGTATCAAGTCTTTAAGTTTCTCACATACTTCTCTTCCAGTTTTTTGTGCAAAATCTTTATGTATCATCATGGCTAAAGCATCAACTGGTTCACTATTTACTAAAATTCCAAGTTTGACCAAATCGCCTTCTCTATGATTAATAATTTCATAATCAAAACTTGCATATCCACTAGTCATTGATTTTATTCTATCATTGAAATCAAAGACCACTTCATTAAGAGGTAGTTCATAGTTTATTACCGCTCGATTCCCCGAATAAGAGAGGTTTGTTTGAATACCTCTCTTATCCTGACATAACTTAATTAGTGAACCTAAATATGCGTCTGGAGTTATAATTGTGGCTTTAATCCAAGGCTCCTCGATTGACTTGATTAATGTGGGATCTGGAAGTGAAGAAGGATTCTGTAAATCTATACTTTTTCCATTATTTAGATTCACCTTATACACAACGCCAGGAGTAGTTGTTAAAAGATTGACGTCAAATTCTCTTTCTAATCTTTCAGATATTATCTCCAAATGAAGCAATCCCAAAAATCCACATCTAAAGCCAAGACCTAAAGCTGATGAGGACTCAGGTTCAAAAGAAAAACTTGCATCGTTAAGTTGTAATTTAGCTAAACCATCTTTTAGTTTTTGATATTCAGAACTATCTACTGGAAATAAACCACAAAATACAACTGGTTTACTGGGTTTAAAACCAGGCAAAGGATCAGTCAATGCCTTTGTAGCATCGCAAATAGTGTCACCAACTTTTGTTTCTGATAAAACTTTAATTCCAGTTGTTATGAAGCCTATTTCACCAGTGTTTAATTCCTCTATATTTTTTGCTTTTGGAGTAAATACTCCAACTTTCTCGACTATGTAGTCTTGATTTGTAGAGAGCATTTTTATTTTCATATTTTTTTTTAGTTTACCATTTATAACTCTTACTAATATTACAACACCAAGATAGGTGTCATACCAGCTATCAACTAGTAAACATTTTAAATCTTTATTAGTTTCTCCTTCAGGACCTGGAAGTTGATTAACAATTTGTTCTAAAATTTCACTTATGCCTTCTCCTGTTTTTCCAGAACAAGGAATTGCTTTATCAGTATCAATCCCTATCACATCTTCAATTTGCTTTTTAGTTCTATCTAGGTCTGAAGCTGGTAAATCAATTTTATTAAGAACCGGAATAATTTCATGATCAATATCTAAAGCCTGATATACATTAGCTAATGTTTGAGCTTCAACACCTTGAGTACTATCAACAATTAATATTGATCCCTCACATGCATACAATGACCTGCTGACTTCATAGCTAAAATCGACATGACCTGGTGTATCAATAATATTCAAAATATAGTTTTTTCCATTTTTGGCTTTATAATTTAATTTAACAGTCTGGGCCTTGATCGTAATTCCTCGCTCTCTCTCAATATCCATGGAATCTAAAACCTGCTCTTTCATTTCTCTGTCTGTTAAACCTCCACACTTATGGATAATTCTATCTGCTATCGTTGATTTACCGTGATCGATGTGCGCAATTATTGCAAAATTTCTAATATTATCAATAGTGCTCATTTGGGTATTAGGATCGAATTTTAGCGCCAGTTTTATTTTCAACTGTCTTGATTATCAAGTTATTAATTTGCTCTAAATCAGCCTCATTCAAAGTTTTCTCGGATGACTGTATTGTTACACTGATGGCAATTGATTTTTGGTTTTCAGGGATATTATCACCTTGATAAAGATCAAAAACTTTAACATCTTTCACTAAACTTTTATCAATACTAGTAATACAATTTATCAAATCTTGGGCATTCACATCTTTGTTTACGATAAATGCAAAATCTCTTTGTGACTTTTGATAGTCAGAAAATGAAAATTTTACTTTAAGATCATTTAAAGTTTTCTCTGGTAATTTTAAATTATCCATAAAAATCTCAAAACCAACTAAAGCCTCGGTTTTCATGTCAATCTGCTTTAAAATATTAGGATGTATTTCTCCAAAATATGCAGCCATTTGTTCTTTTCCATAATTTAAAAATACTCTTCCTGATTTACCAGGGTGATAATAATTGGGTGTCTCGCTATCAATAAAAAATTTTTGAGAATCGTAACCAGCTTCAACTAAAGTTTGGATCACGTCTCTTTTCGCATCAAATACATCTATGTTTCTATCTTTTTCAATCCAAGACAACCTAGATTTTTTTCCTGCTGACAAACCACAAACTACTGTATTCTGTTCACCAGGATTAGGACCATTAAAAATAGGGCCTATTTCAAATATTGATAAATCTTTAAAACCTCTATCAAGATTTTTATTCATATAAATGATTAAATTTGAAAAAATTGAATTCCTTAAAACTCCTAATTCTGAACTAATAGGATTAATAATCTTAATTTCTTTTTTTTCATCTCTAAAATGATCATTATAACGTTTGTCAGTAAACGACCAAGTGATTGTCTCCAGATAACCTTTGGAGGCAATTGATCTTTGTAAAAAATGAAATAATTTTTGAAACTTATTTAAAGTAGGTTTTTTTCTTTGTTTAATTGGCTCTATATACTTTATCTTTTCATAACCACTTATTCTTACCAACTCCTCAACAATATCTACTTCCTGTGAAATATCTGGTCTCCATGAAGGAACAGTCAGTTTGAGTCTTTTCTTATCTTTTTTAACTCCAAAACCAAGATCTTCTAAAATTTGAGTCATTTCTTTTAAAGAAATTTTAAAACCAGATATTTTTTCAAAAATATTTGGGTCAAATGCAATTTTTTTTATTTTGTAAGTTTCTATTTTTTGAATGTCAATTTTGCTTATTTCACCACCGCAAATTTCTTTTATTAATTTTGCAGCTTTATTTAAACCATCTTCGATTGATAACGGATCTATGCCCCTTTCAAATCTAAACTTTGCATCAGTATCAAGATTCAATTTTTTTGCTGTATTTCTTATTGATCCAGGTTCAAAATAAGCTGACTCAAGTAATACATTTTTTGTGTTAAATTCTGTACCAGATCTTGTACCACCAATAATTCCTCCAAGTCCTAAAACACCTTTGTTATCAGTAATAACACACATGCCACTCTCTAATTTATAATTTTTATTATCAAGTGCTATAAACTCTTCTCCAGAATGAGAATTTCGAACAATTATACCTTTTTCAATTTTATCAGCGTCATAAGCATGCAATGGACGATTAATATCAAGCATTACATAGTTTGTGATGTCAACTATTGCTGAGATAGGTTTTTGACCAATAGAAATTAATTTATCTTTAAGCCATTTAGGGCTTTCAGAATTTTTTACATTTGTTATTAAACAGCTTCCAAACGCAGTACATCCTTGTCCTTTTTCCTTATTAATTTTTACTTTTAAGGTGTGTTTATTTTTTGAATGAATTTTTTTTTCTTCTAGATCTACTAACTTTCCAAAACCTGATGCTGCCAGATCTCTAGCTATTCCCCTGACTCCAAGACAGTCTGGTCTATTAGGTGTTATGGATATATCAATAAGATTTGATTTTGATTTTAAAAAATAACTTTTACCAATATTTTTTCTAAATTCCTTGGTTAATTCAGTAATCCCAACGCTTTCATCAGACAGATTTAATTCAGACTCTGAACAAAGCATTCCATAAGAAGTAACACCTCTTATTTTAGCGACTACTAATTTTTTCTTAGTTTTAGGGATAATTGCACCTGGAGGAGCATATATAGTAAGCAATCCTTCCCTTGCATTTTCTGCACCACACACAACTTTTTTAATTTCATTCTCACCAATATTTACGTCACAAACTTTAAGTCGATCTGCATTTGGATGTTTTTCAGTTTTTATAATTTCAGCTACTTTGAATAATTCATTATCACCAGAAATACTTTCTACACTCTCTACTTCTAGACCAATATTGGTAAGTTGCTCTAAAAGGTTTTTTTCTTTTAGATTTGTCTTTAGATGATCTTTTAACCAATCAAATGTTATTATCATCGACTGAGACCTCTATAATTCGTAGGTACATCCAATGGATCAAATCCAAAATGATTCAACCATCGGTAATCACAATCAAAAAAAGCTCTTAGGTCATTTATACCATATTTGAGCATTGCAAGTCTATCAATCCCAATACCAAATGCGTATCCCTGAAACTTTGATGGGTCTACTTTAACATTTTTTAAAACATTGGGATGAACCATTCCGCACCCTAAAATCTCTAACCATTGATTTCCCTCTCCAATTATAATTTTTCCATCTTTCATCTCGTATCCAATATCAACTTCAGCAGATGGTTCTGTAAAAGGGAAATGACTAGGTCTAAATCTCATCTTAATTTTATCTACCTCAAAAAACTCTTTGATAAAATAATCTAAACATCCCTTTAGATGACCCATGTTTATATCTTTATCTATATGAAGTCCCTCAACTTGATGAAACATTGGTGAATGAGTTTGGTCACTGTCTGATCTGTAAGTTCTTCCCGGTGCAATTATTTTAAATGGTGGCTTGTCTTTCAACATAGTTCTAATTTGAACTGGAGAAGTATGTGTTCGTAACAGTTTCTGCTTTTTTTCATCTAGATAGAACGTATCATGCATATCCCTAGCAGGATGATTTTCTGGCGTATTTAGCGCTGTAAAATTATTATATTCATTCTCAACGTCTGGTCCTTCTTCAACGCTAAAACCTATTTCGGAAAAAATTGATGATATTTCATCGATCGTTTGTGAGACTGGATGAATTTTTCCTCGAACAAATGATCTTTCAGGTAATGTAATATCAATTTTTTCTTTTTCTAATTTCTCGTTAATTTCAGCACTTTTAAGTTCATTTGTTTTTGAATTTATTAAATCCTGGAGTTCATCTTTAATTATATTCAAGTCAGAGGCAAATTTTTTTCTCTCTGACTCTGCAATTGTCCCTATCTTTTTAAATTGGGTTGAAATTAATCCGCTTTTACCAAATAGATCAGATTTAATTTGGTTTATTTCTGAAATATCTAATTTTCCACTAAGCTTTGAAAGAAATTCATCTTTTATTTTTTTAAGATCTGACATTTTTACAGATTATTTCTTCAGAGAAATAAAACAATAGCGAAGATTAATTTAAAGCTGATTGAGCTTTTTGAACGATAGTTTTAAAGGCTTCTGGACTATCATAGGCTATTTCAGCTAGAATTTTTCTATCAATTTTTATTCCACATTTATTTAATCCATTAATAAACTTAGAATATGTCAAACCTTCTGCTCTAACCCCAGCATTTATTCTTTGTATCCACAGTGATTTAAAATCTCTTTTTTTATTTCTTCGATCTCTGTATGCATATTGCATAGCTTTTTCCATAGCTTGCTTTGCAACTCTAATCGTATTTTTTCTTCTGCCCCATTGACCTTTAACAGCTTTTAAAACTTTTTTATGTTTTGCTCTACTAGTTACACCTCTTTTAACTCTTGCCATATTAACCCCTTAGACTGTAAGGCATATATGACTTAACAATTTTACCGTCTTGTTTCGACATAGTTGTGGTGCCTCTTAATTTTCTTATTTGAGAATTTGTTCTTTTTATCATGCCATGTCTTTTACCGGCTTGGGCCATTATTACTTTACCCTTTGCAGATATTTTGAACCTTTTTTTTGCAGAGCTTTTTGTTTTTAGTTTTGGCATAATTTTGCGATTTTATACAAAGAATGTTATTAATTTACAACTACTATTAAAGCTTATAAAGGCTGAATTACCATTATCATTTGCTTTCCATCGAACTTCGGATGTAATTCTACCTTACCAATTTCCTTCATATCTTCTTTGATCTTTGCCATTAACTCATTGCCTAAATGTGAGTGCTGAAGTTCTCTACCTTTAAATCTTATTGTAAATTTTACTTTATCACCTTTAGCAATAAATTTTTTTGCATTTTTTACCTTAAACTCATAATCATGTGTCTCAGTTACAGGCCTCATTTTAATTTCTTTCAATGCAATTATTTTTTGTTTTTTTTTAGCAAGGTTTGCTTTTTTTTGCGCATCGTATTTATATTTTCCCATATCCATGATTTTGCAAACTGGTGGATTTGCATTTGGAGCTATTTCTATTAAATCTAAACCTTGATTCCTTGCCATCGATATTGCTTCGTTTGTGCTAATGACACCTAAATTTTCTCCGTCACTGCCTATAACTTGAACTTCTGGAGATGAAATTCTATTATTAGATCTTGGACCTCGATCTTTAGTTCTTCTCTGAAAATAATTTTGCTTAAAATCTGCCACTTAAATTGAAGACGCTTTATTTAAAGCAGAAAATGTTTTTAAAAATTTATTTAGTTCCATATTTTCTTGTTTATTAGAGTCCAATCTTCTAATAGTTACCGAGTTACTGTCAACTTCTTTTTTACCACAAATTAATAAAATAGGGACTTTTGCAAGGGAATGTTCTCTTATTTTATAGTTCAAATTATGATTTTTTAAATCAACTATTGAACTCATCCCAGCTTCTTTTATTTTTTTGGAAACTTTACTTGCATATTCTTCAAAATCTTCTGAGATTGGAATTACTACTGTTTGTAACGGAGATATCCAAAATGGAAACTTACCAGCATAATTCTCAATTAAAATTCCAATAAATCTTTCTAGTGATCCAAACAAAGCTCTATGTAACATCACTGGAACTTTTTTTGTTCCATCTTTGTCAACATAGGTAGCATCTAATCTTCCAGGTAAGTTTAAATCTACTTGTACTGTTCCACATTGCCAATCTCTACCAATTGCATCTCTTAAAACAAATTCTATTTTTGGACCATAAAAGGCTCCTTCCCCCTTATTAATACTGTATTCTAATTTAGTTGCTTTTACTGCCTCTAGTAATGAAGCCTCAGCTTTATCCCAAACTTTATCTTCGCCCACTCTTACTTCTGGTCTGTCAGCATATTTCAAAACCACTTTTTCAAAACCTAAATCTTTATAAATATCCAAAATTAAATTAGTTACATTTAAACACTCACTAGTGATTTGATCTTCCGAACAAAAAATATGAGCATCATCTTGTGTAAAAGCCCTTACTCTTAGAAGTCCATGCAAAGCACCTGAGGGCTCATATCGATGTACTTTGCCAAATTCTGTTATTCTTAATGGTAAGTCTCTATAACTTTTTAAACCTTGATTAAAAACTTGTATATGACCTGGACAATTCATAGGTTTTATCGCAAAAACTTTTTCATCAGGAGTCTCGGATGTATACATGTTTTCTCCATATTTTTCCCAATGTCCTGATTTTTCCCATAATAATCTATCTAATACCTCTGGGGTATTTACTTCCTTGTATCCTGCTGCATCTTGGCGAGCCCTCATGTAGTTAATCAATTTTTGAAATAATGCCCAACCCTTCTCATGCCAGAAAACAGATCCTGGGCTTTCCTCTCTGAAATGAAACAAATCCATTTCTTTACCAAGTTTTCTGTGATCTCTTTTCTCTGCTTCCTCAATTCTTTTTAAATAATCATCTAAATCTTTTTGAGAGGCCCAGCCAGTTCCGTAAATTCTTTGTAACATTTCATTATTTGAATCTCCACGCCAATACGCTCCAGCAACTTTTGTAAGCTTAAAAGCCTTACCAATTTTGCCAGATGAAACTAAGTGTGGACCTCTACACAAATCATGCCATGTATCACCATGATGATAAACAGTTAGTTCTTCGCCCTCAGGTATACTCTCTATTATCTCTGCTTTATATTTTTCACCAATTTTTTTGAAATGGCTTATTGCTTTATCTCTCTTCCAAACCTCTCTTCTTGTTTTTACATCTTTGTCAATTATTTCTGACATTCTTTTTTCTATTTTTTCTAAATCATTCTCTGTAAAAGGTTCTTTCCGAGCAAAATCATAGTAAAAACCATTCTCAATTACTGGTCCAATAGTTACCTGTGTGCCAGGGTATAATTCTTGAACAGCCATCGCCATAATATGAGCAGTGTCATGCCTTATAACTTCAAGACCTTCGGGATCTTTTGAAGTAAAAATTTTTACTGAACAATCTTTTTTAATTGAAAAATATAGATCTTTTAGCTCACCGTTCACACTCATTATCAATGCTTGTTTTGATAATGACTTACTTATTTTTTCTGCAATATCTAAACCTGTAACTTCTGTTGGGAATTCAATGTTTTTTCCATCTGGTAGTGTAATTATAGGCATTTAGTTTAATAGTCTTTTATACTCTGAATATGTAGAAAAACACATTTTTTCAACATTAAATTTTTTAATTATATTACTTCTTCCTTCTCTGCCCATTAGATTTATAGATGTTTCATCCATTGTTAATCCACGAATTATTTTTTTACTTAAAGACTCTGCGTCTCCTGATTTAAATAAAAAGCCTGTTTTTTCATCATTAATTGTCTCGTTAGATCCTCCAATATTACTAGCTATAATTAATTTTTCCATTGATTGTGCCTCTACTGCTACTCTTCCAAAAGCTTCTGGTTCTATTGAGGCTGATACAATTATATCTGAAACTTTATAGGCTAAAGCCATATCCTCACAGTGATCTATAAATTTTATTTGGTTTGTTAAACGATATTGCTCTGTAAGACGAATTAATCTTTTTTTATATAGATCTCTTCCTTGATCATTTCCAAGTATAACCGCGTGAAAAGCTTCATAACCTAATTCAATTTTAACTAAGTTAATTGCCTCAATAAACAATTCTTGTCCTTTCCATGAAGTAAGCCTACCAGGCATTAGAATTATTTTTTTTTCATCATTTATATTCCATTTTCGAAGTAAATTTTTTTCATCATTTTCTAATTTTGTAGAAGAGTCAAAATAATCAACATTTATTCCTCTAAAAATAACTAAAAATTTTTTTCGGCTTGTCAAAAATTCAGAATAGTTTTCTTTAATATGAGAAAAAATAAAATTTGATCCCGCAATTATCAAATCAGATCTTACCATGACAGAATTATAAAATTTTTTAATTTTACCGCTAAAATTGTAAGTTCCATGAAATGTTGTTACAAACTTTCTATTTGTTAACTTTGTTGCAAATAAACAAGACCAAGCTGGTGCTCTACTTCTTGCGTGAACAATTGAGATCTTAAAAAATAAGATTATCCCAATTAATAAAATTGTATTAATTAAAATTAATAATGGGTTTTTACTATGTACTGGAAGTTTAATTAATTTTACTTTTTTTTTATCCACAAATTTTGTTAATTCCCCACCACTAGTTACTATAAAAGACTCACACCCATTTTCTGTTAAATAATGAGCAATATCATAACATCCAGTTTCTGCCCCTCCGTAACCTAGTTTTGGTATTACCTGTAAGACTTTTATATTAGACGACATATATTAAGATTATATAATAATAGAGTCGACTAATAAACTTTTATGAGTAAATTCAACTACTTAAAAATAAATAATTCTAAAAAGATTAGATATTTAAAAAATTACCAAAAAAATACAACTTACATTGTTTTTTTACATGGGTTTATGTCTGATTTAGAGGGAAAAAAACCCAAAGCATTTTTAAATTTTGCAAAAAAAAATAAACTTGGTTTTCTTGCACTAGAATATTCTGGTCACGGTAAATCATCTGGTAAATTTACTGACGGTAATATCTCAAAATGGACTAAAGATACAACTTTATTAATTAAAAAAATTGTCAAAAAAAATGAAATCATATTAGTAGGCTCAAGTATGGGCTCTTGGATCGCTTTAAATCAATTTAAGTTTTTTAAAAAACAAATTATAGGGTTTTTAGGAATCGGTTCTGCACCTCAATTTTTAGAAGGTTTAATGTGGAATAAGTTTTCAAAAAAAATGAAAAAAGAAATAACAAAAAATGGAATTATTAATTTGAAGCATGGAAAGTATGAATATCCAATCTCTTTACAACTAATTAAAGATGGACGTAAAAATAAAGTATTCAATAAAAAAATTTACGTAAAATTAAAAGTTACTATGGTTCATGGACAAAAAGATGAGTCTGTCCCTATCAGTTATTCAAAAAAAATTTTGAAAATCTTCTTAAATTCTAAAAAAAAATTAGTTATCATTAAAAAAGGTGATCACAGTTTATCTTCACCTAAATGGCTAAGCATATTATTAAAAGAATTAAAATTTATGATTAACTGACTTCTTTTATCTTAGACTTAAATGTAATTGGATTTTTTAGTTTATTAATCATTTCTTTTGGACAAACCTGAACAAAATTTTTAATTTCAACTTTAAAGTTTTCAAAAATGTTTTTTGATAACAAAGAGCCTGTTTCCTTTGAATGTTCCAAAATTAATTCTTTTAAATAATTTATCCAATAATCTGTTTCAACATTTTGCCAAACAACCGAGTCTGGATTTACTTTTTTTTCAAACTCATTAGATTTATCATAAATAAATGCCATACCCCCAGTCATGCCAGCTGCAAAATTATCTCCAACATTTCCCAAAATAACTACTGTTCCTCCGGTCATGTACTCACATCCATTTGAGTCACATCCTTCAATAACTGTAGTTGCACCAGAATTCCTAACTGCAAATCTATCACCTGCTTGACCTGCAGCAAAAAGTTTGCCTGAAGTAGCTCCATACAGAACTGTATTTCCGATGATTGTATTTTCATTAGAAACTAAATTACTTTCATCTGAAAGTTTTATCGATATTGTAGCACCTGACAATCCTTTGCCGACATAATCATTTGCATCACCTTTAAGATTTAATTTTAATCCTTTTGATGAAAAAGCACCAAAAGACTGACCCGCAGAGCCTTTGAAATTTAATGTAAGGAAATTTTCATCAAGTTTTTCGTAACCATACTTTTTGTAAAGATGATGTGAAATTCTTGTTCCAACTGCCCTGTTTGTATTTTTGATAATAAATTCTTTCTCAACTTTTTCTGAATTATCTAAAGATTTTTCTATTTCTGGCCAGATTTCTTGATCTAATGTTTCAGGTACTTTATTAATCTCCAATGACTCACAATATCTTTTATTGTTTCCTGGGTCTGCCTGAACAAATAATGGATTTAAATCCAAATCATCTAAATTTGGTGACGCTTTATTAACTTGCATTAATAAATCAGTTCTTCCAATAATATCATTTAGTGACTTAAAACCTAATTCAGCTAAAATTTCTCTTACTTCAGATGCAATAAAAGTGAATAAATTTACAACCTTGTCTGGGGTACCTGTAAATTTCTCTCTTAATTTTTCGTCTTGTGTACAAACACCTACTGGACAGGTATTTGAGTGGCATTGTCTTACCATTATACATCCCATAGCCACCAGAGCAGTTGTCGCAACTCCATATTCCTCTGCTCCCATCATTGCAGCAATAACAACATCTCTTCCTGTTTTAATGCCACCATCAGTTCTTAATGTAACTTTGTGTCTTAAATTGTTTAATGTTAAAACCTGATTTGCCTCAGTAAGACCCATCTCCCAAGGTATTCCAACATATTTTACACTTGTTTGAGGAGTTGCACCTGTTCCTCCATTATGACCTGAAATTAAAATAATATCTGCTTTTGCTTTGGCTACACCTGCAGCAATGGTTCCAATTCCAGAAGATGCAACTAATTTAACGCCAACTCGTGCCTTTGGATTTGTTTGCTTTAAATCATAAATAAGTTGTGCCAAATCTTCTATCGAGTAAATATCGTGATGTGGAGGTGGAGAAATTAATGTTACTCCTGGTGTGGAATGTCGTAGCCTTGCAATTTCCTCTGTTACTTTAAAGCCAGGTAACTGACCGCCTTCACCTGGTTTAGCGCCTTGAGCCATTTTAATTTCTATCTCATTACAATTGTTCAGATAATTTACAGTCACACCAAATCTAGCGGATGCAATTTGTTTAACTCTAGAATTCGCACTATCACCACTATCCATCACCTTAAATCTTTCTGCATCTTCTCCACCCTCACCACTACAAGAGGCTCCTTTAATTCTATTCATTCCAATAGCTAGTGTTTCATGCGCTTCTTTAGACAAAGCACCGTGGGACATGCTTCCACTGCCAAATCTTTTTAATATTTTTTCTATTGGTTCAACTTCAGATAAATCTATTGATGGACCCAATTTTTTTTTTCTAAAATCAACTAGATCCCTCAGATTTATTGGTGGTAAATTATATATACCATCAGCATATTTCTTATATGCCTCATATGAATTTGAGCCTACAGCACTTTGTAATAAATGAATTAGCTTTCCTTGATATTGATGTGTTTCTCCATTTTTCCTGTATCTATAAATACCTCCAATTGGCAATACAGTTTCTGTACTTTCAAATGCCTCTTTGTGAATTTCTCTTATTTTTTTTTCAATTCCAACTAAACCAATACCTGAAATTTTCGATGTAACTCCAGGAAAGTAATCATTTACAACTGTTCTGCTCAATCCAACTGTTTCAAAATTACATCCACCTCTGTATGAACTTAAAACGGAAATTCCCATTTTTGACATTATCTTCAATAAACCAGCGTTAACTGAATTAATGTAGCGTTGCACACACTCATCAAAACTAAATTGGCCAAAAAGTTTTTTTTCATATCTCTGATATAAACTATCGAAAGCTAGGTATGGATTTACTGTAGTTGCTCCAACTCCAATTAATGTTGCAAACGAATGTGTATCTATAGCCTCTCCAGACTGAACATTAATAGAAACATAACCTCTTAATTTTTTTTGTATTAAAAATGTGTTTATGGCGCCAACACATAATAACATTGGCATTGGTAATCTTTCAGATGAAAGATTTTTATCGCTTAAAATCAATTGGGTAATACCTTGTCTTACTGCAATTTCTGACTCTCTTTGGATCCTGTCAATTGAATCTTCTAAATTTTCATTTTGTGAAAATGAGCAATCAATAGTCACCGAGTTTTTTCCAAAAAAATTAGTGAACTTATTAAATTGTGAATTTGACAGAATAGGGCTATTTAAAACATAAATATTCTCTTTGGTTAAAGTATCAAAATCAAGAATGTTACCTAAATTTCCAAATCTAGTTTTTAAACTCATTACTTTATTTTCTCTTAAAGAGTCAATTGGTGGATTCGTTACTTGACTAAAATTTTGTCTAAAAAAATGGTAAAGCGGTCTATACTTATCAGATAGCACTGCTAAAGGAGTATCATCACCCATTGAACCTGTTGCTTCTTTTGCGTCCTCTGCCATTGGATGTAAGATAAGTTCTAGATCCTCTAAACTTATTCCAAAAGTATATTGTCTTCTCCTTAAACTTTCGCCATCAAAATTATGTTTTTCATTAGAGATTGATAATTTTTCATCTAAATCAATTATTTGAGAATTAAAATGCTTAAATTCTTTAGCTAGATAATCTTTTATTTGACTATTAGAAAAAACTTTACCTTTTTCGATTCTGACTCCAATAATTTCACCAGGACCTAGTCTTCCTTTGGTTAAAATTTTTTTTTCATTTAAATCAATCATTCCTGTTTCTGAGCCTGCAAAGATCATTTTGTCTTTTGTGATAGCATATCTCAAAGGTCTAAGACCATTTCTGTCATTTGCAGCTATAACCCATTCATTGTCTGTAGCTGCAATAGCAGCGGGTCCATCCCATGGTTCCATTGTACTATTTAAAAAATTAAATAATTGCTGATGACTTTTTGATAATGTCTTATTTTTTTTCGACCATGCATCCGGAACTAGCATCAATTTAGCTAATGGAGCAGATTGGCCTGATTTATTTAATAATTCAAATACATTATCTAAAGCTGCAGAGTCAGAGACACCCTTTTGTATTACTGGTTTTAAATTTTCTATGTCTTCGAAAAGCGGGCTGCTCATTTCTTGTTCGTGAACTTTCATCCAGTTTTTATTTCCTTTATAAGTATTTATCTCACCATTGTGCGCTATAGCCCTAAATGGTTGGGCTAAACTCCAGCTCGGTGCAGTGTTAGTTGAAAATCTTTGATGAAAAATTGCATATCTTGAAATAAATCTTGAGTCTCTAAGATCTAAATAAAAGTCAGATAATGCTTCTGCTAGATATAGCCCTTTATAGATTATAGACTTTGAACTAATTGAGCAAATATAGAAATTATTCAGTGAGGCATCAAAAGCCTTATTTTCAATTCTCTTTCTAGTTTCATAAATTTTTCTCTCTAATTTTTTATCTAATAAATTTGGATCGTTAGGTTTAAAGAGAACTTGTATGATTTCTGGCATGGTTTGAAGAGCTTTTTCTCCTAAAACTTTTGAATTAACTGGCACTTGTCGCCAACCATATATACTAAAATTATTCTTAGTTAGTTCGCTCTCAACTATTGTTTTACAACTTTCTTGTGCTGAATAGTCATTTCTAGGTAAAAAAATCATTCCTACACAGATTTCAGAATTATCATAATCGTGTCCAGTAACTTGTATTTTTTCTATAAAAAAATCTTTTGGAATTTCGACATGTATTCCCGCTCCATCTCCTGTTTTGCCATCTGCATCGACAGCACCCCTGTGCCAAACTGCTTTTAAAGCTTCAATTCCATACTCAACTATAGCCCTAGATTTTTTTCCTTCTGTAGATGCGATTAAACCAACTCCACAAGCATCATGTTCCATGTCTTTTGAATAAACATGATTTTTTGTAAGTAACTCTAAATTTTTTTTATAATTTTTCATTATGCTACTTTTATTTTTTTTAGTTGCATATTTTCTAAATAGGTTTTCATTGAGGAAGCTGCATCTCTCCCATCTTTGATTGCCCATACTACTAATGAAGCTCCTCTTACAATATCACCTGCTGCAAAAACTCCTTTTAAATTTGTTTCCATCGTATTGAAGTCAGTTTTAACTGTTCCCCATCTTGTTACTTGTAACTCTGGTGCATCAAATAATAATGGTAAATTTTCTGGATCAAATCCAAGAGCTTTGATCACCATGTCGGCTTTTACTGTAAATTCTGAACCTTCTTTAATTTCTGGTTTTCGTCTTCCTGACTCATCTGGTTCACCTAATTCAATTTGATTAACCACTAAATTTTCAATTTTATTTTTTCCTTTAAATTCTTTTGGACTAGAAAGCCAAACAAATTCTACACCCTCCTCTTCAGCATTTGCAACTTCTCTAGCAGATCCAGGCATATTTTCTTTGTCTCTTCTATATAAACATTTTACCGACTTTGCCTTTTGTCTTACTGAAGTTCTTACACAATCCATTGCTGTATCACCACCACCTATTACTACAACATCTTTTCCCTCAGCGTTTAAAATTCCTTTATCAAATAACTCTACTTTATCTCCTAGGCCTTTTTTATTTGATGCTGTCAAAAACTCCATTGCAGGAAAAATATTACCTAAATCATTACCAGGCAATTCAACTTCTCTTGGTTTATATACACCCGTTGCAATTAAAATTGCGTCATGTTTTTTTCGCAACTGTTCTAGAGTTGCATCTTTACCTACTTCAAAATTTTGAATAAATTTTATTCCACCATCTTTTAACAACTTTGTTCTGCGCTCAACTACATGTTTTTCAAGTTTAAAATTTGGAATACCATAAATTAACAATCCACCTGCACGATCATATCGATCATAAACAGTAATTTTATATCCATTTTTCCTTAGCTGCTCAGCAGCTGCTAACCCTGCGGGGCCAGCACCAATTATTCCAACGCTTTGATCTTTTTCATGTTTTAAAGAAATTGGTTTAACCCAGCCTTGTTCCCACGCTGAATCATTAATATATTTCTCAACTGAACCTATGGTGACTGTTCCATGTCCTGATTGCTCAATAACGCAGTTACCCTCGCACAATCTATCCTGAGGACAAATCCTTCCACATACTTCTGGCATATTGTTAGTGCTTTGAGATAACTCGTAGGCCTCTTTTAATCTTCCTTCAGCTGTAAGTTTTAACCAATCTGGAATATTGTTGCTTAAAGGACAATGTACTTGACAGAATGGAACTCCACATTGAGAACATCTGCTTGACTGTTCCTCGGCTTTTTTGGTAACAAACTCATCATAGATCTCATTAAAATCTTCTTTTCTAGTACCAATCTCTCTTTTAGGTGGGGTTTGTTGACCTATTTTTACAAATTTTAACATTTTATTAGTCATAGAATCTTTAATTTTTTGGCAAACTATACATTGTTTTTTCTATTAAAAGTATTATTTAGGTCAATAATTATGACCTATAATTGCGTTTATTTAGCTTAAATTATAAGAAATTTATTTTTTGCATACCTACTATGATTAAATCGAATTGTTTAAAATGAGTATTTTTTAAGTTACGACATCTTAATGCTTCAAGATTTTATAGAAATCCTAATTCTTTCTGCAGTCCAAGGAATTTCTGAATTTTTACCTATTAGCTCTTCAGCTCATCTAATTTTAATATCAAATTTTTATGACTTTAGCTCAAGTTCTTTATTTATTGATATAGGTCTGCATTTGGGCTCTTTGTTTGCAATAATTTATTACTTTAAAAAAGATTTATTAAATTTAAGAAACAATCAAAAATTATTGGTTTTGATTTTATTTGGCTCAATACCTCTTATAATTTTTGGATATATAATATATTCGACTGAAATAATTAATCTTTTAAGAAATATAGAAATAATTGCATGGACAACTCTATTTTTTGGTTTAGTCCTATTTTTATCAGATAAAAGAGATGTTGATCAAAATATATCGAATAACTTAAATATAAAAACAATGTTATTTATAGGCTTATTTCAAATTTTAGCACTCGTACCTGGTGTAAGTAGAGCAGGAATAACCTTAACAGCAGCTCGATTTCTAAAATTTAATAGAGTTGACTCAAGTAAAATTGCCTTTTTATTATCTATACCTGCGTTAGCTGGTGCAAGTTTTTTAGGTCTTAAAGATGCTGTACAACAATCTGCTGAATTCAATTATTTATTATTAATTGCGATTACCCTTTCTTTTTTCTTCTCATTTATAACAGTAAAATTTTTTATAAGATTCATAAGGAATTTTTCTTTAACCGTGTTTGTAATTTATAGAATTTTGATTGCTTTGATTTTATTATTGATAATTTATTTTCCTCATCATGGGTAATAATTGAGAAATTAAAACACCGCATAATATAAAAAAACACCCTAATATATTATTAAAATCTAAAATTTGACTTAATAGAAACCATGCTGCGATAGTTGCAAATACACCTTCTAATGAAAAAATTATAGCTGCTGGTGCAGGTGTTATATTTCTTTGAGCGTAAATTTGTAGAACGAATGCAAAACCTCCTGATAAAATTCCAGCATATAGGATAGAGTCTATCTCTTTGAGAATATTTTCGATTACAAATTCTTCATAAATCAATCCAATAAAAAAAGAAAATAAAGCTACTAATAAAGTTTGGATCGCACCTAATGTTAGGGGTAAGTTATAAGTTTTAACAATCATTCCAGTAAATATAATGTGAGTACTCCAAAATAATGCTCCAAGAATGACCAGTGTGTCCCCAAGTCTAACTGTTGCATCATAAAAATTGGTTAAAAGATATCCACCAATTAAACACAAAATCACTGAAGGCCATACACTCCAATGCAATGAGTCTCTCTTAAATATGAAAATAATAATTGGTACCATAGGAACATAAAAAATCGTAAAGAAAGCAGCATTAGCTACATCTGTATAAAGCAGAGCTACTTGCTGCAATGCCGAGCCTAAAAATAATGATAATCCGATTAAAAAAGATAGAATAGCAAAATATCTAAAGCCAATTTTAAACTCTAATTTAAATTTTTTAGTCTCAAACAACAATGCTAAAGGAAAGATTGCCAAAAAACCCACAAAAAATCTTACAGCGTTAAATGTAAATGGACCAATATCATCCATACCAGTGTCTTGAGCAATAAATGTAGTTCCCCAAATAAATGTACACAGTAAAGCACTTAACAGTGAAACGCTTTTAGACATAATTTTTATTAAACGGCTAACTTATAAGCAAAATTTTTACCAAGATTTTCTTTTAAATCATTATTAAATCGAGCTGCCTCCGCACCATCAATAATTCTATGATCATAAGATAGTGAAAGTGGCAACATAGTACGCGTTACAAATTTTCCATCCATGAATACTTGTTTTTTTTCTGCTCTTCCTACTCCTAAAATAGCAACTTCAGGATAATTTATAATTGGGGTAAAAAAAGATCCCCCAATTCCCCCTAGGCTAGTTATCGTCATCGAACCTCCAAATAACTCCTTTTTTTCAATTTTAAGATCTCTACATTGCTGACTGATTTTTTTTAATTCTGTACTTATTAAAGAAATATTTTTATTATCTGCATTTCTTAATTTAGGAACCATCAAGCCATGTGGAGTATCTACTGCTATACCGACATGATAATACCTTTTAACAGTCATTTTACCATTTTCAATTTGATCGATTGAGGTATTAAAATTTGGAAATTTTTTTAATGATGTTGTTAATGCTTTTACGATGAAAGCTAATGGAGTGATTTTTTTTTTCTCACCTGTATATACGTCCGTAAGAGAAGTTCTAAATTCCTCTAATTCAGTTATATCAGCTTCATCATGATTGGTTACATGAGGAATTTTTGTCCAAGAGTTCATTAAATATTTAGATGACAGCTTTTTTACTCTAGGGATGTCTTTAATATCCACTTCTCCGAAGTCTGAATGAGAATATTCTAGTTCAATTTTTTGTTCTGTTGTATTTTGATCTTTGGAACTTTTATCAGATTTAGTTGCAACAAATAACTTCACATCACTTTCAGTAACCCTACCTTGTCTTTCGCTACCAGGGACTTTGTTGATATTAACTCCAAGTTCTCTCGCAAATTTTCTAACTTTTGGTGAAGCAGAAGCTTTTGTGGAAAAATCTTTAACTATTATGTTTTCAGTCTCATTGGTTTTTTTTAAATCATCTTTTTTTATCTCTTTTGGAAATTGACTTTTTGGTAATTCTTGAGCACTTGTTTCTTTTATTTCTTTCTCACTTTCAATTTCAATAATTTTATCACCTTCCGATACCTTGTCTCCAATTTTAACGTTCAAAGAAATTATAGTTCCATCATCGGAAGATGGTATTTCCACACTTGATTTATCACTTTCTATAGTTATTAATGGATCATTCTTTTTTATTTTTTGACCTTTTTTAATTAAAACTTCAATGACCTCTACGTCTTTGAATTCACCAATATTTGGAACTTTTATATCTTTCTTTGACATTATAGTTTTGTCGGCATTGGTTTATCTTTATCAATTTGATACTTATTTATTGCTTCTTGAGCATATTTAGATGCAATTAATTGCTCTTTAGCTAAAACACTTAGTCCGTATGCAACGACATGTTCTTTATCAACCTCAAAGAACTTTCTCAAATTTTTTCTGGTATCACTTCGACCAAATCCGTCTGTTCCTAACGAGTAAAAGCTCTTATTAATATAAGGTCTTATCTGGTCTGAATTCATCCTCATATAATCTGATGCAGCTAAAATTGGACCTTCAGTTTTGCCTAGACAGCTTTCAACATATGATTTTTTTGGTTCTTTTTCAGGATTTAATAAATTATACCTTTCAACCTCCAGCCCATCCCTCCTTAATTCGTTAAAACTAGTTACACTCCAAACCTCACTATCAATTTGATATTCCTTTTGTAGAATCTCGGCACCAGCTATCATTTCTCTTAAAATTGTGCCTGATCCTAAAAATTGAATTTTGGTTTTTTTATGTTTGTTAAATTCTTTTATCTTATACATTCCTTTTAAAATACCCTCTTCACACGATTTTTCAGCTGGCATTGCAGGATGAGGATAATTTTCATTCATTGTTGTGATATAATAAAAAATATTTTCTTTCTTTTCATGCATTCTTTTCAAACCTTCTCTAAATATTGTTGCAAGCTCATAATGAAATGTTGGGTCATAGGACTTACAATTTGGGATAGTTGATGCCATTAAATGACTATGTCCATCTTGATGTTGTAAACCTTCTCCTGCTAATGTTGTTCTCCCAGCTGTAGCACCAATTAAAAATCCTCTTGATTGACTGTCTGCTCCTGCCCAAGCAAAATCACCTATTCTCTGGAAACCAAACATTGAGTAAAAAAGATATATAGGGATCATTTCAATATCATGATTTGTGTAAGAAGTACCTGCAGCAATCCATGATGACATTGCGCCTGCCTCATTAATTCCTTCCTCCAAAACTTGTCCACTTTTTTCTTCTCTATATGAACTTAATTGCGCAGAGTCCTCAGGTTCATATTTTTGTCCCTCATGAGCATAAATACCAATTTTTTGAAAAAAACCCTCCATACCAAATGTTCTCGCCTCATCAGGAATGATTGGTACTAATCTTGGTGCAACATTTTTATCTCTTAGAAGATTAGTAAGCATTCTTACTAATGCCATTGTAGTAGACATTTCTTTTTTACCTGTTGATTCTTTCATATTATCAAAAATGTTTTTTGGAGGAGCTTTAATAGGTTTTGCATAAGTAGTTCTCTCTGGGATAAATCCCCCTAATTGAAGTCTTCTTTCCTTAATATATTTTATTTCAGGTGAGTTTTGATCTGGCTTATAATATTCAATATTTTGCACCTGTTTATCAGTTAGAGGAACATCAAACCTATCTCTGTAATACATCAAATCATCTATATCTAATTTTTTAGTTTGATGTGTTGTATTTACACTCTCGCCACTTTTGCCCATTCCATAACCCTTTATTGTCTTCGCAATCACAACTGTTGGGCTTCCAATATTTTTTGAGGCTTTATCATAAGCTGCAAAAACTTTATGAGGATCATGTCCACCTCTATTCAATCTCCATATATCTTTGTCTGAAAGGCTTGAGATTAACTCTTTAGTTTCAGGATATTTTCCAAAAAACTTTTCTCGCACATAAGCTCCATCTCTCGCTTTCATTGCTTGATACTCACCATCTACAGTTTCATTCATAACTTTAATTAGATGACCAGTTTTATCGTTAGCCAATAACGGATCCCAATAAGAACCCCAAATTACTTTGATAACATTCCATCCAGCTCCTCTGAAAATACCCTCTAATTCTTGTATGATTTTTCCATTACCCCTCACAGGTCCATCCAATCTTTGAAGGTTACAATTGATTACAAATATTAGATTATCTAATTTTTCTCTAGCTGCTAAACCAATTGCCCCTAAAGACTCTGGTTCATCCATTTCCCCATCTCCTAAAAAAGCCCAAACTTTTCGTCCCTCATCTTTGATGAGACCCCTATTAATTAAATATTTCATATATCTTGCTTGATAAATAGCTAACATTGGTCCTAAACCCATTGAGACCGTGGGAAATTGCCAAAAGTTTGGCATCAACCAAGGATGTGGATAAGATGATAACCCCCCTGGATTAACTTCTTGTCTAAAACTATCTAATTGTTTTTCATTAAGTCTTCCCTCAAGAAATGCTCTTGCATACATACCTGGAGCACTATGTCCTTGAAAATAAATTAAGTCTCCTCCAAATTTATTATTTTTTGCTCTCCAAAAATGATTCATACCCACATCATAGAGTGTTGCCGCAGATGCAAATGTTCCGATATGTCCTCCAAGTTCTGGAAATTTTTTATTTGCGCGAACAACCATTGCCGCAGAATTCCATCTGATCAATGACCGGATTCTTCTTTCAATATTTTGGTCACCGTTTGATTTTTTCTCTTCATTTACTGGAATTGTATTTATATAGGGTGTGTTTTGTGTGTAAGGAATATTTGCACCCTCCATATAAGCTTTATTAATTAATTCTTTTATTAAATAATGGGCTCTTTGATTTCCATCTTTTTCAATTACTGCAGTGAGTGACTCTAACCACTCATTGGTTTCTAATGGATCAATATCATTGTCATTAACTACTTGAATTATTTCTGGCTTTTTTCTCTCAATATTATTTGTATGGACGATTTGCTTTTGTTTTTTTTCTAATGAATTTTCTGCCTCTTTAATCAAATTTTCAGTGTCTTTAGGGATACTTTTTGTTGTAGATTGTTCTTCATTTGAACCTAAAATATTAAGAATTAAATCACCTTTTGAAACTTTATCACCTACTTTAACTTTTATTGTCTCAATTGTTCCTGATAACGTTGAAGGTATTTCAACACTCGATTTATCACTTTCTATAGTCACTACTGGATCATTCTTGGCAATTTTTTGGCCTTCTTTGACAAGCAATTCAATGACCTCTACATTTTCAAAGTCGCCTATATCAGGAACTAATAGTTTTTCACTCATTTAATATTTAGATCTTATACACTATAAAATTTTTCTTAATTGCTAATTTTAACACATTCTGCCCAATTTTTTGACACTCTTCTTATGTATCCATCAAAAATGATTAAAAAATTATTAAATACACTCTTGCGACCAAAAGAAAGCACTTACATTGATGCTAAAATTTGGATTCAAAATATTTTACTTGAAAAGAAATTTAAAAAAATTAATTCTTAAATTCTCTCAACACATATGGCTATGCCCATTCCACCACCTATACATAGTGTAGCACAACCTTTATTTTTTTTCTGTTTTATCATTTCATGAATGAGTGTAACTAATATTCTTGCACCTGATGCTCCTATGGGATGGCCTAAAGCTATGGCTCCTCCATTTACATTAACTTTACGCTCATCAATATTTAACTCACGAATTACAGCAATGCTTTGAGCAGCAAAAGCTTCATTAATTTCAAAAAGATCTATATCATTCAGATTCCATTTTGCTTTTTTAACTGCTTCACGCACAGCCTCAATTGGCCCAAGACCCATCAGAGTTGGATCAACTCCAACTGAAGCCCATGAGATTATCTTAACTAATGGTTGAATTGATTTTTTTTTAGCCTCCTCTAAGGTTGTTAATAATAAAGCGGCAGCACCATCATTAATTCCAGATGAATTTCCAGGTGTCACGGTTCCATCTTTTTGAAATACTGTTTTTAGCTTTTCTAAATCTAATTTAGTTAACTTTTTTCTAGGATGTTCATCTATATCAAGATGGATACCAGGTTGGTTTATTTTAATTAGTTCCTCCTCAAATCTGTTAGTATTAATCGCAGTTTCTGTTTTTTTTTGAGAATTTAAGGCAAAGTCATCTTGATCGATTCTTGAAATATTAAATTTCTTTGCAACATTTTCAGCAGTTACACCCATATGATAATTATTAAATGCATCTATTAATCCGTCATTTATCATTGTATCTACTAAATGTTTCTCTGAAATTTTTTTATTATTTCGATAGAAAATTGAATGTGGAGCTAATGACATACTTTCTTGGCCACCAGAAATTACATTTTTTACCTCTCCTAATTTAATTGATTGATAACCTGAGATTACGGCTCTAAGTCCAGAACCACAAACTTGATTTACTATGTGGGCTGGTTTAGAAATATTTATACCTGCATTTATTGCGGCCTGTCTTGCAGGATTTTGGCCTCCACCAGCCGTGAGTACTTGGCCCATAATTACCTCATCAATATCATCTTTATTCAATTTACTTTTTCTTAAAATTTCTCTAATGACAATTGATCCCAACTTATCAGCACTTAACTCTTTAAGAGACCCTTTGTAGGCCCCAATTGGAGTTCTAATAGCCTCTACAATTACAACTTCATTCATTCAATTATTCATAATAATTTAAATTTGTCTTAGCATTAAAATACACTAAAAAATGATATAGAATAATAAATAAAATTTAAAAATGCGCCTGTAGCTCAACTGGATAGAGCGCTTGGCTACGGACCAGGAGGTTCTGGGTTCGACTCCTAGCAGGCGCACCATTAATAAGATAAATTATGTTGAAATGGCTGATTAAATCTTCTCTTCAAATGTCTGTTATTTATTTTTTCTTAATTATTCTTATAATTTTAATTATTTTAACTTTTATACTTTAACGAATTATGTCTAATTCATTTGAACAAATAAGTTTAAAACATGGTTTTATGAGACATAATGGTGGTGTTATGTTTAGGAATGTTTCTGAAACCGAATATGAATTCAAATCAGTCATTAATGAAAACCATTTAAATGCGGCAGGTATAACTCATGGCGGATACTTGGCAGCTTTGATAGATGCTGGGGCTGGAACAGCAGCACACCGTAGTGTTCAAAATGCACCATGTGTAACAATTTCGTTAGATCTTAAATATATCGGTGCTTCAAAAATTGGTGATGAGATTATAGGGCATGTAAAAATTTTAAAAAAAACAAAAACTCTAGTATTTTTATTTTGTGAATTAAAATGTAATAACAAAATAATCACATCTGCTTCTGGAGTTTGGAAAATTCTTAAGATAAAATCTTAAGACTTTGTGTTTGATAGTAATTTGGACAATAAATCATATTATGTTAAGCTAGACCTTTTAAGAATTTGAAATGAGAACTTTTAACAGAACGATTCGGTCATGTTTTAGTCTATTTTTGTTCTTTATTAGTAACTACATCTTGTAGGTAGAATATTTAATATACCAAAGATAGAAATGAAAAAAAATAAAATCACGGCAGTGCTGGGTCCAACAAATACTGGCAAAACCCATTTGGCAATAGAAACAATGCTCTCTTTCAATAGTGGGATGATTGGTTTTCCATTAAGACTTTTAGCTAGAGAAGTCTATGACAAAGTTATTAAAAAAACTAGATATGATGAAGTTGCATTAATAACTGGTGAAGAAAAAATTATACCTAACAATGCAAAATATTTTTTGTGTACAGTAGAGTCAATGCCAATAGATAAAGATTTAGAATTTGTAGGTGTTGATGAGATTCAAATGTGTGCAGACCATGAACGAGGTCATATTTTTACAGACAGATTGCTTAATATTAGAGGAAGTAAACTTACAATGTTTATGGGTTCAAATACAATCAAAGGAATAGTTTCAAAATTAAATGATGATATAGAATTCATAGATAGAAAAAGATTATCTAAACTCACTTACTCAGGTTACAAAAAAATCTCACGTATTAATAGAAAAACAGCAATTATAGCTTTTTCAACGGAAGAAGTTTATGCAATAGCAGAATTAATACGAAGACAAAAAGGAGGGGCTGCAATTGTAATGGGATCTTTAAGTCCAAAAACAAGGAATGCGCAAGTAGAATTATACCAATCAGGTGATGTTGATTTTTTAGTTGCAACCGATGCAATTGGAATGGGTATAAATATGGATTTAGATCAAGTGTATTTTTCTAATCTAAAGAAATTTGATGGAAAAAAATTAAGGAAACTTAATCTATCTGAGATAGGCCAAATTGCTGGAAGAGCAGGTAGATATCTCAATGATGGTAATTTTGGTATCACAGGTGATTGCAAGGAAATTACTGCTGAAGAAGTTGAACTTCTAGAAAACCATAAGTTTGAAAATATTAGAACGTTATTTTGGAGAAACTCAGATTTAAATTTTAACAATGCCACTTCGTTATTAAAATCACTTGAAGAAAAGCCAAATAGAGATTGGCTAAGAAAAATTCATGAGTGCGAAGATGAGAAAGTTCTGAAGTATTTTTTAAAGAGGTTTGACATATATAATATGCAAAATGCAAAGGAAACATTGACACTACTATGGGAATGCTGTCAAATTCCTGACTTTGTAAAGAAAACTTATGGAAATCATATCGATGTCGTAGAAAAAGTTTTCAATTTTTTAAAAAGCGATAAGGGGAAAATATCAGATAATTTTATGCATTTACAGCTTATGAAACTTGATAAAATAGATGGAAATGTAGATTCTTTAGCAAATAGAATTGCAAATGTGAGAACTTGGTCATATGTTTCAAATAAAAACAATTGGGTTGAAAATCAAAATTACTGGATTGAAAAAACTAAATTCTTAGAGGATAAACTTTCAGATAGACTTCATGAGGAACTTACAAAAACATTTATTGATAAAAGAGCCAGTGTGCTTGCAAGAGGTTTAAAACAAGATATGGAATTTGATACTAAAATTTTAGAAAATAATAATGTAATGATTGACGATCAATTTATAGGTAAAATAAATGGACTTAAATTAGAACTTGATCTTAAGAAAGGAGCTTTAGAAACCGATATTAAATCTCTCAAAAAAGCTGCAAGAAAGACGATAGGACCAGAACTAAAAAAAAGAGTCCAAATTGTAATTGATACAGGTTTAGTTGAATTAAAAAATGACTCTAAGATTTATTGGAATAATGCAACAATTGGTAAGTTAATTCCTGGTAAAGATTATTTAAGCCCTAACATTGAATTATTGGTGGATGACATGTTGGAGCAAAATCAAAAAATTAAATTAATTTCTTTTTTAGAAAAATGGCTAAAGAATAAAGTTTCAACAGTTTTAAAAAGCCTTTACGACTTAAAAGATCTAAAGGATAAAAACTCATCGATTAAAGCCTTAGCTTATCAACTTTATGAGAATAATGGTGTGATTAAGAGAGATAATGTATCTGAATATTTGAAAAAATTAGATCAAAATGACAGAAAAATTTTAAGAGATCTAGGTGTAAAATTTGGTAGATATCATGTCTTTTTATTTAAATTGATAAAACCAGAACCAGTTTCATTAAGAACTCTTTTGTGGAAAAATCATAATCAAAAATACTTTAATCTGGAACCTCCAACTTTTGGCTTAAATTTTTTAAATGATAACAAAATTCAAAATAAAAACTTTATGTTACTTTGTGGATTTGAAAAATTTAATAATTTCTATATTAGAATAGATATTTTAGAAAGATTGTTTGTACAAATAATAAATTCGGATACAAAAGATATGAAAGAAATAAAGATGATACCAGAGATGTTAAATTTATTAGGATGTAATAAAGATGACTTTAAACAATTGCTTAAAGCTATGAGTTATAAGATTTTAGAAAAAAATAACGAAGTTTTCTTTAGATATGTTCCAAAAAAGAGGGTAAAGCCTCAAAATAAAGAAAATATTAAAGAAAATCCCTTTGGTGTTCTTAAAAATTTAAATCTTAATTAAAATAATGTTTTTTAAAAAAGATAAGAACGAAAATAACAATCTATCTAAAGTAGCTGCACTTTTAATTCATGCAGCAAAAATTGATGAAAACTTTTCAAAAAGTGAAGAAGAAATTATAAAACAAGCTCTTTTACAAATAGGTGCAAAAAATGAAAATTTAGAAAAAATATTTGCTGACGGCAAAAAAATTGAGGAAGATTCAAATCAAATCCTAGAATTTACAAAAGAAGTAAAAAATATGGAAGAAAAAGATAAATTAAAAATAATCGAAACACTTTGGAGAATAATTTACTCAAATAATGAAGCAGATATTTATGAAACAAGTTTAATGAGAAGACTAGGTGGACTTTTGTATATTGACAATAAACTAATGGGCGATATTAAAGAAAAAATTAAAAATAAAAACTAAACATGACTTACATAGTAAATGATAAATGTATTAAATGTAAATTGATGGACTGCGTCGAGGTTTGCCCTGTCGATTGTTTTTATGAAGGAAAAAATATGCTTGTAATTAAACCTGATGAGTGTATAGATTGTGGCGTTTGTGAACCTGAATGTCCTGTAGATGCAATTAAAGCTGATATAGAGCCAGGGATGGAAAAGTGGTTAGAAATCAATAAACAGTATTCTGAAATCTGGCCTAACATAAGTGAGAAAAAAGATCCACCTTTGGATCATGAGAAGTATAAAGATGAGCAAAATAAGTTTGAAAAATATTTTAAAGAAAACCTTTAAAAAAAAAACAAAATCAAAAATCAAAAAAAAACCAATCAAAAAAGTTAAAAAAGCAAAAATTATCAAATTAAAAAAAGTAAAGAAAATTTCAAAGATTACAAAAAAAATTGAAAAAAAAGGCAAACAAAAAACCGAAGTTCAAAACGAAAATTTAAGAATTCCCAAGAGCAATGAAATTAAGCCTGAAATCAAAAAGGTAAAAAAACAAAATTCTGAAAAAAGAGAATATAAGATTAAAGATTATATCGTATATCCTAAACATGGTGTAGGTCAAATTACAGAATTTAAAAAAATTAATATAGGTGGGATAGATGTTGAAACGTATATTATTAAATTCGAGAAAGACAAGGCTAATGGAATGGTACCAGTTAATAAACAATCTCATTTACGAGCTCTTTCCACAATTAATCAAGTCAATAAAAGTATTTCAATTTTAAAAAGCAAACCAAAGATTAAAAGATCTATGTGGAGTAGAAGAGCCCAAGAATATGAGGCCAAAATTTCCTCTGGTAAAATTTATGAATTAGCTGAGGTAGTAAGAGATCTAAATAAAGGTGACGATCTAATGATTGATCAATCTTATAGTGAAAGACAACTTTTTGAAAAAGCCTATGATCGAATTCTTTCAGAATTCCAAATTGTTTTAAATGTTTCAAGAGAAGATACACAAAAAAAACTTGATAAAGCGCTCAAAAGAAATCTAAATAAGGAGTTAAAGGAAGAAGATAAAAGTACTAAAACATCTGATACAACTACAACTACAACTACAAGTGAATTAACTGTTGAAGAGCCAATTTCAGAGGATGATGAACAAATAGAAGAATAAAAAAAACGCCTCTCACACATAAAGTTATGAGAAGCGTTTTTTAAAAAGAATACTAAGTTATTATCTTCTTCTTCTTTTTTTAGCTTTTTTCTTAGCTTTTTTCTTAGCCTTCTTTGCTTTTTTTCTTCTCTTAGGCATCTTTAGCTCCCTTTTTAGTTAAACGAATCAAACTGATTCGTAATTAACTTATTTTTATTTTTTTATACACGTTATGTCAATTCTTTAATTGAAGTATAAAATTTTGAAAAAAAATTTTTGTAAAAATATAATTTTAAATTTTAAAAAAGTGCAAAAAAGTTAATGTTTATGCGCTTTATAATCAAATATTTTTAATAAATTAATAAAGTTTTTCTAAATCATCTTTATATTTATCTAAAATTTTTTTTCTTTTTAATTTTAATGTTGGTGTTAACATTCCATTTTCAATTGAAAATTCTTCCTCAATTAATTTAAATTTTTTAACTTTTTCAACTAAAGATAAAGTTTTATTTAAATTTTCTAAAAAAATTTCAATTTCTTTTCTATTTTCGGTGCTTTCAGAAACAATTAATGCAACTAAATAAGTTTTTTTGTCTCCATAAACAAAACTTTGTTTAATTTTTTCATTTAAACATAATAAATTTTCAATTTTAGATGGTGAAATGTTATCTCCACCAAGAGTAACTATTATCTCTTTCTTTCTATCAGTAATTTTTAAATTTCCTTCTTTTGTGATCTCCCCAATATCACCGGTGTGCAACCAACCATTCCTTATGACATCATCCGTCTCTTTTTTCATATTCCAATATCCAAGCATTACATTTTCACCTTTGACTAAAATTTCACCATCCTCAGCTATATTTACCTGATTTGTTTTAAAAGGAGGTCCTACTGTGTCGATTTTGATTTTTTCAGGAATATTACAACTTACAACAGGTGAGGCCTCTGTAAGACCATAACCTTGGAGGGTAGGCAATCCAATTGCGTTTAAAAATTCTCCAATTTTTTGGTCTAAAGCACCGCCCCCAGACACAAAGGCTTTTAGTTTTCCACCGAACTGATTTTTTATCTTTTTTCTTACTAGTTTTTCACAAAAAAAATTAACTAATTTTTCTTTTAAAGTTAAATTCTGATTATTTAGTTTTTTGATACCAAGGGAGATAGTGGATAATATCAGTTTTTTTTTGAACCCTTTTTGTTTTGAAAAATTTATTGAAATTTTGCCATACAAATTTTGATAAAATCTTGGGACAGCTGTCATAATCGTAGGTTTTGCAATGGACATATTGGATAATAACTTCTCTAGACTTTCAGCATAATAAATTCTTGCACCAAGTGAAATTTGAACAAATTGAACTGCATGCTCATATGAATGAGATAATGGTAACCATGTTAAAAAAGTAGGTTCACCATCCTGAACTAATTGATTTAATATTGCTTGAGCTCCCTCACAATTTGATAAAATTCCTCCATGACTAAGCATTACCCCTTTAGGATTACCAGTCGTTCCGGATGTATAAATTATACAAGCAAGATCTTTTCTTTCAAGATTTTGATTAAAACTTATATGAGTATCTGATTTCTTTTTTTCTAAATATGCATCGAATATATTTTCTACATTTTCAACTCTTTCATTTATATTTTCAATAGATAAAACTTTAATCTCTTCTGAAATAAATTTTTCAATTTTTTTTAATTGGATTTCATTAGAAACAATACAAATTTTTGGCTTACAATCATTAATGATGTATTCATAATCTTTCTCTGAATAAGTTGTAAATAGTGGAACCGTTACTCCACCTGCATTCATAATCGATATATCAGAGATAAGCCACTCTGGTCGGTTTTCAGATAATAGTATACATCGGTCTCCATCAGCTAAATTTGTTCTTAAGTATTCAGACAAAATTTGAATTTTTAACGCAACTTGTTCCCAAGTAAAAAAATTTTTTTCATTTTCTTTTAACCATTTTAAAAATGGCCTATCGGCAACTGAGTTTATTTCTTTATACTTGGAAAAAAAAAGTTCTACTAAACTGTTTATTCTACTTAATTGCATAATTTGGTGGGCGAAGAGAGAATCGAACTCTCACTTCTTGCGAAACACGATTTTGAGTCGTGCGCGTCTACCAGTTCCGCCATTCGCCCCGATTGTTTAATAATTAATTAAATAGTATAAGAACTAAAATTATATTAAAACCAAAAAATGTTTAAAAATCTTTACAAAAAATGTTTAGATTTAGCAGGTCACAAAAGTTCTAAATATTACTTAGCAATTGTGTCATTTGTTGAGAGCTCTTTTTTTCCTATTCCTCCTGACGTTATGGTTGTTCCGATGGTAATCTCCAAAAAAGCGGATTTTAAAAAAATTTTTTTTATAACAACAATATTTTCAGTTTTAGGTGGTATGCTCGGCTATGTAATTGGAGCATTCTTTTTTGAGTTTGGAGCACATATCATGAATTTTTATGGTTATGAGGATAAACTATATAATTTAAAAAAAAGCTTGATCAAAAATGATGGTTTTTATGCTTGGCTAGGGATTCTTTTTTTAGCAGGTTTTACCCCTCTTCCTTATAAAGTTTTTACGATTGCAAGTGGTCTCATAGGATTTAATTTTTTAATATTTGTTTTAATAAGTTTAATTTCTAGAGGGTTAAGATTTTTTTTAGTGTCATATCTCTCTTATAAGTTTGGAGACTTGTTTAATGAATTTATGGATAAACATGGGTCAAAATGGTTTACGATAATTGGGATATTAATTGTTATTGTTGGATTAGTGGTTTATCTAATTTTTAGATCTAATGTTTAATTTAAAAGCTGAATTTTATTTAAAAATAATTTTTTTATTTAGCTTTATTGCTTTAATTTCAGCTTTTTTTATAGAATATATTCTTGGACATCAGCCTTGTAATTTATGTTTAATAGAGAGAATTCCCTATGGATTAAGCATTATGATAATAATGGCGATTTTTTTAATTAGAAAAAATCAGAAATTCCTAGTTATGTTATTAATCCTTACTTTTATCTTCTCTTTTGCAATTTCATTTTATCATTTTGGAATTGAACAAGGTTTTTTTCAGGAGTCATCTGTTTGTGGAGTAAAGAGTTCGACAGAAATTGTCACTAAAGAAGATTTGCTTAAACAATTAAGTGAAAAAACAATAAGTTGTAAAGATGTGACATTTAGGATTTTTGGATTATCGCTCACAAGCATTAATATTATAATTAGTTTATTGTTTATTATAACACTTTTCAAAATTTTTAAGAAATATGAAAAAAACAAATAAAAGAGTACAGGAATTTATTAGAGTTGATCATGCTGGTGAAAGAGGTGCTGTCAAAATCTATGAAGGCCAATTGTTAGCTTTAAACACTATTGTAAAAAATGAAAGTTTAAAAAAAACAATTGAAGATATGAAAGAACACGAAATAGAACATTGTCAATTTTTTGAAAAAGAGATAAAAAAAAGAAATATAGAACCAACAAAATTTTTACCCTTATGGGATTTACTAGGTGTTGGTTTGGGTTTTGGCTCTACATTATTAGGCAAAAAAGCTGCAATGCTATGTACAGCATCCGTTGAAGAAGTTATTGATAAACATTATTTAGATCAGATTAATCAGCTTGGTCCTGAAGAGGAAGAATTAAAAAAAAAAATTACAAAATTTAGACAAGATGAATTAGATCATAAGGATATTGCTTATGAAGAGGGTGCAACAAAAAAAGGCTTTTACGCTATAATGGACAGAATTATCAAAACTGGATCTAAATTAGCAATAAATATTTCTGAGAAAATTTAATTTTAAGCTTCTAGCTCAACATCCCAATATAAATAGTCCATCCAACTTTTATGTAAATAATTAGGAGGAAAATTCTTTCCATTTCTATGTAAATCTTCAGTTGATGGTTGATAAGGATATTGATTAAGTTTCATTCCTGAAGATTTTAATAATTTTCCACCTTTTTTAACATTACATGCTGAACATGCTGTTACAACATTATCCCAGTGTGTTTCTCCACCTTTTGATCTTGGTAACAAATGATCAAAAGTTAATTCCTCTCCACTTCCACAATATTGACAAGAAAATTTATCCCTTAAAAAAACATTAAATCTTGTAAAACTTGGTTTAGATTGTGGAACTATGTAATCTTTAAGAGCAATAACGCTCGGAAGCTGCATTTTGAATGATGGACTTCGTACAATTCTATCATAACTACTTACTATAATTACTCTATCTAAAAAAACTGACTTTACTGTATCTTGCCAAGACCATAATGATAAAGGATAATAGCTTAAAGGTCTATAATCAGCATTTAAAACTAATGCAGGACATTTTTCTAATGATACATTTTGTTCAATAAAGTTGTTCATAAATTAATTTTAACTTAAATAAAAAATGATTTCAATATTAAGAACTCATTTTATTTTTTTTTAAAATATAATTTAATGCTATACTGGAAGCTTCGATAGGAATATGATGATCGCAATTCTTAATTAAATGGGTCTCTATTTCAATATTAGATCTGATAAAAAAATCTTTTGCCTCTAACATATAATTGGGTGAGACAACTTGATCAGAGTCACCATGAATTAAAAGAATATTTGTTGATGTTCTCTTTCTTTGTTTGAGATCCTCCTGATTAATAATCTTACCAGAGAAACCTACAACACAACTAAATTTATTTTTAGATGTAAGCCCTAAATTAATTGACATCATACATCCTTGACTAAAACCAGACAAACAAATTTTATCGTTTTCAAGATTATATTTAATTTTTACCTCATCTATGAATTGATTGAGTTTTTTTTCAGCCTTGATTGTCTCATTTAAAATGTATTTTGGATCATCTTTTGTAAGATCAAACCATTGATACCCAGATGGATTTATTGGACAAGGTTCATGACCATTCGGGCAAAGAAAAATTGTATTTGTAAGGTGTCTTTTCCAATTTAATGAAAGCATACTTATATCTTTACCATCACCTCCGTACCCATGTAGTAAAATGACTGCGTTTTCAATTTTCACATCTTTTTCTGGTTTTATAATGGTTGTATCAAGGCAAAATGTCATAGTAATTGATTTATGTTTTTTTATCTATAAAACAGCCTACTATAATTTTATGATTTCTGGAATATTAGTAAAAATTTTATCTATAATCTTGCTTGTGGCTGTTGGTTTAGTTCTAATTCTTGGTATTGGAACTTTATTTAAAGGTGGAGAAACAAGTAAGAAATACTCTAATAAATTAATGCAGTTAAGAGTCTTGCTACAATTTATAGCAATTATAGCCTTAGTTGCTTTTGCATATTTTTTTAAAAATTAATTAAAATTACTTAACCACTTAATAAATTTTTCATCAACAAAGTCGATTGATCCAATTATTCTTGCAAACTCAAGTCCATCTTTGTTAAAAAGTATAGTTGTAGGAAGACCTCTTAGTTTAAATTTCTTTGCCAATGTATTGGGCGAGTCAAAATATATTTCTAAATTTTTTATCTTCAAATCTTTAAAGAAAGTTAAAGATTTTTGACTAGTATCCTTGCCAATATTTATAGGAAATATCTTTAGATTATCTAAATTTGGATTTTCAGCTAACAAATCTAAAGATGGCATTTCATCTTTACATGGAGCACACCAAGTTGCCCAAAAATTCAATAAAACTAGATTTCCTTTATAATCATTTAAGTATAATTCTTTATTTTTAATGTTTAAAAACGTTATATCACTGTAATTTTTTAACTCTTTATTAATGACTAAATTTTTTATATCGGATGCGTCACTAGCAAAAGAATTTGATAGCATTAAAACAAATATTATTAATAATCTCATGTTAAATAGGTATAATTAATTATCATGGTAAAAAATAAAAACAACCAGACAATATGGAATACAAGAATTAAAAATAATTCTTCTAATCTCTCACAAAAAATAGGTAGCTCTATTGATGTAGATAAAAGACTGTATAAAGAAGATATAAATAGTTCTATTGCTCATGTAGAAATGTTATTTAAACAAAAAATAATTTCTTTTAGAACAAAAAATAAAATTATTTATGGACTAAATAAAATTGAAAAAGAAATATCCAATAAAAAATTTGAATTTAATAAAAAATACGAGGACATTCATATTAATATTGAAAAACGACTGTTTCAAATAATTGGTGAAGAAGCAGGTTATGTTCACACAGCAAGATCTAGAAATGACCAAGTAATAACCGACTTTAAGATCTGGATTAAATCTGCAAATCAAAAAATTAGTGTGATGTTAAATAACGTAATTAAAAATTCAATTAATTTAGCTCAAAAAAATGTAGATACTATTATGCCAGGTTTTACTCATTTAAAAAATGCACAAGCAGTTTCATTTGCACACTATCTAATGGCATACGTAGAGATGTTTAAAAGAGACAAAGACAGATTTAAGAATAATTTAAACAGTCTAAATGAAAACCCATTAGGTGTTGCTGCATTAACTGGCACTTCATTTAACATTGACAGGAACTATACGACAAAAAAACTTGGTTTTGAAAAGCCTACAAATAATTCAATCGACACTGTAGCGGATAGAGATTTCGTTTTAGATTTTCTTTATAGTGTTTCTGTTTGTTCGTTGCATTTATCAAGAATTTCTGAAGAATTAATTATCTGGAATTCTGATGGTTTTAATCTAATTAACCTCTCAGATAAAATAGTAACTGGTTCATCCATAATGCCACAAAAAAAAAATCCTGATCTTTTAGAGTACTTAAGAGGTAAATCTGGAATTACTTTTGGTAATTTATTTTCAATGTTTACTATATTAAAAGGATTGCCTCTTTCATACTTTAAAGATCTTCAAGATGATAAAGAAATTATTTTTAAATCATATGATGTTCTTTTTCAAAGTTTAAAAGTATTTAATGAAATTCTTAAGAATGTAAGTCCTAATAAAAAAAGAATGCTTGAATTGGCATACTCAGGTTACATTACTGCAACAGATTTAGCAGATTACCTTGTTAAGAATAATTCAATGTCTTTTAGAAAAGCTTATCAAAAAACAGCTTTGCTAGTGAATTTAGCTGAAAAGAAAAAGAAAAAACTAAACGAATTATCATTGGAAGACTTAAAAAAGATAGAACCTACATTAACAAATGACGTGCTAAAAGTGTTTGATTTAAAGAATTCTGTCAATTCCAAAAAATCTTATGGTGGAACATCTTTTGATAATATCAAAAAGATGATAAGGAAATATAAAAAATTAAGATGATTAAAAAAATTACATTTGTTATTTTAGTTTGTTGTTCTTTAGTTTCTTGTGGAAAGAAAGGTGATCCCGAATATAAAGCCTTAAATCAAGAAATTAAAATACCAACAATTATAATTAACAAAACTTCATGAAATACATTAACAAAAGACTAACATTGGAAAAAGTCAACTTCCAGAAGATAGCTAAAAAATTTGGAACACCTTTTTATTGTTATTCATATTCAAAATTAAAAGAAAATGTAAATAGATTTAAAGAAAATTTTAAATCTTTTTCACCTTTAATTTGTTTTGCAGTTAAATCGAATACTAATGTTAATTTAATTAGAGAAATTAAAAAATTTGGTTTAGGGGCTGATGTAGTTTCTTTAGGTGAGCTCATGATAGCCATAAAAGCAGGAATAAAACCAAATAAAATAGTATTTTCTGGAGTTGGAAAAACTTCTAGTGAATTGAGTTTTGCAATAAATAAAAAAATACTGCTCATTAATGCTGAGTCATTAAGTGAAATAATGGAAATAAATAGACTTGCAAAATTAAGGAACAAAAAAGTGAGGGTTGGAGTTAGACTTAATCCTAATACAGATGCAAAAACACTAAATCAAATTTCTACAGGAAAAAAAGAGAATAAATTTGGAGTAAATAAAGATGCATTTCATAAAATTGTGGATTTTTGTAAAAATTCAAAAAATATAGACCTAAAATGTTTGAGTGTTCACATAGGTAGTCAAATTTTAGATCATAAACCCTATGGAAAAATGCTTGAAGCTGTTAGCCGTATCTTAGATAAGACTAATCATCAATTTGAATTTATTGATTTAGGTGGAGGTATGGGAATTAATTATTCTAATAAAGACAAAACACTTAATTATAAAAAGTATAACACTGCAATAAATAATTTTCTCAAAAAACATGACGTAAAAATTATTTTTGAACCTGGAAGATCTATAATTGGCAATACTGGTATGTTAATTAGTAGAGTTGTTTATATTAAAGACAGTGGTAGGAAAAAATTTATAATTTTAGATGCTGCTATGAATGATCTTATGAGACCCGCATTATATGGGGCATTTCATAGGACATTGCCAGTAATAAAATCGAATAAAATATCAAATAAACCTTATGAATTCGTTGGTCCAATTTGCGAAAGTACTGATAAATTTATAACATTAAAAAAATTTCAAAAATTAGAGGAAAAAGATTTAATAGCTATATGCGATGTTGGCGCATACGGTATGTCTTTGAGCTCAAATTATAATTTAAGACCTAAACCAATAGAATTATTAATTAAAGGTTCAAAAATTAATGTAATTAGAAAAAGACAAAAGCACGCAGAAATAATCTAGCTTTTAACACAATGTTAAGAAACTTCATATTTTCATTATTTTTTTTTACTGGAATTATTATTATTTCAATAATTTTTTTGCCCTCGTTTTTCTTACCTAAACAAGTAGTGTTGTTTGGTGGTAAGCTAATGGGTCACTGGACGAGTTTTTGCTTAAAATTTTTTCTTTCAACAAAAATAATAATTAAAGGGACTGAAAATATTATTAGAGATGAAAAATTTTTTATAGCAGCATCACATCAATCAATGTTTGAAACTTTCTTTCTTCAAACTTTATTTAACTCACCTGTATTTATTCTAAAGAAAGAGTTATTATTGATACCTATATTCGGATGGTATTTAAAAAAAATTGGATCTATATCTGTTAAAAGAGGTCAAATTACAAAAGATAATCTCAGTTTTTATGATGAAATTTCAAGTGTAGTTACTAATTCAGATAGACCTTTGATAATTTTTCCTCAAGGAACTAGAGTTTTACCTAATGAAAGACCTCCTTTTAAAAAAGGAGCCTCTAGAATTTATGAGAAACTTAAAATTGCTTGTCAACCAGTTGCTATTAATTCTGGATATGTTTGGCCTAAATCAGGAAGAAAAATTAGCAATAGAACTATTACTATATCTATAATGCAAAAAATAAATAATGATTTGGATAAAGAAGTATTTCTTAAAACTCTAGAGAATACAATTTATTCAGAATTAAATCTTATAGATTAGCCTTTCATGGGCATCACCACATAGATACTATCAAAATCACCTGGATCTTTTATTAAAGCTGGAGATCCTGTATCGTTTAAAAATAATTCTATTTTTTCCCCGTCAAGCTGTGAAGCAATATCTATTAAATATCTAGAATTGAAACTGATTTCTAAGTCATGGTCAAATTGAACACCCAAAGTTTCATTACCATCACCACTAGTAGTATTATTAACAGAAAGATTTAAGGTATCCTTAGAAAGGTTAAACTTAACTCCATCTTTTTTATCTAGTGATACAGATGCGACCCTATCAATAGATCCTAAAAATGATTTGAGATTTGTCTCTAATTTTTTTTGATTATTTTTAGGGATTACTTGTACATAATTTGGAAATTTTCCATCAATTAATTTAGAAATTAAAATACTATTAGTTAATTCAAACTTTATTTTTGATTTTAAGTTAGATATTTTAAGATCACCATCATAATTATCTAGTAAAGAGCAAAGTTGGAAAATAGTTTTTTTTGGAAGAATAATTGGGTCGAAATTTATTTTTTCACTTAATCTTATTTTGGAAATTGACATCCTATGACTATCAGTTGCGACGGCAGTTAAATAGATTTTATCCTCAACTTCAGTTTGATGAAAATATATACCACTTAAGTAATGACGTGTTTCATCATTGGATATTGAAAACTTACACTTATTAAGTAACTTTAAAAAATGTTTTGAATTAATTGCAAAAGTATTATCATTAAAATTTTCGTCAGTAAGTGGAAACTCTGAGGAATTTATACAGTTTAGATTAAATATTGATTTTTCAGACTCTAGTTGAAGTTTGTTTTCGCTACTCATTGATAGGTTTAATTTTTTGTCTGAAGAAAATTTTCTAACAATATCAAACATAATTGAAGAAGTTGTAGTTGTATTTCCCTCCTCTAGAATTTCAACATTTTCAATTTGATGAATAAAAATCAAATCAAGATCTGTGGCTGTGATTGTTAATTTTGAGTTACTTGCATTTAGTAAAACATTAGAAAGTATCTGTAGCGTGCTCCTTTTTTCTATAACACCTTGACAATAACTTAAGGCTTCTTGAAGCTCTTTTTGATTAACGTTAAATTTCATCCTTCTTTATTGTATAAAATAATATTTTTTAATTTCTTTATATTATCATTCATGTCTGGATTTTTTTCTTTTAATTTTTCTATTGTTTTCACAGAATGAATTATGGTCGTATGATCTCGATTTGAAAATTCTCGTCCGATTTCTGGTAATGATTTTGTGGTTAAAATTTTAGTTAGGTAAATAGCCGTCTGTCTTGGTCTAACTAAATATCTCGATCTTCTTGAGGATAACATCTCATTTTTACTAATTTTGAAAAATTTGCAGACAATTGTTTGTATTGAGTCTATTGTTACGTTATTTTCTGTTAAATTTAATAAATCTTTCAAAATAATTTTTGTCTCAGATAGACTCGGTAGTTTGTTATAAATCCTGGAAAATGAAACTATACGATTTATTGCTCCAACTAATTCCCTTACATTAGTGGTGATCTTATTACTTATAAAATCTTGAATTTCATCTGTAACATTTACTTTGTCAGCGTATAGAGTGGTAAGTTCATTTATTTTGTGATCGATGATCTTTCTTCTTAAATCATACTCAGGTTTTTGAATATCTACAACTAGACCTCCAGAGAATCTTGATTTAATTCTTTCTTGAATTCTAGACAACTTATTAGGTGGTCTATCAGCTGAAACAATTATTTGTGACTCTTTATCTAAAAGTGCATTAAAAGTATGAAAAAACTCCTCCTGCATAGCTTCTTTACCATTCATGAACTGAATATCGTCAATTAATAAAACATCTGTATTTCTAAAATACTCTTTAAATTTGACCATATCGTTAGATTTAATTGATTTTACAAATTGATACATGAAACGTTCAGCTGAAATAAACATCACTTTTTTGTTTTTACTCATTTCGTAGCCTATAGAATTTAGAAGATGAGTTTTACCTAAACCTACGCCCCCGTATATATAAAGTGGATTATAATAGGAAATATTCTCAGATACCTTTAAAGAAGCCTCAAAAGCTATTTTATTGCTTGAGCCAGTTAAAAAATTTTCAAATCTTTTATTGGGATCTATTCGACTATATTGTAAATGAGAGTCTTTTATAAATGAGACTTTTTCAGATTTGTTTATTTGATTAAATTCATTATATTTTTCACTTTTATTATCCTTTTTTTCTATAATCTTAAATTCAATCCTTATAATTTGTTTTTTATGTTTTCTGATAGTTTGTAAAATTTGATCTAAATATCTTGATGTAATCCAATCACGGATAAACCTCGTTGGAACAGTTAATAGTATATAATTATTAAACTCCTCACATAAATCAATTTTTTTTATCCAACTTTCATAAACTTCTATTCCCAATTTAATTTTTAATTCAGACTGAATTAATTTCCAATCAAGATTAATCTTATCAAAACTTTTGTTTGTGTGCGTATTGTTCATTTTTTCGGAGAGACTCCAGTTACATCAATAATGATGGTTATTGCAACAAATTATTTTACTAAACTGAAAATAAATAAAATCTGGGATTGTGTAAAAAATTTTTTTAAAAATTTCTTTGACAAATTTTTTTTTTATGTATTAAAAAAATAAATAAAATTTATGATTGAATTAAATATAATATTTTTTTACTAATTCTAAATATTGTAATTTAAGATTAACGCATCATATATAAAGCGTATTCTTTAAGTTGAATCAACTTGAGGTATAGAAATTATAAGGAACTTATTTTTTTTGTAATTCTAGATACGTTCCTAGATGCATTTTGTTTTTTTATAATTCCGGTTTTGGCAATCTTCATTAACTCAGAATTCAACTTGGGTAAGAACTTTAAAGCTTCTGATTTTTTTTTATTTTCAATCAGAACGTTCATCTTTTTTAATGCAATTTTGTATCTACTTTTTCTCGCTTTATTGACTGCAGTCTGTTTAGATATTCGTCTAATTCTTTTAATTGCTGATTTTGTATTAGCCATAATTTTGCAGGGGTATAACCGCTTAAATAGGCCTGGTCAATAATATATTTATTATTTTTGACATATTTCACACAAAAATGTTGATCTATTTGATTGAGTTATTTTATTAATTGTTCCCGAACAATTAAATCTTTTACATTTTTGTTTATCTCTACCATAAACCTTAAATTCTTTTTGAAAATTACCTTGATCGCCTTTTGTATTTTTAAAGTCCCTTATGGTTGATCCACCTTTTTTTATAGCATTTTGCAAAATTTTTCTTGAATTTATAACTATATTTTTGCATTGATTTTTTTTTAAATATTTAGCCGAAATTGAGGGATTAATTTTTGATAAATATAAAATTTCACTCGCATAAATATTTCCGATTCCAGATACAAAATTTTGATCTAATAAAAAATTTTTTATATTCTTATCTTTTTTTTTAAAATAATTGATCAAATACTTTAAATTAAATTTTTTATTGAAGGGTTCTGGACCATAACTTTTAAACTTTTTTTTTAGACTATTAAAATCACTGAAAAATTGGAAATAGCCAAATCTTCTAGGGTCATTATAAACTAACTTGATATTCTTAAAGAAAAATTCAACATGATTGTGATTTTTGGGCAAATTTGGTGAATTATAAAAACTAGTGTTAGTGGGAAGATTATTTTTTTTATTTTTAATAATGTGAATTGTTCCTGACATTCCTAAATGGACTATACAAAAACTTTTATTCTCCAGCTCAATAATCAAATATTTTGAAAATCTTTTGATATTTGAAATAAATTTATTTTTTAGCTTTTTTTCAAAGGAGGTATCCAATTTAAATCTTAAGTTTCTGTTTCTAACCAAAACTTTATTGATTTTTTTACCTTTTATATTTTTTAATAAAGATTGTCGGACTATTTCTACTTCTGGTAATTCTGGCATTTACTATTATATTAAATGAATAATTAATTAAAAATGCAACAACATCTTCAAAATAAAAAAGGGTTAGTTCAGGGCGTATTTAATCAAGTTTTTGATAGATATGATTTAATGAATGATTTTATGTCTTTTGGAATACATAGACTGTGGAAAAAAAACTTAATCAACATGATGGGACCATCAAAAAATAAAAGCTTGGTTGATGTTGCTTGCGGTACTGGAGATATAGGAAAACTTTATCTAGATAACACTAATATCAATAATCATATTACTTGCGTCGACCCAAATAGAGGAATGGTATCCAAAGGAAAAGAAAAGCTAAAAAATTATAAAAATATAAAATGGATAATTTCCAGTGCAGAAAAACTCCCCCTCAAAAGTAATTCATTTGATTTTTATACGATTAGTTTTGGCTTAAGAAATACAAAGAATTTAGATAAATCTTTATCAGAGGCATATAGAGTTTTAAAAAAAGGTGGACGATTTTTTTGTTTAGAATTTTCCAAAATACAAAATAAAAACTTAGAACTTATCTATAAAAATTATTCAAAATTAATTCCTTTAGTTGGTAAATACGTTGTTGGACAAAGAGAGCCTTATGATTATCTTATTGAAAGTATTGATAATTTTGTCAATCAAGAGGAGCTTTTACAATATATGAAAGTCAAAAAATTTCAAAAATGCAATTACAGGAACTTCTCTAATGGAATAGTATCTATACATAGTGGTTGGAAAGTTTAATGATAAAAAAAATTATAACTTTATTTAGACTTGGACGAAAAATAGCTCATTCAAATATATTAGAGATAATCTCAAAATTTCAAAAGCCACCATTAGCAATCACATTACTGTTTAAATTTTTATCAATATCTTTTACACCTAAAAAAAAAGATTTTGATAAAAGTAAAAGCGAGGACTTGGCAGATTCCTTAGAGTCTATGGGTACAACTTTTATTAAACTTGGACAATTTTTAGCTACGCGACCTGATATAATTGGCGAGGATCTCTCAAAACAACTTGAAAGTCTTCAAGATAAATTGCCACCATTTTCACTTGTACAAGCTAAAGAAATCGTCAAAAATGATTTAGGACAGGAAACATATGACTCAATTATAAATTTAAGTGAACCAGTTGCGGCAGCCTCCATAGCCCAAGTTCATAAAGCTCAAATCAACGATAATGGTACTATCAAGGATGTTGCGATAAAAATTTTACGTCCAAACATTAAAAAAATTTTTAATGATGAAATTGATGCAATTTTGCTTTTTGCTTTTTTAGTGGAGTCATTTATTAAAAAGACAAAAAGATTAAAGTTGGTTGAGGTAGTTTTTTTACTCAAAGAAATAACAAACTTAGAAATGGATTTAAGATTTGAGGCAGCTGCAGCTAATGAATATGCAGAAAATACTAAAAATGATGTTGGGTTTAGAGTTCCTGAAATTTATTGGAATTTTACAAGTGAAAATGTAATGACATTAGATTGGGTTGATGGAATTTCTATTAGAGAAACTGAGGAGCTAAAAAAAAGAAATTTAAATACTGAAAAAATCGCAAACGACATTATTCAAAATTTTCTAAGACATGCAGTGAGAGATGGATTTTTTCACGCTGATATGCATCAAGGAAATATATTTGTAGATAATAATGGTCATATAGTTCCAATTGATTTTGGAATAATGGGTAGACTTGATAAAATGAGTAAAAGATTTTTGGCAGAAATATTATTTGGTTTTATTCAAAGAGATTATCGTAAAGTAGCAGAAGTGCATTTAGTTGCTGGACTGGTTCCTAAAGAAGTTCCAATTGATGACCTTGCTCAAGCCCTAAGATCAATTGGTGAGCCAATTTTTGGTCAAACAGTAAAAGATATTTCTGGTGGGAAATTATTAAAACAATTATTTGATGTTACAGAGAAATTTAACATGCAAACACAACCTCAGCTTCTAATGCTTCAAAAAACAATGGTTGTTGTGGAGGGGGTAGCCAGAAAATTAAATCCAAATACAAACATTTGGACTACGTCTAAACCTGTTCTAGAGGATTGGTTAAGAGAAACAAAAGATCCTATGACCACAATTAACGAAACAATTCAAAGTACATCTGAAGTGATTAAAAGATTACCGGAATTCCCAGAAATAATGGATAAAGCTAATCAAGCTCTAACATATTTAGCTAGTGGTCAAATTCCACAAAATTCAAACTCTTATACTGCATTGAATACAAAAAAATCAGAAATGACTGCTTTTAGAAATCAATCTATTATTGGCTTTTTAGTCCTTGTAATTTTTGGTCTATTGGTATTTTAATTCACTCCATGAATAACTTGAATAATAAAAAAATCTTATTAATAATTTGTGGAGGTATAGCTGCATATAAAAGTCTTGAATTAATCAGACTTTTAAAAAAGGATGGTGTAGTTATCAAAACAATTCTTACTAAAAGTGGTGCTAAATTTGTTACACCTCTTTCAATTACATCATTATCTCAATCTAAAGTTTATCAGGATCTTTTTAGTATAGAAAATGAGGCAGAAATGGATCATATTAGTCTTTCAAGATGGGCAGATCTCATTTTAATTGCCCCTGCAACAGCTAATACAATATCTAAACTTGCTAGCGGAAGTTCAGATGATTTAGCTTCAACTGTTGCTCTTGCGTCAAACAAAAAAATTTTTATTGCTCCTGCAATGAATGTAAGAATGTGGGAACATCAATCTACTAAACAAAATATAACAAAACTAAAAAACTATAACTATGAATTAATTGGCCCTGAAATTGGAGATATGGCATGTGGAGAATACGGTGAAGGTAAAATGTCGGAACCAAAAGAGATAATAGATAAGCTTAAAATTTATTTCAAAAATTTAAAACAAAAAAATAAATTAAAGGCAATCGTGACCGCAGGACCAACCAAAGAGTACATTGATCCAGTAAGATATATATCTAATAAATCCAGTGGTAAGCAAGGCTATGAAATTGCGAAATCATTATCAAAAAAGGGTTTTGAAACAACTTTAATTTCAGGACCAACAAACTTAGAAATAAATAATGATATCAATTTGATCAAAGTTGAAACTGCTGAAGAAATGTTTCAATCGACACTTAAAAGTTTACCAGCCGAAGTTGCAATATTTTCAGCAGCAGTGTGTGATTATAAAGTGAAAGAAATTTCTAAAACAAAAATAAAGAAACAAGATGAAATTAGTTTAGATTTGGAAAAAAATGTCGATATTCTTGATTTTGTCTCTAATCATAACTCCTTAAGACCAAAACTTGTGGTAGGCTTTGCAGCTGAAACGAATGATTTAGAAAACTATGCTAATAAAAAACTAAGTGAAAAAAATTGTGACTGGATAGTTGCAAATGATGTATCAAATAAATCAATTGGTTTTGAATCAGATTTTAATGAAGTATCAATTCTTTATAAAAATAAAAAAATAGAAAGAATTAAGTATAAATCTAAATCAGAAATTTCAGATGAATTAGTTGAAAAAATCATTGATCATTTAAACTAATGATTAAAGTTTTAGTAAAAAAATTAAAACCTTCTGTAAAATTACCATCATATAAAACTGATGGTGCATCTGGCATGGATCTAATGGCATATATAGATAAATCAATTGAATTAAAGCCAGGAGAATCATGCCTAGTACCAACTGGATTATCAGTTGCATTTCCTAAAGAATATGAAATTCAAATAAGGCCAAGGTCAGGATTAGCGGCAAAAAGCAATATTAGTGTTTTAAATACACCTGGTACAATTGATAGTGATTATAGAGGAGAGATAAAAGTTATTTTATTTAATCATGGTAACAAAAGTTTTAAAATCAATAACAACGATAGAATTGCTCAAATGATTTTAACCCCAGTTATAAAAATGGATCTAGAAGAAACAAATGAACTTCCAGATTCAATAAGAGGATCAGGTGGTTTTGGTTCAACGGGTAAATGAGAGAAAGTCTTAACAAATCTCAAATCGAAAGATTCTCAAGGCAATTAGTTTTAAAAAATATAGGTGCGAAAGGTCAAAAAAAAATTTTATCCTCTAAAATTTTAATCGTTGGTGTTGGAGGATTAGGTTGTCCTGCTGCAGAAAATCTAGTAAGAGCTGGTATTGGAACTATTGGTCTTGTTGATAATGATATCATAAATCTTTCTAATATACACAGACAAAGCCTATTTACTTCTAAAGATATAAAAAAATCAAAAGTGAGTGTAGCCGCAAAAAAACTGAGGGAAATAAATCCATCTACTAAAATCAAAACTTACAAATCAAGACTTAATAAGAATAATATCAAAAATATAATTAAAGATTATGAAATAATTATTGATGGTTCAGATAATTTTAAGACAAAATTTTTAATTAATGATTTCTGTGTAAAGTTGAAAAAAAAATTGGTAACAGGAGCGATCAGTAAATTCGATGGTCATGTATTTACATTTGATTTTAACGACAAAAAAACAGCTTCTTTAAAAAGCTTCTACCAAGAAAATGAAATTTCAGACAATGACCTAAGTTGTGAATTTGAGGGAGTTCTTGGCACAACTGCATCAATTGTAGGAACAACTCAAGCAAATGAAGCCTTAAAAATGATTATGAAAATAGGGCAAACTTTAAAAAATCAAATATTAATTATTGATCTTTTAAATCTTAATTTTAGAAAAGTTAAATTTAATAGAAAATAGGTATAACTTAATAATGAAAAATTTATATTTTTTAATTTTACTCTGGATTTTTTTTCCATTAAATGTTTTTGCAAGTGATACTTTTCTTTCGTTAAAAAAAAATAAAGTAAATGTAAGATATGGCCCAGGGTTCGAGTATCCTATAAAATATATCTATAAAAAAATTAATTTACCTATTAAACAGATTGATAAAAAGGAAAATTTTAGGAGGATTATTGATCTCAAAAATAATAGTGGATGGATACATGTCTCTCAACTCAAAAAGGCAAATTCTTTAATACCAAAGATCGATAAGATTTTGTTTAGTGGGCCAACAAATTTTTCAAAACCTTTAGCAAAAATAGAAAAGGGTAGAGTTTTGTTAATACAGAATTGTAATGATGATTGGTGTAAGGTGAAAACCGGAAACTTCAAAGGTTGGGTAAAAATAGAAAATTCTTGGGGTATAAATTAATCTTAATCTATTCGACTTGTATTTTTTAATGTTAAACTACTTTTGTTGTTCACAAACATCCTTGATCACAGGAGCATTTGCACAATCTAAACATTTTGTTTTTTGAACAATGCAACCATCATCAAGAACTTCAACATCAACAATTTTATCACACTTGGAACAAGTTGAGGAAATTGTTAGTCCACATTTTTTACAGTTATAATTTTCTGTTTGCATGGTGAAAAATTAATCATAAATAAATTTATTTCAATAACTATCCATGCGAATGATTATTATTATCGAAAATTTTTTTGCGAATGATTACTAATTGCTTTTTTTTGGGGTATTAGATCAAATTATTTTTTAGATTTGCTTGTCCACCATTTATCTAAAATAAAATACCAAATTGAATTTGCAATTGGTTCTACAATTGCATCTGTCAGTGCAATTTTAAAAGAAACATCTGCTACTATCATTAAAACTGTAATCGCAATTGCAAAGTGTCCAATTGTATAAATTACAGTCCTAAGTAAAGAACCTTTATTATTTTGATAGATATTTTGTGATGCTTGAAATATGCCTTTAGTAATTTCCATCAGTTTTTAAAAGGACTCTCAAGAACACAAGCCACAAGGTGTATTCTAGCCTGTTCACCTCCATTAAAAAAATTATGATATTTAGTGTTATTTGTAATCCAAACTTTCCCATCTGCGGGTAAATGTTTAGCAACGTTCTCAATAACCATTGAACATCCTTTATTCGTGATTATAGGCACATGAAGCCTACATTCAGGATCTTTGTGCCAACTCAAAGTTGATCTAGGCTCTTTTAATAAAAGTCTAACCCTTCCCAATTTAAATCTCTTGCTTAAAACTTTGTAAACTTCTGCAAAGTATGTATTTTCAAATTCAGGTATTAATTGTGTATATTTAGACTCATCTATATCAACATCTCTTGAAACCTCTTTTCCAGTTTCATCTGCAATTGTCCAATATTTTCCTCTAATATTGCTCCCTTCAATCGAGCTTTTATCGTTTGGAATTTGATTTAATGGAATTGCACCAAAATGTGTAACACCTGGTGTATTAAATTTTTTTAATTTCAAAATTTTATCTAAGTCATTTTTTAGCTTTGAAATGTCAAAATTTAGATTTGGAACTTCGTAAAAATCCTCAAAATTTGCTGTTGCCATATAACTTTATTTTTTTCAAATTTAATTTAATTTCAAATCAAATCGATCAGAATTCATAACTTTTACCCATGCAGCTATAAAATCTTTAACAAATTTTTCACTTGAGTCCTCACAGGCATAAACTTCTGCAAGAGCTCTTAGTTGAGAATTTGAACCAAAAATCAAATCAACTCTTGTTGCTTTCCATTTAGTTTTTTGAGTTTTTCTATCTTTTCCAACAAAAGTTTGTTCTGATTTATCTTCCTCTTTCCATGTAGTATTCATGTCTAATAGATTTACGAAATAATCGTTAGTAAGAGAACCAGGTTTATTTGTAAAAACGCCATAATTTGAGCCATCATAGTTAGTATTTAAAACTCTCATACCACCTATAAGTGCAGTCATTTCTGGTGCAGTCAGACCCATTAGTTGTGCTTTATCAACCAATTTTTCTTCTGCTGAGACATTTGAAGCTCCGCCATTTAGATAGTTTCTAAAACCATCTGCCTGAGGCTCAAGAAGACCAAAGGAATGAATATCAGTTTGATCTTGTCTTGCATCTCCTCTGCCTGCTGAAAATGGAACATTAACTTTATGTCCTGCTTTTTTAGCAGCCATCTCTACACCAACACCACCTGCTAAGACAATTAAGTCTGCCATTGATACACTTTTCTTTTTATTATCAAATTGATCTTTAATTTTATTTAAAGCTTTAACCACAGTTGATAATTTCTCAGGATTATTTACAGCCCAGTTTTTTTGTGGTTCTAGCATTATTCTTGCTCCGTTGGCACCACCTCTTTTATCTGATCCTCTAAAAGTTGAAGCTGATGCCCATGCAGTCGAAACTAAATCTGAAATTGATATTTTTGATTTAGAAATTTTGTTTTTTAAATCTTTTATATCTTTTGATTTAAGTTTGTACTTTGGTTTATCAATTGGATCTTGCCAAATTAAATGCTCTTTTGAACTTCGCTACCTAAGTAACAAACTCTTGGACCCATATCTCTATGAGTTAATTTAAACCATGCCCGAGCAAATGCATCATGAAACTCTTTAGGGTTTTGATGAAAATGCTTTGTAATTGGTCCATAACTTGGATCAACTTTCATTGATATATCTGTTGTTTGCATCATTGGTGGATGAAGCACACCTTTTTGATGCGCGTCAGGAACCATCTTAATTTTTTGACCATTTTTCTTTGGAGTCCATTGATGAGCTCCAGCTGGACTTTTTGTTAATTCCCAATCATGACCGTATAAACAATCTAAATAACCCATATCCCACTTCGTAGGATTTTGAGTCCAAGCACCTTCGATACCACTGCTTATTGTATCGACACCTTTTCCAGATTTATATCCACTATTCCATCCAGTAGACTGATCTTGAAGTTTTGAAGCTTCTGGATCTGGACCTTTGTAAGATTCTGATGCTGCTCCGTGAGATTTTCCAAATGTATGTCCTCCAGCAACTAAAGCTGCTGTTTCATAATCGTTCATAGCCATTCTTCCAAATGTCTCTCTGATGTCGTGTGCTGCTAATAGTGGATCAGGATTTGCATCCGGACCTTGTGGATTTACATAAATTAAGCCCATGTGAGAAGCGCCTAACGGCTGCTCTAAATCTCTTTTTCCACTGTATCTCTCAACACCTAGCATTTCTTTTTCTGAACCCCAATAAATATCATCCTCTGGTTCCCAGATGTCTGTTCTACCTGCACCAAAACCAAAAGTTTTAAAACCCATTGAGTCTAATGCTACGTTCCCAACTAATATAAATAAATCTGCCCATGAGATTTTTCTTCCATATTTTTTTTTGATTGGCCATAAAAGTAACCTTGCTTTATCTAAATTCACGTTATCTGGCCAAGAATTGAGCGGAGCAAATCTTTGATTGCCAGTGCCGGCACCACCTCTACCATCACCAGTTCTGTAAGTTCCTGCAGCGTGCCAAGCTAATCGGATAAATAAAGGACCATAATGGCCATAATCTGCAGGCCACCAATCTTGTGAATCTGTCATTAATTTTTTTAAATCTTTTTTTAACGCCTTGTAATTCAGTTTTTTAAATTCTTTTGCATAATTAAATTTTTTATCCATAGGGTTTGATAAATTAGAATGCTGACTAAGAATCTTTAAGTTTAAACTATTTGGCCAGAAGTCCCTTACTGTTTGACCTCTTCCTGCAGAATACTTTGCAGGTGTGCCTGCTCCTGTAAAAGGACATTTGCTTAACTCATTTGCTTTAAAAGATTTATTTTTAAAATTTTCAGTACTCATTTACTCCCCATAATTAAAGTTGATATTATTGCAGTTTATAATGGTTCTAAATAGCTGTCAATTGGTTAATAATGACGCTCAGTAAATTGAGAAACTAATCTTCAAGTTTGACTAGAACCTCAATGGATTTGATTTTCTTCCCATCAATTTTTCTTTTAATGTTTATAGGTCCTACATCAGAGTTTTCTAAGTCAATTAATTTACCATCTTTTAAATTATAAAAATGATGATGATCAGTAATGTTTGTATCAAAATAAGTTTGGTTTGAGTTTACAGGAATTTGCTTTAAATATCCTTTTTTTTCAAAAGCATGAACTGTATTATAGATTGTTGCTAAAGATATTTTGTTATCTATTTTATCTTTAATTTTTTGCTCTAATTCATTTATTGTGAAATGAAATGTTCTTTCAGTATTAAACAGAACCTCGCATATCTGAAGCCTTTGCTTAGTAGGTCTTAATCCAGAATTTCTTAATTTTTCTATATATTTCACTTTTTAAGCAAATTGTTAGTTAAAATTATTCTAAACAAGTATTATAATTATATTATATAGTTACAAAATCAAGTAAATAAGAGTATTCAATTTTATGAAAAAAAACTCTTACTCATACGATGAACTAATAAATTGTGGTGAAGGGAAATTATTTGGGCCTGGTAATGCTAAATTACCTCTTCCACCAATGCTTATGTTTGATAGAATTACAGAAATTAATGACGACAAGGGAGCTTTTAAAAAAGGCTTATTAAAAGCTGAGTTAGATATTAAAAATGATCTTTGGTTTTTTGATTGTCACTTTAAAGAAGATCCTGTTATGCCAGGATGTTTAGGATTAGATGCTATGTGGCAACTAGTTGGTTTTTTTCTAGGTTGGAAAGGAAATCCAGGTAAGGGAAGGGCTTTAGGAGTTGGTACTGTTAAATTTACAGGTGAAGTTTTGAAAAATGTCAAAAATGTAAGATATGAAATAGATATGAAAAAAATAATGTCACCAGGAGGAACAACTGTTGGTCTTGCTAATGGGGTATTACTTGCTGATGAGAAAAAAATATATTCAGCTGACAATTTAAAGGTAGGTTTATTTAAATAATGAGAAGAGTTGTAATAACTGGTTTAGGGGTAGTATCTTGTTTAGGCAATAATCAAGATGAAGTTTATCAATCTTTATTAAATTCTAAATCAGGAATTTCTTTTGCAGAGGAATATAAAGAACATAACTTGAAAAGCCATGTTCATGGTAAACCGAACATTAAACTAGAGGATCATATAGATAGAAAAACAATTAGATTTATGGGTTCTGGTTCAGCGTATAATTATATAGCCATGAAAGAAGCAATTAAAGACTCTGGCTTAGAGGAAAAAGATATAAGTAATTTTAAAACAGGAATTGTAATGGGTTCAGGTGGCCCTTCGATTGAAAATGTTATTTTGGCTGCTGATAAAACAAGAGCTAAAACACCAAAACTTATGGGACCTTTTATTGTTCCAAGAACAATGGCAAGTACAGCTTCTGCTACACTCGCAGTGCCATTTAAAATCAAAGGCACTAACTACACTATGAGTTCAGCTTGTGCAACAAGCGGACATTGTATTGGAAATTCTATGGAATTAATTCAATTGGGTAAACAAGATATTGTTTTTGCTGGTGGTAGTGAAGAAATACATTGGGCAATGACTGCAATGTTTGATGCGATGACTGCTTTGTCATCAAAATACAATGATACGCCTGAGACTGCATCAAGAGCCTATGATAAAACAAGGGATGGTTTTGTAATTGCCGGAGGTGGAGGGGTGTTAGTGCTTGAAGAATATGAGCACGCTAAGGCTAGAGGAGCAAAAATTTATGCAGAATTAACTGGCTATGGAGCAACCTCAGATGGATATGATATGGTAGCACCATCGGGTGAGGGAGCCGTTAGATGTATGAAAATGGCTATGGCGACAGCAAAAAATAAAATTGATTACATAAACACACATGGAACATCTACTCCTGTTGGAGATATTACAGAGTTAAATGCTGTAAAAGAGACTTTTGGATCAGAAATTCCAAAAATTAGTTCAACTAAATCTCTTTCCGGACATCCGTTAGGAGCAGCATCTGTTCATGAGGCAATATATTGTTTAATTATGATGAAAAATAATTTTATTGCTGGCTCTGCAAATATTAGTGAAATGGATGATGAAGCAAAAAAATTCCCGATAGTCGCTAAGACTGAAACAGGAGTAGCTTTAAATACAGTAATGTCAAACAGTTTTGGGTTTGGTGGAACTAATGCAGCTTTAATTTTTGAAAAGGTTTAGTTATGAGTTTAATGAAGGGCAAAAAAGGATTGATAATGGGTGTTGCTAATGAGAGATCTATTGCTTGGGGTATTTCACAAAAACTAGCTGAAGCTGGAGCAGAGCTTGCATTTACCTACTTAGGAGATGCATTAAAGAAAAGAGTAATACCTTTAGCAGAAAAATTGAATTCAAAAGAAACATTTAGTTGTGATGTCGAAAAAAAAGAGGAAATAGAAAAATTATTTGAAAATATCAAATCTATTTGGGGTGAAATTGATTTTGTAGTGCATGCTGTTGCGTTTTCAGATAAATCAGAATTGTCTGGGGAATATCTAAATACTACAAGAGAAAACTTTTTAAGAAGTATGTTGATCTCATGCTTTTCATTTACTGAGGTTGCTAAAGAAGCTTCAAAAGTTATGAAAAGTAATGGGAGTATGTTAACATTAACTTATGAGTCCACTAAAGCTATACCAAATTATAATGTAATGGGTGTTTGTAAATCTGCACTTGAGGCGAGTGTAAAGTACCTCGCAAGAGATTTGGGTAAAAAAAATATAAGAGTGAACGCAATTAGTGCTGGCCCAATTAAAACATTAGCTGCATCAGCAATTGGAGATGCAAAATTTTTATACAAATGGAATGAGGATCACTCTTTTCTTAAAAGAAATGTGGATATCCATGATGTTGGTAATTCGGCATTATACTTACTTAGTGACCTTGCAAATGGTGTAACAGGTGAAATCCACTACGTAGATGCTGGGTATAACAAGGTCGGTATGCCAGATCCCAAAAATATTAGTTAATTTTTAAATATGGAAATTTTTATTTTCTTAATTTGTTTAATATTTGTGGCGTATTATTTATTTAGACCCATCTCTAAAAAAGAAGAAGACCAATTTGATGATAAAAATAATTGGCGAGGTGGGTTTTAATTTTTATTTAGCGGCTTGTTTCATTGAAAGCTTTACTTTACCTCTATCAAAGCCAATTACTTTTACTTTTACTTCATCGCCTTCTTTTACAACATCTGTAACTTTTGCTACTCTTTTATCTGCTAGTTCAGAAATATGGACAAGTCCATCTTGTTTGCCTAAGAAATTTACAAACGCACCAAATTCCATAATTTTCATTACTTTGCCTGAATAAATTTTATTCAATTCAGCTTTAGCAGTGATGTCTTTAATCATTTGCATAGCAATATTTCTAGCTTCTTCATCTGGAGCAGCAACTGTCACTACACCCTCATCATTAACATCAACTTTTGCTCCTGATTTTTCTACAATTTCTCTTATTGTTGCTCCACCTTTTCCAATTACAGCAGCAATGTCTTTTTTATCAACATTGATTTTTTCCATTTTTGGAGTGTGTTTGCCAACATCTGATCTTGAGGCTGATAATGCTTTATTCATTTCACCTAAAATATGAATTCTCCCATCTTTAGCTTGGCTTAATGCCTGTTCCATAATCTCAAATGTAATACCAGTAATTTTGATATCCATTTGAAGTGAGGTAATTCCATTTTTAGTTCCAGCTACTTTAAAATCCATATCCCCAAGATGATCTTCATCACCTAAAATATCTGACAATACACTGAACTCATCTCCTTCTTTAATCAATCCCATTGCTATACCTGCAACAGGTTCTTTAATAGGTACACCCGCATCCATTAATGCAAGTGATGTTCCGCAAACTGTAGCCATTGAAGAAGAGCCATTAGATTCTGTAATTTCTGAAACAACTCTAAATGTATAGGGAAATGACTCACTTGATGGTAATGAAGAATGAATAGCTCTCCAAGCTAATTTACCATGTCCTATTTCTCTTCTACCAGTTCCTATTCTACCTGTTTCACCAACTGAGAATGGTGGAAAATTATAGTGAAGCATAAACCTTTCTCTTTGTAACCCATCTAAGCTTTCAATTCTTTGTTCATCATCAGAGGTTCCTAAAGTTGCAGTTACAATTGCCTGTGTTTCTCCCCTAGTGAATAAAGCCGAGCCATGAGTTCTTGGTAAAATTCCTACCTCACAAGAAATAGGTCTAACATCAGATAATCCTCTACCATCAATTCTGTTTTTATTTTTAAGAATGTCAGTTCTGACTATTGTTTTTTCAAGGTTTTTAAGTTCAGAATTTACATCAAGGTCAGTATAATTTTCATCCTCCTCATAAAGTTTTTTTGCTTTATCTGTGATTTCTGAAATTTGGTTTGATCTATCTTGTTTATCTCTGGTCGCAAAAGCTTTTTTAAGGTCTTCAGTAAATGTTTCTTCAAGTTTTTTCTTCACTTCCGAAAGATCTTTCTTTTCAACAGTCCAATCAGGTTTTCTACATTCTTTTGCAAGTTCCTCAATCATTTCAATCACAGGAACAAAACCTTTGTGACCAAATTTAACTGCATTTAACATTTCTTCCTCTGTTAAACCACTTGCTTCAGACTCAACCATTAGCACAGCATCTTTTGTACCTGCTACGACTAGATCTAATTTAGATTTTTCTAATTCTGCTTTAGATGGGTTTAGAACATATTTTCCATCTATATAACCAACTCTTGAAGCACCTACAGGACCCATAAATGGCATGCCTGAAATTGCTAATGCTGCTGAAGACGCTGTAATAGATAAAATATCAGCTTCATTTTCTTTATCATAAGAAATTACAGTTGGTAATAACTGAACTTCATTTTTAAATTCATCTGGAAACAAAGGTCTGATAGGTCTGTCAATTAATCTTGAAATTAATGTTTCACTTTCAGTTGGCCTTGCTTCTCTTTTAAAATATCCACCTGGAATTTTTCCAGCTGCATAATACTTTTCTTGATAGTTCACAGATAATGGAAAATAATCCATATCTGGATTTACTTTTTTTGCTCCCACCACTGTTGCTAAAACAACTGTCTCTCCACATGTTGCTACAATTGCTCCATCTGCTTGTCTTGCTACTTTACCTGTTTCTAAACTTATTTTCTTACCTGCTACTTCAATTTCCTTCTTGTATACTTTAAACATTTCATTTCCATTTCGTTTCGTTCTTTTCGTTTCATTCCGTTCTATCTATCTTGACTTCTATTTTCTCAAATTCAGTTTCGACAGTACATTTTTGTAAGAGTCCAATTTATTATTTTTTAAATACTCTAACAATTTTTTTCTTCTATTGACGGCTCTCAATAATCCAACAGATGAATGTTTATCTTTTTTGAATTGTTTAATGTGTTTAGAGAGCGATTCAATTTTTTCAGTTAGCAAAGCAATTTGAACTTCTGATGAACCAGTGTCCTTGTCATGCATTGCTAATTCTTGTGCTTTTTTACTCATTCTTTATTTTTCCTATTTATTTGTTTGTTTTATTAAGTTCTCTATTTTTTCTGCATACTCAAAAGACTCATCTTTTCTAAAAAGTAATTTTGGTAAAAATTTCATGACCACTTTTTGTGATAAAATTTTTCTAATTAAAAATGAGTATTCTTTTAAGATATTTAATGCCTCTTCTGCATCTTTTCCTCCTAGTGGAAGAACATAAGCTTTAGCAATTTTTAAATCTGGACTCATTCTTACCTCAGTAACAGTAATAGTATTTGTTTCTAAATTCGGCACCTTAGCCTCATTTCTTATAAAAATCATGCTTAAAGACTGCTTAATCATTTCTCCAACTCTAAGCTGTCTTTGAGATACTGGTTTTCCTATTCGATCTGCCATTAAATTGACCTCTCTGTAGAAGTAACACTAAAAGCCTCAATTGTATCATTTTTTTGGAAATCCATATAATCTTTAACTGTAATACCACACTCTTGACCACCACTGACCTGTTTAACTTGATTTTTCTCTCTAAATATCGAGGAAACTTTTCCTGTATAAATAATAGCACCATCTCTGATAATTCTTACATCTGATGAGCTATTAATTTCTCCATCTGTCACTTTTGATCCTGCAACTTTGCCAGCTCCTGAAACTTTAAAAATTTCCAAAATTTGTGCTGTACCAGTAATTTTTTCTTGAAGATCTGGTGATAATAATCCTGACATCTTTTTTTTAATGTAGTCTAAGACTTCATAAATTATGTTATAAGAAGATATTTTTATCTTTTCATTTTCTGCAAGTTTTTTTGCCTCTTTGCTCGGCTTAACATTAAATGCAATAAGAACAGCGTTTGATGCTTTTGCTAAGGTGACATCTGTCTCCGTTACCATACCTATATCAGCTAAAATTATTTTTGGCTTTACTTCATCATGTTCAATTTGACTAATAGCGTTTTTAATCGCTTCTGAGGATCCATGAACATCTGATTTTATTATTAAATTGAGTTCTTTCGATAAATTATTTGAGAAGGCAGACTCTTGAGTTGCAAAAGATAAAGGATTTTTTCCTTCTTTATTTTCTTGGGCTCTATTTTCACTAAGCATTTTTGCTTCTTTCTCAGTCTCTAAAACAATAAAATCATCTCCAGCTTTTGATGCACCATTGATTCCCAAAATTTCTACTGGTGTTGACGGAGATGCTAAATCAATGTTTTGACCTTTATCATTTATAATTGCTCTTACTTTTCCCCACTTTAAACCACTTACAAAAAAATCTCCCTTTTTAAGCATTCCAGTTGTCACAATTATATTAGCGACTGGACCCCTGCCTATATCTATTTTTGACTCTAAAACGATACCGGTTGCTTTGGATTGGAAATCAGTTTTGAGATCTAATATCTCTGCCTGAAGAATTATTGACTCAACCAGTTTATCTAAGTTTTTTTTAGTCTTAGTTGATATTTCTACCATAAGAGTATCTCCAGATAGATCTTCTGCTATTAATTCATGTTCCAATAATTGATTTTTTATTTTTTTTGGATCAGCCTCTGGTAGATCACATTTATTTATTGCAACTACTATTGGAACATTAGCTGCTTTGGCGTGTTTGATTGACTCTACTGTCTGAGGTTTTACACCATCATCTGCAGCAACAACTAACACTACTAAGTCAGTTAACTTTGAACCTCTTGCTCTCATCTCTGTAAAAGCTGCGTGGCCTGGTGTATCTATAAAAGTAAGTTTATTTCCTTGGCTTTCTATTTGGTAAGCTCCTATATGTTGCGTAATTCCACCAAATTCTCCGGAGACAACATTTGTACTTCTTAAAACATCTAACACAGAAGTTTTTCCATGGTCAACATGGCCCATGACAGTTATTATAGGCGGTCTATTTTTTAAATTTTCAGTTCTTGAGGCTTTGATTTTTTTTATTATTTCCTCTGCTTTTTCTTCTCTAATCGGATTATGTCCAAATTCTTTCACCAGGTATTCTGCTGTATCAGCAGCAAGTGTTTGATTAATAGTGACTGTAACACCCATTCCAAATAAATGTTTAATTACATTACTTGATTGCTCCGCCATTCTATTTGCTAGTTCTCTTACTGTTATAGCTTCAGGTATATTAATATCTCTTTTAATAGGTTTAAGGTTTTCCTTGTTTTGGTCTTTATTCTGATTTTTGTTCTCTTTTTCTCTTGCTCTCCTAACTGAGGCCAAACTTCGTTCTCTTGCCTCTATCTCGTCACTCAGTGCTCTAGAAACTGTTAATTTTACCTCTCTTTTTTTTGTACCTGATTTAATTTTTTTATCTTTTATACTTGCATCGTCCTTGAGTCTTTTCGTAGCTCTCTGTTCAGCCATTTTTCTTTTTTCAAAATCATTTGGATTGACCTGAGTTTTTGTTGAGAACTTAGTTTTATTAGATTTAAATAATGTACCTTTTTTTGCAAACTTATTTTGAGGTTTGTCGATTATAACAGAATGTTTTCCTTGTGATTTTGAAGCTTCAAAATTCTTAAAAGATTTTTTTGGTTTTCCAGAAATTGTTAGTTTTAATTTTTTGTTTTCCATAAGTCATCACTCAATCTTTATAAACTATTTCTCTTGCAGACATTATTAGATTATCTGCTTCATCTTTTGATAGAGCAAAATCTTCAAGATAACCCTCTATTTTTACTTTAGATCCTCTAATAACATCATATCCACCTGTTAATTCATCTGAGGCTAAATCTGCGAAATTCTCTAGAGTTAAAATTTTCTTTTCACCTAATGTAACCAACATACCAGGAGTTAAACCTTTTAAATTTATTAAAGACTCTTCAAGACCAAGTTCTTTAATCCTTTTTGAAATATCTTCTTGATCTCTCTCATAAAATTCTTTTGCTCTTTCAATCAGCGCTTTAGCTGTATCTTCTTCAATACCCTCTATCTTAGCTAAATTATCAGCCGAACTATCCTTTATGTCGTCAATCGTAGAAAATCCCTCTGCCACTAACAATTGTCCTAAAGTTTCGTCTAACTCTAGATTTTTCACAAAATTTTCTGTTTTTTCTTTGAACTCAATCTGTCTTCTCTCTGAATCTTCCTGATCAGTCATTATATTAATTTCGTAGTTCAAAAGTTTTGTTGCTAATCGAACATTTTGACCTCTTCTTCCAATAGCCTTACTTAAATTCTCATCAGTTAAAATAACATCTAATTTTTTTCTTTCGTTATCCACGTTAACTCTGAGTACATCAGCTGGAGACAGGGCATTTGAAACTAAAATTGCTGGATCCTCTGACCAATTTACAATATCAATTTTTTCACCTTGAAGCTCGTTAACTACAGCTTGGACCCTCGAACCCCTCATTCCTACACATGCTCCAACAGGATCCAATGATGTGTCAACTGCTTTGACACAGATTTTTGCTCTACTGCCTGGATCTCTTGAAGAGGACTTAATCTCTATGAGACCATCATAAATTTCTGGAACTTCTTGTATAAATAATTTTTCCATAAACTTTGGATGAGCTCTAGACAAAAATATTTGTTGTCCACGTTGTTCTCTTCTTACATCAAAACAATATGCTTTTATTCTATCTCCAGCTTTAATAATTTCTCTAGGTATAAGTTCGTTTTTTTGAATAATAGCTTCGGTTCTTCCTAAGTCGACTATAATATTACCAAATTCTAATCTTTTAACTATTCCACTTAATATACTATCTTTTTTATCAATAAATTCATTAAATTGTCTGTCTCGTTCTGCATCTCTTACATTTGAACTAATTACCTGTTTGGCTATTTGCGCTGCTATACGACCAAAATCAAATGAAGGTAATGGTTGCAACACTTCATCTCCAACAGATTTACCTTTATTACTAATGTTAAGATTTATTGCATCTTCAAGCTTAATTTCAGTGTTTGAATTTTCTGGATTATCTGAAACAACTAATTTTCTAAAAATTTCAATGTTTCCATTGTCTCTATTAATGAGAACTTTAATTTCGTTTTCTTGACCAAATTTAGATTTTGCAGCTTTAGCAATACCAATTTCCATTGAATTAATAATAAGCTCTTTATCAATAGACTTTTCTAATGCAACAGCTTCGGCTATTCTTAACAATTCAAGTTTATCAGCTCTTTTATTTAACATATTTTTGTTTGCTCCAAAAAAAAATGGGCAAAAGCCCATTTTGTAAAAATTCATTAATGTAACTGGAATATAGGCAAGTTTTTTTTTAATTCAACAGAAACTATTTTGAAAAAATGCCTGTTTTATCAGTTTTTTCCCATGAAAATGAGCCATCACTTTCTGGCATTCTGCCAAAATGACCATAAGCAGCAGTTTTCTCATATATTGGCTTGTTAAGTTTTAACATCTCTCTTATCCCTCTTGGACTTAAATCGAAATTATCTTCAATTTTTTTGACAACAAATCTATTTTTATTTAAATCGTCATCAAATAAGTTTACATAAATAGATAAAGGTTTAGATACACCAATTGCATAAGCTAATTGGATTAAGCATCTATCTGCAATTTTTGAACCAACAATATTTTTTGCAATATATCTTGCTGCATAAGCCGCTGATCTATCAACTTTTGTTGGATCTTTCCCAGAAAAAGCACCACCTCCGTGTGGTGCTGCGCCACCATATGTATCAACTATAATTTTTCTACCAGTCAAACCACAATCGCCATCTGGGCCACCAATAACAAAATTACCTGTTGGATTAACGTAAAACTCGTCTTCATTAAAATCTTTAAGAAAATTTTCAGGTATGGATTTTAAAAGATAAGGCCTTAACAAATCTCTGACTTGTGATTGGTTTATATCGGCTGAGTGTTGAGAAGAAATAACAACTGATTTTATCTTTGAGGGTTTACCTTCAACATATTCAAATGTCACTTGACTTTTAGAATCTGGCTCAATATTTTTTAGTTTTCCTGATTTTCTATCTTCAGCCATTAGCCTTAAAATCTTATGTGAATAATGAATTGGTGCTGGCATTAATTCTTCAGTTTCATCACATGCATAACCAAACATTATACCTTGATCTCCTGCGCCCTCATCTTTATTACCAGATGAATCAACTCCCATAGCAATATCAGCAGATTGGGAATGCAAATGACTCTCGATTTTAGTTGCTTCTCTCCATGTGAAACCATCTTGATCATAACCAATATCTTTTATGCAACCTCTAACTTTTTCAATTAATTCATCTTTTTTTATTTCAGGTCCTCTCACCTCTCCTGCTAGAACAACTTTGTTAGTAGTGGTTAAAGTTTCACAAGCTACTCTAGAATATGGATCTCCAGAAATATAAGTATCAACAACCATATCTGAAATTCTATCAGATACTTTATCTGGGTGTCCCTCAGAAACAGACTCGCTAGTAAAAAGATAATTTTTTAAATTACTCATTTTCAATTCTATTAAATGAAAATATTAGAGAAATATACAATAAAATTACTAGTGCAAAAATTTTATTCCCATATTTTGAAAATATTGTTGGTTCTATTTTTTTTGTTTCAAATAAATCAACGAAACCGGATTGATTTAAATCGACTTGTTTTTCAACAACTCCCAAAGGATTAACTATTGCGGCTATTCCATTATTGGCAGATCTTAAAACATATTTACCACTTTCAATCGCTCTGTAAATACTGTGCACAAAATGTTGATGAGGACCTATAGACTGACCAAACCAACCATCTTCAGAAATATTTACAATAAAATCAAAATCTCTATTATTAAAAATATTTCCACTATAAATTATTTCATAACAAATAAGTGGTAATATTCTTACTGAAAAATTTATTTTATTCACTTCTATAATATTTCTTTTTTCTCCTCTTGAATAAGATTGATAATTATTAGTGATTGTTTTTAATCCTATAAGTCTCAGCATTTTTTCAAAGGGTAAAAATTCACCAAATGGAACCAGATTAATTTTGTTGTATGAATTTAATATTTCAAGGTTGTGATTATAAATTGCTAATGAATTAAAGTATTTAATAATTTGACCTTCCTTTTTTATATCGTTAATCCCAATTGATAATATGTGATTTTCATTGAACTCATTCTCAAATAAAAATTTATATTCTTTTAGTTGGTCTTTTGAAATGTCTGGCAATATACCCTCAGGCCAAATAAAAATTGTTTTTTCATTATTTTGTGGTGAACTGATTTTAATGAGATCATTAATTACTGAAATAGGATCAGTATCGTCATAAAATCTATCAATACTAACATTTGAGCTAATAACTCTTATCTTATAATTTAATTTATTAGCCTCAATATTGTTAAAATTTTCTAATCGTTGAGAACCAAAAAAATAAAAACATAAAGTTATTATAAAAAATAAAATACAAACAATAATTTCTTTTTTACTATCTCTTAGGATTAAAAATGAAGTGCTAGCAAAAAGAGAAATGCAAAAAAGATTAAAACTATAAGTGCCGATAATTGAGGTAATACTTAAAATTTCAATATAATTAGAAAAACTATAAGCAATTAAATTCCATGGAAACCCAGTCATTATTGTTCCTCTAATGAATTCAATTGTTCCAAATATTAGAGAAAAAAGGAAAAAGGAGCTTAAATTTTTCTTTGGCTTCAGGATTAAAAATAAAAATGAAGCTAAACCATAAAATAAAGCTAAAAAAGCTGGAACTAAAACTATGCTTAAAGGAATCAAAAACTTAAAGCTTTCATCAAAAGTTAATGATAACGAAATCCAATAAAGATTACTTGTAAAATATCCAAGTCCAAATAACCAACCATAGAGGAAAAATAACTTTTTATTTTTACTTACCTCAAAGATTTTTA
>CACBIY010000003.1 GCA_902539445.1 uncultured Pelagibacteraceae bacterium
CAGATATAAAACCAATTATAAAACCTTTCTCTAATGGATTACAAGATTTAATAGTAGGGGAAGATCCTTTTTGTCCAGAAAAATTGTATGAGAAAATTTTTCGATTAACAGATACGCGCCAAAGCAATGAAAAAGGTTGGAGCAGAGAAGCTTTGATTAGAATTTCTGCTGCTTTAGATATTGCATGCTGGGATTTAATAGGTAAAGCCTCAAAAATACCACTATATAAGTTGTTTGGAGGTTACAGAAATAAAATTCCTGTATATGTAACATGTGCTTATTACAGAGATGGTAAAAATGAAAAAGAACTTAGAGATGAATTACAAAAATTAATTAAAATTGGCCATCAAAGCTTTAAAGTTAAAGTAGGTGGATTAAGTGTAAAAGAAGATGCCAAAAGATTAGAAATAATTCGACAAGAAATTGGAGACGATAAAGATCTAATGATTGATGTGAATAGAGCATGGGACCTAAAAACGGCTATTGAGGGAGTGAAAGAATTTGAGAGATTTAATCCAACTTGGATAGAAGAGCCTGTAAGATGGGAAGATGATAGAAGAAATTTAAAACTTTTATCACAACAAACAAAAATTCCTTTATCAGGTGGAGAAAGTGAAATTACGATTTATGGATGTAGATCTATGGTGGAAGAAAATGCAATTCAAATTTTACAATTTGATTGCACAATGTTTGGTGGTTTTACTAATGGTAAAAAACTATCTGCTTTATGTGAATTAAATCATTTGGATATAGCACCACATCATGATTGTTATATTCATGCTCCTTTAGTTGCGTCGTCACCATCAGGAAGAATAGTCGAGTCATTTGATGATGAAAGAGATCCCCTACAAGCTGAATTATTTGAAAATTCCCATAAAATGAGTAATGGTTGGATACATCTAAATGAAAATCCAGGTTTAGGATTAGAAATTTCAGAAACCGCGTTAAAAAAGTTCGGTAAACTAGTTTACAAAAATAAATAAACCTTTAATTAACTTTTATGCGGTTTAGTTCAGATCAAATACAAAGAATAGGAAAAGAAATAAGTAATAAAGTAGATGGGAAAACTTTATTTGATGAGTTTTCTCGGGGTCGATACAGCACTGATGCATCAGTTTATCAAATTAAGCCTTTAGGTGTAGTTCTTCCAAAGGATACGAATGATGTTTTAAACCTAATGGAATACTCTCAAAATAATTCTATTCCTCTACTAGCTAGAGGTGGCGGAAGTTCTCAATGTGGTCAAACTGTAGGTGAAAGTGTAGTTCTTGATTACTCTAAACACCAAAATAAAATATTAGAGCTCAACGTAAAGGAAAAATATGTATGGGTTCAGCCTGGTGTTGTATTAGATCGTTTAAATTCATTTTTAAAGCCATATGGTCTATGGTTTCCTGTAGATGTGTCTACAAGTAGTAGAGCAACTATTGGAGGGATGTCAGCAAACAATTCATGTGGTTCAAGATCTTTGTACTATGGGAATATGGTTCACAACGTGCTAGCTATTGAAGCAATTTTAGATGATGGTTCGTTACATACTTTCGATCAAATCAATAAAAATTATCTAACAACGACTAATAACCAAGATCGTTTTTTTAAAATAATTGATAAATTTTTAAATTTAAGACAGAAAGTTAGTAAGGATATTGATGAAAATTGGCCAACCACTCAAAGAAGAGTTGGTGGTTATAATATCGATTTGATTGATCCAAATGGATTTAATTCATCAAATTTGTTAGTTGGTTCTGAAGGAACATTGTCACTTTTTAATAAGATAAAATTAAAATTATCTGAAATTCCTAAAAATAAAATTTTGGGTGTTTGTTACTTTGATAACTTTCATCAAGCCATGGAATTAACAAAAGAAATTGTAAAATTAAAACCAACTTGTGTTGAATTAATGGATCAGAATTTATTAAATCTCGCAAAAGAGATACCAATGTACGCAGGTGGTATAAAGAAATATATAAAAGGTAATCCAGAAGCTGTTTTAATGGTTGAATTTATAGATACAGACCAAAATATTTATGAGAAAAAAATAAAAGACCTTGAATATTTAGTTCTTAATCAAAATAAGAAAAATCAATTTTCTTTTTTTACAGACTTATCAGAACAAAAAGAAGTTTTTGAGATTAGAAAAGCTGGATTAAATATCTTAATGTCGATGAAGGGAGATAAAAAGCCAGTTGCATTTATAGAAGATTGTGCAGTTTCTTTAGATCACTTGGCAGAATACACAGCAAGATTAAATGAAATATTTAGAAAATATAATACAAGTGGAATGTTTTATGCTCATGCATCAGTTGGAACCCTTCATGTGAGACCAGTTTTGAATATGAAATCTGACCAAGATATTAAAAATATGAGATCTATATCTGAGGAAGCTTTTGAAATGGTTAAAAATTATAAAGGTTCTCACTCTGGTGAACACGGAGATGGAATAGTAAGATCAGAATTCCATGAAATGATGTTTGGAAAAAACATCACAAAAGCATTCGAAGAAATTAAAGATACATTCGATAATAAAAATTTATTAAATCCAGGTAAAATTGTAAGACCTTTTAAATCAAATGATAGATCGTTGATGAGATATAAATCAGATTATCAAACAGAGAATATAAGTACTCATTATGATTGGTCTAATTGGGGTCAATTTTCAGATGCAATTGAAATGTGTAATAACAACGGCGCATGCAGAAAATTAGATTCAGGAGTGATGTGTCCTTCATACAGGGTAACGAAAGAAGAAAAAGATTTGGTTAGAGGAAGAGCAAATACATTAAGACTCGCACTTTCTAATCAATTACCGGAAGGGTCTTTTGCATCTAAAGAAATGTATGAAACAATGGAACTTTGTGTAAGCTGTAAAGCTTGTCAAAGAGAATGTCCAATGTCTGTGGATATGGCTAAAATGAAAAGTGAATTTCTCTCTCATTATTACAAAAAATTTAGTATTAGAATTAAAGATAAAATTATCTCTGATATGCCTAGGCTGATTTGGTTATATAAAATCATAAATCCACTAATTAATAAGATCAAAAATTTTCCAGTTATTTCAAACATTATTAAAAAATTTGGTTTTGCAACTGAAAGAAGCCTGCCTGAAGTCCAAAATCAAAAGGCTTTAAAAGACATATATAACAATCAAGAAATTTCAGAAAATAAAGTAATTTTGTTTGCAGATACATTTAATATCAATTTTGAGAATGAAAATTTGGTCTATACAATTAAAGTATTAAATAAATTTGGTTATCAAGCTGTAATCCCAAGTTTTGATAGTGATAAACTTGATAGACCACTCTGTTGTGGAAGAACTTATATATCGTATGGTCAACTAGATAAGGCTGCAGAAGAGTTGAATAGATTTAATGACTACATTATAAAAAATAACTACTTTGAATTACCTATTGTAGGAATTGAACCATCTTGTTTACTTACTTTTAATGATGAGTATCAATCACTCAAGGGCATAAAGAATAGAGATAAAATAAAAAATAGATTTTATTTGTTAGAGGAGTTTATTTTAGAACAAATTAAAAAAGATAAAAATGTTAAATCAAATAGTTTTAGTCAAAATGTTTTGATACATGGACATTGTCATCAAAAGTCTCAAGATAGAATGAAAGGTCTAAAAGATCTTTTATCTGAGCTAAATGTAAATAATAAGATGATAGACTCTAGCTGTTGTGGGATGGCAGGCTCTTTTGGTTATGATAGTAAAACTTATGAAACTTCAAAAAAAATGGCTAATCTATCTTTAATACCTGCGATTAATAGCAGTGACAAAAATGATTTTATTGTTGCAAATGGCACAAGCTGTAGACACCAAATATCTGATTTATCAGAAAAAAAAGGAAAGCACGTTTCAGAATTACTATTTAGGATTTTCGAAACTGTAAATTAAAGAATTATTTTTTTGTTATAAAAATTATCTATCTCTTCATCTTTATAACCAAAATTTTGCATTATTTCTCTTGTATGCTCACCTAAATCTGGTGCACCTTTGGATTTTTCAGTTTTGCTTTTTGAAAATTTGATTGGCATTCCAACAGCTTTACTGGGACCAGCTTTTTTATTATTTACCTCAATAATCATCTCTCTTTCAATAGTTTGAGGGTCTTTAAACATGTCGGTTATCGAATTTATAGGACCACATGGTAAACCATTTTCATCAAATATTTTTAACCATTCTTGAGAAGGTTTTTTGACAAATTCATTATTAAGTATTTCTACAAGTTCATTTAAATTTTCTTTTCTACTTGAATTAGTTGAAAATTTTTCATCCTCATTAAGATCTTGACGATTGATTGCCTTTAATAACATAAGCCATGTATTCTGATTTGATGCACCAATTGTAATCCATTTATCTTTTGTTTTAAAAGCTTGATAAGGTGCAGTTAAAGGATGAGCTGATCCAAGAGGGCCAGGAGATACACCGGTTGCACCAGCAATTGCTGATTGCCAGTAGGTATGAACTATTCCTGCCTCATACAAAGATGTATCAACTTTTTGACCTTCACCAGTTTTATCTCTATGAATTAAAGCAGCTAAAATACCGCTTGCAGCAAGTAATCCTGCAGTAATGTCTGTAAGTGGCGCTCCTACTTTCATTGGTGGTTTATTTTTATCTTCACCAGTTATGCTCATTAAACCACTCATGCCTTGTGCTACTAAGTCAAATCCTCCTTTATTTGCATAGGGACCTGTTCTACCATATCCTGAAATTTCACATAAAATAATTTTAGGATTAATTTTTGACATCGTATCATAACCAATACCCAGTTTTTCTAACGTTCCTTTTCTAAAATTTTCTAAAACTACATCAGAATTTTTTATCATTGTCTTAAAAATTTCAATTCCCTTTTTGTCTTTCAAATTTAAAGCAATACCTTTTTTATTTCTATTCATCATTAAATAAGCTGCTGATATTCCATTGACGTCAGGAGGAAGGAAATTTCTAGTATCATCACCTCCTGGAGTTTTTTCTATTTTAATAACTTCAGCCCCTAGATCTGCCAATAGTAATCCACACGTAGGACCAGCCATTATTTGAGCCATCTCTAACACTCGAATACCTTTTAATGATGCCATTTATTATTATTTATTTTTAAATTTTGGCTTAGTTTTATTTAGGAAGGATTGATATCCAATTTTAAAATCCTCGGTATCATAACATTTGTAACCAAGATTATTTATTTTTTCTGTCACTTTACCTTTTTTTAAAATGTTTCTTGCAAACTCTTTGTGCCATCTAGCAACTTTAGGGGCACCTTCACATATAAGTTCGGCTGATTTATAAGCTTCTTTCCTAACGTCTTCATCGTTAACTACTCTATTAACCAATCTTTTTTCTAAGGCCTCCTGAGAGTCAAATACTCTTCCCTCAAACAAAATTTCCATGGCAGTTGAATAAGTAGTTGCTTTCAAAAGAACTTCTAGCTCTTTAGCAGCCATTGTTAAACCAAGTCTTTTTATCGGTATACCGAACCTCGAACTTTTCCCACAAATTCTAATGTCACAACAAGCAGCTATTTCTAAACCACCACCTACACAAATTCCCTCAATCATAGCTATTGTAGGTACCGGGCAATTAAATATTGCTCCTAAGGTTCCATGTAAAAACTTTCCGTAAGATTTTGCTAATTTTGATGAAGATCTCTCTTTTTTAAATTCCCCAATATCATTTCCAGGTGAAAAAGATTTTCCACCTTCACCTCTTATGATGACACATCTAAGATTTTTTTCTTTTGAAATTTTTTTAAAAATTTTACCAAGTTCTATCCACATTGGTTTAGTCATTGCATTTAATTTTTCTGGTCTATTAATAACAACTTCAAATAAATGACTATTTATTTTATTTAGCTTGACTAAACTGCTCATCTAACTCCTATAAAAATACTCTACCAATGTCATTGGTATTGCTGGTACATACGTTACTAAAAGTAATAAAACTAACAACACACATATAAATGATATATTTGATCTTGTTACATCCCAAATATCTGCTTTTGCAACTGAACAGGCTGTCACTAATACACTTGCTACAGGAGGTGTTTGCTGTCCTATGGCTAGGTTTAAAGTTACAATTATTCCAAAATGAACAGGATCTATACCTACTGCATTAACCAATGGCATAACTATTGGTACGGTTAAAATTATTGCTGCAACTGAGTGTAAAAAGAAACCTATAATTAATAAAAATATATTTAAAATTCCTAAAACTGCATATTTATTATTAGTAAATTCAATAATTGACTCAGCAACCTTTTGAGGAATTTGTTCAATGGTTAAAAACTCTCCTAATAAAACAGATGCTGCAACTAATAACATTACTGATGCAGTCTGTATCGCTCCCTCGCAAGCTGACTCATATAGTCTTTTAAAGTCTATTTCTTTATAAATAAAACCAATCACCAAAGATGCTACAACTGCTAAGCCAGCTCCCTCTGTAGCTGTTACAACGCCTCCAAAAATCCCTCCTAAAATAATTACTGGTAGTAAAAAGGCTAAAGCTGCATCTTTTGCTGTTTTTTTTACGTTTGGTATATTGAATGTCTCCTCAACAGGAAAATTTTTCTTTCTTGCTGTAACATAAGCTGCCAACATAAGAAAAAATCCACCTATTACTCCAGGAATAATTCCAGCGACAAATAATTGTACAACTGAACTTTGAGACATAACTGCATAAACAATCATTGGTATTGATGGTGGAATAATAATTGCTAAAGATGCTGAAGATGAAGTCACTGCAGCAGCAAATGCACCTGGGTATCCTTTCTTTTTCATTGCAGGAATTAAAATAGAACCTAGTGCAGCAACATCAGCAACTGCCGATCCAGAAATTTCAGCAAAAAACATTGAGGTTGCAATATTAATCATACTCAACCCACCTTTTATAAATCCAACTAGAGCAGAGGCAAAAGCTATAAGTCTTCTAGAAATACCAGCACTATTCATAATTGAACCGGCTAAAATAAATAGTGGAATTGCAATCAATGGAAACTTCATTGATCCATCAAACATTACGATTGCAGTATCAATTAGAAAACTTGTGCCAGTTTTCATAACCATTGCAATAATAGTTGTTACTGCAAGGCCAATCGCAATAGGCACATTTATAGACAACAAAAGTAACAAGACCATAAACATTGTTAGAATTACCATTAAATATCTCCTGTTTGCTCGTCGCCCGTATTTTGTAAAACTAAATTTTTATAATCTTCTGGAATTCTTAAAGTCTCAGATAGAATAAAAAGACATGATGCAATTGGAATTACTGATTGAACAAATGGTTGGGGAACCCATTCTAATGTCACCAGCGTTTCGCCTGTTATTAAGGTTAAAACTAAATAACCGTAATATGCTAATAATATTAAAAAACCATAAACAACCAGCTTAGATACAACAAAAAAAATTTTTCTTAATGGTAGCGGAAAAGCTTTAAAAATACTTGGTACACTTATGTGAGAACCTTTTAATGCGGCATAGGCGGAACCATAATATGTTATCCATGCAAGTTGGACAGCAGCAACTTCATCGTACCAAACCAAAGCACTGCCGGCAAAACGAAAGGTAACTCCAAGTAAAACCGTTACTGCTAATGCTACCATCATTATAAACAGTATAAGTTTTAGAATTTTTTCGTACGAATTTATAAAATTTTGTAATTTCATATAATATTCAGGCCCTCTGAATGAGGGCCTGATAAGATCTATTCAACTATATTACTTTGCTAAAGATGATACTTTTTTTACTAAAGCACCACCAGTAGGAACTTCTGATCCAAATTGATCGTAAATTCCTTTACTAGCTGCAATAAAAGCACCTTTGTCCGCTTCGTTTACTTGGACACCAGCATCTTTAATTACTTTTAATAAAGATTTTTCAAGTTTAGCAGCTTCTTTGTACACAAATTTTTGTGTATCCTGAGCAGCTTTCTCTAAAATATCTTGAACATCTGCAGGTAGTTTGCTCCAGTGATCCTTATGAACAGTTACATAAGCAGGAGTATAAACGTGACCTGTGATTGATAAATATTTTTGAACTTCTTGAAATTTAGCACTAGCTATTTGAGCATATGGGTTTTCTTGTCCATCCATTGTACCTGTTTTCAAAGCAGTGAATACTTCAGAAAAAGACATTGGAGTTGGGTTTGCACCATATGATTGGAACATTTTAACTCTCCATTTTGATTTAGGAGTTCTTAATTTAATTCCTTTTAAATCACCTGGAGTATTAATTGGTCTAGTATTATTTGTTATATGTCTAAAACCATTTTCCCATACAGCAATAACTTTGTAACCTGTTTTATCTTCAAGGTTTTTAAACATACCTGGTAAAACATTTTTTTCTACTTTAGCCATGTGCTTTCTGTCTTTAATAATAAAAGGCATATCAAAAACACCAAACTCATCATGAATAGAAGCCATTACTGATGAAGGTAACCACATATTAACTGTACCTAATTTTAGTTTCTGCATTCCTTGTTTGTCTTTTCCAAGTTGTGAAGAACCAAATACAGTTACTTTACCTTTATTGCCTAATCTCTTATTAGCAAGTTTAGCAAAATGATCAACTGAAGCTGAAAATAGAGAACCTGGTTTACCCACGTGTCCAAATTTTACTTCAACTGAATTTGCTGCAAAACTTAAGAATAAAGATGAGAACAATACAACGATTATTTTACTTAATTTATTCATATTTATTTCCCTTAGTTATTATTTATTTAAAATAGGTTACCTAAAATATTTATATAGATCTAGTGAATAAATCAGCTTAGATTAAAAAATTTATTTAAGAAAATATCTGGAAAAATTTAAGATTATTGTATGCTTGCTTGAGATTTATCGTCTTTTTTAGACATATCAACCTCAACCCACTCTGTCTTCTTAAGCTCTTTAGTTAAGGCAATTTTTAAAACCTCGTCAGCAAACTCAACTGGAGTGATTTTTATCTCATCAATAATCTTTTTTGGCATGTCTACAAGGTCTTTTTCATTTTCTTTTGGAATTAAAACCTCTTTTATACCTGCTCTATGAGCTGCTAATAGCTTTTCTTTCAGCCCACCAATGGGCAATACTTGGCCAGTCAATGTTACCTCACCTGTCATAGCCACATCTCTTTTTACTGGAATGTTTGTAATTGATGAAACTATTGATGTAACCATTCCTATTCCAGCAGATGGGCCATCTTTTGGTGTTGCTCCCTCAGGAACATGAATGTGAAAATCTTTTTTCTCAAATAATGGAGGAATAATTCCATATTCTAAGCATTTTGATCTTACAAATGATTTTGCAGCTTTAACCGACTCTTGCATGACGTCACCAAGCTTTCCAGTAATTTGCATACGGCCTTTACCTGGCATTGTTACTGTCTCTATTTTCAAAATCTCTCCACCATATTCAGTCCAAGCTAATCCTGTTACTATACCCACCCTATTTTCAGACTCTAACTCACCTGATTTAAATTTAGGTACCCCTAAAAAGTCCGGTAGATTTTTTGAGTTTATATTGACTTCTTTTTCTTCTCCAGAGACAACCTTTTTAACTACTTTTCTCGCAATTTTAGAAATTTCTCTCTCAAGATTTCTTACTCCAGATTCCTTTGTGTAACTTCTAATAACTTCTTTGATAATATCATCACCCAAATTCATTTCTTTTTCCTTCACACCATTATCTTTTATTTGTTTTGGAAGAAGATATTTGTTTGCAATATTTATTTTTTCATCTTCTGTGTAGCCTGCTAATCTAATTACTTCCATTCGATCTAATAATGGAGGTAAAATGTTTAATGTATTAGCTGTTGTCACAAACATCACATCAGATAAATCATAATCAACTTCTAGATAGTGATCATTAAAAGTCGTATTTTGCTCTGGATCTAAAGCCTCCAACAAAGCCGAAGAGGGATCTCCTCTATAATCATTTCCAACTTTATCAATCTCATCTAAAAGTATTAGTGGATTTTTAGTTCCAGCTTTTTTCATCATTTGAATAATTTTACCTGGTAAAGAACCTATATAAGTTCTTCTGTGACCTCTAATTTCTGCCTCATCTCTCATTCCACCTACCGACATTCTTACAAATTCTCTATTTGTTGCTTTGGCAATTGATTTTCCTAAAGACGTTTTTCCAACACCAGGCGGTCCTACTAAGCACAAAATAGGGCCTTTAATCTTATCCATTCTTTTTTGGACTGCTAGAAATTCAATAATTCTCTCTTTAACTTTTTCTAAACCAAAATGATCTTTATCTAAAACTTCAAGTGCTTTTTTTAAATCTATAACAACATCACTTTTTTTATGCCAAGGAAGATCTATCATCCAATCTAAATAATTTCTCACCACAGTGGCTTCTGCTGACATTGGGCTCATATTTTTTAATTTTTTTAATTCTTGAAGACATTTTTTCTCAACATCTTTTGGCATTTTAGATTTAAGAATTGCTTTATTTAAACTTGTATTTTCATCTTTGCCATCCTCTATTTCACCTAACTCTTTTTGGATAGCTTTTAACTGTTCATTTAAATAATATTCTCGTTGAGTTTTTTCCATTTGGGTTTTAACTCTTCCTCTAATTCTTTTTTCAACTCCAATAATACTTGTTTCATTTTCCATTATTTTTATGATTGCATTTAATCTTTTCTTTACATCAATAGTCTCAAAAATTTGTTGTTTCTCTGAAATTGTTGCTGTGATGTGTGAAGCAATGTTATCTGCAATCTGAGATGGATTTTTTAATTGTTTAATCGTATTAATAGTCTCACTTGAAACTTTTTTGTTTATAGAAGTTAATTTTTCCATTCTTCTGATTGCTGTAACAGCTAATGGATACAAATCTTCATCACCATCGATCACATCATTGTGAGGTGTAAAGTCACAAGTTATAAATTTTTCATTATCTTTAAAATCAATAATTTTTACTCTACGAACACCTTCAACCAAAACTTTCACTGTTCCATCTGGGAGTTTTAAAAGTTGTAAAATGCTACCTTCGCATCCATACATAAATATATCTGTTTTCTTAGGATCATCGATTTCAGAATTTTTTTGAGTTACTAAAATTATTTTTTTCTCTTTTTTCATCACCTCATTTAAAGCAGAGATCGATTTATCTCTTCCAACAAAAAGTGGGATTACCATGCTTGGAAAAACCACAATGTCTCTAAGTGGTAATAATGGTGAAGAAGTTTTTACGTCCATAAAATCAATATGGATATTAAAATTATTTTTGCAATACCTTTTTACAAGTTATTAGGGTTATTAAGCCGCTGTTGTCTTAGTTGTTTTGGATTTACCATCCTTTTTTGAATGAACAATAATGGGCTGCGACAGACCTTTAGCCGCTGATGAATCGACTATTACCTCTTCAATATTTTCTTGACTCGGTAAATCATACATAGTCTTAAGAAGTATATTTTCTAAAATAGATCTTAAACCTCTTGCACCTGTTTTTTTGCTAATTGCTTTAATTGCAATTTCTTTAAGTGCAGAGTCTTTAAATATTAATTTTGCACCATCTAGTTTAAATAACTCTTGATATTGTTTTGTTAAAGAATTTTTTGGTTCTTGCAGTATCTTAATTAAAGATTTTTCATCTAAATCCTCTAGAGTTGCAATCATAGGTAATCTTCCAATAAACTCAGGTATTAATCCATATTTAAGCAAATCCTCAGGCTCTAAGTTCTTCATCCACTCACCAGTCTTTTTATCTTGTATATTCTTAACATCTGCTCCAAAACCAATTGACGTTCCTTTATCTCTCTGAGAAATAATTTTATCAAGTCCCGCAAATGCTCCGCCACAAATAAATAAAATATTTGTAGTATCAACTTGTAAGAATTCTTGTTGGGGGTGTTTTCTACCACCTTGAGGAGGTACACTTGCAATTGTCCCTTCCATTATCTTTAATAAAGCTTGTTGAACACCTTCACCAGAAACGTCTCTTGTAATAGATGGATTTTCAGATTTTCTACTAATCTTATCGACCTCATCAATGTAAACAATTCCCCTTTGGGCTTTTTCAACATTATAATCTGCTGCTTGTAACAATTTTAAAATAATATTTTCTACATCCTCTCCTACGTAACCTGCCTCAGTTAATGTTGTTGCATCAGCCATTGTAAATGGAACATCTAAAATTCTAGCCAGCGTTTGTGCTAATAATGTTTTTCCACATCCAGTTGGACCAACTAAGAGTATATTAGATTTTGCAAGCTCTACATTTTTACTAGTTTTATTTTCATAATTTAGTCTTTTGTAGTGATTGTGAACAGCTACTGATAAAACTTTTTTTGCGTGAGATTGTCCAATTACATAATCGTCTAGGACTGTACAAATTTCTTTTGGTGATGGTAAACCATCTTGATGTTTTACAAATGTGTCTTTGCTTTCTTCTTTTATAATATCCATACAAAGTTCAACACACTCATCACAAATAAAGACAGTTGGACCTGCAATTAATTTTCTTACTTCGTGTTGGCTTTTGCCGCAGAAAGAGCAATAAAGAATATTTTTATTATTTGTGTTCATAAAATTTTAAACGAATCAATAAGTCTACTCTATTATAAGTGACTCCTATTAATCAAGTTTTGGATTTTGTAAACTATATGTGGTGTTCTAAGATCTTTTCTCTACTACAGAATCTATAAGTCCAAAAGATTTAGCCGCGTCTGCAGTCATAAAATTATCTCTTTCTAAAGCAGTTTTAATTTCATCCACAGATTTGCCAGTATGTTTAGAATATATTTCATTCAATCTTTTTTTTAATGATAATACTTCATTCGCATGAATTTCGATATCAGTAGCCTGTCCTTGAAATCCCGCAGATGGTTGATGAACCATAATTCTGGAATTTGGAAGTGAAAATCTTTTTCCTTTTGTTCCAGCCGATAATAAAAAAGATCCCATCGAGGCTGCTTGTCCAATGCATAAAGTTGAAATATCTGGTTTTACATATTGCATTGTATCGTAAATACCTAAACCTGCAGTAACAAGTCCGCCAGGGCTATTAATATATAAAAAAATTTCTTTTTTAGGATCTTCTGCTTCTAGAAATAATAATTGAGCTGTAATTAATGAAGCAACATTGTCATTAATTTGACCTGTCAAAAAAATAATTCTTTCTTTTAACAGTCTTGAATAAATATCGTAAGCTCTTTCACCTTTGTTAGATTGCTCAACTACCATGGGTATTAAGCTACTCATATGTTCTGATAGTTTATTATTCATAAAGTTGATTCGTATTACTTATACAACTTGAGATTACTTTTTGCTAACTTTTTTTGTTTTTTTGGCAGTAGACTTTGTTTTTGGCGTAGTTTTTTTTACTTCTTTTTTTTTAGTCTCAACTTTTTTCTTTGAGGTTTGTTTTGTTCCCTCATCCTGATTTTGAGATTGTTTTAATATTTTTTCGGCTTCCTCTTTCGAAACCTCTTTTTTATTAGACTTTGCTTTCTGTTTAACAAGATTTAAAATTTTTTCTTCATAAACTGTTCCTCTTAAACTAGCCAATGCTGATTGATTTTTTTGATAAAAATCCATTACCATTTTTTCTTGACCAGGCATCATTCTTATTTGTTTTTGAACTTCAGCCTGTAATTCTTGTTCTGATACTTTTATCTGATTTTGCTCACCAAATTCGTTTAATATTAAACCGACTTTAATTCTTTTTTTTGCTATCTCTTCGAAATTGTCTTCACTCTTTTTTTTATCTTCATCTGTCATTCCTTGAGATAGAACTTTCACTTCTTCATCAACTAAATTTTGTGGGATTTCATCTACTTTAAATTTCTCTAATTCTTTGAGAATTTGATTTTTTGACAATCTGTCTAGTGAGTTCTTATATTCATCATTTATTTGCTTTGAAATTAAAGTTTTTAAATCTTTCAGATCTTTCGCTCCCAGATTTTTTGCAAATTGATCATCTATTTTTACTTCTTCTGAAATTTTTACCGATAATATTTTACAATTAAATTTTGCTTTTTTATTTACTAACTCTTTTTCAGGAAAATTTTCAGGAAGAATAGCTTCAACAATTTTTTGATCATCTTTTTTTACACCTACCAATTGTTTATCAAAACCTTTTAAAAATAAATCTTTACCTAAGGTTAATTGTGTATTTTTTTCCTTCCCCTCCTTTAAATGATTTTTCATCAACGGTAGCTGTATAATCAAAAGAAACTAAATCACCTTCTTTTGCTTTTGTTTCCGGTGGAGCATCTTTGAAGCTTGGTGTATTTTTAGCTATCTCTGTAATTCTTTTTTCAGTTTCACTCTCGTCAATTTTAACCGTATATTCATCAAATTTAATATTTTCTATAGATTTTAATTCAACTTTAGGAAACTCTGTGACGGAAATTATATATTCAAGATCTTTATCTTCACCATAAGTTTTGAGATCCAATTTTGGTTGTCCTGCTGGTTTTATCTTATTTTCCTCTAAAGCTTTTGTGGTCGAGTCTTTTAAAACTTTATCTAATACTTCACTAAATACTGCTTTACCAAACTGTCTTTTTAAAACTTCTACTGGAACTTTTCCTGGTCTAAACCCTTTTAAATTTACAGTACCTTTAATTTCTTCATATTTTTTATCCATATAAGAATTCATTGTTTTTTTTATCAATGAAAACTTTTATATCTTTATTAAGACCTTTTTTATTTTCTACAGTGACTTTCATAATAAATTAATGGTAGGGCGAAAAGGACTCGAACCTTCACAGATTGCTCTATCGGTTCCTAAGACCGACGCGTCTACCAATTCCGCCATCGCCCCACAAATTCAAGGGGTTTTATATATGATTGAAACTATTTGTCCAACGACAATTATTGTAAATTATATAATTTTTACTCTATAATATTATTATGGTTATTTCTCCATGTATAAGTATTTGTAAAACTGATCCAAAAACTGGTTATTGCTATGGGTGTGGAAGAACTAACGAAGAAAAAAAAACCTGGAAAATTGAGACTACAACTGACGATTGGAAAAATAAAAATCTTGAAATTATTCAGAAAAGATTAGCTGGTTGGCAATTAGAGAGTTTTAAAGAGTCCTATACTTATAAAATTGAAAATGGTATTTCTCTTTTTAAAAAAAAATTATTAGATGAGTAAAACTACAATTGTAATTATTGTATATGTTCTAGGTCTTATTTTTGGAGCATTGTTCCTTGATTTATGGAGTGCTGACACTAATATTATTAAAGGATTAGTAGGACTTGGTTGGACAGCTTTACTTTTAATTGGTTTATTTTTTGCTGAAAAAAATGAAAGAAATTAGATTTTTAATTTCTCTTTTATTAATCATTCTTCCCTTCCAACATCTTAAATCAGAAATAATCATTATGAGTAAATGTGATGATAAACAAGATGAATTTTTAAAAAATGAGTACATCTTAAATCTAGACGAATTAATCATGACTAGAAATTATGTTTATAAGGAAAAAACATATCAAAAATATCGACTAACTGATTTAAGTACTAAAAAATCAAATTCTTATGTTCGAAATATTTATGAAGAAAATGGTAAAATACTCACTCATAAACACGGATATCCACAATTTTATACTCAAATTCTTTTTGAAAAAGATAAACAAGAGATTTTTATGAAAACTGTTCTTAATGATGAGGAAGGAATATCTAAAATTTCTTTTTGTAAAAAAATTGAGAAATTTAAAAAAGAAAGTTAACTTTTTTTATTTTTCTTAGAGAAATTTTTTTTTCTATTTCCAAATCTATTATTAGTAATGTTACTTCTATGTTTAGCGTAAGCTTGTTTTTGGGCTTGTTTCATTGCTCGCTTTGATGACATAATATTAAAAATCTATTTCTATACTACCAATTTTCTTAAAATTCTTATCTGCAATAACTATTTCACCCGATGAAGGAGCATAATCTAAAGCTTCAGATATTACTACATAATGTGTCACAAAAATTAAATTTTCATTACCTTTGATTTTTTTAACATAATTTTTTAAATCTAACATTTGTTTATTTTTATTATTAGCAAACTTTGCGCTAAAAAAAGAATTTAAGAAATCTTTTGTTTCAAAGTTTGTAAAAGCTAATTTAGCAGTCTCTTTACAGCGACACCATTCACTTGAGAAAACTTTGAAAATTTGAACATCATTATCTTTAAAAAAATTTCCAATTTTTTTAGCTTGGTTTCTTCCTTCCTCACTTAAATTTCTTTGTGTATCACAGTTATTAATATCAAAATTTTCAGGATCTCCACCACCTGGTGCATATGCATGCCTAATAAATATAAGTTTACCACCTTTTTTTAATTCTAAAGATAATTCTTGATTTAAATCTGCTTTAATCGATGAGGGGAAAGTTATAAAAATAATAAAAAAAAATTTTATAAATTTCATCGATGACTATTAAATTAAAAAAAATAAATAATACAATTATTAAATGTAAAAAATGTCCAAGACTTGTTAGTTTTATCAAAAAAATTTCAATACAAAAAAGAAAACAAAATAAGAATGAGAAATACTGGGGAAAACCAGTCCCCGGCTTCGGAGACAATAAAGCAAAATTGATGATTTTGGGTCTTGCTCCTGCAGCTCATGGTGGAACAAGAACTGGAAGGGCTTTCACAGGAGATAAATCAGGAAATTTTTTATTTAAGAGTTTATTTTTAACAGGAATTTCAAATCAAGATTTTTCAGAAAGAGCAAATGATAATTTGAAATTGCATGATACTTACATAACTAATATTCTTAAATGTGTTCCTCCAGGTGATAAACCAGAAAGTAAAGAATTAAATCGCTGTTCAAATTATTTTGAAAATGAAATTGAAAATTTAAAAAATCTAAAAGTGATCATAGCTCTTGGGAAAGTTGCATTTGATAATTGTTTAAAGATTTATAAAAAAAAATTTATACTTCAAAAAAAATTTGAATTTAAACACGGAAACAAATATTTATTGCCAGATAATAAAGTTTTGATTGCTTGTTATCACCCAAGCCCAAGAAATGTAAATACAAAATTAGTGACGACTACCATGATTAACCAATTACTTATTAAGGCAAAGAAAATAGCTAAATTTTAATGGTATCACAAAAATAAGGTTTAAATTTTGAGTAAATTTCGTCAGGTATTTTTACTGGTTTACCTAAATCATTAACAAAAACTAAATGAACTTGTGCTTCAACTATAGTGTCATCACCTTTAGTAATTATTTGATTCATAAAAAAAGATGTTTTAGTGATAGATTTAACAAAAGATCTTATAGTTAATTCATCTTCAAGACTTGCAGGTTTTTTATATTCAATGTTGCAAGCTTTTACTATGATTAAAGAACCAAAATCCTCTTTTACTTTTTGATTACTGAACCCAATTGAATGGAGAGCTTCTGTTCTGGCTCTCTCTAAAAACTTTAAATAATTAGCATAATATACGACGCCTCCAGCATCAGTATCTTCATAGTAAACTTTTAAAGTATGAAAAAAATTTTCATGCATAATATAATCATATCAAAAAATTAAACTATTTAATAGAAACTAAGGTATAAGTATTTAATGAATATATTTGTAATTTGGTTAGTGATGGTTACCGCATGGAACTTTGGCTATCCACAAGCAAGTCCTTTAGAAGATGTCATAGTAGCTGTTATACTTTCTTTATTTAATATTTATCTTAAAAAATATCTTAAATTCTAATCATTGAGATGAAAAATATATATTTTGAAAATAAGCTATAGATTTCTTCTTTGAATTATCAGTATCAGACATGATAGCAATTCCATCAAGCTCTTTAACATCTAGATCGTGTAATCTTTTAAAATCTTCTTTGACGTTAGCTTTTACTGTTACCCATTCATTTAGATTATCTTTTGTGCTAGCTAAAACATTATCTATTGATTTTTTTGTATATGGACTTCGAAAATGTACCCCAACATCATTATTACTTGAGAAAACATAATTAATTGCTCTATTTGATAGTGGTGTAGCTCCAGTTTTTTTAATCACAAAAACTCTTGCAGCAAAATCATGCTCTTTTTTTGTATTTTCTCTAATTCCTGACAGATCTTTCTCAATTTTCCAAGTTATGTTTATAAACGGGGTCTTTTCTAAGTCTATCTTGATCTCTTTTCCAAGGCCAGAAGCAGCATTATCAGCAACAGATTTCAAATAATTTCCATTATCATTTGTTCCAACGGTATAAAGAGTTTTATTATCAGCCCCTCTTACCTTTCTAACCTGAAGTTCTGCGAGCTCTGTTTCAGTGAAATCAAACACTTGTAATTTATCTGCTAAAGACAAGTTAATAGATAAAATTGTGATGACTAAAATATTTAATAAAATTTTCATAAAAAATTAAAAAAATTCTTAATACATTATTTAGACAAAATTTAAACATTCAAAATTCAACATTTGGTTCTATATAAATAGTATGAAAACAATTTCAGCTTTTATACTCTTAATTTACTGGTCAATAATGATTTTTGCGCCAGTTATGTCTAAAGATATCAAGTTTAGTAGAGCTAAAATCAATAATATCAAAATAGTTGGAGAAAAACCCAGAAGTTAATAAGTGGAGCGACCACCACTAATATCAAAGACTGCTGCTGTTGAGAAAGTATTTTCCTCAGAAGAGAGCCAACAAATTAATGATGTAAACTCTTCAACCTCTAGAAATCTCCCTCTAGGTACTTTTGATAGCATTCTTTGAACATGCTCTTTAGTCATTTGATCTAAAATTCTAGTCTTTGCGCCCGCTGGAGTGACTGCGTTTACAGCTATATTCTTATCTGCTAGCTCTTTACCTAATGATTTAGTTAAACCTATTGCTCCTGCTTTTCCTACACTGTATGCGCTAGCATTAGCATTTCCATCTTTTCCAGCTACGGAGGCTACATTTACAATTCTACCATAATTATTTTTGATCATGTTTGGTACTATTGACCTGCAACAATTAAAAGTTCCCATTAAATTGATTTCCACAACTTTTTTCCACATCTCAATATCATATTCCCATAATGTGGCTGTGGGGCCGGTTATTCCTGCATTATTTATTAAAATGTCAATGTTTGAGTTTTTTGTAATTTCCTTAACAATTTTATCAACTTCCTCATAATTAGAAACATCTACAACATGAGAACTCAAATTAGGACTATCAATTTCTTTTATGGCTAAATCTATAGCTTTCGGATCATTATCCCACATTATCACATTTGCACCAGATTTTAAAAAACGTTTTGTGATATCAAAACCAAATCCCTGAGCGCCCCCTGTTACAATCGCGGTTCTACTATTAAAATCAAATTTAATTTTTTCCATTTTTTATTTTCGTGCTAATAATAAGTAAGTAAAAGCAGATACGAAGGCACCTATAATCCAAGAAAATGACTGAAGAAACATTAAATTAGTATTCCAAATAGTTGAAGCCGAAAAGATAACTCCTAAAATTACAGAGTATACTGCTTTAATATGCCATCCACCACTATAATAATAAATTCCATTATTTTCTAAAGAATAAATATCTTTATTATTTAATTTGCCTTTTTGAATGTAATAAAAATCAGAAATCATTACTCCAAAAAGAGGTCCAAAAAAAGCTCCAAATGTATCAATAAAAGATAAAGCGCCAACTTGACTTAGAAAAGTTAACCAAAATATTCCTACTACAAAACCTATGATAGTGATTATAAAACCTGCGCTTTTAACAGATAAAGAAAAAGGTAAAAAATTAATCAAAGTGTATTGGGATGGGATAAAATTAACTATTAAATTTGTTGAAGCGGAAGCAATAATTATGAAAATTAACGCTAAAACAATCAAAAATAAATCATCTAATTTTCCAATTATGTCCGTAGGATTTGTAAGTATTCTAGTTAAATTTTCAGGATCTTGTTTTAAAAAACCATCCATTCCCGAAACTATAAATAAAGCAGAAAAAGAAAAGATTATTAAGTTTAAAATTAAACTTAGATTTCCTTTTTTAAGTTGGCTTTCATTTTTTACATATCTTGAAAAATCTCCAAAACTTAGAATTACAATTGAAAAATATGCAAAAACTGTACTCGTCACTGTAATTAATGGTCCAAAATTGTTTTTATCAAGAAAATTTTCTGTATTTAATAATCCTAAAAATGCTTGTGTGGTAAATTTAACGTCACTTAATAAAACAGATAAAAAAAATAATAAAATTCCAAGATAAACAGTAATAGCTGAAAAAATTATAATCTTTTTATTCATATTCATTCCTACGCTAAATAAAAATCCTTGAAAAATTATTGCTATGATAATTGCAAACCAATCAATTAAGTTCATTCCTAGAAAGAATGTAAGAAATATTTGTTTATCAAGTATTGCGGGCTCAACAGAAAAAATTGCTATTCTTATTAAGTAACTAAATGCTTTTGATAAAAAATATGTTTGAATACCAAATAAAAAAACACCAACTAAAAATCTTATTAAACCAAAGTATTTTGCACCAATTATTCCCATTGAGGATCGTAATAGGACAACAAAAGGCAGTCCGTGTTTTAGAGATGGTTTTCCTATCCAGTTTGAAAAAAGATAAACTAGAAATGTTCCTAATATCGTTCCAAAAAATACAACAAAGGTATTAAGATTGTAAATTATATATAAAGAGGTGATTAATGAAAAACCAATTACACTTTGAATATTTACCCCCCAAAAACAAAATAAAACTTTCCAATCCCAATTTTTATCATTAGGATTAACTGAAACTAAATCCCAATTAGTAAGGTTTTTTTTTAAATTTTGAGGACTCACTTAGACAATATAAAACTTAAAGTTTCTACTGTCCATATAAGAGAGTTGGTAACCAAAGAGCAATTTTAGGAAATATTATAATTAATACTAAACCGATGACTTGTAAGACCATAAATTGCATCATTCCATAATAGATGTCTTTAAGATCCCATTCTGGAACAACTCCTTTTAAAAAATAAGCAGATAAAGCTACTGGTGGAGAAAGCCAGGCGGTTTGCAAATTCACTGCAACTAATATTGCAAACCAAGTCAAATTAAATCCTAATGCTTCTACTAATGGCAATATAATTGGCACTATTATCATTACAATCGGAACCCATTCTAATGGCCAGCCTAATAAAAAGATCATAACCATTATCATTGCTAGAATTAAATACTTGTTCATTTCTAGTCCTAATAAAAATTCAGTTAACAAAGTTGGTGTTCCTAGTCTTGCAAAAACTGCACCAAAGAAATTTGAAGCTGCAACTAAAACCATAATTAAAGCTGTTATTTCTAAAGTTTTTACCAAAGCTTCTTGTAATTTAGACAGTGATAATTTTTTATAAGCTAAAGAGAGAAGTAATGCTCCCATAGCACCACATCCTGCTGCTTCAGTTGGAGTCGCAAATCCAAATAATATACTTCCCAAAGCTGCAAAAACTAAGGCCGCAGGAGGAACCAGGCCAAGGAAAAACTCGACCCAAACTTCTTTCATACTGGCAGCTCTCATATCATCAGGTAATACCGGTCCTAACTTAGGATTAATCATACATCTTATTGTTGTGTAAGCTGCATATAAACTTGCAAGAAGTATTCCTGGTAAGATTGCGGCAGCAAATAAATCTATAACTGGGATTTCCATTATAGGACCCATGACAACAAGCATAATGCTTGGAGGAATTAAAATACCCAGGGTTCCACCTGCAGTGATCGTACCTGCTGCTAGCTTAACGTCATAACCTGATCTATTCATTGATTTTGCAGCCATGATGCCAAGAATAGTTACTGATGCACCTACAATACCTGTGGCTGCAGCAAAAATTACTGAGACAAACAAAACTGCGTAATATAGCGAGCCCTTAACTTTTGCTAACATTAATTGAAAAGCTGAAAATAATCTTTCCATTAATCCAGCTTGTTCCATCATTATCCCCATAAACACAAAGAGTGGCACGGCGGCAAGAGTTTGCTCAGTCATTACCATGGAAAATTGAAGTGTCATCAAATAAAAAACTAATTTTCCAAAACCAAGGTATCCAAAAACAAATCCTAAAAATATCAAAGTGAATGAAATTGGAAACCCTACAAAAATTGCAAAAAGCATTACACCAACAAGAATAAAACCTAAAATTGCTGGATCAATTAACTCAGCTATCATTATTTTTTATCCTCTCCTGGCCACTCACCTTTTTTGGCTGCCCAGTAACTTTTAAGTAATTCTGAGAAACCTTGAATAAGTAAAAAAATAATTCCGACTAATAAACAAGTTTTTATAGGCCACATGAAAGGCATCCATGTAGTATCCATACCTCTTTCACCCCTTCTAATAGACTCTTCTACAAACCCAATTGTCATGTAAAGAAAAACCAAAAGACCAGGAAAATAAAATAATAGATATAGCCAAAAATCTATCAAACCTTGAGTTTTTGTTTTGAAATTTCTATATAAAAAATCAGCTCTGATGTGCACACCTCGAGAAAGCGCGTAACCAGCTCCTAACATAAACAACGCCCCGTAAAGGAAACGGCTAATGTCATAAGCCCAAATTGTGGGTGCTAAAAATAGTTTTCTTGCAAGAACTTCATAAGTCATTGCAAATATCAGTGGCATCAATATCCAACAAACAATATTGCCAATCCACTTACTAAATTTATCAATATTAATAATAGATTTTGCCATCCATGATGGCATATCAGTTGGCATTTTTCCTGATCCACCTCGCCTTTCGGCAATCATTTCATCTGAGATATCTAGTTTACCAGGTTCTTCTGCCATAAAATTCTAGTTAAAATAATTAGAGCGGACTGCAAAAGTCCGCTCTAAAAAATCAAGATTAATTACTGATTACTTTAATGTTGCAGCGTGAGCCATTCCTAGCTTCGCATTAGACATTTGAGCACCGCTCCAGAAAGGAACAGCAACATCAGCAAAGTTTTTCATTGAAGTATAAACTTCATTGAAGAATTTGTTCTTCTCTGCGTTTTTATTCAATGTAGCTTTTGCAGCTGCCATGTACTCTGTAAAGTAGTCTGATGGAGTATCTTCTAATTTTACACCATGTTTAGTAGTAAGTTCTTGTAATGCTTTTCCATTTTCATAGATTCTGTAACTTAAAGATTTAGCTAATGAAGCATTAGCTGCAACTTCAAGAGACTTTTTCTCATGAGCACTCATAGCATTATAAGTTTTTCCAGTAATGTAAAAGTCAGCATTTACTACTACTTGGTGTAAACCTTGTAGGTAATAGTGCTTTAATACTTTTTGGAAACCAAATGTTAAGTCTGGTTTAGGACAACACCACTCAGCAGCATCAATAGTTCCTGCCTCAAGAGCTGGTAGAATATCTCCACCACCCATTGCAACAGATGCTATACCAATGTCTTTGTATGTTTGTCCTGGAATTCCTGGAGGAGTTCTGAACTTATATTTTCTAAAGTCAGCCATATCTTTAATTGGTTTTGGAAACCAACCTAAAGCTTCTGGACCAACTGGTTGAAGCATAAATCCTTTGATATCTCTTCCCATTTCCTTCCAAAGCTGATCGTATAATTCTTTACCACCACCATATTGAAACCATGATAGAAACGCTAAGTTGTCGATACCAACTCCACCACCAGCTACTGGCGAACCAAATAACATAGCAGCAGGGTGATCACCTGACCAATAGTGTGTCCATGCGAAACCACAATCAATCAATCCTTTATCAACAGCATCTAGAGTTTCTTTAACTCCAACAACTGCACCTGCTGGTAAAATTTCAAATTTTAACGAACCAGATGTAAGTTCTGTTACTGTATCAGTAAAGTCCTTTAACATTTTAACTTCATCAGCTTTAGTGTTAAGAACTGTCTGACATTTTAGTGTTTTTGCAGCATTAGCACTGGATGCAAATCCAAGCACCAAAACAGTTGCAAACAACATTGAAATGATTTTTTTCATTATATTTCCTCTTGTTAGTTAAATTTAACGACAACATACAATCAGAAAAACAAAGGTCGTACAAGTGACAATTGATTAATATGAGTGTAAAGATGAACAAATGAGATTTATAAAAAAAACTTTTCAACTATAGATGGAAAACTTTGATTTTATAATTTTAGGAGCAGGATCTGCTGGGTGTGTTTTGGCTAATAGATTATCTGAAAATCCAAAAAATAAAGTTCTCTTAATTGAGGCTGGCGGTAAAGATAATTATCCTTGGATACACATACCAGTTGGTTATTTCAAAACTATGCATAATCCTTCAGTTGATTGGTGTTACAAAACTGAACCTGATGAAACAATGAATAATCGATCAATCCGTTATCCTAGAGGGAAAACTTTAGGAGGAAGCTCAGCTATTAATGGTTTGCTATATATAAGAGGTCAAAGTAGAGATTATGATGTTTGGCGTCAACTGGGTAATACTGGTTGGGGTTGGGATGATGTTCTACCTTACTTTATCAAAGCTGAAGATCAAGAACGTGGTAAAGATGATTACCATGGTATTGGAGGGCCTTTGTCTGTTTCAGATCAAAGAATTCAATTACCGCTGTTGAATGAATTTCAAAATGCAGCAGAAGAATTTGGTATTCCAAAAACGAAAGATTTTAATACTGGTGATAATCATGGGTGTGGATACTTTCAAGTAACTGAAAAAGATGGATTTAGGTGTAGTACTGCAGTTGGATATTTAAACCCAATTAAAAATAGAAAAAATTTAAAGATTATTACTCATGCTCATGTAAAAAAAATAAATTTCGAAAATAAAACTGCTAAAAATATTGAATACTGGCAAGAAAATGCTCTGAAAAAGGTTGTAGCTAACAAAGAAATAATACTCTCATCTGGGTCAATTGGATCACCTCAGATTTTACAAACTTCAGGGATAGGAAATTCAGAAAAATTAAAAGATCTTGGTGTAACTATGGTGCATGAACTAAAGGGAGTTGGAGAAAATTTACAAGATCATTTAATGTTCAGACCAATTTACAAAGTTAATGGACTCAAATCATTAAATAAAAAAGTTAATAGTTTATTTGGTAAATTAATGATTGGTCTAGAATATGTTTTTAATAGGAGTGGACCAATGACAATGGGCGCTAGTCAAATGTGTATGTTTGCAAAGAGTGATCCTTCTTTAGAATTGCCAGATCTTCAATGGCACGTGCAACCAATGAGTATGGACACTTTAGGTGCTACAAAAAACCATGACTTTCATGCATTCACACCTACTGTATCAAATATAAGACCAACAAGTAGAGGTCACGTAAATATTATTAATAAAGACTCAAGAATTTATGCAAAGGTAAAACTCAACTATCTTTCAACTGACCATGATCGTATGGTTGCTGCAAAAGGTTTGAAACTTACAAGAAAAATAGTAATGGAGTCTGAAACTTTTAAAAAATATAAACCAGAGGAATATAGACCTGGTATTGATATTAATGACGATGAAGAACTTGTAAAAGCTGGATCAAATTATGCACAAACTATTTTTCATCCAGTTGGCACATGTAAAATGGGACAAGATGATATGGCGGTAGTTGATGAGACTCTTAAAGTAAAGGGTTTAAATAATTTAAGAGTAATTGATGCATCAATAATGCCTAATATAACTTCAGGTAATACTAATGCACCTACAATAATGATTGCCGAAAAAGGTGCTGATATGATACTTAGAAGTTAATGCTCTCTGATTTTATTACTCCAGAACAAATTACAATTTTAACACAAATCATTTTAATTGATCTTGTTTTAGCAGGAGATAATGCAATCATAATTGGAATGGTTGCATCAAAATTTCCTTTAGAACAAAGACGAAAAATTATTTTTTGGGGAATAGGTGGTGCAGTTGTCTTAAGGATAATCTTAACTTTATTAACTGCTTATTTATTACAAATTACAGGTTTAAGGTTAATTGGAGGTGTTCTTCTTCTCTATATTGTCTACAAACTTTATGTAGATGTCATAAAAGGTTCTGATCACGGAAGTGATATAAAGGTAGATAATTCCAGTTTCCTAAAAGCTATTTGGACAATCTTATTAGCTGATTTTACTATGAGTTTAGATAATGTATTAGGAGTTGCTGGAGCAGCAGGAGACCACTACTATTTATTAATTTTTGGTCTTGTTTTATCAATTGTACTAATGGCAACAGCTGCAACATTAATATCTAATTGGATTAAGAAATATAAATGGATTGCTTGGGCTGGATTATTGGCAATTTTAATTGTTGCTATTGAATTGATTTATACTGATATTAAAATATTATTTTTATGATGTATCTGAAAAACTATAATTTAAATAACAAAACCGCAGTTGTAACTGGAGCTGGGAAAGGACTTGGTAGAGCATGTGCAATAGCGCTGGCTGAAGCTGGTGCGAATTTGATAATAATAAGTAGAACAAAAAAAGATTTAGATGAGGTTTCAAAAAAGATAAAAAAAATAAAATCTAAATGTAAATCTTATGTATGTGACATCACAAATTACAATCAAATTAAAGAGATAATTAATAAGCAGTCAAAAATAGACATACTGATTAACAATGCAGGCAATAATATTCCAGAACATTTTACAAAAGTTAAAACAAAAAATATGGAGTATTTGGTTAAGATAAACACGATGGCAACTTTTAATCTTGCTCAATTATGTGCTTTAAAAATGATTAAGTCCAAAAATAGAAAAAAAATTGGTGGTGCAATTGTAAATATGTCTTCTCAAATGGGTCATGTCGGTGGTCCCATTAGAAGTGTGTATAATATGACAAAATTTGGCTTAGAAGGCTTAACAAAAGGAATGTCGATTGATCTAGCTAAATATAACATAAGGGTAAATACTGTTTGCCCAACTTTTGTTGTTACTCCAATGACAAGTAAATTTTTGAAAAGTAAAAAGTTTAAAAAAGAGGTTTTGGGAAATATTCCCCTCAGAAAATTTGCTGAACTTTCGGATGTAGCAAGCGCAGCTGTATTTCTTGCATCTGATGCAGCGTCAATGATTACTGGAACTTCTTTATTGGTTGATGGCGGATGGACTGCAAAATAATACCAAGATTATTTTTTTTAATAATCTTTTTTATATCAACTCATTCAATTGCTATCGAGTTTAAAGGAAAATTTTTACAGGGTCATTATATCATAGGAATAACTGATCCCTCTTCTAAAATAATTATAGATAAAAAAGAAGTGAAAGTTTCTAAAGATGGTTATTTTGCTTTTGGTATTGATAGAGATAGAAAATTTGATCTAACTATTACCAAAATTACAAACGGAAAAAGTGAAAAAATAATTAAAAAAGTTCTTAAAAGAAAATACAACATTCAGAGAATAGATGGCTTAGAAGAAAGTAAAGTTACACCACCTGAGTCAGTTTACAAAAGAATAAAAGAAGAAAACAACAGAATTGGAAAAGCTAGAGCCATCAATTCTGATTTACCTTTTTTTAAGAACCAATTTATCATGCCTGTAAAAGGAATTATTAGTGGGGTTTACGGAAGCCAGAGAATTCTAAATGGTAAACCAAAGTGGCCTCACTATGGAATTGATATAGCAGCAAAAAAAGGAACAATGATTAAATCATCAGCATCTGGAGTTGTAACAATGGCCGAAGATGATCTTTATTATACTGGCGGTACAATTATAATGGATCATGGACACGGGATTTCAACAATTTACTCTCATCTAGAAAATGTGATGGTATCTGTTGGTGAGCAAATTAATCAAGGAGATATCATTGGTACAGTTGGATCAACAGGTAGATCTACAGGCCCTCATCTAGATTTTAGGGTAAATTGGTTTCAAACTAGACTTGATCCAATGTCTTTATTGAATTAGTAAATTTAATTAAATGATGACAAGGCTTAAAAATTTATTGTCAAAGAGTAAATGGGGTAAATATATTATAGTTGGAGGATTTACTTTTTTTTTAATAAAAGGTTTGCTTTGGTTGATAGTCTTCTTTGTTGCTGGTTTTAGTTTGATAAACTTTGGATCATAAAATATAGTTTATTAATTAAATAAAAAAAATAATTCAAAATATGAGCACATTAATAGAAAGAACTTCAGATAAATTAGTAAAAGCTTTTCTTAAAAATAAAATTATCGCACCATTACCTAGAAGATTTACAAAAAAACTGACTGAGGCAAACAAATTTAGAATGCTTTGTGAGAGTAAAGTTAAAAAACCTATAATTGGTTACAAAGCTGGGGGAACTGGAATTCCAGTGATGAAAAAGCTAAAAGAGAAAGAGCCATTTTATGCTTCCGTTTATAAAAATAATTTTTTAAAAAGCGGTAAAAGTGTCAAGATAAGTAAAACAACTTTCGGCATTGAGTTAGAGGTTTGCTATCTGATCAAAAGATCTTTTTTTAATTCAAAAAGTGTAATTACGATGAGGAATATTTCGAAATTTATTTCTCATATGGCTCCTTGTATAGAAATCGTTGGTTATAGACAAAGAAAAAAAGGAATAACCTCGTTTGGAGATTTATGTAGTGATTTTGGAGCTAATGTAAAATTTTTGATCGGTCAAAAGAAAAAATATAGAAAAATTAACATTGGAAATTTAAAAACAAATATTTTAAACAAAAATACAAAACAGAATATTAATGGCAATACTAGTGCAGTTTTTATTAACCCATTAAACTCATTAAGGTTTGTCTTAAATAAATTAAAAAAAGATAAAGTTAATCTAAATAAAAATTTTTATGTATTTACTGGATCAACTGTTGGAGTTGTTCCAATCGGTAAAGGACTTTATCAAGGTAAAATAGATAAACTTGGTTCAGTTAAAACAATAATAAGGTAAAAGTGAAAACATTTATACTTTTAGCTCTAGTAATTGTGATAGGTTGGGTGCTTTTTAGGCCAATTACTCAAAAAGAACTTAATAGATATAATGATAAAAATAATTGGCCAGACATGAGCTAATGATAAATTTTATCAATTTTTAAAATAAAAATTGTTATTCCTTATTTGTTTTGACTCTTTAAAATAATCTGATTAATTTCATTTGCTACAATCCTTGAACCTTCAGATGATAAGTGACAACAACTGTCAATAAAAATATCTTGTGCATTGTAATCATGCAGTATGGAGACCAAATCTAAAAAAATAAAATTTTTATCCTCATAATTTTTCAAATTTAAATTTATTTTATTAATTATCTCTATTTTTTCTTTTTCAAAATTACTTAATAATTCAAAATTTTTTTTTAGATGTATGGGTGATAATATGGGAGTAAAAATAAATTTAGTATTTTTAAATTTTATACCTTTAATTTTTTTCAATTGATCAGTGTAAAGATTAATAATTTTTTTATCTGAAACTAAATTTCTCTTACTATTTTTATATTTCGACGTTTCAAAAAATTTCAAAACATAAACTTTACGCATTATCTTAAAAAAGTTGATCTCACCCCATAAAGGTAATTTTTTATATTTAAAAAAAAATAAATCTTCAGAAAAAAAATTAATATAATTAGACCAATTAATTTCATTATTCCATTTTTCTCCGAACAAAAAATACAAATCAATAGGATTAAAATTTGAAATATAGACATACTCTATATTTTTAACTTTTGAAAATTCATTTAAAAATTTTCTTGTAGATTGTTTGGGCGAATATGATGGTACAGAGGCATTAATGATTTGGTAAGTATTATTAAAGTTTTCTAAATGTCCCGCTATAGTATCTTTATAATTCAAATTCCATCCAAAAGGAATACTGTCCCCTATAAGAACAATTTTGGAATTTTTATTATTTAGATCTGTTTGATATCCATTGTCTTTAACTCTAAGTCTATTTTCATCTGTAAAAACTTTTATATTTGAACTATATGCAACGTTCTTTTTTAAATTCATAAAATTGTTATCAATTTCAGTAAAAGCAAAAGTCAAATTTGAATGCTCAAAATTTTTAGATATTTTTAATTTTAAAAAAATTAATGACGATAACTCAATTAAAAAAATTATTACCACAACAATTACAGTTGTACTTTTCAAAATTTTCATTTAATTTTCTCAGTCTAATTCAAATTTTTTGGTATAATCTTTTTTAAGTTTTGGATCTTGTTTTGATTTTTCTAAAATACAATTTCCTACAACTAAATAATCTAATTCCGTTCCCATAAAACAATTAAAAGCGTCAGTTGGAGAATTAACTATAGGCTCCCCTCTCACATTAAATGAAGTATTAACTATTACTGGACAACCAGTTTTTTCTTTAAATTTTGAGATTAAATCATAATACGGTTTATTAGTTTCTTTAGTGACAGTTTGAATCCTTGCGGAGTAATCAACATGAGTCACTGCCGGTATCTCAGATCTTTTGATGTTTAATTTATCTATGCCAAAAAGTTTCTTTTGCTCCTCATTCATTTCAATTTTTTTATTAGAACTTACATCAGCTACTAATAACATGTATGGACTATCTACATTAATATTAAACCAGTCAGATAAATCTTCTCTTAAAATTGATGGAGCAAAAGGTCTAAAACTTTCTCTATATTTTACTTTTAAATTAAGATTTTTTTGCATTTTATCTGATCTAGGATCACCTAAAATTGATCTGGCACCTAAAGCTCTTGGGCCAAACTCCATTCTTCCTTGAAACCAACCTATCGCTTTTTCATTAGATAAAAATTCTGCTGTTTTGCTTATCAAGTCTTCATAATGAAATGTCTCAAAATTAGCACCAGCTAATTTTAATTCTTTTTCAATTTCCTCTTGATTAAATTCAGTTCCTAAAAATGACCCTTTCATATCATCATTAAGATTAATAACTCTCTCTTTTTTATGTTCAATATGCCAAAGAGCTAGTGCTGCACCTAAAGACCCACCAGCATCTCCAGCTGCAGGTTGGATCCAAATATTATCAAAAATCTTTTCTTGAAGAATTTTTCCATTTGCTACGCAGTTTAAGGCAACACCTCCGGCTAAACATAAATTTTCTATATTATATTCTTGTCGAACAACTTTCGCTAACTTGATCATTATTTCCTCAGTTACTTTCTGAATTGAGGCCGCAATATCCATATGGAATTGGGTAATCCTCTCATTTTTTGAATCACGAGGTTTTTGTCCAAACAAATTATGAAATTTTTTGTTAGTCATAGTAAGACCTGTTGCGTAATTGAAATATTTTTGATCTAATCTAAAGGTTCCATCATCTTTAATATCAACTAATTCTTTAACCTTAGCTTCATAAATTGGGTTTCCATAAGGTGCTAAACCCATAAGTTTGTATTCTCCACTATTTACTTTGAAACCTGTATAATAAGTAAAAGCAGAATACAAAAGTCCAAGTGAATGTGGAAAATGAATTTCTTTTTTTATCTCTAAATCATTTTTTTTTCCTACAGCTACAGTTGTTGTTGCCCATTCACCTACACCGTCAGCAGTTAATACAACTGCTTCCTCAAAAGGTGAAGGGAAAAATGCACTGGCAGCATGACTTAAATGATGATCTGAGAAAAAAATATTTTCATCAGACTTAAAGTTTTCATCATGCTCTTTAAGTTTATTAAATAAAAGATTTTTTTGAAAAAGTTTTTCTTTAATCCATATAGGCATTGCTTTTGAGAATGAAGCAAAACCTCTTGGAGCAAAAGCAACATAGGTTTCTAATAATCTCTCAAATTTTAAAAAGGGTTTCTCAAAAAAAACAATTTGATCTATTTCGCTCAATTTCATATTTGAATACTTTAAAACAAATTCAACAGCGTTATGTGGATACCTTGGATCATGTTTTTTTCTTGAAAATCTTTCCTCTTGAGCTGCTGCAATAATCTTACCATCTTTTAGTAAACAGGCTGCACTGTCGTGATAAAACGCGGATATACCTAAAATTGATGTCACTTTAAAAAATTGTATAAATAAATGGGGCTACTGCTGAACCTTGGGTTAAGACTATTAATCCACCGAATATTACTAATACAATTATAATTGGTAATAACCAATATTTTTTCCTAATCCTTAAAAATTCCCAAAATTCTTTTATGAAACTCATATTAAAATTGATTTTTCATTTTACTTTTTGGACCTTTTTTTTCAATCCAATAAGATTTTTCCTTATTAAATTTTAGGTTTAATAAATCTTTTCCGATGATTCTCATTAAAACACCAGTTGGAGTGACTATAAAAAAAAATACCATTCCCATTACTATTGGAGATATAAATCTTCCTAAAAATAATCCAAATTTAAACCAAATTTTATTTAGTGGTGTAAGAATTTCGGAATTCAATAGACCCAATAAAATAAAAATTAGACAAATTATCAAAGACCAAACTCTTATATCTTCGTTGTTAATTAATGGATATAAGGCTATAATTAAAAAAAATACAAAAAAAACTAATCCAAAAGATCTGTTGGATGGTAATTTGGTATCATCTTTTTTTAGCATAATTGAATTTAGTTAGTATTTATATCTCTAATTATAGTATTAGCAATTAATTCATAACCTTCTTTAACATAATGTCCATAAAGTCCTAAATTAAATAAATTATTATCATCCATGTTATTTTCTGTAAAAATATTATCCATATCTATTGATTGTATATTGTTGTTTTCTATTATTTTCAAAATTTTTCTTTTTTTTAAAATATCTCCTAAAGAAAAATTTTTATTATATCTATTAAATGATGGTAAATATATAATTGTAAAATCACCATCCCATTTTGAGATATCTTTTTTCATTGCTTTTATGGTTTTTTCAAATAATAGATAATCATTCTTTTCATTATTTAAAGAAAAAATATAATCTAAAAATATCTCTTTAAGACTCTGTAGTTCTAAAAAATCTTTTAATTTCTCTACAAATATTTTTTTTTCTTTTAATGTAATTTTTTTAGTATTATTTTTTTCTTGATTAATTTTAATAGGTAAAATTTCAAAAAATAATTTATTGTATTCATCTAAAAAAGTTTCAATTTCCTTTTTAGATGTATAAAGATTTTGGCTATAATTTCCCTCTAAATACTTCACCAAGAAAGTTTTTTTTTCATTAAAAAGATCTAGTAGATCATTTCCCTCATAATATAAATAATAAGTATTTTTTGGCGTAAAGATTGATACATATTCTCTAATGACGCCCAATGATCCAAGTGGTCCTGCACCACTAAATCCAAAATTTAAAGAGTTAAAAATTTTTTTTTTATTTATAAATCCTGAAACTGTATGATCATTACTGAAAGGTAAACCTTCCGCAAAAGAGTCACCAACAATTATTATATCAATTTTCTTATTATAATTTGAATTGAAGTTTTTAAATCCAAGATGATCATTGTAAATTATTTTTCGTATACCTGCTTCGTTACTACCTAATGATAGTGAATTTATTGGGCCTCTAAAAGGAATTTTGTGACCACTCTCTATTTTATTGATTAAAAAATTACTAATTTTATTTTGATGATCATTTATGCTAATATTGTTTTGTGAGAGTTTAAAGGAAGGTTGTAAATTATTTTTTATATTCTCATCATAAAATGCTTGATAATCACTTCTTTGATCAAAGTTTTTGTTTTTTGTAAAAATTTCTTTTTTGATTTGATCAAAACTTTTCTCAGCGAAATTTTTCTCTTTTTTTAAAAAAAGATATGTTAGAAATTCTAAAGAGTAAGTGCAAAAAATAACATAAAAAAATATAATTAAAAATCTTTTTATAAAAATTTTGACCATTAAACTAAATAACCTAATTAAGGGTTGTAAAATAAGTCTAATTTATAACTAAGTCAACGAAGGTTGTTTTTTCATATCCTCTTTTTTAATACCAGCCACCCTTACAGGTTTTTTCATTGCATCTCTTCTAAATGGTTCACCAAGTTCTTGGTTTAAAATTACTTCTATAAACGTGGTGATACCTTTCTTTTGATCCTCACAAGATTTTTTGATTGCTGCTGTAGTTTCTTCCATAGTTTTAACAGTAACTCCTTTTAAACCACACGCATCAGCAACTTTTGCAAAACTTAATTCTGGATCTAGTTCTGTTCCAACAAAATTATTGTCAAACCAAAGTGTTGTATTTCTTTTTTCTGCACCCCATTGATAATTTCTAAAAATAACCATAGTAATTGCTGGCCACTCCTTACGAGCACAAGAGCTCATCTCATTCATACTAATTCCAAATGCTCCGTCTCCCGCAAAACCAATTACAGGTGTATCGGGACATCCAATCTTTGCTCCAAGTATTGATGGAAAACCATAACCACAAGGACCAAATAAACCTGGTGCTAAATATTTTCTTGGTTTTTCAAAAGTTGGATAAGCATTTCCAATTGCACAATTATTACCAATATCACTTGAAATAATTACATCTTCAGGCATTCCAGCTTGAATTGCTCTCCAAGCTTGTCTTGGTGACATTCTGTCTTTATCTCTCTCTCTTGCTTCTTTATTCCATATTGTTCCTTCATCATCATCTTCATGATCCAAACTTGATAATTTTTGCAACCATGCAGATTTCGTTTGATGAATTAAGTCTTTTCTTTTTTGTCTATCTGTATCACCTGCATTAGATGATAATTTATCAAATATTTGTTGAGCAACTAATTTTGCATCTCCACTAATTCCTACAGTAACTTTTTTAGTCAAACCAATTCTATCAGGATTGATATCCACTTGTATGATACTTGCTTTCTTAGGCCAATAATCGATGCCATAGCCTGGAAGTGTTGAGAATGGATTTAGTCTTGTTCCTAAAGCCAAAACAACGTCTGCTTTTGAAATTAATTCCATCGCAGCTTTTGACCCATTATACCCTAAAGGTCCTACAGCTAAAGGATGGCTTCCTGGAAAACTATCATTATGTTGATAACCAGAACAGACTGGGGAATCTAATTTTTCGGCAAGTTTTTTTGTTTCCTCAATTGCGCCACCAATTACAACTCCTGCACCAGATAAAATAACTGGAAATTTTGCGTTTGATAAAAGTTTTGCAGCTTTATTTATTGCCTCTGCTCCCCCACCTTGTCTTTCTAATCTTACTATTGGAGGTAATTCAATGTCGATAATTTGAGTCCAATAATCTCTTGGAACATTAATTTGCGCCGGCGCTGAACCTCTGATTGCTTTTTCAATTACTCTATTTAAAACTTCAGCCATTCTTGATGGGTCTCTAACCTCTTCTTGGTAACAAACCATATCTTTAAATAAATTCATTTGTTCTACTTCTTGGAAACCTCCTTGACCCATAGTTTTATTAGCTGCCTGAGGTGTTACTAGTAATAAAGGTGTATGGTTCCAGTAAGCAGTTTTAATTGGGGTTACCAATCCAGTAATTCCTGGTCCATTCTGTGCAATGACCATAGACATTTTACCTGTAGATCTTGTATAACCATCGGCGATTAATCCACCATTTGTTTCATGAGCAACGTCCCAAAAAGTAATACCTGCATCAGGAAAAATATCAGAGATAGGCATGAATGCTGAACCTATTATTCCAAAAGCATGTTCTATGCCGTGCATTTGTAAAACTTTTACAAAAGCTTCTTCAGTTGTCATTTTCGTCATTAATAGAACCTTTCTAATCTAGCAAATGTAATAATTTTTATAAAACTATTTCTTAATTGTCGCGATTAATATATAAGATTTTTGAAAATTCAAACAAACAAATCGACACGATATTATGGCTACTGACATCATAATTCACGACAAAAAGGATAATGTAGGGGTTGTAGTAATTGAAAAAATAACACCAAAACAAGACTGTAAATGCTGGATTATGGAAGATGACAGCTCAACAAATATTCAATCAATGGATGAAATACCATTGGGTCATAAAATTGCTATGACTGACTTAAAAGAAGGAGACACAATTTTAAAATATGGTCACGACATAGGAAAAGTTGTTAAATCGATAAAAAAAGGTGAACATGTACATGTTCATAACGTAAAAACAAAAAAGTGGTAAATTGATGGAGATTCCAAAAAGTTTTTTAGGTTACAAAAGAGAAAATGGAAGAGCGGGAACTAGAAATCACGTTATTATTTTACCAGTGGATGATATTTCAAATGCTTGCGCAGAGTCAGTCGCAAACAATATAAAAGGAACTATCGCATTACCTCATTCATATGGACGATTACAGTTTGGAGCAGATTTAGAATTACACTTTAGAACAATGATAGGTACTGGAAGTAACCCAAATGTTGCTGCGGTGATTGTAATAGGTATTGAACCAAAGTGGACTAAAAGAATTGTAGATGGAATAGCTAAGACTGGAAAACCTGTAGAAGGTTTTCACATTGAACGAACAGGTGATATTGGAACTGTAATGAAAGCATCCAAAAAGGCACAAGAATTTGTAATGTGGGCTTCAGAAAAACAAAGAGAGGAATGTCCGATAAGTGATTTATGGATTTCAGTAAAATGTGGAGAGTCAGATACTACTTCAGGTCTTGCGTCAAACCCTACAGTTGGAAACTTAATGGATAAACTTGAGCCACTTGGTGTTCACTTATGTTTTGGTGAAACTTCAGAGCTCACTGGAGCTGAAAAAGTTTGTGCAACTAGAGGTGCAACAAAAGAAGCTTCAGACAAATTTATGAAAACTTGGAGTGCTTATAATGATTTTATTCTAAAAGAAGCAACAGATGATCTTTCAGAGAGTCAACCAACTGCTGGAAATATTGCGGGAGGTTTAACAACTATTGAAGAAAAAGCATTTGGAAATTTTCAAAAAATTGGTGAGTGTAAATTTATAGATGTTTTAGAACCAGCAGAAGAACCAAAAAAAGGTAAAGGATTATATTTTATGGATACTTCGTCCGCAGCGGCTGAGTGTGTAACGCTTCAGGCAGCAGCTGGATTTAATATTCATCTGTTCCCAACAGGTCAAGGAAATATTGTTGGAAATCCTATTGAGCCAGTCGTTAAACTAACTGCTAATCCATTAACTGTTAAAAGCATGGGTGAGCACATTGATTGTGATGTATCAAAAATTCTTTCAAGAGAAATGAATTTATCTGAGGCGGGAGATAAACTTATTGAAACAACTCTAAGAGTTGCTAATGGAAGATTAACCTGTGCAGAAGCTTTAGGTCATAAGGAATTTGTTATGACTAAACTTTATAGAAGTGCATAATCATTAATAAAAATGGTTTTTAAAAATTATTTGGTATTTATGCCAGGTATAATTCTGGCATTTATTCTTTATTCTCTCTCTCAAGGATTTAATAATATTATCGGAATTGAACTTCTTGGATATAACAAAAGTCCAATTTCAACTGCAATGATAGCAATACTATTAGGAATTTTTTTTAGTAATTTTTTTGAAATTAGGGAAAGCTTCCAAAAAGGTTTGGATTTTAGTAGAGATTATATCTTAAAACTTGGAATAATATGCTTAGGTATACAATTAAAACCATTTGAGTTTTTAGAATTTGGAAGAATAGCAATTCCATTGATAGTAATTTGTATAGTCAGCGTCTTAATTGTAATAAAATTAATAATAAAAAAACTTCAAATACCTACTAGGATGGCTTACTTAATATCAATTGGTAGCACTGTTTGTGGTACCACAGCCATAATGGCAACTGCACCAATAATAAAAGCTAATAGAAGTGAAATTTCTTATGCAATTGCAAATATTACTTTGTTCGGAATATTATCAATGATGTTATACCCCTACTTTGCGAATTTTTATTTTGAGGGAAACTCATTGTTTGCAGGTCTTTTTTTAGGAACCGCAATACATGAAACATCGCAAGTTGCTGCAGCTGGATTAATATATGATCAACAGTACAGTAGTCCTGAGACATTAAATATTGCAACTGTCACCAAACTTATAAGAAATACTTTTTTAATAGTTATGATCCCTCTTTTTGCCTTGCTTTATTATAGAGGTCTAGTTAAAGAAAAAAGTTACTCTATTTTAAAAATATTTCCCTATTTTGTATTAGGTTTTATTGGAATGATAGTTTTAAGAAATTTTGGTGATGAAATTTTCTCCACAAATGATAAATGGATTGAAATAATAAATTTAGTCAAATCTAGTTCTAAAATTTTCTTAACTATGGCTATGGCTGCTATAGGCTTATCAACTAACTTAAAAGATATGAGGAATATGGGTTATAAACCTTTTGTTGTTGGATTTGTAGCGATGTTAACTGTTGGTATTGTGAGTATTATTACAATTGAAATGTATCTTAAATTTTTTATTTAGTTTGTTTTGCTGTTTTATCAAAATATTTTTTTCTAAACTTTGAAATTGACCTTCTAATAAATGCGGCAGCAATTCCTAGAATAACAGCAAACAAAATAGAGAATAATCCATAAAAAAATGGCATATCCTCAGAAAACTCTTTTATAAATTTCGAGAAAAAGTTTAAGTCTGGAGATCCAATAGAGGCTACCTCTTTTTGTATTTCTTCAGCAAAAAAAGTGTCGTAAGCTATTACGATACCAACAATTAATAATAAAATTGCTAACAAGGCTTTTAGTCCGGAGCTGTCAATCTGCTCTCCGAGCTTTTGACCTACTTGAACTCCTACTATTGATCCTACAACTAACATTAAAACTAACATTAAATCAATTGATCCATAATTAATTGAGTGAAGAAATGTAACTATCACACTAACAAAAATGGTTACAAACAAAGAAGTTCCAGGCACTAATTTTGTTGGCATCTTAATAATATAAATCATTGCTGGTACCAGAATAAACGCACCACCAATACCCATGATTGCAGCGATAAAACCAACAATTAAACCAATAAAAATTGGTGTAAATATACTTTCGTATAATTTAGATTTTGGAAATCTCATTCTAAAAGGTAGTCCATGGATCCAATAATGAACATGTAATTTTTTCTTCTCAACAATATTTTTTTTGGCTTTATCAATTTCGCCCAAGCTTTCCACTAGCATTAGAGTTCCAATTATTGCAAGAATGTACATATAAGCTAAAGAGATTACTGTATCTATTTTCCCAATATCTTTAAAATATGTGAACGTTAAAATACCCAATATTGTTCCTATTGTTCCTCCAATAACAATCATTAATCCCATTTTATAATCCAAAGTATTTTTTAACCAATGAGTGGTAGATCCAGACACAGAAGTTGCTAAGATATTGTTAGCCTCATTTGCTACAGCATAAGCTGGGGGAACACCCATAAAGATTAAAAAAGGTGTCATTAAAAAACCACCTCCTACTCCAAACAAACCTGAAAGAACACCAACAATGGCACTAAGCAAGAGAATTTCAACTGGATTAATATAGACTTGGGCTATAGGTAAAAATACGTCCATCAAATATAAAAACTTAAATTATTACTTATTTAAAAGTAATAAAAGTTCCAATTATGATAACACCCCAACATGCAGCTATAGCTGATAAAATTCCAGTTTTAATAAAAGTTGTTTTTTTGCTGATTATTTTATTTAGAATTTTAATATTTGAAAGATGCATCTAAATCCTTGAATACACCTAGTAAAAAAATTGTCAAACTATAATTAGTAAATTGTTGCTCCAAATATTTTGATTTCGTCATCCTCAACCCCAAGTACCAATCTTCCTAAAAACTCTCCAGGTATTTCCTTGTTGGTCTGTTTGATTAATACTGTTATGTGCTCACCTCGTCTTAAAGTTCCAAAGGGTTTGTAAGTTTCCTCTAAATTTGTGATAATTTTATTGTTTGCCCATTGTTTACCTAGCTCAACTTCATTTGCTCCAAATAGCATCTGTGTTGAAAAATCTTTGGTAAAACCTCCATAATCCTTCATATTTGAAGCTCGAACTAAATTTTCCCAAAAAGGTTTGCCTATCTTAAAAATCTCTTCATCTGACTTTGATAAAAGATCCATAAATGTTCTTAAAATAAATTATGATGCCTTCTTTTTCTCTTTTTCATCCACAATGTGATAAACTGGAACTTTTTCTAAAGTAAATTTTCCAGTTTTAGGATCTCTTCTTGAAACTGTCAAACAATGCCAGTTTTCATCGTCTAATTTCATATGATCTCCTCTATAATAATAACCTGGCCAACGAGTTTCTTCCCTAAACAAAGTATGCTCAGTCACACATTGTGATGTCAAAGCTCTATGTTTTAACTCCCAAGCCCTCATCAATTGATGATAATCTTCTGCACCAACGTGCTCTAAATCCTCTTGTAACCAAGCTAAAAGTTCTAAAGCCTTTTTTAGTAAATTTCCGTTGGTCATATAATTTGAGGTAATACCCCCAACGTATTCATCCATAATCTTTTGAAGTCTTTGTAATCCTTGTATTGGAGAAATATAACTTGGTGAAACTGTTCCTCCAGTTATCTCGTTTTGAGCAACTGTATAGGTTTCTAGTGGTTTGTAGACAGCTTTTTTAAAATTATCACATTGTTTATCTGTTACATTAATTCCTTCAGCTTTTTTATCTTCAATATATTTCACTGCTGCTTTTGCTGCTAATCTTCCCTCTGTAAAAGATCCTGATGAAAATTTATGTGCACTACCACCCACTGTATCTCCCGCACCAAAAAGTCCATCAATTGTTAACATTCTGTTGTAACCCCAGAAGTATTCTGGTGGAGACAAATCTTCAGGCCCACTAACCCATGCTCCTGAACATGTCGCGTGTGATCCCATAACGTAAGGTTCGGAAGTTGTTAATTCGGGGTTTGTATACTTTGGATCAATATTTTGTGATGCCCAAACAACAGCTTGTCCAACTGTCATTCCTAAAAAGTTTTCCCACCCAACTGTTTCTAAATGTGGATCTTGAAAAGCCTCTTTAGTAACCATGTGGATCGGCCCGCCACCAGCAGCAACTTCTTGTATAAATGCGTGGTTTCTTAAACAAGTAGGAGTTGGATGGTGATCAATATATTCACCAACTAATTCTTTAGTTTGATCATACCATTTTTTTTCATAATTTTCGCCATTAGCATTTTGTGTATATGTTTTTAAATGTAAAAAATATGCTCCAACAGGTCCATAACCATCTTTAAATCTACACAATACAATTCTATTTTCCATTTGAGTCATCTTTGCGCCTGCAGCAATAGGTAGTGCATATGCAGATCCATTACTCCATGGTGCATACCAAGTTCTTCCCATACCTTCTCCAACTGCTCTTGGTTTGAAAATATGCGATGCACCGCCTGCAGCAACGATAACTGCTTTAGCTCTAAATACATGAAAATCTCCTGTTCTCATATTAAATCCAACAGCTCCACCAATTCTATTTTCTTGAGCTTCATCCATTAATAAATGAGTAACCATTATTCTATTATAGATTTTATCTGCAGATTTTTTTGCTGCCTCAGCCACGATTGGCTTATAGCTTTCACCATGTATCATGATTTGCCATTTACCTTCTCTCAAATATCTTCCAGTTTTTTCATTTTTCATCATTGGAAGACCCCACTCATCAAACATGTGAACAGTTGAGTCTACATGACGAGCCATGTCATAACCTAAATCTTCTCTTACCATTCCCATTAAATCATTTCTGGCATATCTAACATGGTCCTCAGGTTGATTTTCATCCCATTGCATACCCATGTAACAATTAATTGCATATAAACCTTGTGCGACTGCACCACTTCGATCAATGTTTGCTTTTTCAACACAAACAATTTTTAAATCTCTTCCCCAATGTCTAGCTTCAAATGTTGCTCCAGTACCAGCCATTCCACCACCAACAACTAATACATCACATTCCTCATAATGTGTTTTGTGCTTAGCCATTAATAATAAACACCTTTTTTAAAAGATTCTTTTGGAACTGATGGTAATTCTTTATTAGTATTTAAACCCTCTGGCTCACTATACAATCTTTGTGAATTAATTTCTCCTTGATTTGGAGTATCACCTTCAGCAAGTTTAGGAATAAATTTACCCCAAGGTTTTGTTGTTATTGGGGATACGAAATTTTTTTCTGTTCCATTTCTAAATTTGATTTTCCAAGATATGGTTCCTTTTTCCTCTTCTCTTCTAACTCTCACACTGTGACCCATAGGAGCAAAATCAGCATACCCTCTTACGTCAATTGCATGATTAGGACATGCTTTAACGCATGAATAACATTCCCAACAAAAATTTGGTTCAATGTTTTTTGCTCTTCGAATATTTTCATCTATGTGCATGATGTCTGAAGGACATATATCTACACAATGTCCACAACCATCACATCTTGTCATGTATACAAAAGTTGACATAATTTATTTTTCTCCTTTTTTTAATAACATATTAATAGTGTTTTGGCTCTTCTCTTTTTATACCTAAGCCAAATTGCTCAGGGGCATCTGCTGGTGGGGGAAGATTGTCTCTTGAACCATCAGCTTCAGCTAGATTTTTTTGTATTGCTGCTCCAGGTTTGTAGAACATATGGGCAAATTTAGACCAATAAACACCACCAAATAAAATTAAATTAGATGCAACAAATAAAGTTAAAAACAAATATGATAATCCCATTTGTCCGTTAAATTGAGTGTAAGACCATGCTAACCCAAAAGTTGAACATGCAAGTAAGGCTAAAACAAATAAATCAGCCTTAATGATTCTATACCAAGGATGAGCTTCCGCTGATACGTCTACTCTCAAAAAAAACCAAAACCAATACCCACCCAAGCAAGTTAACATTGCTCCTGTATGCCAAATTAATGACCAGGTTTGAGAACTTGGTTTATCAGCACCTGTGTAACAAAAAACTAAAACAGCTGAAGACACCCAAAATAAAATTGTTCCGTACATTCCTAGAACATGGGCCAGTCTTCTTTTACCAAAACCTAATTCAGAGGTAGTGCCAATATCAACGACTGTTGTTTTAGCAATAACGGAAACCTTTTCACCAACACCTAATTTTTTTGTCGCTGATAGTTTTGCTTTTTTTGCGTTATTAAAAAAATAAGTCAAATTTTTGTGATGTATCATTTGAATGATAGTTCCAACCGCAATCAACAAAACCATTGCAATAATAAAAGATTGCATTGCAAAGGGTGAAATAGTTTCTGATAAAATTGAAAATGGATTGTTGCTTAACATTTCCGCCTTTTGTTAAATTTTGAATTAGTTTTAAAGTTTTATATCTAGTTGAATTTATAGTTCAACCTCAAACTGGGGTCAATTTGTCTTTTATAACAGGCTAATTATTTCTTTTATAATGTTGTTTGTTTGGAATGACCGATCGTACTCCACCCTGAGGATTATCTACATCTCCTTCTCTTCGGGGAATCAGGTGAAAATGACAATGCAAGATAGATTGACCAGATACAATTCCTATATTAGTTCCTAAATTAAATCCTTTAACTAATGGATCTTTATTGATTATTTCTTTTTTTACAATTTTTAAAAGATCATTACAGGCTACCAATTCATCATTTGATAGATCAAAATAATCTTTTATGTGTCTTTTAGGTATAATCAAACAATGATGTTCTGAAACTGGATATGTGTCATAACTTGCATATGCCAATTTATTTTCATGAGCAAATCCACTTTTTTTAACATTACAAAATAAACAAGGATTGTTTGGGTCTTTCATTTGCTAAAATCTATAAGAATTACATTTATTTATAACTGCATCGTATTGTTTTGATAGAAACTTGAATTTTTTTAGGTTTTTTCTTTTCCATTTAAGCTCATTTATAGTTTTAACTGAAGCAACCCCTTTCCCAGATCCTATTAATAATATTTCATCATAATTTTTTATTTCTTTAACCAAAATATCTTTTTTAATTATCTTTCTTATTTTTGTTTTAAAAAATTTATAAGTATTTCCCTCATAATAATCCTTTTTGGGAGTAAAAAATTTTTGATCTTTAACAAATAATAAATTTGAGGTTCCAGTTTCTAATAATTTCTTATTAGATACCAATGCAATATCTGATTGGGAGTTATCCATTTTAGATAAATAAGATAAGATCTTTTTGTATTTAAGATTTTTAAACTCTGGTTTTTCTCTTTTTAATTTTACTAATCTCAAATCAAAATTTAATTTTGGTTTAACTCTTTTCCTTAAAGATATTGAAATAACTTTTTTATTTATAGCAATTCTCAATAGATGATTGTATTTCCTCTTTTTGGATAAATTTTTATTAATTATTTTTAAAATATCTGACTTTAATGATTTCTTTTTTATTTGATATTTTTTTAATGATAAAATTAAGTTTTTTAAATGATTATCAAAGAATAAAATTTTTGCTGGTTTACCAAAAATCCACATCGTTGTGAAAATTCCATGATCCCCCCAAAGATCTTGGAATTCTATTTGTTTTAAATCTTTAAGCTGATAAGATTTTTTTAATAAGTAAGTTACCATTGATAGTTAAAAAAGATTCTGGGTGAAATTGAAATCCATAAATTTTTTCCTTTTGATTTTCAAATGCCATTGCGACTTTTGAATTTAAACATCTCATAGTTATCTCAAAATTATTAGATTTAAAAGGTTCTTTTAATTTTAAAGAATGATACCTGCCAACTTTAAATATTTTTCCTTTTTTGAATAAAGAATTATTAGTGATAACTTTTACATTTGATTGAAAACCATGATAAATTTTTTTTTGTTCAACAATTTTTGCACCCTCACAAAAAAGAATATGTTGAAATCCTAAACAAATCCCAATGATTTTCTTTTTACCTTTATATTTTTTATAAATTTTTGAGGTAATTGGATAATTTTTTGGATTACCGGGCCCAGGTGAAAAAATTATTGTTGATGCTTTTTTAATTTTATTTTCGTTAACTTTATCATAGTTATCGCACTCAACTTTATCAAACAAAGCAAATTGATGAACCACATTATGAGTAAAGGAGTCGTTATGATCAATTACATAAATCATCTGAATAAATCTATTAACGCCTTAGCTTTAAGAAAATTCTCATTAAACTCATGATTGGCATTACTATCGACAACAACACCTGAGGCAACTGAAATTTCGGATATGTTTTTAAAATTTAAAATTGATCTTATAATAATATTAAATCTCATATCGCCATTGAATTTTATGTAACCAAAACTTCCTGTATAAATATTTCTATTTTCTTTTTCCTGATTATTTAAAAGATTAAGCGTATTAATCTTTGGACACCCAATAACTGAACCACCTGGCATCATTGCTTTAATTATTTCAAAATTATTTATATTTTTTTTTAATTTTCCCTTAATTAGGCTAACATAATGAAATAGGTCTTTATATTCCTCAACGATTTTTTGTTTAGACAATTTTACTGAACCTACCTTACAAATTCTTGATAAATCATTTCTTTCCATATCAACAATCATATTATGCTCTTTGGTTTCTTTTAAATTTTTTCTAAAATAATTTAATGCTTTTATTTTATTTAACTGCCTAGTTTTTTTTACGGTCCCAGCTATTGGTTTTGTAGATATGTCACTTCCTTTTTTTATAATTAAGGTTTCTGGGGAACAGCTAATAATTGAGTAATTATTATCTTTAATCATAAAAGCCTCCGGAGCTAGATTAGTATCAGACAACCTTGAAAAAAAATCTAACGGATTGATTTTTGACTTTGTTTTATATTTAGTGCAAATTTTAATTTGATATGTTTCGCCACTCTTTATCTTTTTCTTAAATTTATTGAATATTTTTGTATAATTTTTTCTATTAATATTAATTTTAAAATCCCCACATTCAAAATTTTTTAAATCATAATTTAACTTGTTACTGAGTTTGATCTTTTTTTCTGGTTTATAAAAAATACCCTTTGGAAAGTTAAAATTTTTTTGTTTAGGGACTTTTACATGAATCAGATTATTTAATAACTCATATCCAAAAAAACCAATGAAAAGATCTGTGTTAGTTGATTGTTTTTTATTTTTTTTTGTCAAAAAACTTTTAATATTTTTATTATTTAAAATTATTTTTTTTGAAAAATCAGTGTAAAGATCAAACCCGTTTTGAGATTTATAAATAATGTAGGGTTTCCCTGATAAATGTATTTTTGTTAATTGATTTATTCTATTCAATTTATTCTGTTTTTAATCTTAAAACTGGTTCTTCTTTAATTGGTAAATGAATTATTGCTGCAAAAACCGATAAAGCAATTGCTAAATACCACGCATAGTCATATGACCCATAAGTATCATGAAATAAGCCTCCAAGATATGCACCAAAAAACGAACCAATTTGATGACTCAAAAAAACTATTCCATATAACAAGCCCAAATATTTTGTTCCAAAAAGATGAGCAACTATTCCGCTGGTAGCCGGTACTGTCGATAACCAGAGGAACCCAAAACTTGCTCCAAATATAAATGCTGCAATATTACTAGCTGGAGTAAATATAAAGAATATTATTGAAACTCCTCGCAAAAAGTAGATTGCACTTAAGATTATTTTTTTACTCATTTTCGCAGAAAGATAGCCACTTAATAAAGAGCCAAAAATATTGAATAACCCAATTAAAGATAAAATAGCTGCAGCAGTCCAATCCTCAAGACCTCTATCTATTACATACTTAGGAACATGAGTTCCAACTAAAGTAATATGAAATCCACAAACAAAAAAACCAGATACAAGTAAAATATAACTTTTTGTTTTGAATGCTTCATTCAGTGCTTCAGAAAACGATTGGTCTGATTTTTTTTCTACATTTTCAGTTGCAGATGGAGATCTTACGAAGTAAGCAGCTACTAAACCAGCAATTAAAAGCATTCCGAAAACAAATAAAGTATAATTCCATCCAAATTCATTTAGAGAGTAACTTGTGAAAATTGGAGACAAAAAATAACCAAACGATCCAACAGCAGTAACAAAACTCATTGCAATAGTTCTTGTAGATAAAGGAAAGTGTTTTCCAACAATAGACATTGGAATACTTATGGCAGTTCCTCCTAGTCCAATTCCAATTAACAACCCCATGTGTATTTGAAAAAAGATTCCTGTATTAGGTCCGGTATATAAAAAGAATATTCCAGCTGCATAAAAAATAAATGCTGAAATAATTGCTATATGACCACCATACTTATCTGCAATAGTACCAAAAATAGGTCCAGTTAATCCCCACATTAACATCTGCATTCCTATCGCAAAACCAAATGCTGTATTGCTTATTTTGAGACTTTCATTGAAATCCATGAAAAACAAACCAAAAGTTTGTCGTACACCAAGAGAAATTAAAACAACAAAACAAGCCGCAAATAATGTAATTAATGCTGTTCTGGATTGAAAAAATTTTTCTGAACTCATTTCAAATGTCTTAATGCTTGTTTAATATCAGCAATTAAATCATTTGGATCCTCAAGTCCTATATGAAATCTGACTAAATGTTCATCCTTTGCTAAATTCATGAATTTTCTATTTCCTGTTTCCCTAAATTCTTGATGTAAAACCAAACTCTCAAAACCTCCCCAGCTATAACCATATCCGAATAATTTAAGTGAATTTACAAATTTTCTGACAGAATTAATATTATTTGATTTTATTTTGAGCCCCATTAATCCTGAGGCGCCAGAGTAATACTTTTTCCACATTCTAAAATTTAAGGAATTTTTCTTAAATGGATAGAGAAGTTTAATCTTTTTATTTTTTGACAAGAAAGTTGCAATTTTTTTTGCATTTTCTCTGTGTCTATCTAATCTAACATCCAAAGTTCTTAAACCTCTAGTGATTAAATACGCATCATCAGGTCCCAATCTTAAACCTGTTATTTTTTCAGCTGCTTTCACTTTTTGGAAAACTTTTTTATTAACTGCTAGACTTCCACCCATAACATCAGAATGACCAGAGTAATATTTAGTAGCAGATACAATAGACATATCAAAACCAAGTTTTATTGGTTTAAGATAGTAAGGTGTACCCCAGGTATTATCTATGGCTGTTAAAATTTTGTATTTTTTGGCAATTGAAACAATTTTTCCAAGATCTTGAAAATCAAAAGTATTGCTACCTGGATTTTCAACAAAAATTAATTTTGTTTTTTTTGTTATACTTTTCTCTAAAGTTTTTAAATCATGTGGATTATAAAAAATTGTTTTAATATTAAATTCTTTTAAAAAATCTTGAGTTAAAACTCTCGTTGGACTGTAAACTGGGTCTGCAGCAATTATTTCATCACCAGGTCTAACAACACTAAATATAGCTAAAAATACTGATCCAAAACCTGTAGGAGTGGTAAATACATGATAACTATCTTCGAGCTTAGTTAAAATCTTTTGTAAAATATAGGTTGTTGAAGTTCCTTGTCTTCCATAATCGTAATGGCCGCCAACTGGATTTTTTTGGGCCTTTTTTTGAGTCTTCCTTATATGCTTCATTGATTTAAATATTATCGTTGAAGCTCTAACTACTGGTGGATTTACTGACTGATTATGAAAATCTTTTGCAGTATGTTTTAAAAATGTCTTAAATGATTTAACCATAAAAAAATTGATAACTTTAAAGGACAATGCTATATCCCTCACTTAATTTCAATTAAATTATAACAGAAGGGAATAATGGGATATCCAAAAAAACATAGAGGCCGAAGAAAAATGGGCTCAAAAAAAAGAAGAGCTAGAAAAAAAAATAAAAAGAAATAGTCCTCAATGAATTCAATAGAGAAGGCACGATCCATAAGCATATGGATTTTTATTGTCCCTTTCGTTGCAGTAAATATCTGTCTTATACTTGTAACTCAGTTTCATAGTTTATTCCCAAATCAGACAGACATTTTGCACAATACTATTCCTTATTTTGATGGTGGTGCCTCTATCAGTAGAACAGCTAGACCTTACCCCTCTTGGTTAGTATTTAAGCCCGCAATGTTTTTGACATCCTATTTATTAATCAGATATTGGTTATTTAATAAAGACATTATCAAATATTTTAAAGTCGACCACAAAAATTTAAAAAAGATAGTTTTTTTTGGTATTGCCTCAGCGGTTGCACTAGCTGTGCATTCAATTTTTTTAGGTATCAAATTTGATAATGACCTCTACAAACTTTTTAGAAGAGTAATAATGCTATCTTTTATTGTTTTTGAAATTGTTGCCCAGGCTTACTTAGTGGCAACTTTTTGGTCTTTCAAAGAGAAATTGAAAGATCATATTAACCCAATAGTGCTTAATTTAAAAATAATTTTAGTTTCAATATTAATTATAGTTGCAATAATAAGTATACCTATTGTCAGTCTACCTGGTGATGATTTTTTTGGAATTCAATTGAAGTTTTTAAAACATGCGTTGGAATGGGATTATTTTATTGGAGTAATCACTTTTTATTTATTGACATTTTTTATGTGGAAAAAAATAAATTAATTTTTGATCCACCCACCGCCTAAAACTTTATAACCAAATTTATCTTTATTATAAAAAACGCAAGCCTGTCCTGGAGATATTCCATCTTCAAATTCTTCTAAATTAACTAGGGCTGTATTATCATTATTTAAATTTACTTTTCCCATAAGAAGTTTGCCTGTTGATCTTACTTTAACAAAAATATTATTTTTAAATTCATTTTGATTTACAAGTAAATTTAAATCATAAAGTTTAATATCTTTTTTTCCAAGTTTTTCTCTTGGACCAACAAAAATTTCATTTTTTTCTGCATCTATCTTTAATACATATAATGCATCTTTATCTGAAACCTTAATTCCTTTTCTTTGACCTATTGTAAAATTAATTATTCCATCATGAACTCCAATCACTTTTCCATCTAGATTTTTTATATTTCCTTTTTTAAAAGAGTCTGGTCTAAATTTTTGAATTACCGAGGCATAGTCACCATTAGGTACGAAACAAATATCTTGGCTATCCGGCTTATCCGCTACGTTAAGATTTAATTTTTTTGCTATAGATCTTGTTTCATCTTTGAGCATGCCTCCTAATGGAAATCTTAAGTAATTTAATTGTTCTCTAGAAGTATTAAATAAAAAATAACTTTGGTCTCTATTTTCATCGATAGCTCGATACATATTAGTTTGATTATCAATAGTAACACTTTTTACATAATGACCAGTAATTAATGCATCTGCCTTAAGATCTTTCGCAACTTCAAATAAATCTTTGAATTTTACAGTTTGATTACATTGCACACAAGGGATAGGAGTTTCGCCTTTTAAATAACTATCAACAAAGTTATCAATTACTCCTTGTTTGAACTTGTTTTGATAATAGAGAATTTTGTGTTCAATATCTAATTTTTGGGCGACTCTTTTTGCATCCATTATATCCTGACCTGAGCAGCATTGTTTTGATGCAGCAACATCTTTACCATCATCGTAAAGTTTTAAAGTTATACCAATAACTTTGTAACCATCTTTTTTCATCATTCCAGCAACTGTAGATGAGTCCACTCCACCTGACATTGCAACAACAACTGTTGTTTCTGATGGATTTTTTTTTAAACCAATAGAGTTTAAATTATTATTCATTTGATGGTATTTATACTTATTTCTAATATAAGTTAAATTAAATGATTTTTGATTTTGAACCAGGCGACAAAGTTTTCAATCCAGCAAATAAAGATTGGGGAATAGGTCAAGTTCAATCAATAATCAAAGGTAAAATTACTGTTAATTTTCAAAATGTTGGTAAAAAAGTAATAAACTCTGAAAATATAGAATTAAAAAAAATAAATGACTCAAAGTGATATTAAAAAAATTGTTGAGAATCTAATTCAAACTTTTTTAGATGCAGGGAAAATTTCTATAGATCTTAGGAAAAAAGGTCTTACTAAAGAAATAAAATCCGATAACACACCTGTAAGTAATGGAGACTTAGAAGTTAACAAAATTTTGAGTAAAAAAATATTAAGCTTAACGCCAAATATCCCAATAGTATCTGAGGAAACTTCGGAAAATAAATCAAAAAATAACCTGGAAAATTTTTGGTTAATCGATCCAATCGATGGAACTTATGATTATATTAATGATCTGGATGAATTTACAATTAATGCAGGATTAATAATTCAAAAAAAACCTGTTGCTGGATTAATTTATGCCCCAGCAAAAAATAGAATGTTTTATTCTTATGGAGATGATTTTTCTTTTGAATTGATCAATGGAGAACCAATTAAATTAGATAACTCAAAAAATTTTGACAAAAACGAGATTAAATTTGTATCCTACTCTAATAAAATCAAACCAGAAATAAATGAAATATACAAAAAACTTAATGTTAAAAAATATGTTAAAATGAAAAGTTCTTTAAAATTTTGTGTTATTGCAGCTGGAGAGTACGATGGTTATGTTGCAGAACCAAGGGCATCAGAATGGGATATAGCTGCAGGCCATGCAATTTTAAAACACTCTGGCGGAAGCGTAACTGACTTCGATGGACAAGAAATTTTTTATGGAAAAAAAGATTTTAAAAATCCAAGTTTAATTTTAAAAAGCAAAAATATTCAATAATGGATGAACAACTAAGAATTATTTTAATCATAATTGTTTCAGTTTCAATTTTTGGTTTACTCGTTTTTGTCTTTGTAAAAAATTATATAAAAAATAAAATTGACTTTTTAGTTAAAGAAAATAAAAAAAATAAGTTAAAGTAGTTTTACTATTTTTATAAAATCATCTTTTTCAATTTCCATTACTTTTTTTGAAGTTTCAAAATCAAAGCCATTTCTTGCTAATAGAGATATATCTTTTTTATAAAATAAAGATCTGTTATCTTCAGTTCTTGCAGGTCCAATTCTTTTTTTTTTACATAATTTAATTGCAGAAAAAAAATCTTGATCTGAATTATCATCATGAATTTTATTTACAGTTTCTTTAATATATTCACTATTAATACCTTTGCCTATTAAGTAATTTCTAATTTTATTTATTGAATTACCTCTTTGAATCATGCTCTTGGCTTTGCTTTCTGAGTAAAATTTATCATTAATAAACCTATTTTTTTCTAAGTCTGAAAGGACAATGTCAATCAAATCAGTAACATCTTGTTTTTTGACATTTGGTGCAGAAGTTTTTAAGTATTTTTTAAGTAAGTAAGTTTTTAGCTGTTGTTTAGATGGGGCATATTTTTCTACATATGCTAATGCAAAATTTCTCATCTCCTCAACAGTTACCTTTAAAGTTTTTTTTTTATTTCTTATAGGAATCATAGGCAGATTTAATATAATACATTTTAAAATGATCGAACAAATTTATAATTATTTTACAATAGATATGCTCTATTATTGGGTGAATTTAGGTGTTCTTCCATTTTGGTTAATTTTAATTTTTTTTCCAACATCAAATCTATGCCGATATTTTGTAACTTCAATATTTCCATTCTTAATATTGAGCGGTGCTTATATATTTTTATTATACAAATCTTACTTAAGCTCATACGATTTTGATGTTAATTTTAGTCTGTATATAGGTATTGATGACATAACAGATTTATTTTCCAACAAAAATTTTCTTATGATGTTCTGGATACATTTTATATCTATTAATCTATTTGCCGGGGGTTGGGTCGTAAAAGATTCGCAAAAATTTCAAATGAATAAATTTTTATTATCAATACCGCTAATCATTTTATATTTAATTGGTCCTCTTGGTTTATTAATTTATTGGTTGATAAGAATTTTCTACGCCAAAAACATAAGTTTATATGACTAAAAAAATCGATTTTTATTTTGATTTTATTAGCCCTTATTCATTTTTAGCACATAAAAAAATAATTAATTCCAACGATAGAAAAAAGTTTAACTATAAAGCAATTCTGCTTGGTGGACTTCATAATTTAGGTGGCATTACCGCCCCTGCTTTTAATGAGAGAAAAATGAAAAATATGAAAAATGACTGCAATTTAATTGCAAAAAAAAATAAAATTGACTTTATTTGGAACGAAAAATTTCCAATTAATTCTCTTTATCTCATGAGGGGCTATATATTTATTAATAATGAAAAGAAAGATAAATATTTTGATCTCTGTTTTGATGCTTATTGGAAAAATAACGAAGACATTTCAAAAGAGGAAACTATAAAGAATATATTATCGAAATGTGAGATAAACCCTAGTGATTTTGAAACTGGTATTAAAGACCAAAAGATTAAAGATGAACTTAAACATTTGACGAATAATGCTTTTCAGAATGATATCTTCGGTGCTCCGACTTTTGTTGTAAATGATAATTTATTTTGGGGCCAAGATAGACTTGAATACGCTTTAGATGAATTAAATAATTAAGTAATTTTAAATTTACTTTGTTTCAATGCACCAAAACCACCATCAATATGCGAAACCTTTTTAAATCCCATATCTTTTAAAGACTTTGCTGCTAGAGCTGATCTCATTCCACCAGCACAAAATAAAACCATTTCTTTATTTAAATCTAGTTTACCTTCTTTAAAATATGCGCTATCTGGATCAAGCCAAAACTCTAACATCCCTCGAGGAATATGATTTGAATCTTGAATTCTTCCTTCTCGTTCCAATTCTCTTACATCTCTTATATCAATTAGGTTACAATCATTTTTATTACATTTCTCGTAAGCTTCATCGGCAGATATGGTGTTTATCTCCTTTAGAGCTTCAGCTACAAGAGTTTGAGATGATTTAATTGTCATTATATTGTAAATATTTATATCATAAATAGAAACATATGAAAAAGTTTTTCATTAAAATTTGTAAACTTTTTGGCTTTGAGATAATTGATCAAAACGAATTTATCTCACCTACATTAAATAAAGAATTAAATAAAGATCTTTCAATTTTAAATAAAAAATCAATAGTCTTGCCATTAGGAGAGGTAAAGATTACAAGAAAAGTAACTTCAATACTTATAATTGTTAGGGTTAATACAGAAATTGAGGTTTGGGATCAAAATAAAAGAAGATTATTCGAAAAACCAAAAATAGATTATTCAATTCGATCAATAAAATCATTAATAAAATCAATCAATCTTTGTAAAAAAAAATACTCAAATTTAAAAATAAAAATAATTGTCCTAGATGATTCATCAAAAGAGGAAAATCTAGATAAAATTAAACAAGTAATAAAAGATGTGGATAGCGAAATTATTTCCCTAGACACAAAAAAATTTGAAACCAAAATAAAAAAACAAAAATCACTAGAGACTTTTTCTAATCTAGCTAGTTTATTTCAAAGTTTTGAGATTGGAAAAAAATTTGGGGAAGACCTAATTTTCTTTATTGAGGATGATTATCTTCATTTTGAAACCATGTTAGACGAGATGATTTCCACGTATGAAAGAGTTTCATCTCAAGTGGACAAAGATATTTTTATGTGTCCTGCAGATTATCCATATCTTTATGTCAATAATGAAAAAACGAATATTCTAATAGGAAATAAAAGACACTGGAGAACAATAAACAAGACTTTATGTACTTTTTTGACTAGCAAAAAATTATTGGATTTATATTGGGAAAATTTTTCAAAAAATTGTGAAGATCGTCATGATCCTTTTGAAAAATACATCAATGAGATTTATAAAAAAGAGTTTTGTATATCTCCTCTAAAAAGTTTATCTATTCATTTGACTAATGTTAATTCAAGTTACGGTTTATCACCTTTTATAAATTACAAAGATTTGTGGGATCAAAATGAATAAGCCCCTTGAGGGAGGGGCTCATTATTTAACTAACTAAGAGAAAGTTTAGGGACCCTTCTATGAGTATTCGCTGAGAATATACAGAGAGCGAAGGGTCCCTTTGTTGTTAACAACTAGTCACGAATTGCATACGCAATTACACCAGTTTCAGTTACATCAGTACCTTTAGTTTCACCTTCTTTACTCAACCTTAGGCCAATAGTTGCTTTAATAGCGCTAAAAACAATGTAAGCGAATATAAATACAAATACGTTAACTGATAACACACCAATTAACTGTGAACTGAACGCTGCATCAGAATTTGTAGCTGGAACTATTAATGTTCCCCAAATTCCTGCAAATAAGTGTGCTGGTATTGCACCTACTACATCATCAATTTTTAATGAGAATAATAGTTTTGTACCATAAACTACAATTAATCCACCTACAGCACCAATTAGGATAGCCGCAAAAGGCGATGGAGCTAATGGTTCAGCTGTTACTGCAACTAATCCACCAATACATCCATTTAACATTTGAACTACATCTGTTTTACCAAAATGTAGTCTAGTAATTATAGCGGCACCTATTACCCCACCTGCACCTGCTAAGAAAGTATTCATGAAAATTGTTGATACAGCAATTGCATCAACAGCAGTTCCCATAGCTAACTGCGAACCACCATTAAAACCAAACCAACCTAACCATAAAATAAATACACCAATTGTAACTAATGGAATTGATGAAGCTGCAAACGGTTTTAGAGGCGCTGGAGCACCAGACTTTGTAAATCTTCCAAGTCTAGGACCAATAATCATTGCACCAGCTAAAGCTGCTGCTCCACCAGTTGAGTGTACTAGAGTTGAACCAGCAAAATCAGAAAAGCCTGCTTCCGCTAACCAGCCTCCGCCCCACTGCCAACCCATTACGATTGGATAAATAATTCCTGAAAGAACTGCAGCAAATACGAAGAATGGCCATAATTTAATTCTCTCTGCCATCGTACCAGAAACTATTGAAACTGTGGTTGCACAAAAGACCATTTGGAAATACCAATCTGATCCATCTGAATAACCAGTATCAACAGCACTAGCGTCTGACCAAGGAATAAATTTACCAATATAACCACCTTCTGGAATTCCGTAAGCTAAATTATAACCTACTAACCAGAACATAATTCCTGCGATTGAAAATAAACCTATATTTTTTGCACAGATTACGGATACACTTTTAGAAGTAACCATACCTGATTCTAACATTGCGAATCCAGCTGCCATAAACATTACTAGGAAACCGCAAATCAAGAATAATAGAGTATTAAAAATAAACCCTACTTCGGCAGAAACGGTTGTATCTGCCATACCAGCACTACTCATGTTTAATAAAAAAATTAAACTAATAAGTGGCGCACTTATTATTTTTATTAATTTAGTCATAAGACCTCCCTGTTAAAGTGAGCTCTTTTAATTAATTAAATGTTAAAAACTAACGCTGATTACGAAAATTGGGTATGCAGTATTTGCATATAGAAACAGCCTTAACGAAAAATTCGTTAAGGCTGTAAAAAGACGTTATTTATTGAATACTTCTTTTAAAGCTTTTGCAGGTAAGAACTTAACTTTTTGTGATGCAGCAATTTGAATCTGCTCACCAGTTCTTGGATTTCTTCCAACTCTAGCTTTTCTTTTAGCTACTTTATAAGTACCAAAACCAGCAATTTTCACTGAATCATCAGCTTTTAAAGCATCTAAAATTGTGTTGGTAATTGTATCAAAAGTTCTTTCGGCATCAGCTTTGCTTAAATTAAGTGCCCCTGAAATTTTGACAACTAGTTGTTTTTTATTCATTTTAGCTCCGGTTTTATTAGGTTATTTTCATTGTTGTCAAAAGTGTTGATAAATCAAGACTTTTTTTAGTATATTAAAAAAAGTTATACACAACATATTGTGTAAATCAAAAAAATGTTGATTTTATTGGGTTTTTGAACTTTTCAAGAAAATGTTAATTAAATAATCCAAGGTCCTTAAGATCGTTAAAAGTCGTAAAAAACATTAAAGATATTAATAAAAACAATCCGATTCGAAAAAAACCCTCTTGTGTTTTTTGAGATAATGGTCGACCTAAAACTTTTTCAAATGCATAAAACATCAAATGTCCCCCATCAAGCATCGGAATAGGAAACAAGTTAACTAAACCAAGACTGATTGAGATATAAGCCATCATACTAATAAATGCCAAAACCCCAAACTCTGCAACCTGTCCTGAAATTTTTGCTATTCTTATAGGGCCTCCAAGCTGAGAGGTATCAGCTTTACCAAAAATCATTGCTCCAATATATTTTAAAGAGGAAATACCCACATAATAGACTTCGTGTGCAGCATGATATATTGCTTGTGCAGGTCCTAGTTTAACGTGATTAATCTCATTATTATAAGCCCCTAATTTTATTCCAACTATTCTTTTATTAAGTTTATTGCCTAAATTGTCCTCGCCTGGAACAATGTTTGGTTTTATATTTAAAATTAATTCATCATACGATCGTTTTACTTTAAAATCTATTATTTCATCAGTGGACATTGTAATGAATTTTGAGACATCCATTATACTTTCAACTTTGTTACCATCTATTTCTAAAATTACATCATTTTGCTTTAAACCACCTGTCATAGCAGGGCTATCTTTTTGAACTTCATTTATAACTGCTGGTGTAAAGTCTTTACCAACAAAGGTATAAATTGAAAAAAAAATTACTAATGCCAGTAAAAAGTTAGCAAGAGGGCCTCCAAATACAATTAAGGTTCGCTGATATAAAGGTTTTAAAATAAATAATTTTTTTTGCTCTTCCTCATTATACTTTTCTAAAATTTCTTTATGATCTGCTTGAGAATATACATTTCTATCTCCAAAAAACTTTACATATCCACCCAAAGGTATCCAGCATATTTTCCATCTTGTTCCTGATTTATCGTTCCAACCAAAAATTTCTTGACCAAAACCTATAGAAAAATCTGTAACTCCTACTCCATATTTTTTGGCAAAATAATAATGTCCATACTCATGAATAAAAACAACAATTAAAATTAGAACAATAAAAGGTATAATATAACTTAACATTTCAGATCAAATCTATATTATCTAACCAGTTTTTTAACTCAATCATTCTTTGTGTCTTATTTGACACAGTAATTTCGTTTTTAATAAAAATTATATGATTTTTAATTGCTTCCTCATCTTTAAACGCTTTTCTAGTTTGGATTAATCTGTCTTTCCTAAACTCAATTAAACTTATCATTTTTTCGTAGGTTATTTCAGGATGATATTGTAATCCATAAATTTTGGATTTACCTACCTCAAAGTATAAACTTTGAACTTTATTAATTTTATTTGATGCTAAACAAATTCCATTTTTTGGCAACTTAGTTACCTCATCAAAATTAAACGCTGGAGAATTGAAATTATTATTCTTATCTTTATAAATAGGATATTTTAATCCCTCATTATTAATAATAATATCATTTGCAATTCCAATATGAGATTTTTCTGCTTTTTTTACCTCTCCTCCAGCAGCAGTCACTGCAACTTGCATTCCCCAACAAATTGCTAAAATATTTTTAACTTGTTTTTGGCATTCCCTCATAAATTCAATTTGTCTTCTAATTTCTGGTGTATTGTTATAAATGTTTAAACTACTTCCCCCCCAAATTAATCCATCATATTTTGGAAGTTTATTTTTTACATCATCTAAATTTTGGTCCGAGGATGGATTAATAACATCAAAATGATAATTATTATTTAATCCATTAAGACTATCTTTTAAACTTTCAGTATGTGTTTGAATGCCTACTTTTAAAAAATTTTGATTTTCCTCTTTTAAATTTCCCTCAACTATCAAAATATTAAGATTTTTCATTTAAAACAAATTACCAGACATACTGTGTTGATACATTATTTTCATGTCTTCAATGCTCAATTTTTTTGGATTACCATTAGTTGATGGATCCTCTAAAGCCATTTTTGATAAACGATCAATTTGTAAATCTTTTTCACTTATAACACTTGATAATTTATGTGGAATTTCAAATTTTTCTCTTAAATCTAAAATCCATTTTAAAAAACCATCGAAAGACTTATCTTTTAATTCAAGATATTCTGAAATCTTTTTAACTTTACTCCCAATTACATCTCTGTTGAAAGTTAAAACATATGGCATGAAAATTGCATTTGATAGGCCATGATGAAGGTTATTTAAAGCATTTACTGGATGGCTTAAAGAATGAATTGCGCCTAAGCCTTTTTGGAATGCGGTGGAACCCATACTTGCAGCTGTTAGCATGTTCATTCTGGCCTCAAGGTTAGATCCATTTTTATATGCCTCTGGTAACCATTTAGAAATTAATTTCATACCTTCTAAAGCTATTCCATCAGCCATTGGATGATAACCCGGGGCACAAAATGCCTCTAGATTATGAGCTAATGCATCCATGCCTGTTGCTGCAGTCATTTTTTTTGGTAAATCTATTGTTAAAACTGGATCTAAAATAACTATGGACGGTAAAAATTTTGGATGAAATATAATTTTTTTGACTCCTAGCTCTTCATTCAAAATAACAGATGCTCTACCTGTTTCAGAACCTGTTCCAGCTGTAGTGGGCACTGCTATTATAGGAGCAACCTTATTTGAGTCAGCTTTGGTCCAATTATCACCAATATCCTCAAAATCCCACAGTGATAAAGTTTGACCTATCATGAATGCAATTGCCTTTCCAACATCAAGACCACTTCCACCACCAAAAGCAATCACGCCATCACAGTTTTTCTCTTTATAATATTTTACTCCATCACTTACGTTTTTACCTGTTGGATTACCAATCACATCATGAAATATTTCGGCTGATATATTATTATTTTTTAAATTCGATAAAGCATCTTTAACAATAGTTGATTGTCCAAGTCCTTTGTCAGTTACCAATAAAGGTTTTTTTATATTTAAATTTTTACAAGCTATGCTTAAATCTTTAATTCTATTTTTACCCACCCACATTGAAGTAGGATAATTCCAATTTAATTTTTCCATAAATTTTAGTTAATAATATCTGATATTTTTGAAATTTGACCAATCTTAAAAATAAGTGCATCTTTTTTATTAAATCCATATTTTTCAGCATTATCTTTAAATCTTATTGGTGGTTCCATAATTGGCTCTAAAGATAATACAAATGTCCCCCAATGCATACCTAATACCTTTTTACTTTTCAAATCTCTGCCAATCTTAAGGGCCTCTTCTGGATTGGTATGATAAATAGATTTATCTTTATAAGGCATAATTGGATAAAAATTATATGCACCAATGTTGATTATGGTCAAATCAATTGGTCCATATTTTTTTCCTAAATCTTTATAAATATTTCCATATCCTGTATCGCAGGCAAATAATATTTTTTTTCCATTATATTCAATTAAAAAACTTCCCCACAAAGTTTTGTTGGTATCTGTTAAACTTCTTTTTGACCAATGAACCGCTGGAAGAAAAGTAACTTTTAAATTTTTATTAATATTAATTTCGTCATACCAATCCATCTCATTAATATCTCGGTATCCATTCGTTTTGAAATATTTGCTGAGTTTTAGTGGAACTAAAACTTTTGAGTCTTTGAAAGGAAATCTCCTTATTGTCATCATATCTTGATGATCATAATGGTTATGAGTGAGTAAAAATAAATCAATATTAGGTATCTCGCTTAATTTCAATGCTGGTTCAGTAAACCTTTTTGGTCCAAATATTAGTGGACCTGCATTCTTCGAAAAAACTGGATCAGTGATAATAGTAGTATCTCCTAATTTAATGATAAACGTAGCATGACCAATCCAAGCAATATAATCATTATCTTTATATTTATCTAAGTTTCTTAATACTTCATTTTTTTCTAAAACATGACCCTCAGAAATCGTCATATCAAGTTTCTTTTTCTCTTGATTAAAAATTTTATAAGACCATTTTACATTTGGATCTCTTTTTGGTGAGCCTTCAGGATTCCTAAAAGTACCGTCAGAGAGATGATGATAAGGTTTTTTTTCCATAGCAAATGTCAAATTGTTTAAACTTATAACTAAAATTAGAAAATATAAAAAATTTATCATTTATATTTTCATTTTATATGAATTTAAAATTTTTTATTCTTTTATTATTTCATACTCAAAATTTTGAGTAGTTTCATTGACTTGTAAAAGTTTAGCACCATTTTTACTATGAAATTTTGTAGCCATTTCAGTTAGAGGAGAGAGTGTGACTAATCTATTTAAGTGATTAGACTCTTTAATCTTTTTGTAAACTTCCTTAACTATCAATTTTCCACCACCTTTTTTTTTAGACCAAACTGTATAAGCAATAGCAATCTGACCAACATTTTGACCTCTGTGAGTGCTTTGTAGATGAGCATCTTGGCTAAATTTATCTAGCTCCTCTACATTTATTGGTACTTTATTCGTAAAAGCAAAGCACATAACAGCATGAATTTCTTTTTTATATTTGACACCATAAATTTTTCTGCCATGACTTCTCCTGAAAGTCACACTTAACTCTGGTCTGACTGGATCTTCAGAAACATTACATTCCTTTAGCTCAACTAGCTCAGCACCTTTAACCCAGCCAAAGAAATCATCAATATTTTTATTAATTATTTGTTTGTTTTTTCGAATTCTGGCTTTAATTCTAGGTTTAAATTTTTTTGAGTTTTTAAAACTATTATTATCTAAGTACTTCTCTGCTAGTTTGTTTCTTACATTTTTAAAGATCTCTTTCATATTCTAATTTTTCATTTATTTTAACTAAAAGTATAATAAAGCAAAAATTACACCTAAAATTATTACTGAAATCGTGGCAACAATATAATTTATTTTAATGTTAAATCTTTTATAAATCGTTTCATTTATCTTTTCCCAAAATAAAACTAACAAAAAAATAGCAATTGCAGGTATGATAAATTTAATCATCGACTATGTGTTTTTATCTCCTACGTAAACTGAGACACCTCTAGAGTTAATATCAACATCGAATTTCTTGTGTAAAGGAGGGAAAGCTCTTTGTGAACAGTCTAATCTATCACACGTTCTACATGACACACCTATTGGTATTTCTGTAGATTTATCATTAATATTTAAATTCTCTGAATAAATGAATTCTTTTGCATATTTTGCTTCACATCCCAATCCAATAGACAAAATACTTTTTGATTGTCCAAATCTTCCAATCCCTTTTTCAACTGTTCTAGCTATACATACATACTTTTCACCATTAGACATTTTGCTAACAGCAGCTTGAATAATACCAGGTCTTGTTAAAGCTGAATAAACGTTCCAACGTGGACAAGCACCACCATATCTTGGAATTTCTATTCCTGATAAAGAAAATCTTTTTGATATATTCCCAGCCATATCCACTCTTAAAAAATGGAAAGGTATCCCTGGTAATTTTGGATCTTGTAAACACGTTACCCTATGAGCTACCTGTTCAAAAGACGTAGCAAAAGTATTTTGTAGTAACTCTAAATCATACTTAAGTTTTTTACATTCTGTATGAAAAAGTTTATAAGGCATTAAAATTGCAGCACCGCAGTAATTTAATAAAGCAATTTTTGTCAATTTTTTAGATTCATCAGATGGAAAAGTAAATTTTGACAAATATTCTTCAATTTCTTTATCAGCACCTTCTTGGGCTATTTGAGCAGCTGCATGAAGTTTTTTTGTTTCTAAAGAGCTGTAATCGCTTAATAGTAGTTCTTTTTTATTTTTTTTATAGAGCTTTGAGAAAGGTTTATTTTCTTCAGGAATAACATCTTTTACTGTTATGTCATATTCTGATTTTAAATAATCGCAAAGAGCTATATATCTAGTTCTATTATTTTTTTGAACTTTCTCAAAAACATCATTTGCGAAATCTTCTAATTTTGGAAAATAGTTTTTATTGTCTTGTAAAAAATCTGAAATAACTTCACCAGGAAAAGAATTCTTTCTATTATCAACAATTTTACCAGATATTGTCTCAATTTTATTAATCATTTCATGATCCTTTTTTTTTAAAATATCTCCTAGTCTAACGATGGCTCTACCAATTTTTGGATTAGTACCAACTAAATCTTTTACTTCTGGACCTAGAATATCTAAATCTTCAAACAATTTATCATCTAGTATTTCTGATAAAGTATTTTCTAAATTGATATCTGATTTTGAGGTTAATTGAGAAAGTTCAATGTTCAATTTTTCACAAATTTTTAATAGTAAATCTCCATCTATTTTTCTTTTTCCACCCTCAATAAGATTTAGATAACTAGGAGATATATTTAAATCCTCAGCCAATTTATTAGCTTGAAGCCCTAACTGTCTCCTAAAAGCCTTGATTTTTGGTCCTATTTTTAGGTTTAATTGACTCATATTTTCTAATAGTAAATTTTGTAAATTTATTTTTACAAGATTTTTCCCTAATTTACAACAGTTTTATCATTTTTAATAGATTTTGTAAATTTTGTAAATTATAAAATTTACATGGACGAAAAATTAAAAAATAACGAAAATGAGGCTCAAATCATAAGACATGAAGACCTTGCTAGACATAATAGCAGGGGTATCTACATGAGAGATGATCATTGTGATTGGGGTTCAAGTGGAATGAAAGATCTAGTTGAGACACTTAACGACTCAAACTAATTTTCAAACTCTTAACATTCATTTTCAATTACTTGAACATTACAGGGGCCAATAATGAGTGCAGAAAAGATTTCTTATGATTTAAAAAGATTTGCAGGAATTAAAAGAGACTATACTCCCGAAGAAGTTGAAAGACTAAGAGGCTCAATTAAAATCGAATATTCAATTTGTAAACAACAATCAACAAAGCTTTGGAAATTATTAAACACAGAAAATTATGTTAACACTTTAGGATCCTTGTCAGGTAATCATGCAGTTCAGCATGCAAAAGCTGGTTTGAAGGCAATTTATTTAAGTGGTTGGCAAGTAGCAGCTGATGCTAATAGTGCTGGAGAAATGTATCCTGACCAATCTTTGTATCCTTATGATAGTGCTCCTAAATTAGTAGAATCAATGAATAACGCATTAATTAGAGCTGATCAGATTCAACATATGGAATTAAAAGATGGTGATATGAAAAAAGAAAAGAGAATTGATTATATGCTACCGATCATTGCTGATGGAGAAGCCGGTTTTGGTGGACCTTTGAATGTATTTGAACTTGCAAAAAAATTTATTAAAGCAGGTGCTGCTGGTGTTCATTTTGAAGATCAATTAGCAAGTGAAAAAAAATGTGGTCATATGGGAGGAAAAGTTTTGGTTCCAACTGGTACCATGATAAAAAATTTAAAAGCTGCTAGATTGGCAGCCGATATCGCAGATGTGCCTTTAATTATTCTAGCTAGAACAGACGCAAACGCTGCAAAATTAATTACAAATGATTATGATGAAAATGACAAACCTTTTTTAACAGGTGAAAGGTCTCCAGAAGGTTTTTATTATGTAAAAGCTGGCATTGAACAAGCAATATCAAGAGGTCTTGCTTATGCACCCTACTCAGATTTAATTTGGTGTGAAACTGCTACACCGAATCTTGAAGAAGCAAAAAAATTTGCTGATGCAATTCATGAAAAATTTCCAGGAAAACTTTTAGCATATAATTGTTCTCCATCATTTAACTGGAAAAAACATTTATCAGATGATGAGATAGCATCATTTCAACAAAAAATTAGTCAAATGGGTTATAAATTTCAATTCATTACTTTAGCAGGATTTCATACACAAAATATTGCAATTTTTGAGTTAGCTGAAAAATATAAAAAAGAAGGTATGACAGCATACTCAAGAATTCAACAACAAGAATTTGCTCGTGAAAAAGATGGATATACTAGTGTTAAACATCAACGTGAAGTTGGTACATCTTATTTTGATGCTGTTTCCAATACAATAAGTAGTGGAAAAAGTTCTACCACGGCAATGGCAGGTTCAACAGAGTCTGAACAATTCTAATAAAACTATCCTTCTTAATTAGAGTTATTAACTGGCCCAGAAATGGGTCAGTTAAGATTTGATTTTGTAACCTTTTTTAAGAAGAACTGTAACTACTGTTATACAAATGGATAGAAATAAAAACATTGTTCCAATACTTATCCATATATTGAAATCAGAAACTCCATAAAAAGAAAATCTTAAACCATTTATTAAGTAAACAACTGGATTAAAATAAGTCACAGTTTGCCAAAATGACGGTAGCATATCTAATGAATACAAACTCCCACCTAAAAATACCATCGGTGTCACAAACAAAGTTGGAATTATAGACATTTGCTCAAAATCTGAACTAATTAAACCTATTAAAAAACCAAATAAAGCAAAAGTAAATGCCACTAAAATTAATAAAAATATCATAAGCAATGGATATTTGACTTGAACATCAACGAAAAATAATGACGTGATAAATATAATTATACTTACTATTAATGTTTTTGTTGCGCCCGCTCCTACAAAAGCTAGTACAACTTCTAATGTTGAAATTGGAGCAGCTAAAATTTCATAAATTGTTCCATTAAATTTTGGAAAGAAAATTCCGAAAGAAGTATTACTAATTGACTGGGTTAATAATGTTAACATCAAAAGACCAGGCACGATGTAAGATCCGTAGCTTATTCCATCAATTTTTTCCACATACCCTCCAATTACTGAGCCAAAAACTATAAAATATAGCGAAGTCGTTAATACTGGAGATAATACAGATTGAGTTAAAGTTCTTCTAAAACGATCCATTTCATGAAGATAAATTGCTCTCAACGCATAAAGATTAATTTTCATTTTTTTCCCTTACTAAATTTACAAAAATTTTTTCTAAAGTACTTTGTTCAGTTTTTAAATCTTTTAATTTTAGGCCTGCATCTTTTAAATCTTGTAGTAAATTTGTAATTCCTGTCTGTTTCGCCTGAACATTATAAGTATAATTTAAACTCATCAAGTCTGGTGTAAAAGATAAGTTATATTTTTGGAGTGTTGTTGGTATTTGATTTATTTTTTCTTGTAAATCTATTGTTAGTTTTTTATGACCCATTTTTTTTAATAGTTCTTTAGTCTCATCAACAACCACAATCTCTCCCTGATTTATAACTCCAACTCGATCAGCTATAGCTTCTGCTTCTTCTATATAATGGGTAGTTAAAATAATTGTAACACCAGTTTTTCTCAAATTTTCAACAACCTGCCACATTTCTTTTCTTAGCTCTACATCAACACCAGCCGTAGGTTCGTCTAAAAATAAAATTGTTGGTTCATGAGATAAGGCTTTTGCTATTAAAACTCTTCTTTTCATTCCACCAGACAATTGCCGAAGTTTGAGATCTTTTTTATCCCATAAACTTAATTGTTTTAAAACTTTCTCGATATGATTTGGATCTGCTTTTTTTCCATAAAGACCTCTCGAGTAAGAAACATTATTAAAAACTGTCTCAAATTGCTCTAAAGTTAATTCCTGTGGGACTAAACCTATTCTTGAACGAGTTTCTCTGTAATCTTTTATGATATCATAGTCATCTACACTAACATTCCCTGAGGTCGGATTAACTATTCCACAAATAATACTTATCAAAGTAGTTTTACCTGCTCCATTAGGACCAAGCATTGCGAAAATTTCACCTTTTCTAATTTTTAAATTTATATTCTTTAAAGCATTAAAGCCATTGTCATAAACTTTCGATAAATTGTTTATTAAAATCTGATTATCTGACATGAGGCATTTATATAGTTATTAATTAATTTAATACAATCAACTTATATGAAGCTTTTTAGCTTTAATAATAAGCAAAGGCAGAAAGGTCGCTACAATAAAAGATAAAAAAAGCAAAGATTGTGTAACTAAAGATGGAAATAAATCTTTTGGTATGAAAATTCCTACTAATAAACTTTTAGAGAAATCGGGTGAAGGGAACAGTAAAAATCCACCTATCAATCCAATCAAAATAGAAATATAAGCTAAATTTTCATTAATTGATTTATCATAAAAACTCAGAAAAACAGTTAATACAAAAGCACAACAAAACAGGTCTGCTAATAAAAAAAGATACAAAATATCAAATCCTTTTGATGCAATAATAAAAGAGATAAAAGATAAAAATAAAATTATATATTTAGAAAAGTTTAAATAATTAGTTTTTTTACTCAAATTAAATACTGCTTTTCCATCTAAAATTAACAAACTTGAGATTGCATTAATTAATGTGTCCACAGTTGAAATTGTTAATGCCATCCCCAGTATAACTACAAATAAAGATAAAAAAATTGTTTGCTCTTTAAGAAATAATGAAAAAAATCCTAGATCTGGTCTAATACTAGGGTCAATTGAGAAAGCTACCATTCCTGAAAAACCCATAAAGAAAACAATAGGAATTATTATTAAAAAAGAAATAATTAAGCTTTTTTTTAAAGTTTGGTAATTTTTAGCTGCATACACACGTTGCCAATTTCCTTGATGGAACAAATTAGTTGCAGCTACTGCTATAAAAAAAGTTAAGCCTGCAGTATAATTTGGAATGTAATGACTATTCAGAAGTTGAGGATTTTTTTTTAACACAAAATCAAAAGAAAATTTAGAACCTGTAAACGAGGTAATATAAATAAACGAGATAAATAACAAAACTCCTATAACAATCATTTGAATATTATCAGTAAAAATTGAAGCCTTTAATCCACCATATAACGTATAAATTAGAGTAGACGAAAGAACTACTAAAGCTGTAATCCAAAATTCAGTGCCAGATATATAATTGATCAAAACTGAAATAGCGGTTACCTCAGCGCACAAAAAAATGAACATATAAAATATGGTCATCAACAAAATTAGCTTAAATAAACTTTTACCAAATTTTCTTCTCATAAATTCTATTAAAGAAGATCCTTTGGGGAATTCATTTCTAATTTTTTTTCCTAAGTAAATTAAAAAAAATAGTGGAAAAGCTGTACCTAAAGAATAGCCAATAACTGCACCTATCCCTCCCCAAGTCGCAGCAGATGCAGGTCCAAATAAAATCCAAGCTCCTAATGCTGATGCTGTTAAACTGGTGGTTAATGAAAAGACACCAATATTCCTATTAGCAGTTAAATAATTATTTAATCCTTTGAATTTTTTAGTGTGATTAATTCCCAAAAAAGCAAATAACAAACTGATTGCAATTATTAAGATTAATGAAGTGGATTGTTCTAAAAAAAAAGAATTATTCATTTATTTCCCTTTCTGAATTACCGGACAGGTTCTTAGGGTTTAATCTCAGTCTAAAAAGACACCCCTTTAAATATAATACTTTAATATTATTAAAAAAAAAGAAGAATAATGTTTAGAAATTTAATTTCTATTTTCTAAAACAATTATTCACTAAAATTGCCATTAAAATCCACATCACAAATACCTCGCCATTTGTAAATGAATAATCAGCTCCAGCAAATCCCGCTATAAAATTTATTGCATAAATTATTATAGTTGAAATAACTAAACTGGTTACAAGATTTATAAGTCCGCTTAAGTAGTTCATGATTAATCTTAACTACAATTTAATTGAATGCAAATCAAATTTCTATTTATAGGGGAAGATTTTTTTTGATGCTGGAAGACTACAAAAGACCCAGGTTGTATTCAAGAAATATATTTTACTAAATTGAAAATTAATATCTTGAATACAACCTATCTAAAATTTATCTTTTTCATACAAGGAGGTAGTTTTAATGAATCAAATGCCACCTGACACTTAGCTGGGTAGCTTTATATTTCATAAAAACATAAACGAAAAAAATAAAAGTCCATTAGGACTTAAATGCCAAAAAGGCGACTAAGGGGAGCTCTTTTGGTTGGAGAACGAAAGAGCGAACCCCTTCGTTTAATCTTAAAATTTAATGTGGTGCTCTAAATTTACTATGACAAGCTTTGCAATTACTCCACATCATTTGAGTTAAAGTAGCTCTTACATCATCAGCATCCTCAAATAATGATGATAATTTAATCATATCGTCTGATGCTTTTTTCATTAAATCATTAAACTCTTTTTTATTTTCCCAAATTAAAGGTAGAGCTTCAGTTTTAAAACCCTCTTTTGAATTATCCGGAAAATATTCTAACAAAGTTTTATAATTTTCACTCATTTCTATCATTAAAGATTTAGCCTTATCAAATTCTCCTTTACTAGCCAAAGCTTGTACTCTTTTTGCAGTACTATAATTTTTGCTAAACAAGGCTTTTCTTCCTTTTATTATTTCCTCAACGGACATTTCAGAATTAGCTGGAAGCGACAATAATACGAAAATTAAAATGCAGAAAAAATATTTAAATACATTTATGATATGATTAATTAACATATGCGATTAAAAAACACTCTAACAGAATACGGAGCTATTTCAAAAATATTTCATTGGTTAAGTGCCGCAGTATTAATAATTCAAATTCCTCTAGGTATGTATCTAGTAGACATGGATTTCAGTGAAAAAAGATTAACCATAGAAAATATTCATGTTGCAGTCGGTATAAGTATATTTTATTTAACTATATTAAGACTTATATATAAAACTTTTAATCCTACCCCAAACTTAAATAATAACATTTTTCCTGGGCAAAAAATAATTGCAAGATTAAATCATGTGTTTTTATATATTTCAATTTTAATAATAACAATCTCGGGTGCTCTAAAAAAATTATATAACGGTGAAGAGCTTAATATGTTTTTTTTCAATCTTGAAATTCAAGATAATTTTGAATTAGCAGAAATATTTTATGAAATTCATATCCTGGGCAATTATACACTTATCGCATTAATATCTTTACATATTTTTGCTGTTTTAATTCATAAAATATTGTTTAAGGAAAATTTGCTTAAAAGAATTTTATAAAATAATACAAGTTAACTTATCTTTAAATTTCAGTTGATTTTTATAACTTAATTTAATTTCTTCAATCCCTTGGATAAGTTGTTTTTTTGATAATGGTATTAGCGTAGAAATATATCTATTTTTAATCATACCGAGATATTTCTTTTTGCTTATTCTCACATTAAAAATAAATTTTTTTTGAATTCTTTGAGGATATAAATTTGTAATAATCTTAAATATCTTTTTATCTCTTATAAGAGATTTATTAAGTTTTAGTTTCATTAATTTAAAAGTTGGAATTTCATTATTTTCTGTATCTAAAGTAAAAATTATAATTTTACCTTTTGTATTTAATATTTTTCTTAATGATTTTAATAATTTTTTTACCTCACTTAATTTTATTAAATGAATAGTTTGTTTAATCAAAATTAAATCGAACTTTTGATTTTTTGTCAAAGAAAGATCTAAAATATTTGCTTTTTTAAAATTAATTCTTTTATCTCTATCTTTATGATTAACAATATCTATACCTAAAGGTTTATATTTAAGTTTTAACCTTGATTTTAAAGAACCTAAAATCTTCCCTCTTCCACAACCAATATCTAAAATTTTAAAATTTGAATTAATTTTGGTATTTTTGATTAAAAAATTATTAAATGAATTAATATAATTTTGTGAAGATAACCAAGTTTTATTGTCCCAATTTTTAATGACAACTGATGCCATATTTTTTTAATCTCCAATAATTATATGGCCATGGTGTTAAAAAACCCACAACAAGCATTAAAGGTACAACCCACCAAGTTAATATTGCTCCACCAGTTAAAAAATAATCGGTTAAATTCATTGTGGTTTCCATGCTTATCATTGAAATAAAACTCATCCCCAATGCTGTTTTAAAAGCTTTATTAAATTCCAAATTTTGACGGATTAGAATAATTGTTTCTAAAATTATACTTGTAATCAACCCATTAATAATTGCTAATATCATAATTGCTAAAACCGGGAATGGTATTTTGGTCAATTGAAAAAATAAAATTGTTCCAAAATCTCCGATCGAACACCCAAGTAAACACCACGCAGTATTTTTAGCACTCTGTTTCCATGTGTGTGAACAAGACCAATCAAATGTAGTGGATTCCATTCTTATATGATAATGTTTAGTTATGATTTTTAAACAACTATTTGATCAAAAATCTAGCACATACACATACTTAATTGCCTCATCTAAAGGAAGAGAAGCTTTGATAATTGATCCAGTTTTAGAAAACGTAAGTGATTACATAATTTTATTAAAAGAATTAGATTTAAGATTAGTAAAAGTAATTGACACACATATACACGCTGATCATGTAACGGGTGCTTCAAAATTAAAAGACATTACGAAATGCTCCACAATAATGGGCGATCATACTCCGGCTGATGCTGTTGAAATTAAAGTAAAAGATGATGAATTTATAAATTTAGAAAATTTAAAAATTAAAGCAATGTATACCCCGGGTCATACTTCAGATAGTTATAGTTTTTTGATGGATAATTATCTTTTTTCTGGTGACACATTGCTGATAAATGGAACAGGTCGAACTGATTTTCAAAATGGAGATTCGAAAGATGCATATAACTCAATTTTTAATAAACTATTAAAACTTCCTGATGAAACTTTTTTATACCCTGCTCACGATTATAAAGGAGAGAAAGTGAGTACTATTGGTAAAGAAAAAAAACAAAATCCAAGATTACAGGTTAGTAGTGTAGATGAATATGTTGAGTTAATGAACAATCTAAAACTAAAAAAACCCACTGAAATTGATTTTAATGTTGCAAAAAATATTAATCTAGGTGCTTAATTTAAATTGAGGCTTTTAATGCTTCGTAAATTAAATCTTCGGTTGTTTCACCAATACTTCTATAAACTTCTTGATTACCTTTAAAAATTATTAATGTTGTTTGATATTGTACATCAAAAAAATTAGAGATTTCCTTTTTAGTCACATCAAATGAAAAATATTCAATATTATCAAATTTAATGTCTAATAATTCACCTTTATTTTTTGCATTCTGAAGGATTTTCATTTGACCAGCACATGATGGGCAATATTTTATCCAAGAACTGATTACTACAATTTTTCCATCTGATTGGGCTTTATCAAACAACTCTTTCTTAAAAGTTGTTTCTTTTTCCATTGCATTTGCACTTAAGGAAAATAAAAAGAAAATTGATATTAATATTTTTTTCATAATTTTTTATACCATAAAAATTAAAAACCAATAAGAAGCTAGCCCTGAGATAATTGTCGCAATAATATTTTGACTTATTATTCCAATTAACATTGCAATTATTGCTGCCATTATCTTTGGATTGTTTTCTAATTGGAAATCTCCAGAGTTATCCAAAAAAATAGCAGGAAATATAATCGCAGGAAAAATTGCTGAAGGCACAAAAGAGAGAATTTCTCTTATTCTATCATTGAACATTTCTTTCTTTAATAATGCTATCATTGAAAACCTTGTCAAAAAAGTTATCAAACCACAGTATATAATTAATAGCCAGTTACTCATTTTTTTTATTCAACTTAGTTAAAATTGCTGCTGTCAGTAAAGCAGTTACTCCAGCGACAATTACATATGCTTTATAAGGAACATAATTAAATCCAAACGTTGCCACTAACCCTGAAATAATTATCACAATCACATTTATCAATTTTCTAAAATCGTTAACCAATAATGCCAAAAAAGTTAAAGGCACTGCAAAACTTAAACCTAGTTTTTCAGGAATAAAAGCTCCCAAAACAATTCCTAAAAAAGTGGTTGTCTGCCAAATAACCCAACAAGTAATACCACCACCGAATAAATGAAAATATTTATTTTTATCTTTATTTTTTTTAAAATACTCATTTGATCTTGCAAAAGCTTGGTCAACTAAAAAATATGAGATTATAATTTTCCAAATAAGTTTTAAATCTGATAAATGTTCTGAAACAACAGCTCCATACAAAAGATGTCTTGAGTTCACTGCTCCAACTGAACTTATTATAACTAAAGATGAGGCGCCTCCTGAAAATAATTGCAGTAAAACAATTTGTGAAGCACCGCCAAAGACTATTAATGACATTCCCATTGTTTCTATTGGGCTAAATCCAATATCGATTGAAAGAACCCCAAATATTAAACCAAATGGAACAACTGGAATCATCAGTGGGCTAACATCAAAAATACCCTTTAAAAAAACTCTAAATTTATTATTCATTTTAGAGAGTTTTTATTAGAAGCAAACAATATGATCAATATGAATTGGTCTTTTTATGCCAAATTTTTCATTCTCCTCGTGTTGATGAATATGGTGAGAGTGAACAAAAACTGGAATTAATAAATTACTTGGCGTTTTAAGAGTGTAGATAAAATTTGTGCCCCTAAACTTTCTATCTATAACTTCAAATTTTAAATTGCTTTGGTCATCATGATGTAAGTCCTCTGGTTGAACCAAAAGTTTTACTTTTGATCCTATTGGAAAAGGTTTATTAAAATTACCCGTAATTGTTCCAAGATCTTTATTTTCTAAACTCTTAGGACTTGTAACCTCTGCAGGAATTAGGATGCCTCTATTTAAAAAATTAACTACCTCTATTGAGTTTGGTAAATGATAAACGTTATATGGATCATCAAATTGTTTGAGCTCCTGATTTAAAATAATTCCACATTTTGATCCTAAATAAAATGCTTCATAAGAGTCATGGGTTACAATTATTGTTGAAATTTTTAATTTATTAAGAATTTTTTTTAATCTCACTTGAATTTCTTCTTTAAAACTTTGATCTACATTTGATAAAGGCTCATCTAACAATAATAAATCTGGTTGAGTCATTAAAGATCTTGCTAATGAAGCTCGTTGTGCCTCACCAGCACTTATCTCATGTGGGTATTTGTTGAGAATATGAGATATATCTAATAAATCTATAATTTCTTTTACATCAATTTTTTTTTCAATTTTTTCTTTATTCTTCTCTGTACCTAATAAAATATTTTTTTGAACATCATAATGTGGAAATAAACTATTATCTTGAAAAGCGAGAGATACATTTCTATTTTCAGGTTCAATATTAATTTTTTCTGATGAAAGAACTTTTCCATTTAATTCTATTGAACCTTTTTTTATTCTCTCTAAGCCAGCGATTGTTCTAAGTATGGTAGTTTTTCCAATACCAGATGGGCCTAAAAGGCAAATTACATCACCCTCTTTTTCAATCGAAAAAGAAACATTTTTTACTTTAGTTTTTCCATCAATATTAAAATCAACATTCTTTATTTCAAAAAAATTTTTACTCATTATTATCTCTTAATATATATTTAGATGTAATTATAATGAAAGAAGTTGCAATTAAAATTAAAAATAACGATGGGACTGCAGCAGCCTCTAATAAATCTTCGGATGCGGATATATAAGCTGTAGTTGCAAAAGTCTCAAAATTAAAAGGCCTCAAGATTAAAGTAATAGGTAATTCCCTTATAATCTCTAAAGAAATCAATATACAAACAAATAATAAAGAGTTTCTCAAGAAGGGTATATGAATATTCATAAATGTTTTTCGTTTTGAATAACCTAGCAAATAAGAACTTTCATCTACTGAGATATTAATTTTTTCATATCCAGATTTAATTCCATTAAAGGCCAAAGAATAAAATCTTACAAAATACACAAGAACTAATCCTAAAATAGAGCCAATAAATATTTTCTTGATAGAAAATAATCCTAGATTTTTAACAACACTCTCGTCGAACCAAGCTATGAAAGTTATAAATGCGACTGCTAAAATTACACCAGGTATTGCATATCCTGAAATTGATAAAGTTGATAAAATATTTAAAGTTTTATTTTTTGTAACTCTATTTCCATAGTTTGAGATTAAAGAAAACATTATTAATACAAAGCTTGATAAAATAACTAAATAAAGTGTATTACTCAAAAGATTAATAATTTGTAGATCAAATAAATTTTCTGGAAATTTAATTGTCCAATACAACATTTGACTTAAAGGAAATAAAAAACTTAAAAAGAAAACAAGAAAACAAAAAAGGAAAGCAGCTATTGATTTGGTTCCCTTAAGTTGTAACTTCTGTTTTTGTTTAAAACCTCCTTTTGAATTAAAGTGATATTTCGCCTTATTTCTTGATAAATTTTCTAATATAAACAAGGCAAATATGAACAATAATAAGAAGAATGATAACTGATTTGCAAAAGCAAGGTCATCAAATGTTATCCATGAATTATATATTCCTGTAGTAAGTGTATTTATTGAAAAAAAATCTACTGCCCCAAATTCTGCTAGTGTTTCCATTGCAACTAAAGATAAGCCAGCAACTATTGCTGGTCGTGCTGCAGGGAGAATAATTGAATATAATGTTTTAAAATTTGTAAAACCCAAGTTTTTACCTAGGTCAATGAAGTTTTGTGATTGATATAAAAACGAAGCTCTAGCTAAAATATATACGTATGCAAATAATGAAAAAGAAAGAGATAGTATGACTCCAATCATTCCATCAAATTTTGGAATATATAAATTATAATTTTTATCTCCAAATAAGTTTTTTAAAATAGAATATGCTGTACCGTAATTTTCAAAAAAGGCTGTTAATGAATAAGCATAAATATATGGAGGAACTGCAAATGATAGTATCAATGCCCATTTAAAAAAATTACTTAATGGAAATTCATAAAAAGATACCAAGTATGCAGTTCCAGTTCCAATCAAAAAAGTTAATAATAGAACACTTATCAATAAAATTATGGAGTTAGAAATATACTCAAATAAAAAAGTATCTCTTAAAATTCCATAGTAATTTGATGTGGATTCAAAAAAACTTAAAAATACAGTTAGAGTTGGAATAATAACAAAAATAGAAATGAAAAGAGAAGATATATACCAAAAATTTATTCTCATAATTTATATTCCGCCTTATAAATATGGAAAGTATTTGTGTCCACACTTTAAAAAAAGCGTGGACACCCAGAAAAAAATCAAAAATCAAATACTTTTAGGATATGCGGAACCTCCCTAGTTTTAATTTCTGAAATTTTTCTATCATTTATTCTTTTATCGATTTTTTTACATTCCAAATAACATGGAGTGCATCCCTTAGAGGATTTATTAAAATCAATATCCGAAATAAATTTCTTTTTATTTTTCACCATTTTACTTCCAGCCAGCAGCTGTCATTACTTCTAACGCATCTGCTTGTTTAGCTCCATAACTAGAAACTTTTGTTTTAAGATCTTGTTTAAAATCTAAACCAATATTGTTTACCACTAACGGATTTGCTGAAACATTATCAATCATTGGAAACTCAAAGGTATTATTTACAAAATGTTCTTGAGACTCTGGTGTTAATAAAAACTCTACAAGTTTAATGGCATTAGTTTTATTAGGAGCATTTTTTACTAATGCTGCACAACTAATATTCATATGAGTTCCTCTATCACCTTGATTAGGAAAAAAAGCTTTAACTTTTTTTGCAGCTTCTTGTTGTTCGGGGCCCTTTTTACCAGACAACATTAATGCAAGATAGTAAGTGTTGGCTACGGCAATGTCAGCTTCGCCAGCTGCAACTGCCATTATTTGTGCTCTATCATTTCCTTTAGGCGTCCTAGCCATATTAGACACAACTCCTTTCGCCCATTCAGCTGTTGCTTTTTTTCCATTATTTTTAACTAATGAAGCTACAAGTGATTTATTATAGATATTGTTGGATGCTCTTATAACTAGTCTACCTTTCCATTTTGGATCAGCTAGACTTTCGTAAGTTAAACCAGATAGCTCAGCTCCGGAAACTCTCTCGGGTGAATAATAAACTATTCTTGCTCTTTTTGCGATTCCAGTCCAATGGCTTGTTCTAAAATTTGCTGGCACTGCTGCTTTAATAGCTGCAGATGTTAAACCAGATTGAGTCATTCCCTTTGATTTAAATACTCCACATCTTCCTGCGTCAGCAGTAATGTAAAGGTCTGCGGAAGAGTCGACACCCTCTTCTATCATTCTTTTTTCAAGTGCGCCTGCCTTACCATTTATCAAGTTAACCTTAATTCCTGTTTTATTTGTAAACTTGTTATAAAGTTCAGCGTCAGCCTTATAATGTCTTGCGTTAAAAACATTTACCTCATTTGCCATCACAACTGATGAGGTAAATAAAGATGCTATCAATGCAAAAATTGATATATTTCTCATTATTTCTCCATTCTTCCGCATGATTTAATTGAGAATGAGAACTATTCTCATTGAGAATGATTATCAATCGCAAAGATGTCGCAGGCTAACTAAGACTTCCAGTCGCCTATTTTGCTGAACAAAAAGTTCCTAAAAGCCTGAACTCTGGCTGTGTTTTTTAAAGATTGTGGATAAACGAAGTGTGCCTCTGTGATTGGTCCCTCAGATTTAGGTAAAACTTTAATAATATTGGTCGAATTACTTACTAAATATTCAGGCAGTGCTGCTAAACCTACTCCAGACTCCACTGCTAGTAAAAGTCCCATAACACTATTTACCTTCATTATAGGTTTTCTTTTTTTTCCGTCATGCATCCCTAACTTTAATGCCCACTCTGGATTATAAACTGGAGAAGGTGCTCCTTTGCCAAATGATATGAATTTGTGTTTATTTAAGTCACTCACAGTTTTTGGCATACCATATTTTTCTAAATATTTGTTAGACCCATAAATATAATATTTTAGATCTATAAGCTTTTTTTGAATATAATTTAATTGTTTAGGTCTTCTCATAAAAATACCAATATCTGCTTGTCTTGTACTTAAGTCCAGCTCCTTATCCTCAAAAATCAACTCAATTTCAACCTCGGGATTTAACCGCATAAATTCCTCAATTCTAGGTGTTAACCAATGAGTTCCAAAACTTCTAACTGTTGTAATTGTCAATTTTCCTGTTGGTTTATTTTTTTGATCTCCTAGTGAAGTTTCCACTTCTTTGAGTTTACTTATAACTTCGTGTGCAGTCTTAAATACATACTCTCCATTTTCGGTGAGCGTAAGACCTCTTGCGTGTCTCTCAAATAATTGAACTTTTAAGTCTTGTTCCAAAGATTGAATTTGTCTACTTATTGCTGATTGACTAAGATTTAAATTTATAGTTGCATTAGTAAAACTTCCTGCTTCTGCAACTGCATGAAAAATCTTAAGTTTATCCCAATCCATTATTTATTTAAATCAACTAAAACTCTTCCAGAAATTTCACCCTTTAATATTTTAGGATAAGTTTCAATTAACCCCTCCAAACTCACTATTTGAATAGACTTTTCTATTAAGTCAAAATCAATTAATTTAGCAGCTTCTCCCCAAATAAATTCTCTTCTTTTAATACTACAATTAGCTGAGTCCATGCCCCAAAGTTTTATTCCACGTAACATGAAAGGAATAACATTTGTGTTAAGTTCATTAGTGTTAGCATTACCACATACAGCAATAATCCCATTTGAATTAGTTTGAACAATTGCATTAGCTAAAATTTTACCACCAACTGTATCGACTACCCCATCCCATAAACCTTTATCTATAAGTTTTGGATCTTTATCAAATTCACTACGATTTATAACACTTTTGGCACCTAATGATTTTAAATAATCCGCTTTAGAATCTTTTCCTGTTACCGCAGTAACGTTGTATCCCATTTTATTTAGTATCATAACTGCAATGCTTCCTACTCCACCAGTTGCACCTGTAACTAAGACATCATTTACTTTTGCACCAAGTAATATTTCTTCTCGGGCTTTTATTGCAAATGCAGCCATTAAAGATGTAAAACCCGCAGTCCCTAAAATCATTGCTTGTTTAGTTGTTAAATCACTTGGTTTTTTTACTAAGAAATCTCCGTTAACTTTTGCTATTTGAGAATATCCACCATAAAAAATTTCGCCGACTCTAAAGCCAGTTAAAATTACATCATCACCTGATTTAAATTTTGAATTTTCACTTTCTAAAACAGTTCCAGAAAAATCAATCCCAGGAATATGAGGAAACTCTTTTACTAATCTACCACCATTTTTTAAAATCATTCCATCTTTAAAATTAAGATCTGAATAATCAACTTTAATAGTTACATCACCGTGTTTTAAAAAACTTTTGTCTAATGATTTTACTTCTCTTGTAAAGTTGTCACCCTCTTGATTTAAAACTAATGCTTTAAATTGGTCTGACACTTTTAATCTTTTGAATTACTTATTAACCTTAAATATCTATTTTGATAACTTAAATCTTCTTTGAATTGACCTAAATAATAATTTGTGACTGTTGTAGCTTGTTCCTTTTTAATCCCTCTCATAGTCATACATTGATGAGTTGAGTCTATTGTAACAGCTACTCCTTTGGCATCTAGAGATTGCATTAGTGTATTCGCAATCTGCATAGTTAATCTTTCTTGGGTTTGTAATCTTTTAGAAAAAACCTCTACTACTCTTGCTAATTTACTTAATCCAACAACTCTTTCATTAGGTATGTAAGCTACATGAGCTTTACCAATTATTGGTGCCATATGATGTTCACAATGACTTTGAACAGAAATATTTTTTTGAATAACCATGTCATCATACCCATCTACATCGCCAAAAGTTTTATCCAAAACTTGAATAGGATCTTCCTTATAACCTTTAAAATACTCCTTAAATGCTTTAACAACTCTTTTTGGAGTTTCTAATAATCCTTCACGATTAGGGTCTTCACCCATCCATGATAAAATAGTTTTAAAAGCTTCTTCTGCTTCTTTATCAGAAATTTTTTTAGAATTTTGATTATTATCTATGTCTTTAACTAACTTCATGATTGGCTTTATACATATAAATGCGTATTTTTAAAATATTTAATATATCTATATATGTGCTACATAATTACCGAATATGTTCAAAAAAAGAGAAAATGTGGTTGAAATTGAAGAAGGAAATCTTCTTTCACCTAAATTTGATAATGATGGTTTAATACCTGTCATTACGATGTGCTCTCAAACAAAAGAAATTTTGATGCATGGTTATATGAATGTTGAGGCATTAAAAAAAACTATTGAAACAAAAGAAGCTCACTACTACAGCAGATCAAGGCAATCCATTTGGCACAAAGGTAAAACAAGTGGTTTTGTTCAAAAAGTAACTGAGATCAAAATCGACGACGATCAAGATTCTATTTGGCTTACTGTTGATATTGGAAATGGAGCTAGTTGTCATGTTGGTTATAGATCTTGTTTCTATAGATCTATACCTCTTGGACCAATTGAAAATGGTAGAGAAGTTGAGATGAGATTCACTGAAAAAGAAAAAAAATTTGACCCAGAAAAAGTTTATAAAGGTCAACCAAATCCAACTAAAATTTAATATAATTATGAGAGTCTTAAACCCTTTTGGTCCCAAAATTGCTGTAACTAAAATTCCTAGTAAAATTATAAATCGAATTAATAAAGAAGTTGATCTAATTGTAAATAACAGATCAAGATTGAAGAAAAGTGATTACTCTAAAAAGCTTGTTGGTCAAGTTAAACAAGAAATAAGATTACCAAATTCATTTGTTAATAAATATCTTATTAAATTTATAAAATTAAATGTAAAAAAATATATAAAAAAAAGCACTAATAAAAATTTAAAAAAAATAAATTTAAAAAGCTTTTGGGTAGTGAGACAATATAAAAATGAATATAATCCTGTTCATTTTCATAGTGGGAACATCTCAGGTGTTGGCTATTTAAAAATTCCTAAAAATATTACTAAAGGTACAAAAAGACTTAAAACAAATGGGACCATAGATTTTATACATGGATCTAAATCGTTTTTAAGTAATAGCTTGTATAACCATAATCCAAAAGTTGGAGATATGATTATATTTCCAAATTACTTAATGCACACTGCTTACCCTTTTAAAAGAGATGGTGAAAGAAGATCTTTTTCATTTAATTTAGATATTGATAAAAAAACATTTGATGTTTTCAATGGATAAGATTCAAAAAAACGTTCTTGGTGAAAAATTAGAGGAATGTTCTCTAGATCCTTTAACTGGTTGGTATAGAGATGGTTGTTGTAATACTGATGAAAATGATCATGGGTTACACACTGTTTGTGCAAAAGTTACAACAGAATTTCTAGAGTGGTGCAAAGAGGCAGGAAATGATTTGATTACACCTCACCCAGAATATGGTTTTCCCGGCTTAAAAGATGGGGATGGTTGGTGTGTTTGTGCAACTTGGTATGCAAGAGCGGTAGAAGCTGGGAAAGGTTGTCCAATTTTTTTAAAACGAACTCATGAAAATACATTAAAGATTTTACCAATTGAAACTCTCAAAAAATTTGCGATAGATCTTTCATAAACAAATTTAGCTTATGGGTGAAAATATTTTATCAATAATATATCTTTTGCTAGTAATTGTCCTAGTCTTCCCAGGCTTTTATTATGCAAATAAAAATAAAAAAGTTTTTTTAAAAAATCTTATGATTTGGCTTGGCATTATTGGAATAGTAATAATTTTTGTTAATTTTTTTAATAATTAATTACATATTTCCATACTTAGGTCCACCACCACCCTCAGGTGTAACCCAAGTAATATTTTGGGATGGTTCTTTGATATCGCAAGTTTTACAATGAATACAGTTCTGCGCATTAATAACAAATTTGTTTATATCGTTTTCTTTTTGAACCTCATAAACTCCTGCTGGGCAGTACCTTTGTGCAGGTTCATCGTACATTTCGAGTGTATAATTTATAGGTAAATCCTTATCCTTTAACTGTAAGTGTACTGGCTGATTATCCTCATGGTTAGTTCCAGTTAAATAAACTGAGCTTGTTTTATCAAAAGTAATCACATTATCAGGTTTTGGGTAATCAATTTTTGGCATCTTATTTGCAGGTTTTAACGTCTCATGATCTGCATGCTTATGTTTTAAAGTAAAAGGAAGTTTTCCTCTAAATAAAATTTGATCAATTCCTGTAAAAATTATTCCTAAAATTAAACCCCATGTGAAACTTGGTTTAACATTTCTTGCTTTATATAATTCTTTATAAAGCCAACTTTCTTTAAAGATTTTTTCATAAACAGATAGATCATCACCTTTCTCAAAATGAAAATTTATTGTTTCAGCAGCTATAATTCCACTTTTCATAGCAGTATGAGAACCTTTTATTTTTGGCATGTTTAAAGTTCCTGCATCACACCCGATAAGTAATGCTCCTGGCATAAACATTTTTGGTAAACTTTGAATGCCACCTTCAATTAAAGCTCTAGCGCCATAGGAGATTCTTTTTCCACCTTCGATAATTTTTTTTATTGATGGATGTGTTTTAAATCTTTGAAATTCATCAAAAGGAGAAAGATGAGGATTTTGATAATCTAAACCTATCACGTATCCTAAAAAAACCTGTTTGTTTTCAGCATGATAAATAAAACTTCCACCATAAGTGTTATTATCTAATGGCCATCCAGCTGTATGCATCACTAATCCTTCTACATGATTTTTTTCATCAATTTCCCAAATTTCTTTAAATCCAATTCCATATTGTTGAGGATCTTTGTCTTTATCTAGATTAAATTTTTTGATCAATTGTTTTCCTAAATGACCACGACAACCTTCTGCAAAAACTGTAACTTTGCCTAGAAGTTCAATACCTGGTTCAAAGCTATCTTTTTTATCTCCTTGTTTATCTATTCCCATGTCCTGAGTGGCTACGCCCTTAACAGATCCATCGTCATTAAATAAAATCTCACTTGCAGGAAATCCTGGAAATATTTCTACACCAAGTGCTTCTGCTTGCTCAGCAAGCCATCTGCATAAATTTGCAAGACTAATGATATAATTATTATGATTTTTTTGGACAGAGGGTAACAACCATGTGGGCCAACTTAATGAATTTTTTTTTCCTAAAAATAAAAATTTTTCTTTTGAAACTTTAGTTTTTATTGGTGCATTTAAATCTTTCCAGTTTGGAATTAATTCGTCCAGTGCTCTAGTTTCAAAAACATTTCCACTTAATATATGTGCACCGATCTCAGATGCTTTCTCTAAAACACAAATATTTAAATTTGAATTTAATTGTTTTAATTTAATAGCAGTTGTTAATCCTGATGGTCCTCCACCAACAATTACAACATCGTATTCCATTGACTCTCTGGACATAACAATTTTTTACAGATTATATTATTTTTGTATAGTGTTTAATTTGTTCAGTTCCTCAATAAATTGGGGTACTGCTTCAAAAAGATCAGCTTCTAGACCATAGTCTGCAACACTAAAAATTGGAGCTTCGCCATCCTTATTGATTGCGACAATCACCTTGCTTTCTTTCATTCCAGCTAAATGCTGAATAGCACCAGAAATACCAATCGCAATATATAAATCTGGAACTACAACTTTTCCAGTTTGACCCACTTGATGATCGTTGCTTATATATCCAGCATCCACAGCTGCTCTTGACGCTCCAATAGCAGCATTTAATTTATCAGCAACAGATGTGATTAATTTAAAATTGTCTCCACTCTGCATTCCTCTTCCACCAGAAACAACCACTCTTGCAGTTCCAAGTTCTGGTCTATCTGACTTAATTTCCTCTCTTTTTACAAATTTTGTATTATTAAACTCTTCACTTGGTTCAGCTTTTTCAATTGGCGCAGATCCGCCTGAACTCTCACATGGATCAAAAGAAGTTGGTCTAATAGTAATACATTTTTTTGGATCCTTGCTTTTTACTGTTGCAAATGCATTTCCAGCATAAATTGGTCGTAAAAATGTATCTGCAGAAATTACCTTGATAATATCACTGACTTGAGAAGTATCTAAAGAAGCTGCAATCCTTGGCATCAAATTTTTACCAAATGTATTAGCTGAACAAACAACATGTGAATAGTTTTCTGCCAATTTCACTATTACTGGTGCAAAATTTTCTGCCACAAAGTTTTCGTAATGAGCTGCTTCTACTTGAATTACTTTTTTGACCAAAGGTAACTCTGATAATTTTTTTGCTACATCTCCACAGTTATTACCAATAATTACAGCATGAAGATCGGTATTCATTTGAGAGGCCGCAGTTACAGCATTAAGTGTGAAAGGTTTGAGTTCTTTATTGTTATGTTCTGCAACTAATAAAACTGACATTATATTACTTTAGCCTCATTTTTTAATTTTTGCACTAGCTCAGCCACACTTTTTACTTTTATACCAGCTTTTCTTTTTGGTGGCTCTTCAACCTTAATTTGCTCGATTCTTGGTGATGTATCTACTCCTAAATCTGACGCATTTATTTGCTCAATAGGTTTCTTTTTAGCCTTCATTATGTTTGGCAAAGACGCATATCTTGGTTCATTAAGTCTTAAATCACAAGTTACAATAGCAGGAATATTGATCTCTATTGTCTCTAATCCTTCGTCGATCTCTCTCGTAACTTCAAGTTTTTTATCTTTAATCTCTATCTTTGAAGCAAATGTTGCTTGAGGCCAATTTAGTAAAGCACTTAACATTTGACCTGTTTGATTACAATCATCATCAATTGCTTGTTTTCCCATAAAAACTAAATCTGGTTTTTCTTTTTCAACAATTTTTTGTAATAATTTGGAAACGGCTAAAGGTTCTAAAATTCCATCAGCTTTAATAAGAATGCCTCTATCAGCTCCAACCGCTAATGCTTTACGAACAGTTTCTTGAGCTTTCTCTTCTCCAACACTTACTGCAACTACTTCGGTCGCTTTTCCTGACTCTTTGATTTTTACTGCCTCCTCAATCGCATTATCATCTGGTGGATTGGTAGACATCTTAACATTTTCAGTTACTACACCAGTGTTATCCTCTTTAACTCTGACTTGAACATTGTAATCAATTACTCTTTTTACTGCGACTAAAATTTTCATTAGGCTCTCAAAAGTTTATTTTCAGCATCGTATGGACTTTCCTCTACTATTGTAGCCTCATACATTTTTCCTAGAATATCAACTTTAAGTTTTTCTCCAACATTTGCTAAATCAGGTTTCACCATGGCTAAGGCAATAGATTTATCTAATCTAAATCCGTATTCCCCGCCTGTTGCTCGCCCAACGACTTTGTCATCTTTATAAATTGGATTGTTACCTAAAACATCTGAGTCTGTTGTGTCATGAACCTCTAGTGTTACTAATTTATTATCAAAACCCTTTTCTCTCCATTTGTTTAGTGCATCAAGTCCTATGAAATTACCCTTGTTTGGATGAATAAATCTGTCTAGGCCAGACTCATAAGGTGAATACTCAATTGATAGTTCAGTTCCCACAAGTTTATAAGATTTTTCTACTCTTAAACTGTTCATCGCTCTGATGCCAAAAGGTTTAAGACCGAGATCCTTACCTGCTTCCATTAATTTATCAAAAATATGGTTTTGATATTCAATTGGGTGATGTAATTCCCAACCTAGTTCACCAACAAAATTTACTCTCATAGCATTTACTGGAGCATATCCAACATTAACATTTTTTGCAGTTAACCATTTAAAATTTTCATTTGAAAAATCATCAGTTGAAACTTTTTGCATAAGTTCTCTAGCTTTTGGGCCTGCTACAACAAGCACACCTGTACTATTTGTTAAGTCTTCAAAAATAACCGAACCATCAGTTGGCATCCATTTTTGAATCCAATCATGGTCTAATCTCAAATTCGCTCCAGCTGAAACCAAATAATAACTATTTTCAGCTTCTTTCATAATTGTAAACTCAGAGTGAACACCACCTTTAGTATTTAGCGCATGACACAAATTAATTCTTCCGATTTTTTTTGGAAGTTTGTTAGCGACTAAGTAGTCTAAAAATTCTTCAGCCTTTGGACCTTTTATTCTACATTTTGCAAAGGCTGTCATATCCAAAAGTCCAACATTCTTTTTAACGTTTTCACATTCTTTCTTAATTGCATCAAACCATTTTGATCTTCTAAATGACCAATGATCTTTTTGTTCCATGCCATCTGTTGCAAAAAAGTTTGGTCTTTCCCATCCAAATTTTTGTCCAAAGACAGCACCAAGATTTTTCATTCTTTCATAACAAGGAGATGTTCTTAAAGGTCTTGCAGCTGGTCTCTCTTCATCAGGATAATGAACAATAAATACATGACTGTATGCTTCCTCATTTTTTGCTTTAAGATAAGACTTTGTTGCATAATTTCCGTAACGTCTTGGTTCAACACCAAGCATATCAATCGTTGGTTCACCATCAACGATCCATTCTGCTAATTGCCAACCTGCTCCACCAGCTGCAGTTATTCCAAAACTATGTCCCTCATTAATCCAAAAATTTTTAAGTCCCCAGGCTGGACCAACAATTGGATTACCATCTGGTGTGTAACATATTGCACCATTATAAACTTTTTTCACTCCAACTTCTCCAAATGCCGGAACTCTATGTATTGCTCCCTCAATGTGTGGAGCAAGTCTATCTAAATCTTCTTGAAACAATTCATATTCAGAATCTTTTGAGGGACCTTCTACATAACACGCTGGTGCACCATCTTCATATGGACCTAATATTAATCCACCAGCCTCCTCTCTCATATACCATCTACTATCGCTATCTCTTAATACACCCATCTCTGGTAGACCTTCTTTTTTTCTTTTTTGTATTTCTGGATGCGGTTCAGTTACAATATATTGATGTTCCACAGGAATAACTGGAATATCTAATCCAACCATTTCACCAGTTTGTCTTGCAAAATTTCCTGAGCATGAAATGACATGTTCACATTCAATTGATCCTTTGTCTGTTTCAACAATCCATCCTTCTTTAGTTTGTCTCATTGATAACACTGTTGTATTTCTATAAATCTCAGCTCCCCTGTTCCTAGCACCTGTGGCAAGTGCCTGTGTTAAGTCTGCAGGTTGGATGTATCCATCTTCTGGGTGTTGAATTGCTCCAACTAAATCATCAGTATGACAAAGCGGCCAAATTTCTTTAACTTGTTGAGGTGTCAAAAATTTTACGTCAACACCAATTGTTTTAGCTACACCAGCATATTGATGATACTCATCCATTCTATCTTTGGTACTAGCTAAACGGATATTTGAAACAACACTGAAACCAACATTCTTACCAGTCTCTTCCTCTAACTTTTTATAAAGATTTACTGCATACTTGTGAAGTTGACCAACAGAATAGCTCATATTAAAAAGAGGTAGCAAACCTGCTGCATGCCAAGTTGAGCCTGAGGTTAATTCTTTTCTTTCAACTAAAACAACATCTGACCAGCCTTTTTTTGCTAAATGATAAAGAGCGCTTACTCCAACAACTCCTCCACCGACTACGACGACTTTTGCTTTAGATTTCATTAAATGATTCCTACTAAATTTTTACTTATAACGAAACAAAATTGTATTATGGATAATCAAATTGAACTTCCTAGTGCTATTGGGCTAGAAACCATTGTGGTCAACCAACAATCCTTAAGGGGTCCTTCAGCAGTATATTTTTCCACTTGCCAGTTGAACTTATGATAAATCTTATCTTTATCTAAAATTATCACCTCAAATTGTGCCCATTTGTCACCACCTCCAACCTGTGTAATTGTATGGCTTAAGTGATTTAAGAGCATTTGATATGAGTTGCCTTTAATCATCATTTTGAAATTTGGTAGAGGGCCAGTATTTTTTTTGTTACTGGGATGTGCAAAATTCCAGGTTTGCTCAATCCCACTATCTTTATAATTTAAGTCGTTTTTTTGAAGACCACTTAATTGAATCTCAACAACTTTGGAAGGTTTTATATCACTATTAGGTTTCAGTAATTCAGCTTTAGTTATTGAAATTGAAAAGAAAAGAATAATAAAGACTTTAAATATTATCTCGAATTTTTTTAACATCTTTTTAAAAATTTAATTATTAATTAATTAAAGTATTTTTCGTACTCTATCTTCGTACATTTATTATCAATGTAAATGATGTCATTTGTCTCAACAATTTTTTTTGCTTCTTCGTTGCTAATGTCTAATTGCAACCATAATACCTTTGCATTTATTTTGACAGTTTCTTCTGCAATTGTGACAACTTCATTCGATGGCCTAAACACATCTACTATTTCTACTGGATTATCAATCTCTGAAATATTTCCAAAAACTTTTTCACCTAATATTTTTTCACCTTTCATTGATGGATTGACTGGATAAACTTTAAAACCATTGTCTTGTAGATATTTCATAACAATAGATGATGTTTTTGTTAAATCTTTACTTGCACCTACTAGAGCAATATTTTTATATTTTTTTAAAATTTCTTTTATATTTTCCACTCTATTTACTTTTTACTCTTTATCTTTCCTTCACAAAACTTCTTAGCTTCTTCAATAGTCATTGGTTGATCTAACTTTTGACTACCTGCAATACAAGCATCGATAGATCTTTTAAAATTATGGTCTCTAAAGGTAAAAATAAAATATATACCAATGATTATTAAGATAATTGTTAGAATATTTTTTACTTTCACTTATTTCTCCACTTTGGTTTTCTTTTTTCTAAAAAAGCTGAAATACCTTCTTTTGCATCCATAGCCATCATATTGTATGTCATCATTTGACTGGTATACGAGTACGCTTTTCTTAGAGGCATTTCTAACTGCTTATAAAAAGCTTGTTTTCCAATTTTGATTGTTAAATTTGATTTTGATGCAATTTTTTTTGCAATTTTCATCGTCTCGCTATTTAATTTTGATTTTGAAAAATAATCATTAATTAAACCAATTTCCTTTGCGTAATTTGCTTTAATTGGTTCACCAGTAAGAAGCATCTTCATCATAGGTTTTCTATTAATCTTTCTGCTAACTGCAACCATAGGAGTACTACAAAACAATCCAATATTTACTCCTGGCGTTGCAAAAAGTGCATCTTTTGTGCTGTAAGCTAAATCACAACTAGCAACTAATTGACATCCTGCTGCATAAGCTGCACCATGAACTTTTGCAATAACTGGTTTTTTACCCTCAACTATTTGAAGCATTAGCTTTGAACAAAGATTAAATAATTTTTTATATCTTTCTTTTTTCTTTAAGTCTTTTACTTCTTTTAAATTATGACCTGCACTAAAACCTTTTCCAGCACCCTCAAGAATAATAACTTTAACCTTTTTATCTTTGTCTAATTTTTTTAAAACATTAATTAAATCTTTCAAATTTTTGTAAGATAAAGAGTTGTATGTTTTTGGCTCATTAATAATAACTCTTGCTATATCTTTATTCTGATTGATGATTTTGATATTCATTAAAAACTATTTAAGCTTACCCTCTTCTCTCATCTTTGCTCTTATTTTAGTAGCTGAAATTTTTTGTATTTCCTCAGGTAAAACAATTTCTTCTATTTTGTAACCAACACCTCTTCCATAACAAATGTTTGTAATATTGGGAACTAACATAATTTTAAAACGTCCCTCGAATTCTGGATTAAGTTTATCTTCAATATTTTTTTTTACTGTTTCAAAATCAAATGGATTATCATCAACACCTTGTACGTCTCTGATTTGAATACAAACTTGTCCAGTTTTCTTAATTATTTCTTTAAATAAAGTATAGTGACCATCATGAAATGGTTGCCATCTTCCAAGCATTTGAGCAGTTGGTTTTTTATTATCCCACTTGTAAGTCATTATTTTAATTTCTCATATATCTTTGGAGCCCAATTTTTAGCATCTTGAGTTGTTACATGAAAGTCATACTTATCAGGTTTTACAAACATTTTATTTGTATCATCAAACCTACCCTCCTTAATTGTATCTACCCAAATAATAAAATCTGCTGGAAATAAACTTCTTGCCTCAGGAGTAGGACAAATAAAATCTGCTACAACATAATTTCCATCATTTTTCAATTTTACTGCAAAGTCAGCCATTCTTTTTGCTTGTCTTTTTCTTCCTTCCTCAGAAAAATCCCAATCATTCGCCTCTTTTCTAACTTCATCTGCGTTCAATCTTTTAGCGTTTAACATTGGACCAAGTTCGTTTGCTAACGTAGTTTTTCCAGATCCAGGTAGTCCCATTATTAAAATTATTTTCATTTGATATTAAATTGACACCTTTTTCAAAAAAGATAAAGATCTTATAATGAAATTTTCTCTTGAAATAGGCCCTCAGACAGATCTTGATACAGTACCTCAAGTAAAAGATGTTTATATCACAATGCTTCCAGGGGGTGACTATAGAGAAACAGCTCAACAGGCAGTTGAGTTAGTTAAAAGGGGTTTTAATCCTGTTCCTCATTTTCCTGCAAGGTCAATGCTGGATGAAAAACAACTAAAAGATTATGTCTCTAGGTGTAAAGATGGTGGGGTTAAACAAGTTTTAGTAATTGGTGGAGGGAGAGAACCAATGGGAAAATTTGATAGCTCGTTTCAACTTTTAGAGACTGGTTATTTTGAGAAGATGACAATAGGAATTGCTGGACACCCAGAGGGGAGTCCTGATATATCCGACTCAGATTTAGAAAAAGCTATGATAGATAAAAAGCCTTATGCTGATTACATCGTAACCCAATGGTTATTAGATCCACAGCCTATTATAGATTTTGTTTCTAAACAAAGTGTACCAGTGCATGTGGGAATTACTGGGCCTCTAAAAATATCTAGCTTAATAAAGTTTGCTAATATTGTTGGTGCAAAAAATTCTCTAAATTTTCTTAAATCTAATTTTAGTAAGGCGTTAGATTTATTAAAACCTAAAGACCCTAATGATTTAATTGGGAAAGTTAAATCGCATACTGATTTCTTCCACATTTATACATTCGGCGGCTTGAAGGAAACAAACAAGTGGTTGAAGGAGAATGGTTATGTCTAAAGAATTTGACTATACTAAACTAAAACATGTTACTTCTGTTGATCAGTCAGATCGAAAAGTACCATACAATTTAAGACAAAGTGGGCCAACAAAAGTTGAAATGTTAATTTCGACAAGAGTAAGAAAATCTCCATATTGGCATTTATCAATGCAAGCGGGTTGTTGGAGAGCAACTGTTTATAATAGAATTTATCATCCTAGGGGATATGTGAAACCTGAGGATGGTGGTGCAATGGTTGAGTATGATGCAATTGTAAATCATGTAACTATGTGGAATGTTGCTGTTGAAAGACAGATCCAAGTAAAGGGTCCTGATGCAGAAAAATTTGTTGATTACGTGATAACTCGAGATGCAACAAAAATCTCTCCGATGCGAGCAAGATATGTAATTTTATGTAACGCTTACGGAGGAGTTTTAAATGATCCAATACTTTTAAGAATTGCAAAAGATGAATTTTGGTTTTCTTTATCAGACTCGGACATTGGAATGTATTTACAAGGTGTTAATGCAGACGGTAAATTTAATTGCACTATCGAAGAAATAGATGCATGTCCTGTTCAAATTCAAGGGCCTAAATCAAAAGCTCTTATGAAAGATTTGTTAGGTGATCAGGTTGATTTAGAAAATATGCCTTTCTATGGTTTAGCTGAAGTTAAGGTTGCCGGAAGAAGTTGTGTTATCTCTCAATCAGGTTTTTCAGGTGAAGCTGGATATGAAATATATTTAAGGAATGCAACTTTATATGCCGATGAGATGTGGAATGCTGTTCTTGAAGCTGGAAAAAAACACCAGCTAATGGTTATTGCCCCTGCTCACCACAGAAGAATTCAAGCTGGGATTCTTTCTTGGGGTCAAGATATGGATCAACAACATAACCCTTTCCAGTGTAATTTAGGTTATCAAGTTTCTTTATCAGGAAAAGGAGAATGGAAAAAAACTTCTGATTACGTAGGAAAAAAAGCTCTTGAAAAAATGGGCGCTGAAATCAAAGCTGGAAAAAAACCATATAAGTTACAGTTGGTTGGTCTTGAGTTAGGAGGAAAACCAATTGATGATTATGCACCAGATTTTTGGTTGATATCTAATGCAGATGGTGGTGATCCAGTTGGTTTTGTAACATCACCGTGGTGGCATCCTGAAAAGAAAACTAATATTGCTATGGGATATGTTCCATTTGATGGAACTTTAAATGCCAATGGCTTTCCTAAAGGTAAAGTTGGAACTAAATTTAAAGTTCATTTACCAGAGAAATATTCAGATAAACCAGGAACACCTGTTGATGCCGTTATAGTTGATATTCCATTTAAGGAATCTTATAACGCTAACACAAGAGAAGTGGTATCAGGTTAATTATTTTTTTAGGGGAGTTTGCGCTCCCCTTAAAATCATAAATGACAAAGAGTTTCATTATTGTAGTTTGCATTATCATTGCTATTGCATTATTACTATTTCCGTTAATTGTATCTTACAAAGAACAAAAAAATAAAAAAAAATAAATGTTTGCTGAATTTTTAAATATAATTTTTAAATCTATAAAATTAGATAAAACACTTTATAGTGATAATAAAAATTTTGGTGAAGCTGCGATATATTTTGCAGGTTTAATAATGATATTAGATGGTGTAGCTGGAGCTGTGGCTGCAAATACTGTAGTAAAAACAGCTGTAGGAATGTCTGGTCTTACGGCAATTTTAACATGGTTCATTTGGGCAATTTTTATTTATGTAATCGGTGTAAAATTATTTCCAGATAAACAAACAAAAGTACCTTTTAAAAAAGTTCTAGTAGCAGTTGGTTTTGCTCATTCACCAGGTTTACTAAGATTTTTTGCATTAACCCCCGAATTAATGATACCAATCATTTTTCTTACTCAATTCTGGATTTTTGCAAGTTTAATTATTTCAACAAAACAAATCTTAAATTTAAAATCTAATTTTAAAGCGTTTGGCATAATATTTTTATCATTTTTAATTATTGCTTTTTTATCAATATCTTTTGTTATGAGTAGAATGAATGCTTTACCAATAAATAGTATCTAAATTGGAAAGATTGTTTTCGAAACCCTGCATGATTTACAAATTTTAAATCCAGTCAAAATTAAATTTTGGGTAACACTTTCATCAGTTTTTTTACATTCATCACAGATATCATCTAATTCATCAGAGTTTGTGTTATGCTGATCTTTTATTTTGTCATCCTCAATCATTATCAGTTAAACCCGCTCCTGCTGCCCCTTTTTTTAAACTTTCTGTTTCTTCAACAAAAGTTTTTTCTGATAATTGATATAAACTTTTCCAATCTTGCTCAGTAAAATTGTCATTATTTTCTAAAATTTTTACTTCTACGTTGTTTGCAATATTTGGACAATTTTTATTTAATAAGTTTGTGGAAATATTAACATTAATATTTAATAGAAATTCATTTTTTTCAAACTTAAAAAAAATTTTTTTACCGATAACCTCTGAGCTTCTACTAAGAAATGGTAAAAATAGTAATGGGTATGCAATTTTAGAAAAATTAATAGTTTTTATTTTTTCAATTTTTTCAATTTGATCTAAAAAACTTACACCTAAAATAATTGGGCAGTAAGAAAATTCAGCACATTCATTATTTTGATTAATTAAATTAAGATCCTCAAACTTTTTGTCTTTTTTTTCATTTAAATATTGATTTAAATTTTTAATTCCCTCAAAGTTAAACATTTCTAGTAATCTTACACTTTTTCCAACTTCTTCGCTTATTCCCCAAGAATAGCCTAATGCTCTACTCGCGCGTTTAGAGGTTGTTTCAATTTCACTCAAAGATTTCATAAAATTTAATCAGCAATAAACCCAATGCTGATTATAATCTTTTAATTCATTTGGAAGTGGTGCTCCTTGAAACATGCAAATTCTTAACCATTTGTCTGATCTAGGATCAAATTTTAATGCACCAAAAAAAGATAATTTTAATCTTAACATGTCAATTGGGACAACATTTGCACTAATTGTATTATCTTGTATCTCAGCATAAGGAAATTTTTCAATAATAAATGCTCGTCTCACAACGTGTCTTAAATCTGCATTATTCATTAAAAATCTATCAATAGTTAAATCATCTTTACATGAAATTAATTGATCATTTAGTTTTTTAATATCTCTAGCAATTGCAAGAGGTTGTTCTAATTCTGCACCTCCTTCCTCAAAACGATCTGCATACCTAGGCTCTTCCTTATTTTTAGAAATAAACCAAAAATTTCTTAAATTTGATTTATCTTTGAAATCAATCTTAAGAATATCTGGATATCTTTGTTTTAAAATATTTTTAAGATCCAAAACTGTTCGTTCTGTGGGAATTCTAAAATACTTTTCCTCATCTGAGCTCATTTTTTTTATTAATGGCTCAACAATTTTATCAAAAGGTTCCATCATTATAGACACGATATACTCAATAGTTTCCTCACAAGTTTCTTTCTCTAACCATAAATATATTTGATTGAAAGGATATGGAGTTGTAAAATCTAGTTGATTTTCGATAAATTCTAAAAATTTTTTTACATTAAAAAGTAGTGAATTTATTTTTTTTATTTGAAATTCACTTTCAGAATTCCAACTGGTTATATTTTTTAAGGAACCTTTGACACATTTTTTGAATAAATCTGAGTCTTTTGAATTTACATTTTTAATTTCTCTAATTTCTTTTAATGCGATTTCTCTTGATAAGATCCAATTATTCAACAAGGTAGGATGATTTACAATAAAAGGTGCCATTCCTAGTCCAGTTGAATTTCCAATGCCAAGGTTTCTACAAATTTTTGGATCTAAATGAACAGCTTTCTTTGGATTTTTATGCTTTGCTACATGATTAACTTGATCAAAAGTGAATTGCCTTACTAAATATACCAACATCATTTCTAATCTAAATGGTCCGTTAATTTCTGCCCTATTTTTTATTCTAAATCTATCTGCTAAACCAAACTTTCCAGAACCATAAACAGCGGTAGTTCTATATAAGTATCCAACTTTTTCTAATAAATTTAAATCTGGCTGATTACCTTCACTTAACTTCTCAACTACGTGATTAAAAACTCTAACTGATTTATTTGCTCTAGATAAAGTTAGCTCTTTATATGAAAGTCTACCAACCTCTTGTCTTGGAACTTCATTCTTCAATCTTTCAATATCTTTATTTGAGGGAACTCCGTCATGCAAAGTAAAGGCAGCATCCCATTTTGTTGCAATAACTCTATCTGATCTATCATTGTCATCTATCTTGTTAGCAAAACAAACTAATGAGTAAACTCTTTTATTTTTTTTAAAAGAATATATTGCTACTCCAAATCCACCAGAATCTAAATCGAATAAATCTCTTTTGTATTCCCAATCTTTGAATTCATACAAAAAACTTCTTAAAAATGATAATTTAGATTGATGAAAAGACCCTAGTCTAGACAATTTCATTATTATGTTTGGATCTCTTAATTCAACTTTCATATTCTAAATATTTCTATAAAAATTATACCAATTGTTACCTAATATCCCATTAGTTTCTTCTTCTGAAAATCCAACTTTTCTTAATCCCTTTTCTATATTAAAAAAACCTCTAGCATCTTCAAACCAATCTGGTTGTTTAGGAAAGCCCGGTTTGTTTTTAGATCCCTCTCCATAATTTTTACTTTTAGACCAAGTGCCGTTTCTCATCCATTCCACAATCTTATCGGGCTGATTCAAACATAAATCAGATCCAATGCCAATATTTTTGATATTCATTATATCCGAAGTTCTGGCAATCATCTCACAGAAGCTATCTAAGGAACAATTATTATTATTTTTTAAATGATGAGGATATAATGAAAAACCCAACATCCCTCCACTATCACTTAAAACTTTTAATAAATCATTAGATTTATTTCTTTTAGCAGCATGCCAAAAGCTAGGGTTAGCATGTGTGATCGCAATAGGTTTTTCACTAATTTCAATTGCATCTAATGTACTTTTTTCAGCAGAGTGAGACATGTCTATAACTATTCCAACTCTGTTCATTTCTTTTATAACTTCACGCCCAAAATTAGTTACTCCGCTATCAATTTTTTCATAACAGCCAGTTGCGAGAAGAGATTGGTTATTATAAGTTAATTGCATAAAACGACATCCAAGTTGATGTACTTTTTCAACTAAATATATGTCATCCTCAATTGGTGAACAGTTTTGAAAACCAAAGAAAATTGAGGTTTTTTTTTCTAATTTAGCTTTCTCAATATCCTTGAAGCTAGTACCATGAAAAATCAAATCAGAGTTTTCTTCAAAAAGTTTTTGCCATTTCTTAATTTCATTGAGAAGTTCATTATAGTCTTCATGATAAACAATCGTTACGTGGACAGCATCCAGCTCTGCTTGTCTGTTAATTTCAAACACTTCTCTTGTCCAATTACAATACTGTAAATTATCAATTTTATATTTCATGAGTTTAATTTTATTAAACCATATCAATATGTATTTGAAATTCTATTAATTTATTGAAATTTCAACAATTTTTTGAAATAAAGTTTCAATAAATATATTCATGAATAAAAAAAATCTGAAAGTCTCAATAGTGATGGGCAGTCAATCTGACTTTAAAACAATGAAATTAGCAAAACAAATTTTAAAAAAACTTAAAGTCCCCGTGGAAACAAAGATTATTTCTGCACACAGAACTCCATTGAGAATGTATAAGTACGCATCTGATGCAGAAAAAAATAATATTGGGGTAATTATTGCAGGTGCAGGAGGCTCAGCACACTTACCTGGAATGATCGCAGCACTTACTCAAATACCTGTATTAGGTGTTCCAATTGAGAGTAAAAAACTCAAAGGCTTAGACAGCTTGTTATCTATCGCTCAAATGCCAAAAGGTATCCCTGTGGGGACTTTAGCAATAGGAGATGATGGAGCAATAAATGCAGCGATACTTGCTGCATCAATTATTTCCAACAATAATCCTCTGGTAAGATCTAAACTTAAAAGTTGGAGAACATCTCAAACAAAATCAGTCAAAAAAAATCCAAAATAATTCAATGTCTGAAATTAGATTAGGAATTCTTGGTGGTGGTCAATTAGGTAGTATGTTGTCAGTTGCAGCAAAAAAATTAAATATTAAAACTTTGATTTACTCAGATGATCAAGATGCACCTGCACAAAATTTCTGTGATGAATTTATGTTTGGTGATTACAAAGATAAAAATAAAATTAACGATTTTGTAAAAAAGGTAAGTATAGTTACTTATGAATTTGAAAATATTCCTTATGAAACTTTAAATGAAATAAATAAATTCAAAACAGTAAATCCAAAGCCATCGATAAATAGATTAATACAGCATCGTTTAGCTGAAAAAGATTTTGTTAATAAATTAAATATCAGAACTACAAGATATGTTAGTATAGAAAAAAAATCAGATTTAGAGACCCTTAGTGATTTTTTGCCAGGAATTTTAAAAACAACAACCATGGGTTATGATGGAAAGGGTCAATATCCTATTAAATCACTAAATGATTTAAAAGGATTAAATATAGATTTTTCAAAAGAATATATTCTTGAAAAACTGGTTAAATTAAAAAAAGAAATCTCTGTTATAATTACAAGATTTAGCAATAACAGATACGAAATTTATGAGGCAATCGAAAATATTCATGAAAACCAAATTTTAAAAAAATCTAAAATTCCTGCTGATATAAGTGATAAACTTGTTGATCAATCTAGGGAGTGGAGTAAACAAATTTCCGAGGAATTAAAATATATTGGTACACTTTGTGTAGAATTTTTTATTGATAGAAATGATAATCTATATGTGAATGAAATTGCTCCCAGAGTTCATAATTCTGGCCATTTAACTATTAATGCTTTTAATATTAGTCAGTTTGAAAATCATATAAGAGCGGTTTGTTCTTTAGAGCAAATTCCATTGAAAAAATTACATAATGCAGAAATGATAAACCTTATAGGTAATCAAATTTCCCCATATAGACAAAATATAAGTTTAAAAGATAATGAATTTTTTTTCGATTATCAAAAAAAAGAAATAAAAGATAAAAGAAAAATGGGCCATTTAACAAAAATTTTATAATGTTTAAAACTATTGAGGGAAACTTTGAAAATTCAGATGTTAATGAACTTTTAAAAAAACATTTTATAGAACTAAGGGCAGCTTCTCCCGAGGGAAGTGCGCATGTTTTGGATATCGAAGGCTTAAAAGCACCATCTATTAAGTTTTGGAGCTTGTGGGATAATGATAAATTGATAGGTTGTGGCGCTCTTAAAATTTTAGAAAAAGATCATGGTGAACTTAAATCAATAAGATTACATGATGATTTTAGAAATAAAGGGAATGGAATAAAGCTTATTGATCATTTGTTTGACGAAGCAAAAAAATTAAATATTAAACGAATTAGTATAGAGACTGGAGCAGGAATATTCTTTAAACCAGCAAGAAAATTATTTGATTTATGTGGATTTAAGCCTTGTAAACCGTTTGCTCACTATAAAGAGGATAAAAATTCTATTTATTTATCAAAGATAATAAACAACACTTAAAAATTAAATTTTTAGTATTGATCTATTTTGTTGACAAAACTAATTAAATTATAAAGAAAGTCATTGTTACTTAAATATAAGTAATAAATTAACAAACAAAAAAGTAAGAAGAAAAATATGAGTCTACAAGGAAAAGTAAAGTGGTTCAATCCAACCAAAGGTTTTGGTTTTATTGAAAGAGATGATAAAGAAAAAGATGTATTTGTACATGTTTCAGCTGTAAGAGATGCTGGTATGAACGGTTTAGATGAGGGTCAAGCTTTGACTTTCGATGTTGAAGATGGTCCTAAAGGTCCTTCAGCAGTTAACTTAAAAACTGCATAATTTTCATTACATAGATTATTGGCTATAAGATTTACAATTTGATAATATTTGTATATTTGTAGCCAATAAGAAAAATTTTAAATCAATAAATAAAAATATAATGATTGGAATTTTAGGTGGCATGGGCACACAAGCTGGCCTAGACTTTTGTAACAAACTTGCAATCCTTTATCGAGGAAAAATTGATCAAGAATATCCTTTATTTCTTCTTTTCAACAAATCAAATATTCCTGGAAGACCAGAGTCCATAGGTGTACAAACTAGGAATTTATCAAATCGAAAAAAAAATAAAAAAATTGAAAAAAAATACTCATTGGTATTAAAAAGTTTATTACATGGATGTAATACACTAAAAAAAAGTAAATGTAAGTTTATTGTTATTCCGTGTAATACAGCACATTATTGGTATGATGATTTAAGAAAAAAAATAAAATTACCAATTATAAACATGCCCAAAGAGGTATTTATTCACACAAAAAAAACATGTAAGAAAAATTCATCAATTGGACTATTAGCAACTGAGGGTACTTTAAACACTGGTGTTTACAATAAATTTTTTGACAAAAATTATAATCTTATTTTTCCAAATATTTCTTTACAAAAAAATTCTGTAAATAAAGCAATAAAATTTGTCAAAATGGGAAATGTAAAAGCTGCCAGCAAAATTATTAAACCAGCCATAAATTATTTGATTAAAAAAAGATGTAAAAAGATAATTTTAGGTTGTACTGAATTACCGATAGCCATATTCGCATTCAAATCTTTTAAAAAAGTAAAGACTTCAAAAATTTTTTTAGATCCAAATTTGATATTAGCCAATGCGGCAATGAAAAAATATCGTAAATAATGAAATCTAAAGACAAACCATATATTTTATATGTAGCAGAAAAAATATATTTAGAGGTTTCAGAAATTAAAAAAAAAAATAATGGTTTTTCTAATATAGATGCCATAGATGGTTTTATTGGATCGGATACTTATAAAGAAGTAAGTAGTGGGAAATTTCATGACGATTGGTTTGAAGAATTAAAGAAAAAAAAAGAAAAAATTCCTGAAGAGACAATGAAGTTACTAAAAATACAAAGAGAAATGATGATTAAACAATTAATCCAGTACCCAGAACTCTATTATACTAAAAGTCATTTTCCTTTAGAAATTTCTCAACGTGCATTTGATCACTTATGGAGAATGTGTGAAAGTTATGAGTTATGGTGCAAAGAAACAAACCAAAAAAAATTGATCCTTTTAAATCTTACTGATTAATTTTTTGTTGTTTCAGTTTTTTATGCGTAATTTTAACTCTTTTTTCAACTAAAAGTTTAAAATCTTTTATTATCTTTGACTCGTTGTTTTGGTCGACCAATTTTTGATGAACTATTTTTACTCTCTTTTCTACTAAATTTTTAAAATCTTTATTAATTCGCATTTGTTGATTATTTTTTGACACTTCTTCTGTAATATAATTTAAAGAGCTTTTGCCTGTTTTTTTTTTGAATTCATTATCGAAGACTAGTTGCGCAGTAGCTTTAACCAAATTTCCTGATGTAGCTGCTGTGATTGCAGGACCAACCATAGCTGGTAAAGGAACAAAACCCGTCAAAAATAAAAATGATGTAAAAAATAAACTAAGTTTTAAAAATCTCAAAATCATAAGTTTAAATTATTTGATTTGGTAAGAGGCTACAATTAATAAATTGTCCAAAATAAGTTTTTTTTCTTATAGAATGTTGTAGTAATTCATCACATTTTACTACATTTTTTAACATGATCAAAATTTTTCCTTTTATTTTTATCATTCTTTGGTCATCTGCATTTATAACAACCAAACCAATCATTGATAATAGCGATCCATTTGCTGCTTTAGCTTTTCGATTTTTTTTTGTAGCAGTTGGATTCTTGTTATTTTCAATTTATTCTAAATATTCAATTATAATAAAAAGAAAAAACTTAATTGAATCAGTCCTAAGTGGTGTTCTTTTCCATGGTTTATATCTAGGAGGAGTTTTTTACTCAATTTCTATTGGTATGCCTACAAGTATTGCTGCATTAATTGTAACTCTTCAACCAATCTTAACAAATATTCTTAGTGGACCAATCTTAAATGAAAAGGTTACTTTTAAACAATGGATTGGAGTTTTGCTTGGATTTTTTGGTGCAACACTAGTTTTAGGATTAGATCTAGGATCGAAGATTCCATTGCTTGGGCTAGTTGCAACAATAATAGCGTTAATTTCAATAACAGCATCAACAATTTGGCAAAAAAAATTAAGTTATAATTTACCTTTGTCCGTAAGTAATTTTTATCAAGCTGTAGGAGGCTGTTTTTTTCATATCCTCGTAGTCATATTTTTTACAAAACCCTATATAGCCTTCACAAAAACATTTTTTCTAGCAATGGGTCACCAAATACTTCTTGTGTCTTTTGGTGCTTTTACAATTTTAATGTTTTTAATCAAAAAAAATTCCGCAAATAAGACAGTCTCAATTTTTTTTCTTATCCCTGCAACATCTGCTTTGATGGCTTGGTTTTTTTTAGGGGAAACCTTAACAGTAATTGATCTCTTAGGTTTTTTGATAACGTCAATAGGAGTTTATATAGCTACTAGAGATTAATCTAAGCTATTTATTTTCGTATCCAAACTCTAATGATGCATCAGTAATAGAATGGTATAAAGACTCCCCAAAACTCCTTAATGTGAATAACCTTACTTTGGATGGCTTATCATTAAGTAAGTCTACTGTAAAAGCAATATTATTATAAAGAGAATTTATTGAATTATTTTTTTTTAAAATATCAAAATTAAATGGTGATCCTTTTTTTAAAACTTCTAATACATAATTTCCCTCTATTTCAATTACAGCTCTTGAATGAGATAAATCAGTAACTGCAAAATCAGTTTCTTTACATGTTAAAGAAATATTTTTAATTAGATCTTTTTTTGAGGATACTAACAGCCAATTTTTTGGGCCATTCCATAAGATTCTTGTATTTTCATTGAAAGCCACATTCAATGAAAAGTCTTTTAGTTTTAAACCGTCAATATCAATACTTTCAATTTGAATATTAGAATTTTTGAACTGTACTATTTGAACAATTAATAAATTTTTTTTTTCTGAAATTTTTAATAAGTCATCGCCTTTTTTGTCCTCAAAGTCTCCAAATTGTCCTTGATGATGAACATTGGCTAGCGCAGAAATTAAACTCATGATCTCACTCGCTCACCTTTTGGGTCAACATAATGTGAAGACACTATCTCAACTGGAATTACTTTATTTTTAAGAGGTGACATTACGAATAGCTTTTCTCCTATCATATTCTTACCATCTTTTAAAATTGCTAAAGAAAATGGATTATCGTGTTCAACACTCCAACATGAAGCTGAAATATAACCTAATTTTGGATTTGGAAGTGGTGCATTTGAATCTTTAACTAAATGAGATCCTTCCGGAATACTTGTTTTTTTATCTAATGGGACAACACCAACAATTTTTTGTCTATCTTCAGCTGCAAAAGCTTTTCTTGATAAAGATCTTTTTCCAATAAAATCTTTCTTTTTGCTAAGAAGTCCCTCAAGAGAATTGTCATAAGGAATAGTTCTTCCATCAAGCTCTGAACCTGCGACATGTCCCATCTCAATTCTTAATGTTGAAAGTGCTTCTGTTCCATATGGTTGAATTCCAAACTCTTCACCAACTTCTATTATTTTTTCCCACATAAAATATCCATAATCTGACTCAACATTTACTTCGTATGCAAGTTCACCAGAGAATGAAATTCTAAAAATTTTAGCTTTTACTCCAAACAAATCACCTTCCATATAACCCATAAAAGGAAGTCCTTCATTCGTAACATCAGACTTTGGAAAAAGTTTTTTTAATACTTCTCTTGATTTTGGTCCAGCAATTGCTGCTCCCGCCCACTGTTCTGTCGTTGAAACTACATTTACATTTAATTCTGGCCAAACAAGTTGTAAGTAATATTCTAGATGTGATAGAACATTAGCAGCTTGAGCAGTTGTTGTAGTCATATGGTAATGATTTTCTGATATTCTTGTTGTTGTTCCATCATCCATAACAATTCCATCTTCTCTCAACATCACACCATATCGTGCTTTGCCGACCGGTAATTTTAACCATGCATTTGTATAAACTCTATTTAGAAGCTCTGCTGCATCTGGTCCTTTAATATCAATTTTACCTAAAGTGGTAACGTCACAAACACCAACATTAGTTCTTACATTTTTAGCCTCTCTTTTTGATGCCTCAAATAAATTTTCATCACCACGTTTGTAATACCTTGGTCTTAACCATACACCCGCATCAACAAAGACTGCGTTATTTTTTTCATGCCATGAATGCATTGGAGATTTTCTTGTTGGTTTTGAATGTTTTCCTACTTCCCTTCCAACAATTGCTCCAATAGAAACTGGTGAGTAGGGTGGTCTAAAGGTTGTATGCCCAACTGCTGGTACAACTTTATTTTCAATTTTCGACACTAGTTGTAAGCCATTAAGATTACTTGTCTTACCTTGGTCAGTAGCCATACCAAGTGTAGTATATCTTTTTACATGTTCAATAGATCTATACCCTTCTTTAAGAGCTATCTCTATATCAGAAACTGCAACATCATTTTGGAAATCTAAAAATCTTTTGTAGTTTTTTCCCTTTGGTAAGGGTACACACCAAAATTTATCATGTACTGTAGATTTCTTTTCAACAACATTGGGGAAAGAAACCTTATTCTCTTTATTTGTTATTTTTTTTGATAATTGGTTTCCTTTTTCAAATGAGTCTTTTAATGTCTCTTCTAAAGTGTAAATTCCATTTGCAGCCCCTAAGGTTTTTTCTTTTTGTTTAGATATACCAGGAACAAATGCATCAATTTCCTCATTAAATTTTGTTTTATTTCCAGATTGTGATGCCAAATGAATTGTAGGTGTCCAAAAACCAGAAACACAAATACAATCACACTCAATATTTTCAATTGATCCAAGTTCCTCTTTATTATCTGAAATTTTAGCTATGTCAGCTGATTTTACTTTTTTATATCCTTGAGCAGCTACAACTACATATGAATTTTTAATATTGATATTCATATTTTTTGCCTCTTCAATTATTTCTGATTGAGGTTCTTTTCTTGTATCTAAAATTATTGGATCAATACCATTTTTTTTAAATTCAATTGCTGTTTCATAACCACTGTCATTATTTGTAAAAACAAGCGGTTTTTTTCCAACTAATACTCCGTACACTTTCATGTATTCCTTAGCGGCTGAAGACAACATTACGCCAGGAGTGTCATTATTACCAAATACAATAGGTCTCTCTATAGATCCAGATGAGATTAATACTTCTTTTGCTCTAATATACCAAAGTCTTTGTTTTGGATGATATTTTTTTGTTTTTGGTAAATGGTCACTAATTCTTTCAGACATAACCAACATGTTATGATCATAATAACCAAAAACTTGAGATCTGTTTTTTACAGTAACATTAGGCATTTCTTTAAGCTCTGAAATGATACTATCTGCCCACTCTTTACCTGATTGATTCCCTATATTTACTTCACTAGTTAATAAAGTTCCTCCAAATCGTGATTTGTCTTCAGCAAGAATAACTTTTGCACCATTTTTTGCGGCTGAGTAGGCACTTGCTAATCCCGAAGGACCTGAACCTGTTATTAACAAATCACAATATTCATATTTATGTTCATATCTTTCTTTATCATGTTTTATAGATGCTGTACCCAAACCAGCAGCTCTTCTGATAAATGGCTCATAAATTTTATACCAAAAACTTTTTGGCCACATAAAAGTCTTGTAATAAAAACCAGCTGGGAGAAATATCTTTAAAAAATTATTTATAGCTCCCACATCAAAATTCACACTTGGCCAACAATTTACACTTTTTGCTTCTAAACCCTCAAAAAGTTCCTGTTCAGTAGCTTTTATATTTGGTTCTGTTTCACCATTTCTATATAATTGAACTATCGCATACGGCTCATCAACTCCGGCACCAAAGAAACCTCTGGGTCTATGATATTTGAAGCTTCTTCCAATAAGATGAACTCCATTAGCAATTAATGCAGAAGCAAGGGTATCGCCCTCATAACCAAAATAATTTTTACCATTAAATTTAAAAGAAATTTTTTTATCTCTATTTATTAATCCACCACTTTCTAATCTAAAACTTTGTGTCATTATGAAATTTCTTCGTTTGCTTTTAGAGTTTTAAAAATTTCATGAGTAGCTGTATCTCTCTGAACTTTTATCCATTGTCTGCAACCTGATAAATGTTGCCATAACTCCCAATGCTTCCCTCTTAAACTTTTCCTATTATAAACAAAATTATCCCAATCTTGATCGGATATTTCTTTTCCTAATTCTGGCCGTTTAATAGTTGCATCACCACCATATGAAAATTCATTCTGTGATCTCATTCCACAATGTGGACATTTTATATGAAGCATTTATGAAATCCAGGTTTTGGTACCAAGTCCCTTTTCGTCAAGTAAGTGACCAGTATTAAATCTATTTAAACTATAGCCAGCATTTAATTCATGAACTCTATCTTGCGCGATTGTATGTGCAAATGTCCAACCAGATGCAGGTGTTGCTTTAAATCCACCATAGCACCAACCACAATTTAAATACAAACCTTCAATATGGGTTTTGTCTATTATTGGTGAGCCGTCCATAGACATATCCATTATCCCACCCCAAGTTCTAAGCATTTTTAATTTACTTAGGAAAGGCATCATTGCGATCCCTTCAGTCAGAACATGTTGAAGAGTTGGAAGATTGCCTCTTTGTGCATAACTATTGTAGCCATCAAGATCACCACCCATAACCATTTCACCTTTATCAGACTGGCTTATATAAAAATGTCCAGCACCAAAAGTAACTACTTTATCTAAAACTGGTTTTACTGGCTCAGATACACATGCTTGTAGTAGATGCGTCTCAATTGGCAATGTCATATTTAATTTTTCAGCTAAAATATTTGTACTACCTGCAACACATAATCCAATTTTTTTTGCTTTAATTTCTCCACGAGAAGTTCTCACTCCATTAATTTTTCCTGCAGACACATCAAATCCAATTACTTCACAATTTTGAATTATGTCCACACCCATATCGTCTGCCTGACGTGCATAACCCCAAGCTACAGCATCGTGTCTAGCTGTTCCAGCGCTAGGTTGCATTAATCCCCCAAAGATTGGAAATCGTACATTCTCAGAAAAATCAGCCATAGGAATAATTTCTCTTACTTCTTCCCTATTTAAGAGAACTGCATCGATACCGTTTAATCTCATTGAATTTCCTCTTCGAGCATAAGTATTCATTTGTGCATCTGAGTGAGCAAGATTTATTATTCCTCTTGGAGAAAACATCACATTGTAATTCAAATCTTGACTCATTCTTCTCCAAAGATCCATTCCGAATTCGCTGAATAATGCATTGTCATCATGCATATAATTTGACCTAATTATTGTAGTGTTTCGACCAACATTACCTCCACCAATCCAACCTTTTTCGATTATAGCAACATTGGTAATATTATGTTCTTTAGCTAGATAATATGCTGTTGCTAAACCATGTCCACCGCCACCAATAATAACAACATCATACTCTTTCTTAGGAGTTGGATCTTTCCAAGCTAAGTCCCAATTTTCGTGATTTGAAAGGGCATTTTTAACAAGACTAAAAACTGAATATTTTTGCATAACTAAATTTTATAATAATGAGTATAAATAGTTCATATTTTTTTTATATATAATTTTTAGATATTTCCAAAGGCTTTAAAAAGAGATACTAATCGACCAGTTTTTTATTATTTTTTATAAAATTCAATGAGCGACATAAAATCAGATATTCAAATTGCTCGTGAAGCAAAAATGCTTCCAATAAAGGAAATCCTAGCGAAAGTAAATGTTCCAGACGAAAGTTCAGCTTTTAGCCCGATGGGAAGACATATTGCAAAAATAAACTTGGAATACTTAAATACATTAAAAGACAAGCCAGACGGTAAATTAATTTTAGTTACGGCAATAACTCCAACTCCTGCTGGAGAAGGTAAAACAACCACCTCCGTTGGATTAAACGATGGACTAAATAAAATTGGAAAAAAATCTATTGTATGCTTAAGAGAACCAAGTCTAGGTCCATCCTTTGGTATGAAAGGTGGTGCTGCAGGAGGAGGATATGCTCAAGTAGTCCCAATGGAGCAAATTAATCTTCACTTTACTGGAGATTTTCACGCAATAACATCAGCACATAATCTTTTATCTGCTTTAATTGATAATCATATCTACTGGGGAAATAAATTAAACATAGATGTCAGAAGAATTGTTTGGAAAAGAGTTATGGATATGAACGACAGAGCTTTAAGATCAATTAATATTAATCTTGGCGGTGTTGCTAATGGTTTTCCAAGAGAAGATGGTTTTGATATCACGGTTGCTTCTGAGATAATGGCTATCTTTTGTCTTGCTAATAATCTTGAAGATTTAGAAAAAAGGATCGGAAATATTACTGTAGCATACACTCGAGAAAAAAAACCAATCTACGCTAAAGATTTAAATGCACATGGACCAATGACTGTTTTGCTTAAAGAGGCAATCAGACCTAATATTACACAAACACTAGAAAATAATCCTGCGATAATTCATGGTGGACCATTTGCAAATATTGCTCATGGATGTAATTCTGTAATTGCAACTAAAGCTGGATTAAAACTTGCTGATTATGTTGTAACTGAAGCAGGTTTTGGTGCAGATTTAGGAGCTGAAAAATTTTTAGATATCAAATGTAGGAAATCAAATTTAAAACCAAGTTGCGTTGTTATAGTAGCAACCGTTAGAGCCTTGAAGATGCATGGTGGTGTTACAAAAGATGATTTAAAGAATGAAAATGTAGATGCACTAAAAAAAGGATTAATAAATCTTGAAAGACATATTGAAAATGTGAAAAAATTTGGTTTACCTGTAGCAGTAGCTATAAATCATTTTATAAAAGACACTGATAAAGAAGTAAATGCTTTAGTAGAATTTTGTAAAAAGCTAGGGGTTAAAGCTAGTATTTGTAAGCATTGGGCTGATGGTGGTGAAGGTACAAAGGATTTAGCTAAACATGTAACAGATTTATGTGAGAAGAATGAAGCTAAGTTTAAATTTTTATATGAAAGTAAAACTCCACTTTTCAAAAAAATAGAGACCATAGCAAAAGAGATTTATAGAGCTAATGAAGTTATTGCAGATACTAAAATCAGAGATCAATTAAAAAACTTTGAAGAAGCTGGTTATAGTGAGTTACCTATATGTGTTGCAAAAACTCAATATAGTTTCTCAACAGATCCAAATCTGAAAGGGGCTCCGACTGGTCATTCACTACCAATTAGAGAGATTAGGTTATCATCTGGCGCGGAGTTCATTGTTGTTGTTTGTGGAGCAATCATGACAATGCCCGGACTTCCTAGAGTGCCAGCAGCTGACTCTATTAAGCTAAATAAAGACGGTGATATAGAAGGTCTATTTTAAACTTTTATCTTAAGTTTTTTATTTTCTTTAATTGTCTTAAGTAAATTAATCATTAGTGGGATTTTTTTCTTATCAATTTTTTTTAAAATAAATGGTGTGATCTCTCTTGCAAGTTCTTCACCTTCAACAGTTTCTTTGGACATAAATCTTTTTTTTGCAGTTTTAAATGTAAATCCTTTACCTAAATAACTACCCATTTTGCTATTTCTTCCACCAGCAGCACTAACATAAAGGTCACCCACTCCAGCGAGCCCAAGGATTGTTTCATCTTTACCTTTAAAATATCTATTTAAATATTTCATTTCAAGAACTGCTTTTTGAAATAAATTAGATGAAGAGTTAAGACTTTGACCAGCTCCAATGATCATTGAATATATATTTTTTATTGCTGAACAGACCTCTACTCCTACTACATCACGGGAGTATTCTGTTAAATAATATTTTGTAGAAATTTTTCTTCCTATAGATTTTGCAATATTAATATTTTTATTTGCTATAATTACACTAGTTTGATTTTTTCTGGCTAATTCCTTTGCCAAGCAAGGTCCTTTTAGTACTGAAATATTTTTTAGATTGTAGTTTTTCTGAAGTTGTTCTGAAATTGTTAAGATCTTATTCTTTTTTTTTTCAAATTTTAATCCTTTAGTCAAAACCAAAATTGGTGATTTAACTCTTAAATCTTTTAATTCTTTACCAATAAAGTCTATACCTGGAAGACTTAAGGCTATTACTATTAGATCAAAATTTTCTTTTAATAAATTTTTAGAAAATTTTCTAAACTTCAATTGTTTTGGTAATTTTATCTTAAGAGCAGAATGAAACTTTTTTTTAGAAGATAAATCTTTAATAAATCTTTTGTTATAGGGCTCAGTAATTGTAACATTATTTTTATTTTCTAAACTTGGGATTGTAAATGCAGAGCCCATTGCACCTCCACCAATAACTAAGATATTTTTCATAACAAATAATTATTTTATTGTAATTGTCATCATTTTGTTAGTAAAATACAGAATTAATTATTTAATTTGGTAGATTAATGACAAAAGTAGCAATTATTGGTGCAGGACCTTGTGGACTATCAATGTTAAGGTCTTTTGAGCTAGCAGAAAAAAATGGTGAAAAAATCCCTGAAGTTGTTTGTTTTGAAAAGCAAGACGATTGGGGTGGCCTATGGAATTATAGTTGGCGAACAGGATCTGATCAATACGGGGACCCCGTACCTAACAGTATGTATAGATATCTTTGGTCAAATGGACCAAAAGAATGTTTAGAATTTGCTGATTATTCTTTTGATGAACATTTTGGAAAGCCGATACCATCCTTTCCACCTAGAGAAGTTTTATATAACTATATTGTTGGAAGAGTAAGTAAAGGAAATTTAAAAAAAAAGATTAAATTTAACACAAGAGTTATAAATACTATTTTTAAAAACAACAAATTTGAACTTAGTTATCAAGATAAAGTTAAAAATAAAGTGTTAAAAGATAATTTTGATTTTGTTGTTGTTTCTACAGGTCATTTTTCTGTTCCATTTATTCCAGAATACAAAGGAATGGATACATTTCCTGGAAGAATAATGCATTCTCATGATTTTAGAGATGCAGAAGAGTTTAGAAATAAAAATGTAATAGTACTAGGTAGCAGTTATTCAGCAGAGGACATCGCACTTCAGTGTAATAAATACGGAGCTAAAAGTGTTACCATTGGTTATAGACATAACCCAATGGGATTTAAATGGCCTGATGGAATGAAAGAGGTTCATTATCTTGACAAATTAGTAGGAAAAAAAGCAATCTTTAAAGATGGTACTGAACAAGAGGCTGATGTTGTAATTCTATGCACTGGTTATCTTCATCATTTTCCATTTTTAGAGGAAAATTTACAATTAAAAACTAGAAACAGACTTTATCCACCAAAATTATATAAAGGAGTGGTTTGGCAAGATAATCACAAACTTTTATATCTTGGCATGCAAGATCAATTCCATACATTTAATATGTTTGATTGCCAAGCTTGGTATGCAAGAGATGTAATTATGAATAAAATCAAAATACCTAGTAATGATGAAATTGAGAAAGATATTAATAAATGGGTTGCAATGGAAGAAAAACTAGAAAACCCTGATCAAATGATTGATTTTCAAACTGAGTATACAAAAGAGCTTCATGAAATGTCTGATTATCCAAAAATTGATTTTGAGTTAATAAGAAAACACTTTAAAGAATGGGAACATCATAAAGTAGAGGATATTTCAACATATAGAAATAAATCTTTTTCATCTCCCGTAACTGGTTCAGTTGCTCCTATTCATCATACGCCATGGGCAACTGCTATGGACGACTCTTCAAAAACTTTTTTAGACAAATAATCTAAGATTAATCAATACCTAAATGTTTTTTTCTTTTTTGGACATAGGCTCTAATTAAATTATCAAAAATTAAAGCTATGAAAGCTACACAGATACCAAGTGTTAATCCAATTCCAGCACCTTTTTTATCTGATAATGCTTTTAATATATATTGACCTAAATCCTCTGTCCCAATAAATGCCCCTATGATCACCATAAATAAAGCAAACACAATCGTTTGATTAATACCAAGCATCATATGAGGAAATGCCAAAGGAAATTCTATTTTAGTTAATCTTTGGAATTTATTCACACCTGACATAGTTGCAGCATCATGCAGTCCAGCCGGAACGCTTCTGAGTCCCTCAATTGTATACCTTGTGGCAGGTATTGTTGCATAAACTATAACTGCAATAAGTACAGATGTATCTGTTATACCAAATAACATCATTACTGGAATTAAATAAACGAAAGACGGAAATGTTTGAAAAATATCGCAAACGCCTAACATAAAGTTAGCTGAATGTTTATTTTGGAAACATAAAGTTCCTACTGTAAATCCAATGATACAAGAAACTATAACTCCAAAAGTTGCCATATATGCTGTGACTAAAGCTCTATCCCACCAAGGGCTGAATGCAATAAAAAGTGTTAAAGCACAAACTACCAATGCTGAACGTAAGCCACCAATTAAATATCCTGCACCAACAACTAAAACTATCGTAGCGATTGCAGGCATTCTTAAATACAATGCTCTCATTGGCTGAAGTACATCTTGTATCAACCATGTATTGAACGCTTTAATATAAACAAAGAAAGTCTCAAAAATCCAATCTACTCCTTTGTTCCAAAAATCAGCAGTTGATATTCCTTTGTTATGTGGAATTTCAAATAAATAATTAAAAGTATCTTTGAATAAAAAAGTTCCAATGTAAGCTAATATTATTCCAACAACAAATATAACCCCAAAAAATATAAGATTTTTGTTTCTTTGATAGAAGGTAAGATTACCAAAATAATCTGTTTGTTTATTTGCCCAAGCTAAAGACATTTTATCTAAAAGAATTGCAATTAAACTGATACATAAGCCCGCCTCTAAAGCTAGTCCAATGTTTAATTGGTTTAGAGCTAACAATAAATTAAACCCTAAACCTTTTGCTCCAATAAATGCAGAGATAACTGCCATTGAAAAACACACCATGATGACTTGATTAACTCCAATTAAAATATCTCTCCTAGCAGTTGGAATTAATACTTTAAACATTAATTGAAAATTATTACATCCGCTCATCCTTCCAGCTTCAATAACTTCTGGAGGCACTGCTCTTAGACCTAAAAGAGTTAATAATATCATCGGTGGTATTGCTACAACCATAGTAATAATTACAGCAGCATGGTCACCTACTCCAAAAAGAACTAATGCTGGAACCAATACAGCATATTGTGGCATCGTTTGCATCACTAGCAATATTGGATATAAAGCTTTTTCTACACGTTTACTTTTAAAAGCTGCTATTCCTAATCCAAGTCCAAAAATAAAAGATAAAGGAGCAGCGACTAATATAAATGAAAGAGTTTGCATGGAAGGTTTCCATTGACCAAACACAGAAATGTAAACCATGGTTAAACCTGCAAACAAAGCTAGACCTTTACCGCTTAACTTATAAGAAAGTAATGCTGCACCTGCTGCAACAATAGTCCAAGGTAATCCTGGTAATTCAGCCCATGGGTTTTTATCTATCCAATCCCAACTGGTGAAGGCAACAATTGTTTCGAGACCTCCCAGTAAAATCTCTCTTATTAATTCTATTAAAAAAGTCATAAAGGCAGTCAAATTTCTACTAATTTGTAAAACTATAGGTCGACTTTTAAATTCTTGAGTATCTTCATTCCAAACTTCAATTGGCATCCATTCGTTCATTAAGAAAAACAATGAGTCATTAATCCAGATGGGCAACCATCCAAGCAATGGAGGTAATCTCCAAAAGACATCAAAAGCGTAATATCTTACCTCTTTACCTAAAAATACATAACTACTTTGATTTGGATCTTTGACAAATTCTGCTTGCCCCCTAATAAACTTATATGTTTCAGGAACATCAATCGCAAAGCATAAAGCAAAAAATACAATTAATAAAAATAACCACTGAAAAGTTTTCGGATATTTCTTTAAAAATTCCATAATTTAATTATTATTTTTTCTTCCCCCAAAGACTGTATTGATTATTTTTGTTGGATTGATAGAGCCTATAATCTCATTATTGTTATCAACTACAGCGACTATTTTTTCCTGTGTAAGAATTTTTTCTGCAACATTTTCTATGATTTCATTTTTAGAGACTTTTAAATCACCTAAATTATCTTTCGATGTATCCATAACATCCTTAATCAATAAAACTTTTTCTCTCGGCACTTCTTCAGTAAATTTTCTTACATACTCAGTGGCTGGATTTAAAACAATATTAGCTGGTGTATCTAACTGCTCAATTATTCCATCTTTCATAATTGCAATTCTGTCAGCAAGTTTTAAAGCCTCATCAAAATCATGTGTAATAAACATAATTGTTTTTTGTAACTTATCTTGAAGTCTTAAAAACTCATCTTGCATCTCTTTTCTAATTAACGGATCCAAAGCTGAAAAAGGCTCATCTAGGAACCAAATATCTGGCTCAACTGCTAAAGATCTTGCTATACCTACTCTTTGTTGTTGTCCTCCTGAAAGTTCTCTAGGAAAATAATTTTCTCTACCTTCAAGTCCAACTAATTTAACCATATCCATTGCTTTATTTATGCTGTCTTCAGTTTTGACTCCTTTAATTTGAAGTGGGAAAGCAATGTTTTCCACAACTGTTTTGTGCGGAAGTAAAGCAAAGCTTTGGAAAACCATTCCCATTTTATTTCTTCTAAGATCTATAAGATCTTTATTATTTAATTGTAATAAATCTTGGCCTTCTATAAAAATTTTACCACCCGTTGCATCAGTCAATCTAGAGATACATCTTAACAAAGTCGATTTACCTGAACCAGATAAACCCATAACAACTAACATTTCTCCTTTTGAAACTTCAAAAGAGGCGTTGTTTACACCAACAATACAACCATTTTCTTGAAAAGTTTTAGCATCAACATTCCCATTCGAGTCTTGAAGCATCTTTTGAGCATTTGCTCCAAATATTTTGTATACATTTTCACATTTGATAACTGGCTCGGACATAAATTTTAATTAAGTTATATGAAATTAGGATAAAATTAAATCGATAATATTGTTACTTTCCCCCTAAAAATTTTTAATATAATAAACTCTAGTATCAATTCCGGTACTTAGAAAACTTAATGCTTCGCCACTTACAGTTATTGACTCGTCTATCCCAACATTATTTCCACTCACTGTGAACCCGGCAAAACACTTATTTTTCTCCTCATCCCACTTAACAAATGTTTCATCAATTTTATTACCATTTATAGTGTAAATTTCATGTGCTCTAAAATTAAGAAAATTTGCTCCCATAATTGCACGTTGAGGAATTAATTTTGTAGCTTTACAAACTTGCTCATAAACTTCATCCGTTAACTTAAAATGATCTGTGCCATCAAAGGTTACTAATATTCCTGAAGGCAATTTAGAAATTAATTCACTTAATTTTTTCTCTTTGGCAATCCTCTCCTCTTCAAGTTTCATTTTTCTGACTAGTTCATCACCACCACCAAACATTATGTTAAGTACAAAAAACGATAATGATATTATTAGAATTATTAGTACCAAGCCACCAAACTGTTTTGTAGTCTCAGGTAAATATTTTACTTTATTTAAAAAATTCTCTTTTGACATTTAATCTTGTAACTTTCCATTTTTCCATATTCCTGATTTTTGAGTGCCATCAGACCAAGTGAAAGTTCCCTTGCCGTTCATAAAACCTTTTGCCCATTCACCTTCATAAGTTGAACCATCTGGAAAAGTTAAAACACCTATGCCACTCCATTCACTATTTTTAAACTCACCTTTGTATATGTATCCGTTAGGCCAAGTTTCAACTCCTTGTCCATTTTTCTTAGTACCTACCCACTCACCTTCATAGGTAGTTTTATCTGTGTAAACCCATTTACCAAAACCGTTTTCACAATTTCCTTCTTTGCATCCTGTACTTCGAGCTGTCGCAACCGAGCTAATAAATAAACTTAAAATTATTGTTAGAAGATATTTTTTCATAATAATATTTTACACAAAATTATTTAAAAAAAAATTATACTTTTTTGTCATCTTTGTTACATGAATAAATATAAATATATTTTTCAGAGTTTTCACTTTTCATATTTTTCGTTATTTCATGAATTAATTCACCTGTTTTCCTTGTAATTATACCTGACTCAGAATAATTTTTTTCTTGATCAATTGATTTAAATAAAACCACATCTTTATTGACTACTTTGACATTAAGTTTTGATGAAACTGAGAGAAATGATGATAAACCTTTGATTAAAAGTGTTTCTGGTTTTTTTGATAAAATTTTAAAACTATCTAAACCCTTTTCATTTAAATCTTTAGCTAAAAAAGTTTGATAATTATATTCTGGATTTTTAATTATTTTTTTCTCTAAATCACAAACAAACTCGAGTTCAATATCTTCATTTATACTTACATCTTTTGCTAAAGTTTGATTAAAAAATAACAAACTAATTAGTATAGTAAAAAAATATTTGATCATTTAAATTTGTTTAAAAAAAAATCTCCCCCAACGTAGTTGGGAGAGATTTAAAGATTTAATTGCTGTTTACCTTATTTGGTAAAAGCTTTCCAAACTTTCTCGTTATCTTTCAGCCATTTTTTAGCTGCATCTTCGTGAGTCATTTTATCAATGTCCACTAAAGCTGCCATTGCTCCAATTTGACTTGTTGAGAAAGAAAGTTTTTTAAACATCTTAGCTGCATCTGGATGAGTTTTTGGAAAGTCAGCGTTAACTGCTTTTTTCAAATAACCATCAGGCGAACCACATTTTCCATCTCCACCATCCTCAGGTCTGCAACCTGCAGTGTACGGAGGAAAGTCGATAAATGTAAAACCAGCACCATCTGTAAAGTTTGGTGTCCAGTTAAAGATAATTGTTCCTCTTCCTTCTTTTTCAGCTGCTGCTAACTCTGCCCAAAGTGCGTCTGCACTTCCAGCAAATTTAACCCACCAAAGATCTCCTAGACCTAAAGCGTCAACCCTCTGAGGGATTAAGTCACCGTGCCAAGTTTGTGGACCTTCCAACATTCTTCCTTTTCCGTCTGGAGAGTCAGGTGTTGTAAAGTTTTTAGCACAGTCTGGGTTTTTCAAAGCAGTCCAGTCTGGTAATCCTGGGCATAGACCTTTTTCAGCAACCCAGTTAGGATATCCCATATCCTCTAGAGTTCTAGCTTCATGATCACCCCAGTCAAGTAAACCACCTTTATCTAAAGCTGTTGTAAATGATTTACCAAAAGCAGATTCCCATACCTCGTGAGAGATAGTTACGTCACCAATTCTAATTGACTCGTATACTGCTTGTGAGTCAGCATTTACGTATTTAACGTTATTACCCATACTTTCCATTATTCCACCAATAACGTAAGCCATTACAATTTGACTTGACCAGTTATGAGTTGGGATAACGATGGGTTTTTTGCTATCTGCATTTGATAAACCAGCAAAACTTACTGCTGAGATTATAACTGCAGAAATTAAAGATATTATTTTTCGCATTTATTCCCCTTTCTTAATATTAAGTGCATTGAGTATGTGCCTAAGTAAAATGATAGTCAACTACAAGATTTATATATATTATGTAGAGAGAATTATAAAAATGTCGCAAACTACTTTAGATATTAAAGAGCCTGGTCTGAATGTTTTACCACCTGGAGTTGAAAGACATGTCGTTAACGCTGGTGGTCTTACAGGTTTGCAAATATTTCCGGATGATGAAATAGAAATCATTAATGAGGAAGGAAATCAAATTTGTGAAATCATTTGTTTTGATAAAGATGGAAAATCTGAGCTTGGAATTTTAAATCAAAAAGAAAATTGTAAAAAAAGTTTTATTAAAGAGTTACTTAAAAGTAAAGATGAAAGCTCTTTAATAACAAACCTACAATTAAAAAAAAGAAATTTAGATATTAATAAATCAAAATCATCAATTTTGTTTGATGAACAAACTCCAAGTGGTGAAAAAATTAAGATAAAATCTAAAGATAAATGCTACGTTATTTTTGCAGCTCCACAAAACAATATGCTGGTATCTGAGCAAAATCCCTCAAGCGATTTAACATTATATATTAAAAGATATAAAATAATTAATGATAAAGAATTATCAATAATTCCTGATCCTATTTATGAGCCAAATTATGAGGAAAATATTGAGAGACAAACTGCAATTTCATTCGAAGTTAAAGAGGGAGATTTTATTCAAGTAATAAGTCCAGCCGGTAGACAATGTTCTGACTTTGTGGCGTTCGATACAAAAAAACTTGATAAAAAAGTTGAAAAAGGTCTTGATTGGCAAACAACGAGGACTTTTATGGGAAATACTTTTCCAGGTCCTGGTTTATTTTCAAAATTTTACGACACCGATCATGAACCATTAGTTGAAGTCATAAGAGATACTGTTGGAAAACATGACACATTTAATCTTGCTTGTACTTCAAAATATTATGAAGACGCTGGCTATTTTGGTCATCCTAATTGCTCTGAAAACTTAAATAATGCAATGGCAAAATATGGTGTTCAAAAACAAAAAGGATGGCAGGCTATCAATTTATTTTTTAATACTTCAGCAACAGGTTTAAATTCGGTAATTTCAGACGAGTCTTACGCAAGACCTGGGGATTATGTAATGTTCAGAGCTTTAAAAGATTTAACAATTGGTACAACAGCTTGTCCTAGTGATATCGATGCATGTAATTCATGGAATCCAACAGATATTTTTGTTAGAACCTATGATAAAAAAAAAGAATTTTCAAAATCTTTTGCATTTAGAATGAAAACAGACTCTGAAAAAAAACTTACTAGAAACTCCGGCTTTCACGAAAAAACCTCTAAGCTTACTAGAAATTTTATTGATGCTAGAGGTTTTTGGTTACCTAATGATTATACCAAGCATGGAGTTGTTGAGGAGTATAATGCTTGTAGAGAAAAAGCAGTATTAATTGATTTATCTGCTTTAAGAAAATTTGAAATTATAGGTCCTGATGCTGAAGAATTGATGAATTATACATTAACTAGAAATATTAAAAAGCTTGCAGTTGGCCAAGTTGTTTACTCTGCGATGTGTTATGAAAACGGAATGATGTTTGATGATGGTACATTGTTGAGATTAAGTGAGACAGGTTTTAGATGGATTTGTGGAGACGAATATGGTGGTGAATGGCTTAAAGAAATAGCTAAAAAGAAAAACTTTAAGGTCAATGTAAAAAATTCAACAGATCAAATTAGTAATGTATCAATACAAGGTCCAAAAAGTAGAGAGATATTAAAAAAAATGATTTTTACTCCACCAACGCAACCTTCTATAGATGAACTGGAATGGTTCAGATTTACTATTTGTAGAATTGAAAACCTTCAAGGTATTCCATTGATTGTTTCAAGAACAGGATATACTGGCGAACTTGGTTATGAAGTATGGTGTCATCCGAGTAATGCTTCTGAGGTTTGGGATAAACTTATGGAAGCTGGAAAAAATGAAGGCTTAATTCCAGCTGGATTTGCAGCTTTAGACAAGCTTAGAATTGAAGCTGGTTTAATTTTATTTGGTAATGAATTTGATGGTCAACAAGATCCTTTTGAGGCCGGAATAGGTTTTGCTGTTCCATTAAAAACTAAAGAAGAAGATTTCATTGGTAAAGAGGTTTTAAAAGAAAGAAAAGCAAATCCTCAAAAAAAACTTGTGGGTTTAGAACTTATTGGAAAAGAGGCAGCTGGACACGGTGATTGTGTACACGTTGGAAGATCTCAAGTAGGTGTGATAACTAGTGGTTGTTTATCCACGACTTTAAATAAAAATATAGCTTTATGTAGAATCGATACTCAATATTCAAGTGAAGGGACTGAAGTTGAGGTTGGTAAAATTGATGGTCATCAAAAAAGAATTGCTGCAAAAGTAGTTGGATTTCCGCATTTCGATCCGAAGAAAACAAGAGTCAGATCCTAATGCCAAAATCAGCAAAGGATTTATTGGAATTTTGGGAAGATCAGATGAAACTTTCTCATACCTCTAGTAATTACTTTTTTAGAAAATCGCCTTCACATTATCATATGATGCTTTTAGTAATGCATGCATATAAATATAAAGAAAATCTCACTGTTGAAGAGCTTAAGACTAAACTATTTAAAACTTCACGTCCAAAGTCAGCTTTGATGATAAATGAGGCTTGTGAAAAAGGTTTTTTCTTCTTAGAAAAAACCTCAAATGACCAAAGAAAAAAGCACATTAAACCAAGTGAGAATTTTATTAACGAGTTCAATAATTATTTAGAAACGCTAAAACATCTGAGTTTTTAATATTTATACAAGTTTTACTTATATTTTTTATATATATAAAAAACTATATATTTAAGTCGCACGAAAAATAAAGTTTGCATATGTCATTACCGACAAAAGCAAAAGTAGTAATAATCGGTGGGGGTATCCACGGTTTAAGCACTGCTTGGAAGTTATCTGAAACTTATAAAAATCCTGGTGACATCGTAGTCCTTGAAAAAAAAGACACTGCTGCTGGAGCAAGTGGAATTGCATGTGGAGTAGTTAGAAATAATTATTTTCAACCAGCAATGAGAGAATTGATGGCCCACTCAGTCTCTGTTTGGGAAAGTGATCCAAAAGCATTTAAATATAATCCAGTTGGTTATTTACAAATATCACCTGAGGTTATGCATGAAGACGTAGCAAGTATTTATGAGCAACAAAAAGCAATTGGGTATGAGTCTGATTTTATAGAAGGTGAAAAGGATTGCATGAAATACATGAAGGGAATGTTTGATGACTGGCAAGCTAAAGGCATAACTTCAATTCTTCATGAAAAAAAGGGTGGATACGCCTTTAATAAAGACTCTATTAAAGCTCTAGAAAATAAATCTACTTCTAATGGTGTTCAAGTGATGAAAGGTGTAAAAGTTACAGGATTTAAAAGAGGAAGCAATAGTAAGGCGGTTACAGGAGTTGAAACAGATAAAGGCACAATCGATTGTGAGCAAGTAGTGATCGGGGCAGGACCGTGGGCTAGAGATTTTTGGAATATGCTTGAACTTCCTAAAACAGCAAACATCAAAGGTAAAGATGGTAAAATGCATGTAACTGACATGTGGACTTACTGGATGCTCCAAGAAGGGGTAATTGGTGTCGAACCAGATTACTTAAAAACAAATGATGGAAAACAGCCACCAGTGGTTCACGTAGACTCAACTGCACCACTATATTCTGATAAAACAAAAAAATTAATTACAGATAAAATTTGGGGAATTTATTATAAACCTGATATTGAAGGTTTAGGGGTTCAAGGTGGAACATCTCCTTACATTGTTAAAAAACATTTTGATCAGGTAAATGTTGATCCCTATGGAATTGAGTCTCCAGAGTATCAAACTACTGATGCATTTAGTGATATGTGGTGCTCTGCTTTAGCTCATTGTCAAAAAAGATTTGAGGGAAAATCTGATTTATATAGAAAAGGTCCATCAGGTGGTCTTGGATGCATGACACCGGACTCATTTCCAATCTTTGATAGATTTTTTGAAAACGTATACATGATTGCTGATGCTAACCACGGATATAAAATGATTGGTGTTGGTGAACTTGTGGCCAAAGAAATTCTTGGTACCGAAAGTGATTTATTAAAACCGTTTAGATTCAACCGTTACGAGAAGGGCGAACTTCACCCTACTTCGAACAGTCCGTTTCCTTGGAGTTAAACTCTTAGCCTAGACACTAATAAATTTTTCAGTTACGCTTGAATAAAATTATAATTCATTGAGGGGAAAAATGACGGATCTAGAAAAGCACGTAAACCGACCTGGTAGAGACAAACAAGTTAAAAAAGTTAGAGAAAAAATTAACGAATTAGGAATTACTTATATTTATTATCAATTTATTTCTGTAACAGGAAGAGTTGTAGGTAAAGGAATACCTGCAGATCATTGGGAAAGAACTGCAGAAAAAGGTTTTCAATTAGTATACGGAGCTACTGCAAACTTATTTTTAGATCGTCATAATAATTATATAGGTTATGGACCTGAAGCAATGGAATTAGTTGGTATCCCTGATCCAGAAACTTTCTGTCAATTACCATGGGACAAAAGAGTAGGAAGAGTTTTTGTAACATGTTTTAGAAATAGAGAAGAAAGACAAAATCCAGGTGGACATTTAACTTCTGACTGTAGAGGAAATTTGAGAATTTTTATGGATGAATTCCAGAAAAAGCATGGTTTAGAATTAAGAGTTGGAACTGAGCCTGAAATGATGTGGTTGACAAAAAATGATGACGGTACTCCTACAGGAAAAGGGTTTTCTAAACCATTCTGTTACCATATAGATCAATTTGAATCATTGAGACCAGTATTCATGAAAGTTATTGAATACGCAAAAGCTATGGGTTTAGACATGATTCAAGGAGACCATGAAGATGCTCCAGGTCAATTAGAATTAAATTGGACTTACGACAACGTACTTCGAAATGCAGACAGACTTTCAACTTATAGACAAATATGTGCTCAAGTTGCTAGAGAACATAATCTAATTGCATGTTTTATGACCAAACCATTCATGGGAGTTTCTGCAAGTGGTTGTCATACAAATATGTCTTTGTGGAAAGGTGGAAAAATTAAAACAAACAAACTTGGACACAAATCTTTACCAGGAGTTGAAGAAGTTTTTGGTTATGTTGAAGGTGGAACTAATACATTTATGCCTGATACGAAAGATATGCAATTGCCAGGTAAAATTGGATTACAATCAATAGCGGGTATTATGGAACACCTTCCTGCTTTAACAGCCTTAGGATCTTCAACAGTAAATTCTTATAGAAGATTATGGGATCAAGGTTTTTGGGCGCCTGTTTATGCTGATTGGGGTTATCAAAATAGAACTTGTGGATTAAGAGTATCGGCTCCAGGAAGATTTGAATATAGATCTGTTGACTCAATGCATAATCCTTATTTATTAGGTGCTGCATTATTAAAAGCTTGTGATCATGGAATAAGTAATAAAATGAAACCTGCTGATCCTGAATCTAGAAATATTTACGAAGCTCAAAAAGCTGGTAAGGATGTAAAAAAACTTCCTTTAAGTTTAGGAGAGGCTTTGGAAAGGTTATCAGAAGATGAGGTAATTAAATCAGCTATGCCTGATGAAATGTATAAAGTTTTTCATTGGTATAAAAATGATGAATGGGAAAGATTTTTAGGAGCAACAACTCAATGGGATCTAGATACTTATCTAGATTGCTTACCATAAGAAATACAGAAAGAGGAAAAGTATATGTGTGGAATTGCGGGATTAATTCATAGAGGGAAATCTTCGAAAGTTGGTCATGAGCTTCAAGGTATGTTGCAAGCTCTGAAACATAGAGGAGAAGACTCTACAGGTTATGCTTTATATGGAGATACCGATGGAAAAAATTTTATCATGCGTTTTAAAGTTGGAGAAAACGTTGGTGAAGGTAGTACATCAGTTGCTGAAGATGTGTCTGTTTATGATGAAAGAAAAAAAATTGTTGATAGTTATCTTAACGAAATGGGTGCAAAAATTATTAAAGAGGAAAGAATACTCCCCTACTCATTAAGATATGAAATAGAATATAATAAAAAAGATTTATTAGAATTTTCACAAAAGATTGAGAGCATTCCAGGAGTAGAAATACTTTCAATGGGTAAATCATTAGAAGTAATTAAGGATCTCGGAAACGCTAAGATGGTTTGTGATAGATATAATTTAGATAAGCTTGTTGGTACTCACGCAATTGGGCATGCAAGAATGGCAACTGAGTCTGGTGTAGATATCAAATCTGCTCACCCGTTCTGGGGTTATCCGTTTAGCGATGTATCAGTTGTTCATAATGGTCAGCTTACAAATTATTGGAACAATAGAAGAGCTCTAGAAAATAAAGGAATGAGATTTATGTCTGAGTGTGACTCAGAACTTATTGCTGTTTATTTAGCAGAAAAAATGAGAGATGGCGCATCTTTAGAAGAAGGTATGAAAGAGTCTCTAACTGGTTTAGATGGTGTCTTTACTTATTTTGTAGCTACAAAAGACTCTTTAGGTATGGCAAAAGACACTATGGCTGCTAAACCTTTAGTCTTGTATGAGTCTGATGATTTAGTAGCGATGGGTTCAGAGGAAATAGCAATAAGATCAATTTTACCACAAGAAATTGATACTTATGATCCATTCGATGGAGAGGTAAAAGTATGGCAAATATAAAAAGTGTTTCAAAGAAAACTAAAGCCCAAGCAATGGGTATGCACACTGAGGTTTTAACAGGAAGAACTCAACAAAAATTTTTCAATCCTGATGAGGCAGAAAACTTTTATTACTTTGGAACTCATGATGTTGATTTTAATAAAAGAACTGACCTAGATGTAAAAGATATGACTGCTGCAGAAGCAAATAAAGAAATAGATAATTTGATGGGACAAGGTTATGGAACAATCGTAATTAAAAACCCACAAGGTAAACATAGTTTAGGTGTTGGTATTTTAAATAAATTAAATTTAATTTTTGAAGGAAGTTTAGGATATTTTGGAATGGGTTCATGTGATGGTCCAATAGTTCGAATCAATGGAAGAGTTGGATGGTCTTGTGCAGAAAATTTGATGGCAGGTAAAGTTGTAATTGAGAAAAATGCTGGATCCTGTTTTGGAGCTGCTATCAGAGGTGGTGATTTAATCTGTAAAGGTAGTGTTGGTGCAAGAACAGGTATTGATATGAAAGGTGGAACAATAATTATTGGTGGTGATGCGGGTGCGTTTACTGGATTTATGATGCAAAGAGGAAGAATCATCATTCTGGGTGATGTCGGTATAAATTTAGGTGACTCGATGTATGATGGGACAATTTTCGTAGGTGGAGAAATTGGCTCTTATGGTAGTGATGCTGTAGATGCCGAGTTGACTAAAAGTGACCAAGATTGGTTAAAAAGAAAATTAAAGGTTGCTGAGATCGGTGAAAATTTTGATGTAAGTAAAATGAAAAAAATTGTAGCGGGTAAAAAACTTTGGAATTACGATAACTTAGAACCTACTGAGAAAAAAGGAGCAATTTAATGGCTAAGAAAAAAAAGAAAAAAAATGGTAAATTAAAAACTAACGGTAACGTAGGTGGAAAAGCTGACGTTCATTTAAGTTCTAACGGTGGCAGAAATAAAAGTTTATTAGGTCACAATGCTATTTTCACACCAGAAGTAATTGATGATATTCATATTAAATCTCAGTTAGGAAGATACAGAATGCGTGGAATGGCACTGATGAAAAAGATTCCAACATTTGATGATTTAGTTTTCTTACCAGGAACACTTACAAGGTTTGTAATCGAAGGTTACAGAGAAAAATGTGAAACTAAAACTGTTATTGGACCAAGATGTGAAAATCCAATTGAATTAGATATACCAGTTTATATTACTGGTATGAGTTTTGGTGCTTTATCTTATGAAGCAAAAACTGCGTTAGCAAGAGGAGCTACAATGGCAGGTAGCGCAACATGTTCAGGTGAGGGTGGAATGATACCTGATGAAAGAAGATATTCTGAAAAATGGTTTTATCAATGTATTCAATCAAGATATGGGTTTAACCCACATCATGCACAATTGGCTGATGGAATAGAAGTTTTTATCGGACAAGGACAAAAAGTTGGTATGGGTGGTCACTTAATGGGTCAAAAAGTAACCGACCAAGTTGCTGAAATGAGATCACTACCATCAGGTATTGATCAAAGATCTCCTGCAAGACATCCTGACTGGTTAGGTCCAGATGACTTAGCATTAAAAGTAGAGGAGCTTAGACAATTAACAAAAAATAAAGTTCCAATTCAATTAAAATTAGGTGCATCAAAGGTTTATGACGATGTTCGTATGGCTGCAAAATGTGATCCTGACTCTATTTATCTAGATGGAATGGAAGGATCTACAGGAGCAGGTCCACACATCGCTGCTGCTAACACTGGTATTCCTGGAATTGCAGCTATTAGAGAAGCAAGAAGAGCGTTGGACGATGTTGGAAAAACTGGAAAAGTTACATTAATTTATGCTGGTGGAGTTAGAGATGGTGCTGATATGGCAAAAGCATTAGCCTTAGGTGCAGATGCAATAGCTATTGGTACTGGTTCTATGATTGCACTAAACTGTAACAAAGATATACCAGAGGCAAATTTTGAGAAAGAAATGGGAGTAAAAGCAGGTGAATGTTATCACTGTCATACTGGAAGATGTCCAGTAGGAGTTGCTACACAAGATCCAAAATTAAGAGCTAGATTAAATCCTGATGATGCAGCATTGAGAGTTTATAATTATTTACATTCAATGACTCTTGAAGCTCAGTTGTTAGCTAGAGCTTGTGGAAAAACAAATATACATTCTTTAGAACCTGAAGATTTAGCGGCACTTACTTCTGAAGCATCGGCTTTAGCAAAAGTTCCTTTAGCAGGTACTAATTATACTGTTGGGGTTGATAACTTTCATAAAATTTAGATGTAAAAATGGCTAAGAAAAAAAATAAAAAAAAAGTTTCTAAATCAGTAGTCGTTAAAGACCAACAGCTAGGAAAGAAAAAAGAAACTGCTAGAGAAAAGATGATTGGCCAATCTATTGGCTATAGATATGACGTTAATCTTCTGCCAGATTACAAAAAAATGACACCATTCCTTAAGAAGTATGTAGAAGCAATGGGCTGGGATGATTTGAATTGGTTAGAAGATGTTCATATGGGTTATGAAGAAGGAAGACCAGCTGTATTTTGTAGAAATGCTAATGGTTGGGTTACAATTCCATCATCAATCAAGTTGCCAGATAACCAACAAGACAGAGATATGATAGCAAGAGAACTTTTAGTGAAATTTCAAATGTCACCAAAACATCCTCTTGTTGATTTGAAAAAAGCATACCTTAAATTTTAATTACACAATCTAAAGTTGATTATTTTTTAAAATCTATTGTCAATATTAGGTTTTATTAGATTGTTTCGTTTGTAACAACTTTCATAATTTTATAGGATTTTGAAAACTAATATGGAGAGAGAATATGACTGATCAGTTAGGCGCTCTTACTACTATATTTACGGAATTTTACTACTGGATTACAGTGGTGCTGATGTTTTTAATTCACGTCGGTTTCTGTATGTATGAAGTTGGAGCTTCTCGATACAAACACCATCAACATACTCTTATGAAAAACACGATGCTGATACCTTTGGTAACAGTAACTTGGTTTTTATTTGGTTGGTGGATTTACTGGGCTTTCCCAACAGGACCGGGAATAGCACCTTCAATAATGAATGAAAGTACAGCATTAATCACTGATGAAACATTGTTTAGTGCTATGTGGCAAGTACCAACAAGTGATATAATGGCGGTTAATCTTGGAGATCACATTAATGGTGTTTTCTGGGCTGCCTTTTTATTATTTTCTTGGACTGCTGCCTCAATCGTCTCTGGAGCAATAATTGAGAGAATAACTACTTTTGCTTTTGGGATTTTAGCAATAGCGATTGGTTCGGTATTCTGGACAATTGATGCTGCTTGGGGATGGCACTTTGATGGTTGGATGCTGAAAATTTTAGGATACCATGATGCTTATGCATCAGGAGTAATTCACGCTATAGCTGGTGGATTTGCTTTAGGTGTTCTAATGGTTTTAGGACCAAGAATTGGAAAATTCTCATCAAGTGGTGAACCAAGAAATATTGGACCAAGAAATCCATGGCTAGTAACAATTGGATTATTTCTAATTTATACTGGTTTCTGGGGATTCTATGCGGCATGTAATATACCAATATTTGATCTTGGACCAGAGTACGGCATGGAAGGTATATCTTATTGGACGGCTACAAACATTTATGTAACGCCTACTACACTTAGCGGTATTACTTTTAACTTCTTGATGTCACTATCAGGAGGATTATTAGCTGGATACTGGATTGCAAAAGGTGATCCATTCTGGACTTACTCAAGTGGACTAGCAGGTATTATATGTGCTTCAGCTGGAAATGATTTATATCATCCAATTCAATCAATGATCATAGGTATGATCGGTGTTGTAATTTCTTACAAACTACATTATTTCGTTGAACGTAAGTTCAAAATTGATGATGCAGTTGGTGCTGTTGCAGTACACGGATATGCAGGATTTATAGGTCTTGTAATTTGTGGTTTTGTTTTAAATGGTTATCCATCATCTGGTTACAGTGTTGGAGCTATGTGGGACGGAACTACTTATGCATCAATAAATCCTTTGGGTATGTTCTTAGGAGCAATAATTATGTTCTTTGTTCTAGGATTAATACCAGGCTATATCATTGCAAAAGTATTACACGGAATGGGTAAATTAAGAATTCCGCGTGAAGCTGAAATAGCTGGACTAGACTATGAAATGATGGAAACTGCTAAATCTGATGAAAAAGCAGTTGCCTCAGCAACCAGGTAAAGGAGGAATAATATGGCGACAGTTACAAATTGGATTGATCACCTGAATAAACCGGCAGAGGAAGTTGCTGGTGCTATTTATCCTGGTGCTGGATCTAGTGAAGGAATATTAGTAATACTTGCTATAATTATATGGATTGGTTGGCATGTTTTGACTGCTAAATCTGAAAGTGATGAGCTTGAAAGATTAGCAAGAAAAAGACATGGTCCAAATGACCATAAAAGCAATATTACTGATTGGTAATTAAATTAAAAATTTGGGCGCTACAGATTATGTGGCGCCCTTTTTTTGTCATATGTCAGAAGATAATAAAGATAACGAGGAACTTAGACCAAGTAAGATGAGAGGCGTTGCTTTTCCAAAAGCAAAGTACGGAGCAATAATAGCGGTAATTATAATTATTGTTGTAAATTTAATTTTTTATAAGGAAACAATTTTATCTTTTTTAAAATAATTATGTTAACTTAATTTATGCCAAAAAATTTATTCAAAATTGCTAAAGAAAAAAAAATTAAATATTTTTTGATAAGCTTTGTTGATTTATTTGGAGTTCTTAGATCAAAACTTGTACCAGCACACGCAATAAAAGAAATGCAAGAAACTGGTGCAGGATTTGCAGGGTTTGCAGCTTGGTTAGATATGACACCTGCAGACTCAGACATGTTCGGGATTCCAGATCCCGATAGTTTAATTCAACTACCTTGGAATAAAGAGGTGGGTTGGCTTGCATCAGATCTTTGGATGAGTGGAAAACCTGTAGATGCTTCACCAAGAATAATGTTAAAAAAACAAATTAAAAAACTTTCAAAACAGGGATTGACTATGAAATCTGGCGTGGAGTGTGAGTATTTTTTAATATCACCTGATGGAGACTCCATTGCTGATCCAAGAGATACTCAATCAAAACCTTGTTATGATCAATCAGCTTTAATGAGAAGGTATGATTTAATTAAAGAAATTTGTGACTGTATGATTGAAATGGGATGGGGTCCTTATCAAAATGATCACGAGGACGCTAATGGTCAATTTGAAATGAATTGGGATTACTCAGATTGTTTAAAGACAGCAGACAGACATACGTTTTTTAAATACATGGTAAAAACTATTGCTGAAAAACATGGTTTAAGAGCTACGTTTATGCCTAAACCATTTGAGAATTTAACAGGAAATGGTTGTCATGCCCATATTTCAGTTTGGGATGGAAAGAAAAATAAATTTTTGGACAAGTCTAATCAATTAGGTCTTAGTAAAATGGCATATAATTTTTTAGGAGGAGTAATAAAACACGCTTCATCTTTATCTGCTTTTTTTAATCCTACAATAAATAGTTACAGACGAATTAATGCACCACCAACAAAGTCAGGTGCATCATGGTCACCAAGTAGTATTTCTTACACTGGTAATAACAGAACTCATATGATTAGAATTCCCGATCCAGGAAGATTTGAATTGAGATTAATGGATGGATCGGCCAACCCTTATTTACTTCAAGCAAGTGTTCTCGCAGCTGGAATAAATGGTATTAAAAACAAAATAGATCCTGGAAAGCCTCTTAATTGTAATATGTATGAAGATTTTGCAAAATATCCAAATCTTCCAACACTTCCTGATGAGTTAGATCAATCATTGAAACAATTAAAACAAAATAAAGAGATGAATGATGCTTTTGGTGCTGATGTAATCAATAGCTATATAAAACTTAGAAGTACAGAAATAAAAGAATTTAACAATATAGAAAGATTTGATAAATCAAAACCTATAACCAAATGGGAAAGACAAAATACTCTAGATTGTTAAAGTGAAGAGTTTAAAAAATCTTAAAAGCTGGAAATATAAAAAATTATATAAAAATAATCGTTATAATTTTAAAAGAAGTTATGTTTTAAAACATCTTCCCTCTTCATTAATCACTAATGCTTATAAATCAATTTCCGGTTGGAAAAATTATAAAGCAACCCCCCTACTATCACTTGATAAATTAAAGAAAAATTTGAAATTAAATAATATATTTTATAAGGATGAGTCTAAAAGATTTCATTTAAAATCGTTTAAAGCATTGGGAGGAGCATATGCAGTCGAGAGAATATCTAAAGGGAAAAAAAATATTGTTATTTCATCAGCAACAGCCGGTAATCATGGCAGGTCTGTTGCTTGGGGAGCAAAAAGATTAAATTTAAAATGTAAAATTTTTGTAAGTCAATATGTAAGCCAAACAAGAGTTAGTGAAATTGAGAAATTTGGTGCTGAGGTAATAAGGGTTAAGGGAAATTATGAAAATTCGTTAGAGGAATGCAAAAGACTTTCAAAAAAATATAATTGGCAAATAGTCCAGGACGTCTCTACCAAAAAATATAAATATGTTCCTCAACTTACAATGGCTGGATATTCTATTATGATAAAAGAAATATCTAAACAAACCAACCATTATATAACTCACATATTTGTTCAAGCTGGTGTTGGAGGATTAGCGGCAGGTGTAGTAGCTGGGGTAGCAAAATATTTTAAAAGAATTCCAAAAATCATTGTTGTTGAGCCTGATAGAGCTGATTGTGTCCTTCAGAGTGTTAAAGCAAGCAAAATGAAAAAAATAAGAATAAAAAAAGAAAGTATTATGGGTGGGATGTCATGTAATGAAATGTCACTTGTCCCATGGCTAATATTAAAAAAAACTTCTAACTATTGTGTATCTGTTGCTGATAATAATGTTGCTAAAACAACCGCGATGTTAAAAGATAGAAAATTAAGTAAAGTTTCAATTATAGGTGGTGAATGTGCAACTCCTGGGGTTATTGCTCTTATAGGTTTGGCAAATAATCCAAAAGCAAGAAAATCATTAAATTTGAATGAGGATTCTAACATTCTTGTCATAGGATGCGAAGGAAATGCAGATGTTAAACTTTATAAACAGCTGTTATCTAAAGGTAGAAAATAATATTTATATGACCAAAAATGCAATAGCTTGGATAAGGGAAGACTTTAGAATAGAACATAATCCTGCTCTCTCATATGCTACGCAAAATCATGAAAATGTTATTGCTTTATTTATTTATAATAAAGCCGATTTTGATAGCAAAAGAGAAGCCCAAAAGTGGTGGTTGTTTAAATCTTTAGAAATATTTAAATCTGAATTATCTAAATACAAAATAAATCTCCAAATATTAGCAGGTGATGAACTAGATATATTTTCCAAAATTAAAAAAAAAGATGACGTTTCAATATATTGGAATAAAATTTACGAACCTGATGTAATTGCAAAAGGAAAAAAAATTAGAGATGTTTTCCTAAAAAATGAAATTGAATTTAAATATTTTAAAGGAAATATTTTAAATGAGTTTCAAGAAGTTACTAAAAATGATGGAACACCCTTTAAAGTATTCACTCCTTTCTGGAGAAATGCTGAACAAAAATATTTAGGTTTACCGCCAAGTAAAAATTATATCGTAAAGAAAAAAACAAAAGTAATATCTTTCTTCAAAAATTGTGTTGAGCCAAAAAGTATTTTACCCAAAAAAAGTTGGTACAAAAAATTTGAGAATTATTGGAAAGTATCAGAAAGTGACTCAAAAAAAGTTCTTAACAATTTGATTAATGATAAGATTAAAGAATATGGTTCGGCTAGAGATTTTCCTTCTATAGAGGGCACATCAAAGTTATCTCCTTATATCAAACACGGACAAATTCATGTGAGCACGATTTGGAAAAAATGTAACGAAATTAAATCTAAAGGCATTGGTTATAGAAAATATATTAACGAACTTGGTTGGCGTGAGTTCTCTCATAGTTTGATTAATTATTTTCCCGAGTTTTTAAAAGGAAATTACAGAAAAGAATTTGATAAATTTCCTTGGGTAAAAAATGAAAAATTTTTAAAAGCATGGAAATCAGGGATGACTGGTTATCCAATTGTTGATGCTGGAATGAGAGAATTATATGAAACTGGTTGGATGCATAATAGGATTAGAATGGTGGTTGGTTCTTTTTTAGTAAAACATTTGAGAATTAATTGGACCGAGGGTGAAAAGCATTTTAGAAATTGTTTGCTTGATTTTAATAAAGCTAATAATGTAGCTCAATGGCAATGGGTTGCAGGTTGTGGAGCGGATGCAGCTCCATACTTCAGGATTTTTAATCCTATTCTTCAAGGTGAAAAATTTGATAAAGAGGGAAAATATGTAAAAAAATGGATACCAGAATTAAGTAAAGTTCCTCAAAAATTTATTCACAAACCTTGGGAAATGGAAATGAAATATCAACAAGCAATCAATACAATTATAGGAAAAGATTATCCAAAACCAATAGTGATACATGAAGAAGCGAGAGCTTCTGCACTTAAAGCTTTTCAAAGTTTAAAAAAAAATTAGACCTCTCCTAAAAAATGATGAATGATGGTTCTTGTTTGTGGGTTTAATCGGTGCTCAAATAAATAAATACCCTGCCAAGTTCCAAGTAATAATTCTCCATTTTCAACACTAAGAGAAATTTGATTATTGGTTAAACTTGATTTTATGTGTGCAGGCATATCGTCTTTGCCTTCCGTTGTATGAATATATAACTTATTATCCATTGGTGCGATTTTATTAAAATAATTGATTAAGTCAGTCTGGACATCAGGATCTGCATTTTCTTGAATTATTAAAGAGGCACTAGTGTGTTGAATACTTAAATTAAGTATACCATTTTTAAATTTATTTTTCTTGATCCAATTAATTGTTTCATCGGTGAATTCGTATAATTTTTGTCCATTGGTATTCACTTTAAAGTTATTAAATTTTTGTATCATAAATTAAATTTTGAGGATGTTAGCTCATAAAGACGGCTAATTGTACGATTAAAAGGCTCTTTTAGTGATTTAGATGACGTTAATTCGTCTAGATTTTTTTCAGCAGTGACAGCAATTGGTATTTTCTTATCATAAACTATATCAACTAAAGTTATGAAACGGTGTTGTTGGTTAGAGTTTATGTCATCAAACTTTGGTATTTTATCAATAACTATAAATTTAGACACTTTAGCTATTTCAAGATAATCTTCAGCTCCCAAATTTTTGTCACATAACTCATCAAATGTAAATCTGACAACTCCTTCATAGAATTCTTTAATTAGAAATTCTCTTCCTTTAATATCAAGACTTTGAGTAGTTTTTTTTCTATCCTTTGAAATAATTCTAAAGAATTTATTCATTTTAAAATTACTTTCTTGGTTAAGTGGGGAGAAATATCTATCATTTTGGTTTTCTTTTGATTTTCTATAATCATCCTCAATAACAAGTTCATGTTCGAGTGTCTTTTTTTTCATGATCTCAATAAAAGGTTTAAACTGATCTCGTTGGAGACCATCCTTATATAAATCAGAAATTTGAATATTAGAGGTGACAATTATTTTTATGTTCTCACTAAATATTTTATCAAATAATTTACCTAGTATCATAGCATCTACTATATTGGTAACCTGAAACTCATCAAAATAAATTAACAAAGCTTTTGATTTTAAGTCTTTAACAAATAAATTAATAATATTTTCATCTTCCTTGTTTTTATTTTCATGAACAAAATCATGAAAATTTAACATAAACTCATTAAAATGAAGTCTTAGTTTTTTTGCAGAAATAAGATCATAAAAAAAATCTAAGATCATTGTTTTTCCTACACCAACTCCCCCATGAAGATAAAATCCTTTTTTATAATTTTCTTTTTTAAATAGATGAAAGATCGAAGAATAAAAATTTTTATTATGAAAATCTTGAAGTAATTTAATTGTCTCTATTTGGTTTTGATTAATTTCTAAATTTTTTGAATTACAAAATGATATAAATTTTTCCTCAAGATTTTTGGACATCAATTTTTTTTTGATTTAAAATCAATACCATACTCTGATCTTGGACCTTTCCTCAAGCCAAATGGACCAGAGATAAATATAGTCATTGGTTTAGTTCCAGGCTCTAAATCAACTCTATGATATGCGTTGGCAGATCTAAATCCAATATAACCGGGTCTTCTCCAAAATTTTCCTTTCTTAGTTGTTTCCCAATAACCACCTCTAATTACAATTGTGATATATGGAAAAAGATGATTATGTACTCCCTCACCGTGATCATCAGCTAACATTTCATGAATAAGTATATTAAACGGGAACCATTTTGGCCTATGTCTGAAAATTAAATAATATCTATTCATCCAAGGTTTTGCTAAGTCAAATCTTGGATGTGAAGGTCCTCTATCTAGAACAACTTTTTTTCTACCCAACTTATCTAATAATTTCAAAAACATTAGTTCAGTTTAATTATAGCATTATCTTTTGCTAAATATAGATTTTGGTTAGAAATAAAAGGGCGTGAAATTTTATCTTTATCAATTTTCAAAGTTGAAATAGTCTTACCAGATTTTATATCAATCACTAATAATTTTCCTATATTTGTAGATAAGTATATATTTTTTAAACCAACTATGAATCCTGTGGGTTTAATCTCTTTTCTTTTTTTAGGTTTAAAATTATTAAACACATCAGTAACTTTAATAATATTTCCTGTAATTTTATCTATCACAATCAAATATCCCTCTAAGGAGACAGAGATAATAAAATTATCAATTACAGTTGGTCTTAAATTTGAATTTACACTATTTTCCCAATTGAAACTGCCAGATTTGATATCAATTGAAAAAAATTGATTTTTATTGTTTGAGAAAAATAAGTCTTTGTTATCAGTTATAATGTCTGATGTTTCCAATGAAAAAGCAGATTCATATAAGACATCACTTTGGGTAGGAAGTTGCCAGAGTAGTTCGCCATCCATTATTCCCACCGCACTTATATCTCCTAAAGAATTATTGAAATAAATAACATCTTTCACAATCACCATTGATAATCTTTTTTGAGATCTTATTAATGCTGATTCTGTCTGAAAATTCCAAATTTCTTGTCCATTTTTCAAAGAATAACATCTAAGTGTATTAGTAAAATCAATTATAAAAAAACGATCCTTATAAATTTTTATTTGTGAATTAAATGGAGCTGAATTATTTTTAGACCAAACTAGATCTCCATTTTGTAGATTTAA